>NZ_JAUSXK010000001.1:3426135-4111363 GCF_030815955.1 Microbacterium murale | reverse complement strand
ACCAGGACGTGCTGTTCGACCTCGGCGTGCGCATGGCGGATCTCGCCCACCAGGACTTCGTGATGAAGGCTGAATCGATCAAGGACATCCGCCACGCGGCCGAGACCGGTCGAATGGCGCACATCTTCGCGCTCGAGGCCTCCACGATGATCGAGAACGAGGTCGACAGGCTCGACGTACTCTACGGATTCGGTGTTCGGCAGATGGGCATCGCCTACTCCGAGGCCAACATGCTCGGAGGCGGGCTGAAGGAACGCGGTGACGGCGGGCTGACCTACTTCGGCGAGCGCGCGGTGGAGCGGATGAACAAGCTCGGCATCGCGATCGACATCTCGCACTCCGGCGACCAGACGTGCCTGGACGTGATCCGCCATTCCGTGAAGCCGGTATTCATCACGCACGCCGGTGCGCGAGGACTGTGGCCGACCAACCGCATGAAGACCGACGAGACGATCATCGAATGCGCGAAGCGCGGCGGGGTGATCGGGATCGAGGCGGCGCCGCACACCACCATCTCTCCCCAGCACCCGAAGCACTCGCTCGAGTCGGTGATGGACCACTTCCAGTACTGCGTCGACCTGGTGGGCCTCGAACATGTCAGCTTCGGGCCGGACACTCTGTTCGGTGACCACGTCGGCCTGCACGACGCCTTCTCGTCGAACCTGTCGCTCGGCCAGGCCCATGCCAACGTCGAGTACGAGAAGCAGCCGTACGTGGACGGGATCGAGAACCCGGCCGAGGCCTTCTACAACATCATCGGCTGGCTCGTGAAGCACAACTACTCCGACGATGAGATCCGCGCCGTCGTCGGTGGAAACACCCTGCGCGTACTCGAGGAGGTTTGGGTCTGATGAAGCACAGCAAGTTCCTCGCCATCGGCGCTGCGGCGCTGTTGGCCACCACCCTCGCGGCCTGTGCGCCCAGCGCACCGGAGCCGGGAGAATCAGGGGGCGACGCCAGTCCGAGCGATGAGACGCTCAGTATCGGCACTACGACGGATGTCGTCAACTTCAACCCGGTGCTCGGTAACAGCCGCACCGACTCGTGGGTCACCAACCTGATGTATCCGCATCTGCTGAGCATCAGCGACGACGGGAGCAAAGAAGCGCACGTCGCCACCGACTGGGGCTACGTCGACGATACGACGGGCTTCTACGAGATCCGCGACGATCTGACGTGGAGCGACGGAGAGCCTTTCACCGCAGAGGATGTGGCATGGACTCTGAACGCGGTCAAGCGCGATGAGGCACCCGGAACGTTCTTCGGGCAGCTCGGAAACCTGGAATCGGCGACAGCCGTATCCGACACCAGAGTGGAACTCGCACTGACTCAGCCCGACTCGTCGATCATCGAAGAGATCGGCTTCTGGGGAGTCGTCGTCCCGAAGCATGTGTTCGAGCCGAAGGGCTCGATCGCCGACTTCGCCAACGACGGCTCGGACGGCGGCTGGGTGGGCATGGGGCCGTTCGTGCTCGAAGAGTTCCAGGTCGGCCAGCACTACACGCTCGCCCGCGTCGACGACTATCCGCTCGTCGACGGCGGTGTGCCCGGTCCTGCGGAGGTCGTCTACCGCGTGTACCCCGATGTGAACACGGAGATCCTCGCACTGCAGAGCGGTGAGATCGATGTGATCGCCAATGCCCTTCCGCCGGCCCAGGTCGAGCAGCTGAGCAACACGGACGGGCTGCAGGTGATCGAAGCCGCAGGTCTGGGCTACGCGCACCTCGTGTACAACATGGAAAATCCCGAGCTCGGCAACGTGCTCGTCCGACAAGCCCTCGCTCATGCGACCGACTACGAGGCCATCCGCGACATAGTTCTGCAGGGACAGGCGGTGTCGACCGACTCCAGTGCTCTGATGCCGGTGCTCGCCAAGTATCACGACGATTCCATGACCGAGTACGAGTTCGATCCCGAGAAGTCCCGCTCGCTCATGGAGGAAGCGGGATACACCGCCGACTCGGACGGCCTTTTCCCGGTCTCCTTCCGTCTGATCTATTCCCTGCAGGACAGCGTCACCAGTCAGTGGGCGCAGATGGTGAAGGACAGCGCGGCCGAGGCGGGGATCGTCATCGAGTTGCAGGGCACGGAGCGCAACACCTATCTGTCGATGACTCAGGAAGGCGACTACGACATCTATGCGGGCAACTTCGCGATCATGGATGACCCGGTGACCAACTTCGCTCTGTCGTATCTGCCCGGCGGTGCTATCAACTACACCCATGTCGACGACCCGGATCTGAACGCGCTGATCGAGGAGGGCATGGTGACGTTCGATGAGGACGAGAAGGTCGCCATCATGCAGAAGGCGAACAAGATCGTCCACGAGCAGGTGTACGACAACATCATGTACACGCAGAATCTGTTCTTCGCCGTCAGCGACGAATGGGACGGCTTCATCTCGAAGCCGAGCGAACTGCTCTCGATCGTGAATCCGCTCTCGCTCGCGAGCGCTCACCCCGTCGAATAATCACTGGAATCTCGAGGAAGGTCGCCCGGGTGTCCCGAGCATCGTTCATTCTGCGTCGCGCGGGGAGAGGGCTCCTCACGATCTGGTTCGCCGTGACCGTGACGTTCCTGCTCCTTCGTCTGCTCCCCGGCGACCCGGCGCTGGCGCTGGCCAGCCCGAACATGACCGAAGAAATCCGGGCGACCATCCTCGCGCAGTACGGCCTGGACCAGCCGTTGCTGGTTCAGTACGGCCTCTACATGTGGCAGCTCCTGCAGGGGAACCTTGGCATCTCGTTCACACAGTCCATCCCGGTGACGGACGTCCTCATGCAGCGACTTCCGTGGACGCTGCTTCTGACTCTCACGGCGCTCGTGCTGACGATCGTCATCGGCATCCCGCTCGGTGTCGCCGCAGCATCTCACCGAGGGCGGTTCGTGGACCGTGGAGTACAGATCCTCGGCGTGACGGGGCAGTCGCTCTTCGTTCCCAGTGTGGCGATCCTGCTGCTGTTCGTATTCGGTTTGAACCTTGGCTGGTTTCCGATCGGAGGCGCGTACTCGAACGGGACGTACGGCTTCGAGTGGTACGTGAGCGTCGCACGGCATCTGGTGCTGCCGGCGCTCTCGCTCATGCTGGTTCAGGTGGGCTCCTACGTGCTCACGATGCGCTCCACGCTCATCGAGACCCTGGGGGAGGACTACATCCTCCTCGCCAAAGCGAATGGTCTGCGTGGGCGCCGCATCCTCTGGAAGCATGCCCTGCGCAACGCGCTGCTTCCCACGACGACTCTCATCGGACTCCAACTCGGCTTCCTGGTGGGTGGCGCCGTTCTCACCGAGACGGTGTTCGCCTACCCGGGCATCGGCCGCGGAATCTTCGAAGCGGTGACGCAACTCGACTTCCCTGTTCTGCAGGGCGCATTTCTGATGCTGGCGATCACCGTGGTGGTCGTGAACACGATCACCGACATCGTGTACGGCTACCTCGACCCGAGAGTGAAGACGTCATGACCGCTCCGCTGCCAGCCGATGTCACTCCGACGGCCGAGCCCGTCGCGATAGGAAACGAGCGCGCGAGCGCTCATACGTGGCGCGCGTTCCGTCGCGACCCGCTCGGGATGATCTCGCTCGCTCTCCTCCTATTGCTCGTCGTGGTGGCTCTCGCGGCGCCGCTTATAGCTCCGTACCCCGCCAGTTACGGCCCCGACGTCCTGCGCCCACCGGGTGGACAGCATTGGTTCGGAACCGATGCTCTCGGTCGCGACGTCTTCTCAGAAGTGATCTGGGGCACGCAGCAGAGCGTTCTCGTCGCGGTCGCGGCTTCGGCGATCGCAATCATCTTCGGCACGGTCATCGCGGTCGCAGGTGCCTACTTCCGTCGCCTCGACGGGCTGATCAGCATCATCGTAGACATGACGCTCTCTCTCCCTGTGCTGCCGTTGATGATCCTCGTCGCGGCACTGGTCGGTCCGAGTACGACGACGATCATCCTCGTGGTGGCCGCGTTCTCCTGGCCGGAGGTGACCAGGCTCGTGCGTTCGCAGGCGCTCACCGTGGTCGGCCTGCCGTATGTGGATGCGTCTCGTTTGATGACGACGTCCCCGTGGTGGATCATCACACGGCACTTGCTGCCTGCCGTCACACCGGTCGTGGTCGTCTCCGTCGTCGTGACCGCATCGCGCGCGGTTCTTTCGGCTGCCGGACTCGCCTTTCTCGGTCTCGGTGATCCGACTACCTGGTCGTGGGGACGGATCCTGTTCGAGGCACAGCAGGCGGGGGCGATGGTGAGCGCGTGGTGGCTGACCCTGTTCCCATCGATCGCGATCCTGATCCTGGTGCTCTCAGCCACGCTGCTTTCGATCGCCTACAACGATGCGCGCAATCCGCGTCACCTCACACGCTGAAGAAAGGATGTCATGACCGAAATCGACCAGCGGCTCGGCCCGGAATTCTTCGACCGCGTGCAGCGCCGAGTGCGCGATGGACTGAGGGCCGAGGGTTTCGATGCGTTCCTCTCCGATCATCCCGAGGACATCGCCTATCTCAGCGGATTCTTCCATCACCCCTCGGAACGACCTGTCGCGATCTGGATAGAGTCCGATGGACGTGTCGTTCTTCTGCTGCCCGAGCTGGAACGCGAGTACGCACAAACGCAGTCGGCCCACGCGGAGCTGGTGGCGTTCCAGGAGTACCCGGGGGTCGTTTCGCCGTTCACTGCATTCGCGAGCGCGGTCGGCGGCGGTCGCAGGCGGGTCGGCTTCGCCACGACGATATCGTTCGCGAGACTCGCCGCGGCACGAGAATCCCTGCCAGCTGCCGAGTTCGTCCCCTCTGACCTGCTCACGCGCTCTCGCTTCGTGAAGTTTCCGGAGGAGGTCGCGCTGCATCGGGAGGCGGCGCGGGTCACGGATCGGATGCTGGAAGCCGGAGTCGCACTGGTGAAGGAAGCGATAGCAGGCGGACTGGAGTTGCCGACCGAGGCAGAACTCGAACGCCATGTCACCGCGACAGGAACGAGAACCATGTATACGGAGCATCGCAATGTCGTGGTCGCTTCGCTCCTCGCCGGAGGCTTGGTGTACTCCGGCGCGAACTCCGCCTTTCCGCACGGGCTGCCGTCTGTGAATCGTCTGCGCGCCGGAGACACGTTCATGCTCTCGTTGGGTTGCGCCGTCGGTGGTCGTTTCGTCGAGGGCGAGCGGACGTTCGTGCTCGGAGAGCCCACGCAGGACCAGCGCCGATTCCACGACACGATCCACCGTGCGCAGCGCATCGGCCGCGAGACGATCCGCGCCGGTCTCGAATGCAGGGAGGCGAACCGACTCTGCCTCGATGTCATCCGAGAGGCCGGCCTCGGTGAGTACATCCGTCATCGGCAGGGCCACGGCATCGGACTGGGGATGCATGAGCCTCCGTGGCTGGAAGACGGCGACCCGACGCTGTTGGAGGAGGGGATGATCGTCTCCAACGAGCCAGGGATCTACGTGCCCGGTCACGCCGGCTATCGCATCAGCGACAGCATGCTGGTGACCGCGGAGGGAGCGGAGGCGCTGACGACGTACCCTCGCTCCCTTGACGACTGCACGATCGCGCTCTGAGCGCATCGATACTCATCTGAGAGAAGAGGACGACATGACAACCACCCCGCCGGTTTCCCCCGAATTCGCCGCAGCCACGACCAACCATGAATGGGTCGAGATCAACGGCAATCGACTCGCCGTCGAAGTACTCGGGCCTGAGGGGGTGCCGGTGATCATCACTCACCACGGCGCTCCTGGCCTCGGATCCCGCGCGGAGCCCCGTGCGAGCTTCGGACGGCTGAGCGATGAGTATCGGATCGTCGTGTTCGACGCGCGCGGCAGCGGACAGAGCGAGGGAAACGGCACATTCAGTCACGAGCAATGGGCTGCCGACATCGACGGGCTGCGGGATTGGATCGGTGCAGAGAGCATCGTGATGGCCGGCGGTTCGTATGGCGGTTTCATGGCGATGGAGTACGCGCTGCGTTATCCGGAGCGCGTCGACGCGCTCGTGCTGCGCGACACCGCCCCAGACAACTCGAACGCGCATCTTGCGCGGGAGAACGCACTGGCATCAGACCGGGTGAACATCGACATGGAGAAGTTCGATCGGATAGACGTCGGCAAGGTCCATGACAACGCCGATCTGAAGGATTGCTGGCGTGAGATCCTCCCGCTCTACGACTTCGTCTACGATCCGGAGGCGGTCGAGCGCAAGGTCGAGGCGACGCCGTACCGATACGAGGCGCACAACTACGCGTTCTCCGTGAACCTGCCGAATTACGACCTCAAGCCGCGCCTGCACGAGATCACGGTGCCGACACTCATCACAGTGGGACGGACGGATTGGATCACCCCAGTATCGTGTAGCCAGACCATTGCCGATCTCATCCCGGCTTCCGAACTGGTCGTGTTCGAGAAATCGGGACACTCACCGCAGATCGAGGAGGCAGACGCGTGGACCAGGACGGTGAGGGAGTTCCTGCACCGAGTGCACGCCCCACTGACGCGCCCGTGAGCTCGATCGACCTCGGCCGAGAGATCAGCGATCTCGATCGTCGAATAATGGTCGCGTTGCAGCAGGACGGTCGGGCCAGCTGGACGTCGATCGCCGAGTTCGCCGGTGCATCGGTGTCCACGGTGACGCGTCGTGGCCAGCAGATGCTCGCAGAGGGTATCGTCCGCGTCGGCATCGTGCCGACGTTGGGCAGCGAGGGGCACGTCGAGTCCTTCCTGATCCGGATCAACTGCACCCCTGGGTCGCAGGTGCGTGTCGCGGAGCAGCTCGTCGAGTCGCCGTACGTCCGGTTCGTCACGCTGGTCACCGGCAAGTTCGACATCTTCGCCGAGGTCGTCATACCGGGTGATTCCGCGAACTTCACGCGGATACTCACCGGGTTGCAGGCGATTCCGGGTGTGGAGCGCTGGCGCAGCGATCTGATCATGCACACGTACAAGGTGAGCTTCGACTGGGGGCGCCAGCTGTACGACTCGCATGCGACAGCCGCGAGTGATCCGCAAGGCTACATGCCCCCACCGAACAGCTGCGATCCGACGCATTTCGATGCCACGGACCGAGCGATCGTGGATGAGCTGCGTGATAACGGCCGCGCCTCGTTCCTTTCGTTGGCGTCGAAGCTCGGCGTCAACGAAAGCAGCGTGCGACGGCGTTACGAGAGGATGCGAGCGGCGGGATGCCTGACCACGGTCACGATGATCCCGGCATCCGCATTGGGGATGAGCGCGGAGACGCTGCTGATGGTGCGCGTGGAGCCCTCACGCATCGATTCAGTGGCGCACACATTGTCGCAGCATGTCTCGGTGCGGTTTCTGGCCTCCTCGCTCGAGGAGAACTCGCTCTACTGTGAGATCATCCTGCCGACGACCGAGACGCTGCACGACTTCATGACCGGCACGATCGCGCACCTGAAGGGCGTACGCGGATGGAGCGCATCGATGGAGCTCGTCTTCATGAAGCGCGGCTTCATCGAGACGCCGTGGTGGCGGTCGCAGGTGACGACACCCGACGCGCTCGCCGGATTCGAGGGGTCCGCTTCATAGGAGCGCCGAACGACAAGAGTCCCGCGGAAATCCGCGGGACTCTTCGGTGGACCTGAGGGGACTCGAACCCCTGACCCCCTGCATGCCATGCAGGTGCGCTACCAGCTGCGCCACAGGCCCATCTTCGCGCCCCGGGTGAGCGGGGCAACTCGAAAAGAATACAACACCCGAAGCGGCGACCGCCAATCGAGCCGTGTACCGGGTGTTTCCGCCCGTCGGGCGTCAGGAGTCGGGAACAACAACGTCGATGTATGCGTTGTCATGCACATGCAGATCATGGAGAGCATCGTCATCGGTGCAGGGCAGGCCGGTCTCTCCACCTCGTTTCACCTGAAGCGCCTCGGCATCGATCACCTCGTGCTCGATGCGAACGCTGCGCCGGGCGGCGCATGGCAGCACCGCTGGGATGCGCTGACGATGAACGACGTGCACGGCGTCGCCGAGTTGCCCGGATCCACCGCCCCTGCCCGCGATGCACAGCGCGCGAATGCTGCAGTGCCTGCCTCCTTCGCGGACTACGAGCGCGTGCACGACCTCCCCGTCATCCGACCAGTGCACGTCGACAGCGTCACGGATGACGGCGGGATGCTGGTGATTCACGCCGGCGAGCGCGAGTGGCGAACTCGCACGGTCGTCAACGCGACCGGTACGTGGACGCAGCCTTTCCTGCCGCACTACCCGGGCATGGAGACATTCGTCGGCGAGCAGCTGCACACCGTCGACTATCCGGGTCCAGAGCACTTCCGAGGCAAGCGGGTATTGGTCGTCGGCGGAGGTGCATCCGCCGTGCAGTTCCTCGGCGCTCTCGCGCCGATCACCGAGACGCTCTGGGCCACTCGCCGCGAGCCGGTCTGGCGCGATGACGACTTCACGCCGGAGGCCGGTGCCGCTGCGGTGGCGCTCGTCGAGCAGCGCGTCGCCCAGGGGCTTCCGCCGCAGAGCGTCGTCGGCGTCACCGGGCTTATGCTGCGTCCGCAGGAGCATGCGGCCGAGCGGCTCGGTGCGTACGCCGATCGGCGGACGATGTTCGAGCGGATCGAGCCCGACGGTGTGCGCTGGGCAGACGGTTCGTTCGAACGGGTCGACGCGATCCTGTGGGCGACCGGCTTCCGTCCCGCGATCGCCCACCTCGCGCCTCTGCACCTGCGCAGCGAGGCAGGCGGCATCCAACTCGATCGCAACGGACGCGGCACGACCGCGGTCAGGGATCCTCGTGTCCAGCTCGTCGGCTACGGTCCTTCGGCCAGCACGATCGGTGCGAACCGTGCTGGCCGCACGGCAGCGAAGGGCGTGCAGCGTGCGCTGTCGAGGACGGCATCGCGCGTCATCGTCTGATCGCGATCTGTGATCGGGAGATGACGGGATCGGTAGCCTTGGCGCATGATCCGAATCATCGTCACGGCGATCTGGCTGCTGCTCTCGGCCTGGCTGCTGATCTGGGTGGGCGAGGGACTGTTCGGGGTCGACCAGCGATCCTCGATCCTGCCCTTCCGTGGCGAGGACACCCTCGGCGCGCCCATCTTCATCGGCGTCGCCTGGGGCCTCATCCTGACGTTCGGCGGAACGATGGGGGCTCTCATCCCGCGCAAGAGAATGCGTGGCGAGACGCACCTCGGGGTCGGCCGCATCGTCGAGGTGAGCCGCACCGGCCTCACCGTGAACGACGTACCGCAGTACGATCTGTTCGTGCGCGTGGCGGCCGCAGACGGCACCGAGTTCATCAGCCGGCTGAGGATGCTGCTCGACCCCGTCGAGCAGGGGGCAGTGGAACCGGGGATCCCGCTTCCGATCCGTTACAGCCTCGCAGACCATGATTCGGTCGAGATCGCGGACATGAACGATGCCTCTGTCCGCGAGGCGATGCTCGACTGGCGGATCCAGCGCGGCCTCATCGCCCCTCGACTCGTGCGCGCCCGTCGCAGTGGCCTGCAGGCGCCGGCGTCCGTACTGTCCATCCGCCCCACCGGTGTCCGCCGCGAGGGACAGATCGAACTCGAGCTGCGCCTGCTCGTGGCACCGGAGGGGCAGCAGAGCTGGGAGGCAGACACGACAGTCTTCGTCTATCCCGAAGCGCTGGCCCGTGTGCAGGTCGGCTCGCCGGTGTGGGCGCGCTACCTCCGTGAGGATCCGCACACCGTTGCCATGACGATAGAGCGGGAGGATGCGGCGTGAACATCATGGACACTCTGATCTGGCTGGTCAACTTCCCCGTGAGCCACGCCTACGCGATGGTCTTCATCGCGGGGTTCTCATTGATGGGACTCGCGGGCTTCGCCTTCCGCGGCGTGGGAGGCACGAGTTCACGGCTGACAGCGGTGCGTGAGAGGGAGGGGCTGCCGGAAGCGGGTCGCACGGGTGGCCTGTGCGTGGCCGCGGCGCGTGTGCAGCGGCTCGGCTTCCGCGTGCTCGCCGTCATCATGCTCGCCGGTCTCGTCCTGGGCATCCTCGCCCTGACGGGAGTGCCCGTGTCACGTGGGTACATCCACGATCACGGTGTGCCGACGACCGGAACCGTGGACGGTGACTGGGTGACGTTCTCGACCCCGGGCGGGGAGACGTACACGCTCGAGAGCAACTTCTTCTCTCCTGCGCTTCACCCGGACAGCAGCGCCTGGCTGCCGTCGGACGCCCCAGTGGTCGTGCGATATCTTCCCGCGCATCCGCAGGCCTTCGTCATCGACACCACGCAACTGCCCGAGTGAGAGCGGGGCGCGTTAGCCTGGAGTCATGTCCCGCATCATCGTCTTCGGCGGTCACGGCCGCATCGCGCTCCTGCTCGCACCATTGCTCGTCGCGAACGGCGATGAGGTCACGGCAGTGATCCGAAACCCTGAGCACGTCTCCGATGTCGAGAAGGGTGGCGCCACAGCCCTCGTCGCAGATGTCGAGTCGATGGACACCGCAGCGCTCGCCGACGTCATTCGCGGTCACGATGCGATCGTATGGTCGGCCGGTGCCGGCGGTGGAGACCAGACGCGTACATACGCCGTCGATCGCGACGCGGCGATCCGCACCATGGATGCCGCGCCCTCGGCCGGCGTGAGCCGCTATGTGATGGTGTCGTGGCTGGGTTCGACCGCCGATCATGGCGTTCGGGAGGGAGATTCGTTCTTCGCCTACGCCGACGCGAAATGGGCTGCTGACGAGCACCTGCGCGGCACAGGGCTCGAGGGCACGATTCTGGGCCCTGGCGCGCTCACCGACGACGATTCCACCGGACGCATCGAGCTCGACCCCAAGGGCCGGGGTGCGGTGTCGCGCGCCGACGTCGCGGTCGTGATCGCTGCGGCACTTCACGCGCCGCAGACGATCGGCCGCACGATTCGCTTCGGCAATGGCACGCCGGAGACCTCGGAACCGATCGGGACAGCGCTGACCCGTTGACGTCTGCGCGCGGTGAGCGCGGGCGCGGGTCGACTACGGATGCTTCGACGGCTGCGCGCACAGGATCAGCAGCGCGATGCTGCCGAACGGCGCGAAGCAGATGAAGATCCACGCCCAGTGGAATCCGGCATCCCGCAGGCGCCTCACGGTCACGGCGAGGAGTGGCACTATCGAGGCCATGGCGAATGCCCAGAGTGCGAGCAGGGCGAGCCATCCGATTATCGGGATCCAGATGACGAGAATCGCGGCGAACGCGACGATCAGCGACGCGAGTTCGGCGTACCAGAACTCCGGGCGGCTCGCACGGCCGTCGAACTTCGCATACTTCTGAACGCACACTCGTACAGCGTCGAACATGTTGCGCACCAGCGGGCGGGAATCGACCGGTCCTCGCCACACGCCAGTGGGAACGCGTATGGGCGTCTGCTGAGGATAGAGCAGCATCGGAGCGGCCGCGGGGACCAGAGTGTTCGGCGCTGGCCGGGTGTGGCCGGTCCAGGCGGCACCATCCCAGTAACGGAGGAACTGTGCTCCAGACGGGTCCGGATACCAATTCGCGGGCTGGGCCTGCGGTGTCGTCATGTGAGTCCTTTCCGCACACATTCAAGCATGTCGGGTGTCTGGCCCTGGACGTAGGGTGGGGGTATGCGTCGCCAACTGCCGTTCCGGGTCGCCGGAGCAGTGGCGGGCGCACTCGCCATCTCGATCTCACTCGTCTCGACCGGCGCTGCCACAGCGGTGCCCGGTTCGACTGATTCGCGCCCGGCGGTCGTCGAACCGGCGGATGCCGGTGGACCCCAGGCGCAGGCCGAGCAGCTCGTGGAGGGGATGAGCACCGCGCAGCGGGCCGCAAGCGTCGTCATGGGTCACATCCCGTCCACTGATCCCGCGGCGCTTGCTGCGTACATGTCGAGCACGCCGCTCGGCGGCTTCATCCTCATGGGCGCGAACATCCCCGGGACCGAGGCCGAACTTCAGACGGTGACCGCCTCGCTGACCGTCGATCCCGCACTTCCGCCGCTGGTGGCGATCGACCAGGAAGGCGGGTACGTCTCGCGGCTGCCTTGGGATCAGTTCCCGGCATCACCGGTTCTGAAAGACCGAGCGGCCAAGGAGACAGCGATCGCATTCGCCGCACGGGCATCGCTCGTGGCGCGCATCGGTGCCAATGTGAATTTCGGCATCATCGCCGACACGACAGCAGACACCTCATCGTTCATCTACGGTCGCTCGCTCGGTGCGGATCCGACAGTGGCGGCGGAACGGGTCGCGGCCGCCGTCGCCGCGGAAGAGCCGTTCGTCGCCTCGACCATCAAGCACTTCCCGGGTCACGGAGCCGCTTCGGGCGACTCGCATGCGCTGATCCCGCGCACGGACAAGACACTGGATGAGTGGCGGCAGAGCGACGCGCTTCCGTTCGTCGCGGGCATCGACGCCGGAGCGTCATTGCTGATGTTCGGACACCTCGATTACCCTGCCGTGGATGCGGCGCCCGCATCGCTTTCCGCGCGCTGGCACGAGATCGCGCGCGAGGAACTGGGCTTCGAAGGCGTCATGATCACCGACGACCTGGGAATGCTGCAGTCCACCGGCATCGCCGCGTATTCCGATCCGGTCGCCAACGCCGTGTCGGCGATCGCCGCCGGCAACGACGTGGTGTTGATGATCGCGCACTCGACGCCAGAGACCGCCGGACAGCTCGCGGCGGGCATCGCCGCGGCCGTCGAGACTGGGACGTTGCCCGCCGATCGCCTTCAGGACGCCGCGGAGCGGGTCATGACGCTGCGACTGGAGCGTGCGGCTTCCGACGCCGTCTGGGCATCCTGCGCGGGCTGCGCACCGGTGCCCTGACCCGACCCCAGCCATGCCGTCAGCAGCTGACGGCGCAGTGCATTGCCTCGCTCGGCGAACCCCCGCTGGCGCCGCACGTACTCGGCCTTTCCGTCTGCTGTCTCGATCGGCACGGGGACGACGCCCCAGGCAGAGAGATCGTACGGCGCGGCCTCCATATCGAGCAGACGGATGTCACGCGCGAGCTCGAATGCGTCGAGAAGCAGCTCGCCGGGAATGAGCGGACCGAGCTTCGTCGCCCACTTGTACAGGTCCATTCCGGCGTGCAGGCACCCGGGCTGCTCTCGCAGTGGCTGGTCGGCGCGACTCAGCGGCTGACGGTTACGAGGCACAGCGTCAGGGGTGAAGAAGCGGAACGCATCGAAATGCGTGCAGCGCAGGTCGTGCGCCTCGACGACCGCGTCGGTGCCTCCCTGGCCCAAGCGCAGCGGTGCGGTGTGGCGGTGCTCGGTATCGCGATAGACCATCGCCCACTCGTGCAGGCCGAAGCAGCCGAACTGTCCGGGGCGCGCAGCTGTGCGCCTCAACATGCGCTCGATGAGATCGGCGAGCGCGGTCTTCTCTCGAGCGAAGGAGTCGGCATCCGGAACGGAGGAGTCGGGTGTCGATCCGGGGGAGTACCATCGCCAACCGCTGCGCGTGGCGGCGTCTTCGAGCTGCACACCCGCGCCGGGGTGCCAACGGCGCAGTTGCGACGGCGAGTACGAATAGTACGTGAAGAGGAAATCCCACACCGGATGCTTCTCGCCCCGAGCTGCGCGCTCACGGTGGGCGGCGGTCAGCCCGTCCGCACGCTCCTGGTGTGCGCGTTCGAGATCCGTCCATGTCGCGCGATCAAGCACTGAGGCAGACATCGGTTCAGCGCAGGATGCCCGCGTCGGTGAGCCGCTCGCGGAGCCCAGCACCATCGGATGCCGCAACCCACGGCGCCGTGTCGTCGGAGTGGTCGTCGGATTCGGAGCGCCCGCCGGCGAGGATCGCCTCAGCGGGTGAAAGACGCCGGATCGCCACTCCGGCCACAGAGTCGGGGTGCTCCTGCATGAACTCGGTGTAGATGGATTCATCGTGCTGACCGTCGTCACCGATCAACAGCCACCGTACGTGGGGGAACTCGGCGGCGAGTCGGCGCAGGTTGGAGAGCTTGTGCTCGCGTCCACTGCGGAACCAACGGTCGTGCGTCGGACCCCAGTCGGTGAGGAGCATCGATCCATCGGGGAACAGGTGACGGTTCATGAAGCGGGTGAGCGTGGGGGCGACGTTCCATGCTCCCGTGGAGAGGTAGATCATCGGCGCACCAGGGTGCTGGCGCATCAGCTGTTCGAGCAGCACTGCCATGCCGGGAACGGGGAGGCGCGCGTGCTCGTCGACCACGAAGGAGTTCCATGCGGCGATGAACGGACGTGGGAGGGCGGTGACCATCACGGTGTCATCGATGTCTGAGAGCACGCCGAAGTCGACCTCGTCCCCCACGATGAAGGCTGTCGCCTCGATCGGCTCCTGGCCTTCGACCGACATCGTGAACGTCTGCCATCCCGATGTGAGATCGGCTTCGATGACCGTGTCGATGACGCCGCCTCGATCGGCGATGACGTCATGCGCGCGTCCGGCGATCGTCACCTGCACACTCGCGAAGCTGACGGGGATGCCGACGAAGCTGCGCCATCCGCGCACACTGGCGAATTCGCCGCTCTCCGTACGACGTTGCGGGGGCACGATGAGGACCCTGCCCACGACGCGAACCCAGCCGCTGCCGCCGTATCCGGCGAAGGGCAGCACGGTCGCCGTGCGTCCGCGACGGCGCGCTCGGCTCTCGCGCCAGACGTGCAGGCGGTGCTCCAAACGTGCGAACCAGTGGATCCTGGCGTTATGGGCGCTGTCTTCGGACATCGCTTCAGTCTTTCATGCCTGAGGCGGCGTCCTCATCTGCGTCGTCGACCGCGACGTGCATATGACGGCCCTCCCAACGCGTGAGCAGCTTCTTTCCGATGAAGATCAGCAACATGAACACCACGATGATGCCGACGAACACGTAGCCCGCGAAGTGCACCCGGTCGACGAGATCGCGGAAGCTGCCAGCAGCGAGGGAGGTGACAGTGACGTACGCGGTCGCCCAGATCAGACAGGCAGGCGCGGTCCATGCCAGAAAACGACGGTAGGAGTACGCGCTCATCCCGACGGTCAGCGGCACGAGAGAATGCAGCACCGGCAGGAACCGGGAGAGGAATATCGCGACGCCGCCGCGCCGTCGCAGGTAACGTTCGGCACGCTGCCAGTGCGCCTCGCCGACTCTGCGCCCGATCCAGGAGCGGCGGATGCGAGGGCCGAGCCAGCGCCCGAGCCAGAACCCGATGCTCTCGCCGATGAGCGCGCCGATCACGACCGCGATCACCATCGCGATCGTTTCGGCGATGCCATCGACACCCATGGAGGCGATGATGACGATCGTGTCGCCGGGGACGATGAGTCCGATCAGGATGCTGGTCTCCAGCATGACTGCGAGACCCGCGATGAGCGTGCGGGCGACAGGGTCGACGGCCTGGACGGCGTCGAGGATCCACAGCAGGATGTCGTCCACGCAAACGAGAATACGTGCTCCGGCGCGCCTTACGCTGAGAGGGTGACGCGCCACCCCTCGCTCGAGCCTCGCCGCATCCGCGCATCCGTCGATGTCGTGCCGCTTTTCCGGGTGCTCGCGGCCCGGTTCGAGGACGTGTTCTGGCTGGATGGCGGCGCAGGGGCCGCCGACGGCTGGAGTGTTCTCGGAGTAGGAGAGCGTGACGAGCGAGGACCGGGCGATGTGATGCTCGACGCCGGGGCACCCGCGCCCTCGGATGGGCCGCCTTTCCGTGGCGGCTGGGTCGGCTGGCTGGACTACGAATCCGGTGCGGCCGCCGCCGGTGCTCCGGCTGCCCGCTCAGAGGGCGGGCCGGCCTGGCTGCACGTGTCGCACGCCATCGCAGTCGACCATGCCAGGGGAGAGGTCTGGACGCTCGGTACCGAGGACGTGATCGCGGACTGGCTCCATGCGGCCGCTGTCTCGGCATCCGATCTCTCCGCTGTGCACCCCGAGCCCTCGTCGAGCATCGCGCACGTCCGGCACACCCCCCGGCGAATACGCCGCCCTCATCCAGCGATGCCGAGACGCCATCCGCGCCGGCAGCGCATATCAGCTCTGCCTCACCACCCGCTTCCAGGTCGACGGATCCCACGATGAGGTCGAGACGTATCTGAGACTGCGCTCTGCGACGCCGGCGCACCATGGCGGATTCGTGCGGATCGGCGGCCGGGCATTGCTGAGTGCGAGTCCGGAGACGTTCTTGCACGCGTCCGGTGGACGCATACGCACTCGGCCGATCAAGGGCACGCGACCGCGCGGAGGCGATGCGGCATCCGACGCCGCGCTCGCCGCAGAGCTGCTTGCCAGCGCCAAGGAGCGCGCGGAGAACGTCATGATCGTCGACCTGATGCGCAACGATCTCTCTCGCGTGTGCGTGCCGGGCACGATCAGCGTGGACGGGCTGTGGCAGGTGGAGTCGTATCCGGCTGTGCATCAACTCGTCAGCACCGTGAGCGGGCAGGCGGTGGAAGGACTCACGGTTCGGCGGTTGTGGGATGCTGCGTTCCCCGCCGGCAGCATGACCGGGGCTCCGAAGCTGTCCGCGATGACGTTGCTGCACGAGCTCGAGGACGCCGCACCCCGCGGCGTGTACAGCGGGTGCTTCGGCTATGTCGGAGTGGACGGTGCGATGGATCTCGCGATGGTGATCCGCAGCATTCTGATCGACGGCGACCGCGCGGTGATCGGTGCAGGTGGCGGGATCACGTGGGGGTCTGATGCCGCCGCCGAAGTCGAAGAGGTGGCGACCAAGGCGCGTGCGCCGTTGGCCGCGCTGGGTGCGGAGCTGCCCGAGGCCTGGCGCCGCGGGTGATCCGATATCCTGGAAGTTCCTGACTTCTGCAGTTGAATCTGTGCAGTCCGCTTCCTGAGATTGGCCGTTCGTTGTCTGAAAACCTGTCGTCCCCCGCAGAGACCGTCGAAGAGTCGTCGTCTGTGCACGCCATCCAAGCCAAGTGGCAGAAGTACTGGGCGGACGACGAGACGTTCCTCGCGGGTGGTGCGGAAGACACCCGCCCCCGCAAGTACGTGCTGGCGATGTTCCCGTATCCTTCCGGCGACCTGCACATGGGCCACGCCGAGAACTACCTCTACTCCGACATCGTCGCGCGCTTCTGGCGTCACCGCGGGCACAACGTACTGAACCCGATCGGATGGGACTCGTTCGGCCTGCCGGCCGAGAACGCCGCCATCCGCCGCGGCGCAGACCCACGGGAGTGGACTTACCAGAACATCGCCCAGCAGAAGGAGGGCTTCAAGTCGTACGGTGTCTCGTTCGACTGGACCCGTGAGCTGCACACCTCAGACCCTGAGTACTACCACTGGAACCAGTGGCTGTTCCTGAAGCTTCATGAGCGCGGCCTCGCGTATCGCAAGAAGAGCCCCGTCAACTGGTGCCCCAACGACCAGACCGTGCTCGCGAACGAGCAGGTCGTCGACGGCCGTTGCGAGCGCTGCGGTGCTGAGGTCATCAAGAAGAAGCTGACGCAGTGGTACTTCAAGATCACCGACTACGCCGATCGTCTGCTGGATGACCTGAACCAGCTCGAGGGATCGTGGCCGCACAAGGTGCTGCAGATGCAGCGCAACTGGATCGGCCGCTCGGTCGGTGCGGACGTCGACTTCGTGATCGAGGGTCGCGATGAGCCGGTGACGGTCTTCTCCACGCGCCCCGACACCCTGCACGGTGCGACCTTCTTCGTGGTGGCGCCGGATGCGGAACTCGCCTCGGAGCTGGTGGCGGATGCGCCGGATGAGGTGCGTGAGCGCTTCCAGGAGTACCTGGCGAAGGTGCAGAAGACCACCGACATCGATCGGCAGGCCACTGACCGACCGAAGACCGGTGTGTTCCTGGAGCGTTACGCGATCAACCCTGTCAACGGCGAGAAGCTGCCGATCTGGGCCGCCGACTATGTGCTCGCCGACTACGGTCACGGTGCGGTGATGGCCGTTCCTGCGCACGATCAGCGCGACCTCGACTTCGCGCGGGCCTTCGACCTGCCGGTGAAGGTCGTCGTCGACACGACCGCGCCGATCACCGGTGCCATGCCGGTCATCGAGGTCGATGACGAGGGCGTGCCGATCGACACGCTGCCCAGCCTCGACGACCAGCATCCGTCGGTGACGGGCGTCGCGCTCACCGGCGAAGGCCGGATGATCAACTCGGGGGAGTTGAACGGCCTGTCCAAGCGGAATGCGGTCGCGCGCGCGATCGAGCAGCTGACCGCGAAGGGCACCGGTCGCGCCGCGAAGAACTATCGCCTGCGCGACTGGCTGATCTCCCGTCAGCGCTTCTGGGGCACGCCGATTCCGATGCTGCACGCGGAGGACGGCCGCATCATCCCCGTGCCGGAGGACCAGCTGCCGGTGAAGCTGCCGAGCGTCGAAGGTCTCGACCTGTCCCCGAAGGGAGCATCGCCGCTGGGCGCTGCCGAGTCGTGGGTGCGCACGGTGGATCAGGCGAGCGGTGACCCTGTGCTGCGGGATCCGGACACCATGGACACCTTCGTGGACAGCTCGTGGTACTTCCTGCGGTTCCTCTCGTCGAACAGCGACCAGGTTGCTTTCGATCCGGCTGAAGCGGCCCGCTGGGCCCCCGTCGATTCCTATGTCGGCGGCGTCGAGCACGCGATCCTGCACCTGCTGTATGCGCGCTTCATCACCAAGGTGCTCTTCGACATGGGGCTGATCGACTTCACCGAGCCGTTCAGCAGCCTGATCAACCAGGGCATGGTCATCCTCGACGGCGCGAAGATGTCGAAGAGCAAGGGCAACCTGGTTCTGTTCCAGGAGGAGCTCGACAAGTTCGGTGCTGATGCGCTGCGCGTCGGTCTCGCCTTCGCCGGCCCGGTCGAAGACGACAAGGACTGGGCCGATGTCTCCATGACGGGTGCCCAGAAGTTCCTCGCGCGTGCGCTGCGACTCAGCCACGACGTCTCCAGCCCTGTCGACGTGCTGTTCAAAGGTGGCGACGCCGCGCTGCGGCGTGGCACGCATCGCCTCTTGGCGGATGCGCCGGCGCTCGTCGAGCACACCAAGTTCAACGTGCTCGTCGCACGGCTGATGGAACTCGTGAACCTCACGCGCAAGACGATCGACTCCGGTGCGGGCGCAGCAGACCCGGCCGTGCGTGAAGCCACCGAGACGATCGCAGTGATGCTCGACCTCATCGCCCCGCACACCGCTGAGGAGATGTGGGAGATTCTCGGGCACGAGCCTTCGGTGGCCCTGGTGAGCTGGCGTCAGGCCGACCCGACGCTGCTGGTCGAGGATTCGGTCACGGCCGTCGTGCAGGTCGGCGGCAAGGTGCGTGCGCAGCTCGAGGTCCCCGCCCGCATCGGCGAGGCCGAACTCGAGGCGCTCGCGCGTGCCGATGAACGGGTCATCCGCGCGCTCGGGGACAAGGAGATCGTGCGCGTCGTCGTCCGTGCGCCGAAGATCGTCAGCTTCGCCGTCAAGGGCTGAGGTCTCAGGAACTCGCCGACGTCGGCCGCGGTGAAAGGAGAATTCGGTTGGTTTTGAGCCCTCATGACCGACTGAATTCTCCTTTCACCGCTGCGACAGCGATCCCGCCAGGTCAACGCAGTCTTTCTGCACCGGCACACCCCGAGGCGACCTGTCCACTGACGTCAGGATTCCGGCATCTGCGGGGGCGGCCGCACCCTTAGCGTGGCGGGGTGCCAGCGACTGAGAAGGTGCCCGCGTCTTCGGGTGCGCCTGTGCCCGCGCGGTCGCGACTGCGCCTGAGCATCGGCGCTGCGGTCGTGCTCGGGCTCGTCGTGCTGTCGGCGGCGGTCGGGCTCGGCATCATGCGCGGCCAGGCGCAGCCGGTGCAGACCGTGCCGTTGTCGGAGGCGTCGGACGAGGTCGCCGTCGATGGCGAGTTGTACGTGCATGTGCTCGGACAGGTCGCGCACCCCGGCCTTTACCTGCTCGAGCTCGATGCGCGTGTCGTCGACGCTCTCGCCGCAGCCGGAGGAACGCTTGCCGATGCCGATCTGCAGGCCGTGAACCTCGCGCGCCCGCTCAGTGATGGCGAGCAGCTGATCGTGCCCGTGGCAGGGGCCGCGGGGGCCCCAGGGGCCCCGGGTGCGGAAGGAGGAACGACGCCGCCGGTGGGCGATGGACTGATCGACCTGAACAACGCCGATCAGGCGGCGCTGGAGACGCTTCCGCGCATCGGACCGGCGCTGGCGCAGCGGATCATCGAATGGCGCGACACGAACGGCCGCTTCCAGTCGGTGGACGACCTTCTCGCTGTACCGGGCATCGGGGAGAAGATGCTCGCGGGGCTCGCGGAGCTGGTGCGCGTGTGACGGCCGGCATCCGCGCGCGAGATCTGCGGCTCGTACCGATCGCGATCGGCGTGTGGGCCGCGGCGCTGGTGTGTGCGTTCCTGCCCGGTACCGCCTGGTGGTGCGCGGCGGGCGGCGCGCTTGTCGGCGGTGCGGCGTTCGGGCGGCTCGCGCGTGCGCACAAAGGCGGTGTCGCGCGGGCGGGAGGGGGTCTGCTGGCGGTTGTGGCGCTGGCCGCGACGGCGACCGCGATGACGGCGGGCTTCGCGATGCCGCAGCGGTCGAGTGCTGCAGAGCTGGACGGGCGGGTGATCGACGTCTACGCGGAGATCTCCTCGTCATCCGCGGCAGGGAGCGATGGACGGCTGTGGTTCGACGCGCAGACGAGTCACGCCGGGATCCCGTCAGGACCCGAGCCCTTGACCGTGCCGATCCGGATCGGAGTGGAGCGGGTGCCAGGGCTGGATCTGGGGGCCGCGATCCGCGTCACGGGGCAGGTGAAGGTGACGGATCCGGGAGAGCGCGCAGCGCTCGTGATGTTCGGAACGGAGGTGGAGGTCCTGACGCCGGCGCAGGGGATCTTCGGTGTCGCGGCGCAAGTACGAGAGGACTTCGTGGAGCGCGCCATCCGTCTTCCCGAGCCCGGCGCAGGTCTGCTGCCGGGACTTGCGGTCGGGGACACCCGTGCCGTGACGCAGGAACTCGACGACGCCATGCTCGCGTCCGGGCTCAGCCACCTCACCGCCGTCAGCGGCGCGAACTGTGCGATCGTGGTGGGCGCAGTGTTCTGGCTGGTCTCGCTGTGCGGCGGAGGTCGAACTCTCAGGGTGGTCATCGCGCTCACCGCTCTTGCGGCCTTCGTCGTGCTCGTCACACCGGAGCCGAGCGTGATCAGGGCGGCGGTGATGGCAGCGGTCGCCATGCTGACGGTCCTCTGCGGGCGGCCGAGCGCAGGACTGGGAGTGCTGTGCCTCGCCGTCGCCGCCATTCTCATCGCCGATCCGTGGCTCGCCGCGACGCCGGGATTCGCCCTGTCGGCTGCCGCCACGGCAGCGCTCATCGTGCTCGCACCGCCGCTGGCACGCGGGCTCGCGAGGTGGATGCCGTGGCCGATCGCGCTGGCGATCGCGATCCCGCTCGCGGCCCAACTGGTCTGCGGGCCGATCATCGCAATGTTCTCCGAGCAGCAGTCGATCATCGCGATAGTCGCGAACATGGTCGCCGGTCCTGCGGCTCCCATCGCGACGGTGATCGGTCTGCTCGCGTGCCTGGCGGCATCCGTCCCTCCGCTGGCCGATCTGCTGGCCGTATGCGCCTGGCTGCCTGCGGCGTGGATCTCGACCACTGCGACGGTGTCTGCCGGTCTTCCCAATGCGCAGGTCGCCGTGATACCCGGCATCCCGGCTGCGCTGCTGGTGGCGGTGCTGAGTGCGGCCATCGGTGTGGTTCTCAGTGTGGACGGGATCGCCGCGAGACGCGGCGTGCGCCGAGTGTCGATCGTCGTGCTCGTCGTCGCGGTCGCATTGGCCGGGGCGCGGATGCTGCTGACCGGACCGCTCGTCGGCACGACGGTGCCGGAGGCCTGGGCGATCGCGGCCTGCGACGTCGGCCAGGGGGACGCGCTGGTGGTGCGGTCAGAACAGCAGGTGGCGCTGATCGACACCGGGATGGAGACCGAACCGCTGTCGACGTGTCTGAACGCACTCGGAGTCGGCAGGATCGATCTGCTGGTGCTGACGCACTTCGATGCCGACCACGTGGGCGCGGCGGCGTCCGTCGTGGGCCGCGTCGGCACAGTGCTGCACGGACCGGTGGGAGAGACCGAGGACGCCCACCTGCTGAGCGATCTGGAAGACGGGGGCGCGACGCTCGTCGAAGCATCGACCGGCATGCGCGGCACGCTGGGCGCGGCATCCTGGACTGTGCTGTGGCCGCGAAAGGACTCTGCTGCGTTTCCCGCGGGCAACGACGCCAGTGTCGTGGTCGAATTCGACGGGGGAGAGGTGCCGCGCTCGCTCTTCCTCGGCGACCTCTCTGCCACGCCTCAGCGGATGCTGCGCGATCAACTCCGCGGCACGTACGCGGTGGTGAAGGTCGCGCATCACGGCAGCGCCGATCAGGACACCGGGCTCTACGAGCTCCTGCGGCCCGCTGTCGCGATCTTCAGCGCCGGAGCGGATAACGACTACGGTCATCCCCGCGCCGAGACCCTGGCGCTCCTGGAGGCAGTTGGCGCCGTTGCGCTGCGCACCGACCAGCAGGGCAGGATTCTGGTGGGCGAGGTCGGTGACGAGCTCATGCTGTGGTCCGAGCGCGCAGCGGAGCCCGACGAATCCGGTCAGCCTGCCGCACCCGCCGACGACCCGGTCGATGTCGACGACCCCCGGTAGGCTGGCCTGATGGCAGCTCCTCGTTCCTCAGCCCGTGGTGGTGCGAAGGCGACGAAGATACCGCAGGTATCGTGGCGCGACCCTCGACCTGCACCGCTCGTGCTCGTCTTCGGCCCCGAAGAGGTCTGCGCGGAGCGCGCGATCGCCGGCATCCGCGACTACCTCCGCGCTGAAGATCCAGCACTCGAGATCAGCGACGTGCGCGCAGACGACTACGCTCCCGGGACGCTCCTGTCACTCACTTCGCCCTCGCTGTTCGGCGAGCCGCGATTGGTTCGTGTCTCCGGCGTGGAGAAGTGCTCAGATGCATTCCTGCAGGAGGCGGTGTCGTACCTGGCCAACCCTCAGGAGGGCGCGACCGTGCTGCTGCGCCACACCGGTGCGAGCGTACGCGGCAAGAAACTGCTCGACGCGCTGCGCGCCGGTACCGGCGGCGGTATCGAGATCCCGTGCCTCGCGGTGAAGCGCGACGGAGATCGCGTCGACTTCGCGGCGGGCGAGTTCGCAGCGGCGAAGAAGCGCATCGCTCCGTCAGCGCTCAGGGCGCTGGTGTCGGCGTTCGCAGACGACCTGACCGAACTCGCGGCGGCGTGCCAGCAGCTGATCCGCGACGTCGACGGAGACATCGCCGAGGAGACGGTCACCAAGTACTACGGCGGTCGGGTGGAAGTGTCGGCATTCGTCGTCGCCGACACAGCGATCGCCGGCCGTTACGGGGAGGCTCTCGTGGCGCTGCGGCACGCACTCGACTCCGGTGCTGATCCGGTTCCGATGGTCGCGGCGTTCGCCATGAAGTTGCGGACGATGGCACGCGTCGCCGGCCAGCGCGAACCCAGCAGGAGCCTCGCGCAGCGCCTGGGTATGAAGGACTGGCAGGTCGATCGCGCCAGGCGCGACCTCAGCGGATGGAACGAGCGTTCATTGGGCCTCGCGATCCAGGCGACTGCGCGTGCGGATGCCGAGGTCAAAGGCGCGGCGCGCGATCCGATCTTCGCGCTGGAGCGCATGGTGACGGTCATCGCCACCCGCGCACCGTTCGGGGAGTGACCCGAACCCCGGTCTCCCCGGTCCCGGCAGGGCACGGGTGGCAGGCCCCATGAGATCGGGGCGGCACACTTGCAGGGCGGATGCACGGATGCAGGCCCGATCCTCGGCGTTTCGCCCTGCATTCGTACGATCTCCCTGCAAGTGTGCAGCGCGAGTGCACGGAGAACGAAAGAACCCGCCCCAAAGGGACGGGTTCTTTCGAGAAGTTATTCAGCTCAGAGAGCGGCGACCTGCTTGGCGATCGACGACTTGCGGTTCGCTGCCTGGTTCTCGTGCAGCACACCCTTGCTGACGGCCTTGTCGAGCTTCTTCGACGCGACCTTCAGCGCTGCCTCGGCAGCAGCCTTGTCGCCCTTGGCGATGGCCTCGCGGGTACCGCGGACGAGGGTCTTGAGTTCGCTCTTGACGGCCTTGTTGCGCGCCGTAGCCTTCTCGTTGGTCTTGTTGCGCTTGATCTGCGACTTGATGTTTGCCACGCGTGGAAACTTTCGTTCAGGGATGGATGGGATTTGTCGTAAGCAGAAGAGGGCTGCTGTTCGACGGTCGTGAGGGACGAACTCTCACGCAAGCCAAGAACCCACTCTACCAGGTCTGCCAGATTCCCTCGCGCGCCACTGTCGCAGTGCCCGATGGATGCGGCATGCTGAGCGCTATCGACTGAAGGAGTCATCCATGGCGGATGCAGCTGATCGAATCCTCCCTGTCCCGACCGGAATCCGCTGGTCGGCGGCGACCGCGGCCTTCCAGATCGAGGGCGCGCGGCGCGCGGACGGCCGCGGACGTTCCATCTGGGATGACTTCGTCGACACCACCGGCCTGGTCAGAGACGGTTCGACGGCAGAGCCCGGACCCGACAGCTACCACCGCAGCGGTGAGGACATCGGGCTGCTGCAGAGCCTCGGGGTCGACCGATACCGCTTCTCGATCTCGTGGGTGCGGGTGCAGCCTGACGGCCACGGCGCGGGTGTTCCTGCGGGCGTCGCCTACTACGATCGACTGGTCGACGGACTCCTCGACGCAGGGGTGGAGCCGTTTCCCACCCTGTATCACTGGGATCTGCCGTCTGCCCTCGAGGCCGGAGGGGGCTGGCTCTCGAGAGACACCGTCGACCGATTCGCCGAGTACACCGAGATCATGGCAGATGCCCTCGGAGATCGTGTGAAGAGCTGGTACACGATCAATGAACCGGTCTCGACATCGCTGCAGGGCTATGCCGTGGGCGAGCTCGCGCCGGGGCGGCACCTCCTCTTCGACTCGCTGCCCACCGTGCACCATCAACTGCTCGCTCACGGTCGCGCGGCGGGCATCCTGCGCGAGCGGGGCGCCGCGGAGGTCGGCATCGTGAACAATCACACGTGGGTGCAGCCGGCGACGGACTCCGAGGCGGATCAGACCGCCGCCCACTTGTACGACATGATCCACAACCAGCTGTTCGCCGATCCGGTTCTGACCGGCGCCTACCCTGATCTCACTCCGCTCGGCGTCGAACTGCCTGTGCAGGACGGCGACATGGAGATCATCGGCACGCCATCCGAGTTCTACGGGGTGAACTTCTACAACCCCACGACGATCGCCGCGGCACCGGAGGGCGCACCGGTGCCCTTCGTGCAGGTTCCGACTCCCGGTGTCGCGCACACCGGCTTCGGCGAGCTGTGGGGAATCGCGCCGCGCGCGCTCACCGAGTTCCTGACGGATGCTGCGCGCAGATACGGCGACCGGCTGCCACCCGTCATCATCGGCGAGAACGGAGCCTCGTTCCCGGAGCCGGATGAGGTCGACGGCCCGCTGCATGACCCGCTGCGGATCGACTACCTCGCCTCGCACATCGGTGCCGTTGCGGATGCTGTCGCCCATGGCGTTCGTGTCGACGAGTACACCGTATGGAGCCTGCTCGACAACTTCGAATGGGCGGACGGCTTCAGTCAGCGCTTCGGTCTCGTCCATGTGGATCACGAGACGTCCGCACGCACCCCTAAAGCCTCGTACGAGTGGTACCGCACGTTGATCGCGGAGTCGCGATCATGAAGTCCCTGATGCCGCGCGACGGTCGAGTCGGTGGGGGATGGCTGACGCTGTTCGCGGTGGCTTGGCTTGCGGTCTGGACGGTGCAGCTGACACCTGTGCAACTGCTGCTTCCTCTACAGCTGGACACGCCTGGGGGCGAGCGCGACTGGATCACCGGTGTCGTCTGGTCCGGACTGATCCTCTCGGTCGGCGGCATCGCCGGAGTGATCGCCGGGCCCATCGCCGGCATGCTCTCGGATCGCACTGGCTCGCGCTGGGGAAGACGGCGACCTTGGGCGATCGGCGGCTCTGTGCTGACTGCAGCATCCCTCCTGCTCACGGGATCCGCCACAGAACCACTGGGCGTCGGTGCGGCCTGGGTCGGCGTATCCGTCGGCATCGCTGTGGTCTCGGCTGCGTTCACGGCGATGATCGCCGATCAGGTCTTCGCACAGCGCGGCGCCGCATCGGCGCTGGTGAGTTCTGCACAGGCTGTCGGCATCGTCGTCGGCGTCGGAGCCGTCGTGCTGCTCGGACTCGGAATCGGTGCGAGCTACGTCGTGCTCGCAGGGTTCATCCTCGTGGTGGGGGTGGGCGCCGCGGTGCTGCTGCCGGACCCGCCGGTCGCGTGGACGAAGCCCGTCGCCCGTCGGAGCTGGCGCGATGAGACGAGTGTTCTCCGTGACCGCGACTTCATGTGGGTGCTGGCCAGTCGTCTGACGGTGAACATCGGCAACGCCCTCGGCACGGCGCTGCTGCTGTTCTTCCTGCTCTACGGCGTCGGGTCCCCGGCGGCGACCGCGGAAGACGACCTGCTGGTGCTGATCGTGATCTACACGATCTTCGTGGTGGCTGCTTCCCTCGTCGCCGGCTCCGTGTCCGACCGCACCGGCAGACGCAAGCCGATCGTCATCGTCGCGGCGCTGGTACAGGCATTGTCGGCTGTCATGATCCTCGTCTCACCGACCTTCATCGGCACCGCGATCGCCGCTGCAGTCATGGGTGTCGGATATGGCGCGTTCATGGCCGTCAGCCTCGCCCTCGCCACCGACCTGCTCCCGCGGGTCGAGGATCATGCGCGTGACCTCGGCATCGTCAACGTGTCTGCCAGCCTCGGCCAGCTGCTGGGGCCGCTCATCGGAGCGGGACTGGTGGCCATGGTCGGTGGATTCTGGCTGCTGTTCCTCGCAGCCGGCATCCTGTCGGTGCTCGGCGCCATCATGACGGTTGCGGTACGCCCTTCTCGAGAGTCGCGACTGCCACGTCCAGCAGTGCGTTGAACACGCGCGGACGCATAGCAGTGACGAGGTGCGAGGTGCGCGGCACGACGATGAGCTCGGAGTGCGGCGCGAGCCGCTGGAACAGCCGTTCCTGCGGACGCAGCTGGTCGAACTGCCCGTTGATCCACCACACCGGCATCCGCAATCGGTGCACATCCGCGGCGAGGTCGAGAGTGCTGAGACTCGCGAGTGCGACATCCTGTGCGTCGAAGGCGTAGCCGCCGGCAGCGAAATCAGCACGCGTCTCCTCGGGAAGCGTCGCGGCGAGCACCTGCGTGGTCAGCCAGAGGCCCTTATCAGGAAGCGCGTTGAATCTGCGTGCGAGAAAGCGATATGCAGCGAGCCCGGCGCCCCGGGGGAACGCCGTGCATGACGCGCCGATGAACCCCGCGACCGGGGGAGGATCCTCGGCGCCTGCATAGGCGATCGAGACCAGACCTCCCATGGAATGACCTACGAGCAGCACAGGGCCGCGAGTCGCGGCATCCCTCACTGCGTCGTCGATCGTCGCCATCGCGGCCTCGATAACGAACGCCTCAGCGATGCGGGAGCCGTGACCGGGCAGATTGACCGCGGTGGCTGCGACTCCGCGCTCGGCGAGATGCGCGAGTTGTGCGCGCCACATGGTGGCGGAGGTGCGGATGCCGTGCACGAAGACGACCTGGATGCTCATGGCTCCAGCATAGGAAAAGCGGGGCCGGTGGATGACCCACCGACCCCGCCTGCGTGTGATGCGTGGTGCTTACTTCTCCCAGCCCACGTTCTCCACCGGGGTGACACCGAACCCGTCCAGGCCCACGTAGGGCTCAGGGGTCAGGTTCGCCAGGCCGGTCTTGACAGCGAAGACGGAAGGACCGTTGTAGAGCGGGATGAGGCCCCAGTCCTGGAAGATCTCTGCCTCGAGCTTCAGAGCAGCAGCAGTCTGCTCCTCAGCGGTCGGCAGGGACTCGACCTCGTCATGGATGCGCTGGTCCATCTCGGGCGTCTGCACACCTGAGAGGTTCAGACCCATGTCCGTGCAGTACAGCTGGCAGAACCAGGCGGCACCGAACGGGTCGGAGGAGCTGAACCGGAGCGACGAGACGTCCCAGTTCATCGTGTTGTAGTCGTTCGAGAAGTCGGTCGAAGGACGCACGTCGACCTGCAGGTCGATACCGACCTCCTTCATCTGAGCCTGGAGCGACTTCGCGATCGCTTCCTGCGTCGGGCTGTCACTCCACACGGGGAACACGACCGAGAGCTTCTCGCCGTCCTTCTCGCGGACGCCGTCTTCGCCTTCGGTCCAGCCGGCCTCGTCGAGGAGCTTCTTGGACTCGTCGGGGTTGAACTCCCAGCCGGCCTCTTCGAGGGCGTTGGAGTATCCGGGCTGGAACGGGAACAGCGTGAGAGAGCCCGAGGGCTCCTCCTCGTAACCGAGACCGTTCCAGGCGATCTCCTTCTGCTGGTCGATGTTGATCGCCTTGAAGAACGCCTCGCGGACCTTGACGTCCTGGAACTGCGGCTTCGTGGAATCGACCTGGATCAGCGTGTTCGCGGTCTGGGTGGCACGGTAGATCGTGATGTCTTCCATGTCCTTGACCTGCTCGAGGCGGTCCTTGGAGTTGACCTCGACCGAGTCGATCTCATCGGCCTTGAATGCGTTGATCGATGCTGCCGCGTCCATGCCCTGGAACGAGACGTTGTCGAGCAGCGGCTCGTCGCCCCACCACTCCGGGTTCGGAACGAAGGAGATGAAGTCCGCATTCGCGTCGAACTCGTCGATCGTGTACGGGCCCGCGCCCCATTCGGCGTGCGGGTTGTCGATCATTGCCTCGTTGAAGGTCGTCGGATCAGCCAGCGCGGGGTGGATGATGCCCGTCAGGAACGGCATCTCCGGCCAGGCGAACTCGCCGTCGAAGGTGACGATCGCGGTCTTCGCGGTGTCGCCCTGTTCGACGGACTTGATGGCCTTGTAGCCGTCGGTCGCGTTCGGGTTGAAGCCCTCGTCGGAGGAGCGGTTGGCCTTCCACGTGGCGTCGATGGCGGTCCAGTCCATGTCGGTGCCGTCGTTCCAGTGCGCCTCATCCGTGAAGGTGAAGGTGATCTGGGTGTTGCCGTCGACGGTATCGATCTTCCACTCGTCGAGGTAGGCGTCGTGCTTGTACGGCGTGCCGTCAGCCTCCTGGAGGAGGATCTGCGGGTTGTACCAGGCAGCGACACGGGCGGTGTCCGCCGATGCATCGCCGTTGAACGAGTTCAGCTGCTCCGGGATCTCTTGGATCGGGAAGCGGGCTTCGCCGCCGGTCTGGAGCGCGTCGCGATCCTGCGGGTTGTAGTCGGCCGCCTTGGTCTCTACGGTCTCTCCGCCACCGTCGCCACCGTCATCGCCGGTGCCGGTCGCGCAGCCCGCGAGGGCAAGTGCGAGGACTCCGCTGAACGCGATCGCCCCCATCAGCTTGTGCTGCTTCATGGTTCTCCTTCCGCCTTTCGGCGTGTCATAAAGGGAAGAATAGTTCGGACACCCGCCGAATTCGCGTGGTCGCAGTGAATCGCGCCTAACTGTTATCGGACGGTGACCAGCCGTTACCGGCAGGAAACACGATCAGACTGTCGAGGCCTCGGCCTGCATCGTGTCCGGGTTGAAGGTGAGCCGCTCACGGGTGCGTTCGATATCGGGATCCGGCACCGGGATCGCCGACAGCAGAGCCTTTGTATAGGGATGCTGCGGGTTCTCGAAGATGTCGTCGACGTCGCCGTGCTCGACGAAGTCGCCGAGATACATCACAGCGACCCGATCGGCGATGTGACGCACCACCGAGAGGTCGTGCGCGACGAACAGGTACGAGACGCCCAGTTTGACCTTGAGCTCGTCGAGCAGGTTGATCACGCCCGCTTGGATCGACACATCGAGCGCCGACACAGGTTCGTCGAGGACGATGATCTTTGGGTTGGTCGAGAGCGCACGCGCGATGCCGATGCGCTGACGCTGGCCACCGGAGAACGCGCCGGGGAAGCGGTCGATGTGGGCGGGGTTGAGCCCCACCAGATCCATGAGCTCCTTGACGCGTCGATGCACCTCGTCCTTGGCGGTGCCGATCGCGCGCAGCGGTTCTGCGATGACGTCGGCGACGGTCATACGCGGGTCCAGTGCGCCCATCGGGTCCTGGAAGACGATCTGGATGTCGCGGCGCACCTTGCGCTCGATGGAGTGGCTCGTGATGTCGTTGACGCTCGTGCCGTTGATGATGATGTCGCCGTCGTGCTGCTTGACGAGGTCCATGATCTGCAGCAGCGTCGTCGTCTTGCCGCTGCCGGATTCGCCGACGATGGCCATCGTCTCGCCTTCGCGGACGTCGAAGGTCACGTTCTTGACCGCGTGCACCTCGCCGACCTTGCGCTTGAAGAACGCGCCCTTCATGAGCGGGAACACCTTGTTCATGTTGCGCACGTCGAGCGTGATCGGGCGCTGCTCACGCGGCGTACGGGTCAGGTCGCTCTCCGGAATCTCCGGAACGGGGTAGACCGGGAGCCCGCCGATGAGGCCGTTCTCATCAATCTCGTGGGCGCGGATGCAGGCGGCCTGGTGTGCGACTCCGGTCAGAGACGGCACATCGACGAGATCGGGCTCGCGCTGTCGGCATGCATCCATCACGATCGGGCAGCGATCGGCGAACGGACATGCGTCAGGCAGGTTGATCAGCAGCGGTGGGTTGCCCTTGATCGGGGTCAGCGGCTCTTTCTCCGCCTTGTCGACACGGGGGATCGCGCCCAGCAGGCCGATGGAATACGGCATGCGGGTGTTGTGGAAGAGCTCGCCGACGGCGGCGTGCTCGATCGGCTTGCCGGCGTACATCACCATGACGTCATCGGCAAGACGGGCGACGACACCCATGTCGTGGGTGATCATGATGGTCGCAGCGCCGGTTTCGGCCTGCGCCTTCTCGATGAGATCGAGAATCTGCGCCTGAATCGTCACGTCGAGAGCCGTCGTGGGCTCGTCCGCGATGATCAGTTTCGGGTTGTTCGCCATCGCGATCGCGATGACGACACGCTGACGCATACCACCGGAGAACTCATGCGGGAATCCCTTCATGCGCTTCTCCGGCTGTGTGATGCCGACCACTCGCAGGAGCTCGATCGAACGATCCCACGCTTCCTGCTTCGACATGCTGCGATGCACCGTGAGCGCTTCGATCAGTTGATCGCCGACCGTGAAGACCGGCGTCAGCGAGGTCAGCGGGTCCTGGAAGATCATCGCGATGCCGTTGCCGCGGATGACCGACATCTGCTTGTCGGACTTGCCCAGCAGCTCCTGGCCGTCGTAGATGATCGATCCAGAGACACGGGCGTTCTCGTCGAGCAGGCCCATGATCGCGAGCGATGTGACGGACTTGCCGGAGCCGGATTCACCCACGATGCCGAGGGTCTTGCCTGCTTCGAGGTCGAAGGAGACACCGCGGACGGCGTCGACGCGCCCTGCTTCAGAGGGGAAGCTGACCGTGAGATCACGAACGGAGAGAACAGTGCTCATGCGCGGCCTCCTGCTGCCGAAGTGGGATCGAGGGCGTCACGCAGTCCATCGGCGACGAGCGCCATGGAAACAGTGAGCAGCGTCAGTGCGGCTGCGGGGAAGTAGAACAGCCAGGGGGCGCTGGTGATCGTGTTCGCCCCTGAGCCGATGAGCGAGCCGAGCGAGACGTCCGGGATCTTGACACCGAACCCGATGAACGAAAGTCCCGTCTCGGCCATGACGGCGCCGACGATGCCGAGGGTGAAGTTGATGACGAGCAGCGAACCGATGTTCGGCAGCAGATGGCGGACGACGATCGTCATACCGCGGACGCCCATGTAGCGGGCGGCATGGATGTACTCGCGCTCGCGCAGCGAGAGCGCCGTCGTCCAGATCACGCGGGCCGGGAAGTACCAGCCGACGACGAAGATCATGATGAGCGCGATGACTCGCCAGTCGCCACCGGAACGGTTCGACATGAGCGAGAGGATCAGGAAGCTCGGGATCACCATCATGAAGTGGATGACGGTGAGCGTGATCTTCTCGGTCCAGCCGCCGAAGTACGCGGCAGCCGTACCGACCAGGGCCGAGATGATCGTCGTTCCGACTGACACGGTCACGGCGATCATGAGCGAGCGCTGCAGGCCGATAGCGACCTGAGCGAAGGTGTCGTTACCCGACGCTGTCGTGCCGAACCAATGCTCGGCGGACGGTGGCGTGCCCAGATTCAGGAAGTCGAGCTCGATGTGGTCGTACTTCGCGATGAGGGGCGCGATGATCGCGAACAGCACCAGCAGGATGAAGATCACGATGCCGCCGACGGCGGGCTTGTTGCGCATGAATCGCCGTGTGTACAGCGTCCATTTCGACAGTGCCTTGCCATCGGACTTCACCGGGAGTACCGGGTCTGCGGGTGCCTCGACAGTGGGGTCGATCATTTCACTCATGCTCAGCTCACCCTCACTCGGGGATCGAGAACGACGACCACGATGTCGGAGAGGATGGCTCCGAGTGCGGTCAGGAGACCGGCGAACGCCGCGGTGGCGACGACGCCGTTGATGTCGCTCTTCGTGATGGTCTCGATGAAGTACTTGCCCATGCCGTTCCACGCGAAGATCGTCTCGGTGAGCACCGCGCCGGTGAAGACGGCGGGGATGCTGAATGCGACCTGCGTGGCCACGGGGATGAGGGATGTGCGCAGCGCATGCTTGCGGATCGCCTGCTGCTTGGTCAGCCCCTTGGCCCGCGCGGTGCGCACGTAGTCGGCGTTGATGTTGTCGAGCAGCAGTGAGCGCTGCAGGAAGTGCGTGCCGGCGTAGCCGACGATAACGAGTCCGATGGTCGGCAGGGCGAGATGCTGCAGCGCGTCTATCAGGACGGGGAAGAATCCTTCCACGCCCTTGCTGGAGGAACCGGTCACGTAGAAGACGCGAACGCCGAGCCAGTCGTTCAGCGCGATCGCGAGGAGCACGAGACCGAGGGCCGCCACGATGACGTTGATGTTCATCGTGATGATCGAGGTCGCCTGACCGATGCGGTCCGCGAGCTTGTACTGCCGCGATGCGGTGTAGACGCCGAGCGCGATGCCGAGGACGGTCATGATGATCGTGGCGCCGAGCACGAGCTCCGCGCTGACCCACATCCGGTAGGCGACCTGTTCGTTCACAGAGCCGCCGGTCGGGCTCACTCCCCAGTCCCAGCGCAGGACGATGCCGGTGATCCAGTTCCACCACCGCTCGAGGATCGGCACGGTGTCGCTGAGATTGCGCGGCTCGAGGAGGTTGTTGATCTGCTCTTCACTGAGCGGGGGCCTGCGACCGACGAAGTTGTTCCGCGGGTTGAGGAATCCCCAAGCCAGGAAGTACGTGATGTTGGTCGCGACCACGATCATCAACAGCCAGCCGAGGGTACGGCGGAGGAGATACTTGATCAAGGTTTTGTCTTTCTCTTTTACAGACGCGCTCGGGATCACCGACGCAACGCTGAATCGGGAGGATCGCTCGTGGCACTCAGTCTCACAGATCTGAACCAAGGCAACCTCGGGAGACTATCACTCGTCAAGCCGAATCGGGGATTAGGGCCTCCTGAACGTAGAATCGTCGAGACATGTCCCCACGCGCTCTCACTCCGCTCTCGCCTGCCGCGACGCCGCCTTCGCAGATCCGCAACTTCTGCATCATCGCCCACATCGATCACGGCAAGTCGACCCTTGCCGACCGCATGCTCCAGATCACCGGTGTGGTCTCCGATCGAGACATGCGCGCGCAGTATCTGGACCGCATGGACATCGAGCGCGAGCGTGGGATCACGATCAAGAGCCAGGCGGTGCGGATGCCGTGGCAGGACGAGTCCCAGACGTTCGCGCTGAACATGATCGACACTCCGGGGCACGTCGACTTCACTTACGAGGTGTCTCGCTCGCTGGCCGCGTGCGAGGGCGCCATCCTGCTCGTGGATGCGGCACAGGGAATCGAGGCGCAGACGCTGGCGAACCTGTACTTGGCGCTGGAGAACGACCTGCACATCATCCCGGTGCTGAACAAGATCGATCTGCCTGCTGCTGACCCTGACAAGTTCGCCAAGGAGCTCGCAGACCTCATCGGCGGCCAGCCGGAAGACGTGCTGCGCGTCTCGGGCAAGACCGGCGTGGGTGTCGAAGAGCTGCTCGACCGGATCGTACGAGACATCCCGGCTCCGAAGGGGGACGCGGATGCTCCGGCGAGAGCCATGATCTTCGACTCCGTCTATGACGCGTACCGCGGAGTCGTGACCTACGTGCGCATGATCGACGGCAGCCTGTCTCCCCGTGAGCGCATCCAGATGATGTCGACGCACGCGAACCACGAGCTCTTGGAGATCGGTGTCTCGAGCCCGGAGCCCGTCCCATCCGGCGGCCTGGGCGTCGGTGAGGTGGGCTACCTCATCACCGGCGTGAAGGACGTGCGCCAGTCGAAGGTCGGCGACACCGTCACGACCAGCCGTGGAGGGGCCACGCAGGCGCTGCCCGGTTACACCGACCCGAAGCCGATGGTGTACTCGGGGCTGTACCCGATCGACGGCAGCGACTATTCGGAACTGCGTGAAGCACTCGACAAGCTGAAGCTCTCCGACGCATCCCTCGTGTACGAGCCCGAGACGTCGGTGGCGCTCGGCTTCGGCTTCCGATGCGGGTTCCTCGGACTCCTTCATCTGGAGATCATCACGGAACGGTTGACGCGCGAGTTCGATCTCGACCTCATCACCACCGCGCCCAGTGTGATCTATGAGGTCACGACCGACACCGGCGAGAAGGTCATCGTCACGAACCCGAGTGAGTACCCGGATGGGCGTGTCGCCTCTGTCGCGGAGCCGATGGTGAAAGCCGCGATCCTCTTGCCGAAGGACTACGTCGGCACAGTCATGGAGCTGTGCCAGTCGCGCCGCGGCGCGCTGCTGGGTATGGAGTACTTCTCCGAGGAGCGCGTCGAGCTGCGCTACAACATGCCGCTCGGCGAGATCGTCTTCGACTTCTTCGATCACCTGAAGTCGAAGACCCAGGGGTACGCCAGCCTCGACTACGAGCCCTCCGGCCAGCAGGACGCTGATCTCGTCAAGGTCGATGTGCTGCTGCAAGGTGACAAGGTCGACGCGTTCAGCGCGATCGTGCACCGCGACAAGGCGTACGCCTACGGCACGCTGATGGCCGAGCGGCTGCGCAAGCTCATCCCTCGCCAGAACTTCGAGGTGCCGATCCAGGCTGCGATCGGCGCTCGAATCATCGCCCGTGAGACCATCCGAGCCCTGCGCAAGGATGTGCTCGCAAAGTGCTACGGCGGTGACATCAGCCGCAAGCGCAAGCTCCTCGAGAAGCAGAAAGAGGGCAAGAAGCGCATGAAGATGGTCGGACGCGTCGAGGTGCCTCAGGAGGCGTTCATCGCTGCGCTCTCCGGCGACGTCGACGGGAAAGATAAGAAGTAGCGATTCGTCTCCCGCGGCGCGGGGGGTGTCCGTTCAGGTAACCCGAAGTAGGCTGGAACTCATGCGGCGCGGGACTTTCCGAGACGATACGGTGGACTATGCCGCCGTCGGGGCGACTCATGCCCCTGACCTGATGCAGTACCCGCCGGAGCGCAGCGTTCCGGCCGAGGACTCCTGGCGAATCGGCAGTGGCGAGGAGCGATTCCGCACTGCCGGTGACGCTCTGCTGTCGTGGACCGCACAGAGAGCGGCCGGACTCAGCATCGAAGATGTGCGCCCAGCCGCCGGACCAGCCTATTCCGGCGTCAGCTTCGACGCCGAAGGCAATCCGATCGCGCCGAGCTCGCGTGAGGTCGAGCAGCGCTTCGACGCCGAGGGCGTGCCTTTCGTGGGGCCGGGCATGACCTTGCGCCTGCACGGCCGTGTTGCGGGAATGCGTGCTGATGCCGAGCTCCGCGTCATCTCCGTGACTGAGGAGTCCCGCCGGATCGGCTTCGTGCTCGGTACGGTCGGCGGCTCTGTCGTGAGCGGTGAAGAGCTGTTCGAGATCGAGTGGCGCGAGGACAACGACGAGGTGTGGTTCACGGTGCGGGCGTTCGACGCGCCGAACGCCTTGGCATATCGAATGGTTCGCGGGCTCGTGAAGCGCCGCCGCAAGGAACTCTTCGCGCGCTACCTCCGTGCGATCTCGCCGCTCTACGCGACGCCGCTGTGATGGCGGGGTTCTGATGGCGGGGCCTCTGCCGCTCGGTGACCCGGCGCCTTCGGATGGTCGTCTGCCCGTCGATCTGCCGCTCGACGGGAGCACGCCGTTCTCGGCGTATCTGCACATCCCGTTCTGCCGGGTGCGCTGCGGATACTGCGACTTCAACACGTACACATCCAGTGAACTCCGCGGTGCGAAGCAGGAGGACTACGCCGAGACACTCGCGTCGGAGATCGCACTCGCTCGCGACGTTTTGTCGGATGCCGGCGCGCTGCGCCCGATGGACACGGTGTTCTTCGGCGGAGGAACGCCGACGCTGCTTCCGGCGGGAGACCTGGCCAGGATGCTGGAGCGTGCGATCGACGCGTTCGGCATAGTGGACGGCGCTGAGATCACCGTCGAAGCGAATCCTGACACGGTGACGCCCGCGGTCGCACGGACGCTCGCGGACGCCGGCGTCACGAGGCTGTCCGTCGGGATGCAGTCCGCCGTCCCGCATGTACTCGCGGCTCTCGACCGCACGCATCACCCGGACAACGTGCGCACCGCGGTCGACGCGGCGAAGGACGCCGGGCTCGCCGTCAGCGTCGACTTGATCTACGGTGCACCGGGGGAGTCTCTCACCGACTGGGAGGCGTCGTTGGACGCCGCGCTCGCTCTGGATTCCGACCACGTGTCGGCTTACGCGCTGATCATCGAGGACGGGACGAAGCTCGCACGTCAGATCCGTCGCGGCGAGGTTCCGACCCCCGACGATGATCTGCAGGCCGAGATGTACGAGCTCGCCGACGGGCGCCTCGCCGCTGCAGGGTTCGACTGGTACGAACTGAGCAATTGGGCACGCAGTGATGAACAGCGCTCGCGCCACAACCTCGCCTACTGGCGCGGGAGCGACTGGTGGGGCTTCGGCCCGGGAGCGCACAGTCACGTCGCCGGTCTTCGTTGGTGGAACGTGAAGCACCCTGCCGCGTATGCGCAGCGGCTCGCGGCATCCGAATCACCGGCCGCGGGAACGGAGCGACCAGATGCGAAGGCGCACCTTCTCGAGCGTGTGCTGCTGGAGAGCAGACTGGCAGAAGGACTCGCGATCGCGGATATCCCCGAGCAGAATCGGGATCGGGTGGCCGGCCTCATCGCGGACGGCTTGATCGACGGGGCCACCGCACTGCGCGGACGGGTACGCCTCACGCTGCGCGGACGACTGCTGGCCGATGCCGTCGTGCGAGAGCTGACCGACTAGGGAAGCAGGTCCATCCCCGCAGTACGGCGTTGGGGGACAGTGGTGCTCATGGAGTCGTACACGCGTGTCAGTCGCTTCTCACCGTAAGCGGGCCAGCCGGGGGCGCCGGTCTTGATGAACGCCACCCAGGCGCCGTTCATCTCTGCGGCGAGGCCGGCTGGCGCATCAGAGCCGGCAAGACGGAGCGATTCCGCGTCGTCGAGGAGATCGAAGACGAACCCGAGTTCCAGCGCATGGGCGGCCCTGAGGTCGCGCACCGGGCTCTGCCACGCGAATTCGTACACGAACGTCGATGTGCGTCCAGAGCGTGCCGCAGCGATCCGGCTGGCGGGCGCTCGGAGCATGAAGTCCGTCGCCAGCTGTCCGAAGATCTCACCGGTCGTCGCCTGAGGCCACTCGGATCGGTAGGCCCGCTGAGCGCGACCGGAGATCCTCAGCGCGAGGCGTGCAGCGAACAGTTTGAATCGACCGATGCTTGTGAGCGCCTCCGGCGTGAACCACAGCCGGTACTCGTCGGTGTTCGTGCCGATGAGGATCGGCGTGTCGATCTCGGGCAGAACCTCGTGAGGGGAACGGGGGAGGCTCTCCGCATCGATGGCGAGCTGGAATCCGGGGGCTCCACCGAGAGGCGTCGAGCCCGTGGACTGGGCGCGACGGGCGTCGAGAAGCTGCTCCGGTGTGAGCGACGCGAATGCGTCTCGATCGGCGCGGACGCCGAGGCGTTCGGCGAGCTGCGTGCTCACCCGGCCTGCCTTGTCGGAGGGCTGGGCCACCAGCGGCCCGGACTGGATGATGGCCTGAGCGATGAGTGCACGCGAATCGTCTCTTGCGAGGAGCCCCGAGACGATGGCCCCGCCGGCGGACTCACCCATCACGGTGATGCGATCGGGATCCCCGCCGAAGACGGCGATCTCGCGGTGCACCCATTCGAGTCCGGCAGCGGCGTCGCGCAGCCCCAGATTGCGTGGCGCGCCTTCGAGCACGGAGAAGCCCTCCGAGCCGAGGCGGTAGTTGATCGATGCGAACACGATCCCGGCCCGGGCGAAGTTCGTACCGTCGTACCCGCCGAGGGCTGCTGTGCCCCGCTCCAGAGCTCCGCCGTGGATCCAGAGCACCACCGGAGCATTCGTCGCGTCCGCAGGTGCCCACACGTTCACTGTGAGGATGTCGTCGCCTTCGATCTTCACCGTTGAGAGCAGTTCCCCGATCGCTCCCAGATAGGGAAGCTGAGGCGCCGTCGCACCGAAAACGGTGGCTTCCCGCACCCCTTCCCACGGCGCGACCGGCTGCGGGGAGCGGAACCGGTTCTCGCCGAACGGCGCTGCGGCGTAGGGGACGCCGAGGAAGCGCCGGATGCCGTTCTCCTGGGAACCCTCGAGCGTGCCGGTGGAAACGGTGACCTGCGATGCGACGCTCATGACTCTCATCGTATTGTGCGGGGTAGAATTGGCACTCTGAGTATTCGAGTGCCAGGCGGGAGGGTGTGACATGGTCAGTGAACGCGGTCTGCAGGTTCTCAGAGCCATCGTGCAGGACTACGTCGAGTCGCACGAGCCCGTCGGCAGCAAATCGATCGTCGATCGGCACTCCTTCGGCGTATCGGCGGCGACGATTCGCAACGACATGGCGCAGCTCGAGGATGAGGAGCTGATCACCGCTCCGCATACGTCATCGGGCCGTGTTCCGACGGACAAGGGTTATCGAGTCTTCGTCAACCATCTCGCACAGCTGCGACCGCTTTCTACGGGTCAGCGCAGTGCCATCGAGTCGTTCCTGACGGCTCCGGCCGACCTCGATGATCTGATGGCGCGCACGGTGCGCGTGCTCACGCAGCTCACCGGTCAGGTCGCGCTCGCGCAGTATCCGTCGTTCGCTCGAGCGCACCTGACGCATATCGAAGTGGTCGCACTCGCCCCGAGCCGTCTGCTCGTGGTGCTGGTGACGGACGCCGGTGGTGTGTCGCAGCGCATCGCGGGGCTGCCGATCGATCTTGACGACGAGGACGTCGCGGTGCTGCGCGCCCGCCTGTCGGCGCTGCTCACCGGGCAATCGGTGCGTGAAGCATCCGATCGCGTGCAGCTGCTCGTCGATGCGCAGGATGGCAACCGCACGGATGCGGCCATGCGCGCTCTCGGCGCCATCATCGGTGAGGAACTCGCCGAATTCCGTCAGGAGCGATTGGTGATGGCGGGGGCGGCGACGCTGGCTCGTCGCGAACAGGACTTCCGAGGCAGCATCCATCCACTGCTCGCGGCCATCGAAGAGCAGGTGACACTGCTGCGCCTCATGAGCGAGATGGTCACAGATGAGCATGGGCTGGCGGCGAGCATCGGCACCGAGAACGAGGCGTTCGGTCTACCTGAGGCCTCGATCGTCGCGAGCAACTACGTGACCCAGGGCGGCACCGCGCGCGTCGGAGTCATGGGCCCGACGCGGATGGACTATCCGAGCAATCTTGCGGCGGCGCGGGCTGTGGCTCGTTACCTGTCGCGCATGCTCGATGAAGATGAAACGAGCCGCTGAGGCGGATCGTTCCCACGGCTTGCACATGCAGAAAGGTGATTGTGGCGGACCACTATGAGGTTCTCGGGGTGTCGCGTGACGCGACGACGGACGAGATCAAGAAGGCGTATCGGAAGCTCGCTCGGCAGCTGCACCCGGATGTGAATCCGGGCGATGACGCGGCCGAACGATTCAAGAGCGTGACGCACGCGTACGACGTGCTCAGTGACGACGATTCGCGTCGTCGGTATGACATGGGCGGTGGTGACGGCGCAGGCGGCGGCGACTTCGGTGGGTTCGGGGGCTTCGGCGACATCTTCGAGACCTTCTTCGGGGCGGCGCAGGGCGGCGGTCGTGGCGGCCGTCCGCGCTCACGTCGCGAGCGAGGCCAGGACGCGCTGGTGCGTGTGACGCTCGATCTCGGCGACGTCGTCTTCGGCGCGCACCGTGACATCGAGGTCGACACAGCGGTGCTCTGCGAGACCTGCCAGGGCTCGTGCACACAGGCGGGCACGTCGCCGGTGACCTGCGACATCTGCGGTGGGACCGGACATGTGCAGCGCCAGGTGCGCAGTCTGCTCGGCAACGTCGTCACGTCGCAGCCGTGCGGCAGCTGCGAGGGCTACGGCACCACGATCCCGCACCCGTGCGGCACATGCGGCGGTCAGGGCCGGGTGCGTTCTCGTCGCACCGTCTCGCTCGACATCCCGTCCGGCGTGGAGACGGGCCTGCGCCTGCAGCTGCCCGGCTCCGGCGAGGTCGGCAAGGCGGGCGGCCCGAACGGAGATCTGTACGTCGAGGTGTCCGTGTCTCCGCACGCGTCGTTCAGCCGCGACGGCGACGACCTGCTCGCGACACTCGAAGTCTCGATGTCGGACGCGATTCTCGGCACCGAGACCGCTATCGAAGGTCTCGACGGCACCGTCGATCTGGAGATCCGTCCAGGGGTGCAATCGGGTGATGTCCTCACGATCAAGGGCCGCGGCATCACGCCGCTGCGGGGCACTCAGCGCGGCGACCTCCGGGTGGGTGTGCAGGTGGTGACGCCGACGAAACTCGATTCGGCGCAGCGCGCGTTGATCGAGGACTTCGCGAAGAAGCAGAAGGCTGCGGGACCGCAGCTCGCACAGTTCCAGCAGGGGCTGTTCTCGAAGCTGCGGGACAAGTTCCGCCACTGATCTGGAGGCACTGCATGGCCTTGCACTTCCTTGTGGAGAGCTCCGGCACAGCGGCGATCGGCGATATCGTGTCATTGACCGGTGCCGAGGCGAAGCACGCGGCAGTCGTGCGTCGGCTGCGAGTCGGCGAAACCGTGACGATCGGCGACGGCGCCGGCACGTGGTTGGAAGGCGCGGTGACGGATGTCTCGGCGACCCGCGTCGACGTCCAGGTCACGAGCCGTTTCGATGCCGAGGCGCCGTCCACGCGCCTGGTGCTCGTGCAGGCTCTCGCCAAGGGCGATCGCGACGAGCTCGCGGTGCAGGCCGCATGCGAACTCGGCGTCGACGAGGTGGTGCCATGGCAGGCTTCACGGAGCATCTCTCGCTGGGAGGGTCCGAAGGCGGTCAAGGGTCGTGAGCGGTGGGGCGCGATCGTACGGGAGGCTTCGAAGCAGGCGCATCGTGCGTGGGTGCCCGAGGTATCGACGCCGCTGACGACGGGGCAGCTCATCGCACGAGCAGACGGACAGCGGATGCTGGTGCTCGACCCGACTGCGACCGCACGGCTGTCGGACGTGGAAGCCGACGGACGGGATCTGCTCCTCGTCGTCGGCCCGGAGGGCGGCATCACACCTGAGGAGCTCACGAAGTTCGAGGCGGCGGGCGCCGAACGCGTGCGTCTCGGCGAGACCGTGCTCCGCACATCGACGGCGGGCCCGGCGGCAATCGCCGTACTGTCCGCCGCGCTCGGTCGCTGGTAGTTCTCTCGTCCACGCGCTCGGACACCGCGGCGTCCAGCCCTCAGGTGCTCGCCGTGCGAGCGGCCTCGCCCCGTAGACTGGGAAACATGACGGAACCCTCGATCTTCACCCGAATCCTCAACGGTGACGTTCCCGGTGAGATCATCGCGTCCACGGGAAATCTGTTCGCGATTCGCGACATCGCACCGCAGGCCCCTGTGCATCTGCTCGTGATCCCCAAGACCGAGCAGTACCGCGACGTCACCGAGCTCGCAGCAGGCGATCCGGATCTGCTCGCCGAGCTCATCGCCTTCGCCGCTCAGGTCGCCGCTGATCACTCTGACGGGGACTTCCGTCTTGTGTTCAACACCGGCGCCAACGCCGGACAGACCGTGTTCCACGTCCACGCTCACGTCCTCGCCGGCGGATTGAAAGAAGAGAGCCTCGTTGCCTGACGCCAACTCCGACTCGATCGTCGAGCGCATCTACGTCGACGGAGTCGCAATGGTGCGTCTGCTCGGTCCGCAGGACCGACTTCTGCGGATGCTGGAGAAGGAGCATCCGGACGTGCAGGTGCTCGTCCGCGGCAATGAGATCACGTTGAGCGGCGAGGCAGAGCCCGTCGCCGCGGCGAAGACACTGGTGGAGGAACTGCTCACGATGACCAGAGACGGCTACGACCTCGCCCCGAGCGATGTCGAGAACTCCGCGCGCATCCTCCGTCAGGAGGGAGGCCCGCGACCGAGTGAGGTGCTCGGCGAGGCGATCCTGTCCACACGTGGCCGAGTGATCCGCCCGAAGACGCAGGGCCAGAAGGAGTATGTCGACGCGATCGAGGAGAACACGATCGTGTTCGGCATCGGTCCTGCCGGAACAGGGAAGACCTACCTCGCGATGGCGAAAGCCGTGCAGGCTCTGCAGCGCAAAGAGGTCACTCGCATCATTCTCACGCGTCCCGCCGTCGAGGCAGGGGAGCGACTCGGATTCCTTCCCGGCACGCTGAACGACAAGATCGACCCCTACCTGCGCCCGCTCTACGACGCCCTCAACGAGATGATGGATCCCGACGTCGTCCCGCGCCTGATGGCGACAGGCACGATCGAGGTCGCCCCTCTCGCCTACATGCGCGGCCGCACGCTCAATGACTCTTTCGTCGTGCTGGATGAAGCGCAGAACACGACGCCGGAGCAGATGAAGATGTTCCTCACCCGCCTCGGCTTCGGCACGAGGATGGTCGTCACCGGAGACATCACCCAGGTCGACCTGCCGCAGGGCGCATCGGGGCTCCGTCTCGTCACCCGCGTGCTGGACGACATCGAGGACATCCACTTCTCCAGGCTCACCAGCGCCGACGTCGTTCGTCATTCCCTGGTCGGCAGGATCGTCGACGCGTACAGCGAGTATGACGAGCAGCGCACAGCGCAGCGCGCCGAGCGCGAGCAGGCACACGAGTTCGCCAACCGTGCGGAACGACGTGGAGCGCTGCGGCCCGGCCCGAGGGACCGCTCGCCGAAACGAGGACACTCATCATGATCGAGATCAACAACGAATCGGCCATCGACGTCGACGAGACCGTGCTCCAGCGCCTCACCGACTTCAACCTCGCTCAGCTTCATGTCAGCGCCGATGCCGAGGTCGCGATCGTCCTCGTCGACGAGGGGGCGATGGAGGCTCTCCACGTGCAGTGGATGGATGAGCCGGGCCCGACCGACGTGCTCAGCTTCCCGATGGATGAGCTGCGGCCAGGCACCGAGGAGCGGCCGACTCCGCCCGGACTCCTCGGCGACATCGTGCTGTGCCCGCAGGTCGCCGAGGCGCAGGCCCAGGCCGCCGGCCACACGCTGATGGACGAACTCATCCTCCTCACCACGCACGGACTGCTGCACCTGCTCGGATACGATCATGCCGAACCCGAAGAGGAGCGTGAGATGTTCGGGCTGCAGAAGGAGCTGATCCAAGGGTTCGCGCGCGTCGAACGCGACCGATGACCGAGATCCTCCTGCTTCTCGCCGCCGTGCTGCTGGTGGCGTTCGGTGGTCTGATGGCGGCCATCGATGCCGCGTACGGTGTCATCTCTCGCGGTGATCTCGCAGAGATGGCCGCTGAAGGACGCAGGGCGCAGGCCCTGGAACGCATCGCCGCCGACCTCGACGCGCACGTCAACGCGATCGCCTTCATCCGAGTTCTCGTCGAGGTGACGGCCGCCGTGCTCGTGACCGTCGCATTCACCATCATGTTCGAGAACATCTGGTGGGCGATGCTCGCCGCTGCGATCCTCATGACGGGGATCACCTTCGTCCTCGTGGGCGCGAGCCCGCGGACGTTCGGACGTCAGCGCTCCGAGGGAATGATCCGCGGAACCGCCTCGATCGTCCGGGCACTTCGCCTCATCCTCGGTCCGATCGCGCAGGGCCTCGTCCTGCTCGGCAACAAGGTCACGCCAGGTGCCGGACGCAGCTCGTTCACCTCTGAGGACCAGCTGCTCAGCATGGTCGACGAGGCCGCATCCAACGACCTCATCGAAGAGGACGATCGCGATCTCATCCACTCCGTGTTCGACTTCACCGACCAGTTCGTGCGCGCCGTCATGGTGCCGCGCACCGAGATGGTGACGGTGGACGCCGAAGCCACGAACAGCGAGGCGATGGCGCTGTTCCTTCAGCGGGGTGTCTCACGGATGCCGGTGGTCGACGATGATGCGGATGATGTCGTCGGCGTGCTCTATCTCAAGGATCTGGTGCAGTTCGCATATCGCGATGACAGCGCCTGGCGCACCGCATCCATCCGCCCGATCGCGAGGCCGGCGACGTTCGTTCCGGAATCGATGCGTGCGGAGACGCTGCTGCAGCAGATGAAGCGCGACGCTGTGCACGTGTGTCTCGTGATCGACGAGCACGGCGGTATCTCGGGACTCGTCACGCTCGAAGACCTGATCGAAGAGCTCGTCGGAGAGATCTCCGACGAGTACGACCACGCTGCTGCCGAAGTGGTGGAACTGGGTGACGGCCGTTACCGCGTCAGCGCGCGACTGTCGCTGGACGATGTCGGCGATCTGTTCGGTATCGAGCTCGAAGACGAGGACGTCGATTCGATCGGCGGACTGCTCGGCAAGGCCGTGGACCAGGTCCCGCAGCCGGGCGTGACCGCGACGATCGACGGGCTCGTTCTGACCGGCGGCGCGTCGCGCGGTCGAGGCCGAGGAATCGCCACGGTGTTCGTGGAACGCGCCGCAGGCGCCACAGAGGAGACAGACGATGACTGACACAACCCGCAGCGGATTCGCGACCTTCGTCGGGCGTCCCAACGTCGGAAAATCCACGCTGACCAACGCGCTGGTCGGTGAGAAGATCGCCATCACCAGCGAGAAGCCGCAGACGACGAGGCGCGCCATCCGCGGCATCCTGAACCGCCCGGCCGGTCAACTCGTGATCGTCGACACCCCCGGCATCCACAAGCCGCGCACACTGCTCGGTGAGCGCCTGAACGACCTCGTGGAGCAGGTTCTCGGAGATGTCGACGTGATCGGATTCTGCGTCCCTGCGACCGAGAAGGTCGGTCCGGGGGACAGGCGCATCGCCGCATCCCTTGACGGCTACGCCCGAGCGAAGAAGGTCGCGATCGTCACCAAGACCGACATCGCCGATCGTGACCAGATCACCGAGCGGCTCATCGAAGTCGATGCGCTGAGGGAGGACTGGGCTGCCGTGATCCCGCTGTCAGCCCTCACCCGCGAGCAGCTCGACGTGCTCACCGATGAGATGCTCGCGATGATGCCGGAGGGGCCGGCGCTGTACCCGGAGGGGATCACGACCGATGAATCGCAGGAGGATCGGATCGCCGAGATGATCCGCGAGGCGGCGCTGGAGGGTGTGCGCGACGAACTGCCGCACTCCATCGCAGTGGTCATCGATGACATCGCGCCGCGCGAGAACAGCGATCTCACCGACGTGCACGCGCAGATCGTCGTCGAGCGCGACAGCCAGAAGGCCATCATCATCGGTCATAAGGGCAAGCGGCTGGCGGATGTCGGAAAGCGCGCCCGCGTCGGCATCGAAGAGCTGCTCGGCACGCGTGTCTTCCTCGGCCTGCACGTCAAGGTGGCCAAGGAATGGCAGCGCGACCCGAAGCAGCTGGGGCGCCTGGGGTTCTGACGTGGCGAAGCGCTGGGTCGCGGCCTCATGGGGGTCGTTCGAGGGCTGGCAGTTCGTCGAGTACGAGGCTCCGGCCCCGCTGAGCGGCGAGATCACGGTGCGCGTGCGCGCGGCGGGAATGAACCCGGCCGACCGGAAGCATGTGGCTGCGCCCCGCGCGGGTGCCGAGCTCCCGGTGCCGATCGGCTACGAGATCTCAGGCGAGATCACCGCGATCGGGCCAGACACAGCGATCGGCTCCGGTGCGGCGAGGATCGGTGACGAGGTCATCGCTTTCCGTGTCCGAGGGGGCTATGCGACCGAGCTCACCATCCCCGCCGAGAAGGCCTTCGCCAAACCGGCCCTGCTCACGCATGCTGCCGCCGCGAATCTCCTGCTGGCCGGTACGACGGCCGCTGAGATGCTCGTGGTGACGCGGGCGCAGGCAGGGGAGACGATCCTGCTGCACGGTGCCTCCGGTGCCGTCGGAGTCAGTGTGCTGCAGCAGGCGGCGCGCCGAGGCATCCGCGTAATCGGCACTGCGCGCGCGGCCCGCTTCGACGAGGTGCGCCGATTCGGCGGCATCCCGATCGCTTATGGCGAGGGGCTCCTCGACCGCGCGCGCGATGCTGCCGGCGTCGAGATCGCGGCTGCGCTGGATGCCGTCGGCACTGACGAGGCGGTCGATGTGTCGCTGGAACTCGTCGCAGACAGGGATCGCATCGTCACGATCGCGGCGGCCGGCCGCGCCCGTGCTGAAGGCTTCCGCTGGATCGTCGGTTCTGCGCCGGAAAGTGCACGCTTCCGCGACAGCATCCGGGGCGAGCTCGTGAACCTCGCGGCGCGCGGAATGCTGGAGGTGCCGGTCGCCCGCACTTATCCGCTCGCGGAAGCAGTCGAGGCGACCCGTCATCTTGCCGAGGAGCACCCTGGCGGCAAGCTCGCCCTCATCCCGTGACCCGACGGCGCTCCCTCCGGGCGCGGGCGCCTACTCGATCGCGACGGTCCAGAGTGCAGAGCGGATGACCACGACGCCTCGGCCGAAGTCTTCGTCAGCAGCTTCTTGGAGCGTGCCGTCATCCCAGACGACGTCGACCACGAGGTAGCCGTCCTCGACGCCGCTGGTGAGATGCGTGTCCGGTTCCAGGAGCGTGGTGATCGTCTCCTGGATCGTGGCGAGTTCCTTCTCGCTCGCGGCTCCTGGCTCACCGTTGATCGGTTCAGGGCGAGCGACCGTGTCGAACAGCGCGAGGGGGACGGGGGTGTGCGTGGGAGTGAAGCTGGTGCCGTCGTACGTTCCAGACATCCCGTAGGCACCCCAGCGCGTGGTGCCGGACTCATCGTCGGGTTCGAGGCCGGCCCACGACCAGCCCTCAAGAGGGACGCCGACGCATTGCGGCGGATATGACTCCATGACGGCGCCGAGGCAGAGCTGTGCGTCCCCGTCCACGTCGATGACGGTGCCGGTCGCGATCACCTCGGCTGCGGGAGGGCTCGGCTCCTGAGAACCCAGGCTGTACCCGGCATCCGCATTGCTGGGCGCGGGGGATCCGACTCCGGCCGAACAGCCTGCGAGAAGGAGAGCGGAGAGGCTGAGCGCAATGGTGCGTACCGTGAGGGTACGAGCGGATGCTGTGTCCATACTTTCCAGTGTCGCGAGCGACGTGATCGTCTCAGTCTCTGTCGGATGAGTGAGTCGATGCCTACCAGGATTTGGTGAGGCGCGCGCGCTCGGGTGTACGCTGATGCCATGCCTTTCGGCGGTCTGCTTCTTCTTAGCTGCCGCGACGAGTCCTGACAGCTAGGGCCTTCCTCGTCGCGGCGCTTGTGTTGGCCCGATCATTCTGACGAAGAGAAGAAGCCCATCATGCAGAACTCCCAGCGCCCGTCCGCGATGCCGATCCACAAGTACCGGCCGTTCCACGAGCTGATCACCGTCGACCTTCCCGATCGCACCTGGCCGTCCAAGCGGATCACCGAGGCACCCCGCTGGTGCGCCGTCGATCTGCGCGACGGCAATCAGGCGCTCATCGATCCGATGTCGCCCGAGCGCAAACGCGTCATGTTCCAGTTGCTCGTCGACATGGGCTACAAGGAGATCGAGGTCGGATTCCCTTCTGCCAGCCAGACCGACTTCGACTTCGTGCGCCAGCTCATCGAAGAGAACCTCATCCCGGATGACGTCACGATCCAGGTGCTGACGCAGGCGCGCGAGCACCTCATCGAGCGCACCTACGAGTCGATCGCCGGAGCCAAACAGGCCATCGTGCACCTGTACAACTCGACCAGCGTGCTGCAGCGCGATGTCGTGTTCCGCACCGACAAGCAGGGCATCATCGACATCGCCCTCGAGGGTGCTCGTCTGTGCCGCGAGTACGAGAAGCGCATTCCCGAGACGCAGGTGTTCTACGAGTACTCGCCGGAGAGCTACACCGGCACCGAACTCGAGTTCGCCCTCGACATCTGCAACCAGGTCATCGAGGTGTTCGAGCCGACCCCTGATCGCAAGGTCATCATCAATCTGCCGGCCACGGTCGAGATGGCATCCCCGAACGTCTACGCCGACTCGATCGAGTGGATGAGTCGCCGCCTGGCCCACCGTGAGAACATCATCCTGTCGCTGCACCCGCACAACGACCGGGGCACAGCGATCGCGGCGGCGGAGCTCGGCTACATGGCCGGCGCCGACCGCATCGAGGGATGCCTCTTCGGCAACGGCGAGCGCACAGGCAACGTCGACATCGTCGCCCTGGGCATCAACCTGTTCACGCAGGGCATCGACCCGCAGATCGACTTCAGCGACATCGACCAGGTCAAGCGCACGGTCGAGTACTGCAACCAGCTGCCGGTACCTGAGCGCAGTCCCTGGGCGGGCGACCTCGTGTTCACGGCCTTCAGCGGGTCGCACCAGGATGCGATCAAGAAGGGCTTCGAGGCCATGGCCGCAAAGGCCGCCGAGAAGGGCGTCACAGTCGACGAGATCGAGTGGGCGGTTCCGTACCTGCCCATCGACCCGAAGGACCTCGGACGCTCGTACGAGGCCGTCATCCGCGTGAACTCGCAGTCCGGCAAGGGCGGTGTCGCCTACTTGCTGAAGACCGATCACGCGATCGACCTGCCGCGCAAGTTGCAGATCGAGTTCTCCGGAGTCGTGCAGTCGAAGACGGATGCCGAAGGCGGCGAGGTCACCAGCGCACAGATCTGGTCCATCTTCAACGACGAGTACCTGCCATCCGATGACGCCGAGGCGAAGTGGGGGCGCTTCGAGCTGCTCGCGACGCAGACGCGCAGCGACATGTCCGGCGAGGTGGTGCTCGATGTCACTCTCCGCGACGAGGAGCAGCAGTACGCCGTCTCCGGTCAGGGCAACGGCCCGGTCGCCGCGTTCGTCGAGGTGCTGCGCGCGCAGGGCTTCGACATCACGGTGTACGACTACGTCGAACATGCTCTCAGCTCTGGTGGGGACGCGCAGGCCGCGGCGTACGTCGAACTGCAGGTCGGCGACCAGCGCCTGTGGGGCGTCGGCATCGACGGTGACATCTCCACGGCCTCGCTCAAGGCGATCGTTTCCGGAGTGAACCGCTCGATCCGCACCCGTCAGCCGGAACTCGCCACCGCCTAGGGCTTCACGATCGGGATGGCGCCGGTCTCTGCCGCCACCTTGCGGCGGTAGAGGCGGCGCTGCTCCGGCAGGGAGACGTCGAAGATCACGGCGAGCACACGGATCACGGCCGTCACGACGAGGCCGATAACGCCGGCGATCGTGATGCTGACGCCGAACGCGTGCACCGTGACGATCACACTGCAGCCCAGGAGAGCGGCGACGGCATAGAGCGATCCCACGTGCATGATCGCGACGGGCAGCCCCATGATGACGTCGCGCAGGATGCTGCCACCGACGGCGGCGCACGCGCCGATGAAGACCGCAGGCACGGCCGGAACACCCAGACCGAGTGCCTTGCTGGTGCCAAAAGCACCGAACATTCCGATCACGACGGCATCGAGACCGACGATGACGGCGTTCGCCCGGTTCAGGAGACCGGCAAGCAGCATCCCGAGGATGGCGGCACCACCGGCGGCGATCAGATACCAGTTGTTCTGCAACGTCGCCGGTGGCTGTCCCAGCAGCAGGTCTCGGATGAGACCCCCGCCCATCCCGATGAGGATGCCGATGATCGCCACGCCCAGCAGATCGAGTCGACGTTGGCCCTGGAAGCCGGAGGCGAACATCGCCCCCTGGATGCCGCCGAGGCCGACGCCGAGAAGGTCCGCCCAGAGCGGAATGGTGAAGAGCGGTTCGGTCACACGACCATTGTGTCGTGGACGGAGGATAATCGGACAGTGCCCACCTATCGAGATGAAGCGGTGATCCTGCGCACTCACAAGCTCGGTGAGGCGGATCGCATCGTCACCATGCTCTCGCGCCGCAACGGCAAGATCCGCGCGGTGGCCAAGGGCGTGCGCCGCACCTCGTCGAAATTCGGCTCGCGGCTCGAGCCCTTCATGGTCGCGGATCTGCAGCTGTATCAGGGGCGATCACTCGACATCGTGCAGCAGGCGGAGTCGTTGGGTGCGTACGGCGCCGACATCGCCGCCCACTACGACCGCTTCACCTCGGCCAATGCCATGGTCGAGACCGCCGACCGCCTGAGCGACGCCGAGGCGACGCCTGAGCAGTACCTGCTGCTGGTCGGGGGGCTTCGCGCGCTTTCACGTGGCGAGCACGCACCGCGCAGCATCCTGGACTCCTATCTGCTGCGTGTGATGGCGCTGTCAGGCTGGGCGCCCTCGCTCAGCGACTGCGCCCGGTGCGCCGCGCCGGGTCCGCACACGCACTTCATCGGTCAGCTCGGCGGCCTCGTCTGCGTGAACTGCGCTCCTGCCGGCAGCCCGCGGATCTCGCCGTCGACGCTGCAGCTGCTGCGGTCGCTCATGCAGGGGGATTGGGATGCTGTCGATGCGGCGCCGCGTTCCGACACCGCTGCGGCTTCCGGGCTCGTGTCGGCCTATGCGCAGTTTCATCTGGAACGCGGCATCCGCTCGCTCGCCCACGTCTCTGACTCGTCTGGAGAGGGAACCCGTTGACCCCGAAGCCCTACACGCACAAGGATGCCGTCGCGTATCGCCCGCTCGATTGGACCGGCGTGCATCCGCCGGCGTTCGGGAAGGTTCCCGAGCACGTGGCGATCGTGATGGACGGCAACGGGCGCTGGGCCAACAAGCGCGGTCTCACCCGCATCGAAGGTCATAAGGCGGGCGAGGAGGTGCTGCTCGACGTCGTCGCGGGCGCCATACAAGCAGGCGTGAAGCATCTGTCGGTGTACGCGTTCTCGACCGAGAACTGGGCCCGCTCGCCCGACGAGGTGCGCTTTCTGATGGGATACAACCGCGACGTGCTGCACCGTCGGCGCGAGCAGCTCAACGAGTGGGGCGTGCGGATCCGCTGGGCCGGGCGCAAGCCGCGCCTGTGGGGATCGGTCATCAAGGAGCTGCAGCGCGCCGAGGAGCTGACCAAGGACAACGATGTCCTGACGCTGACGATGTGCGTGAACTACGGCGGACGCGTCGAGCTGGTCGATGCCATGCGCTCTCTCGCCGGTGAGGTGGCGGCCGGGCGGCTTAAGCCCAAGGCGATCACCGAGAAGATGATCGGCCGTCAGCTCTACGTGCCGGAGATGCCGGACGTCGACCTGTTCCTGCGCAGTTCGGGGGAGCAGCGCACCTCGAACTTCCTCCTCTGGCAGTCGGCCTACGCCGAGATGGTGTTCCTCGACACTCTGTGGCCGGACTTCTCACGCCAGGAGCTGTGGCGTGCGATCGAGATCTACGTGTCGCGCGACCGGCGTTTCGGCGGCGCGGTGGACGCTCCAACGTCCTGACCCCGGGATACTTGGCTGGTCGAATCACGCGTGCAGGGCGACACGCCGTGGCTTGTCCAGCCATCCGTGCAGATCGTCATGCATCCGTACCGGGAACGTCGCAGCGGCAGTGCGGGGCGGGTGGTTCGGTGCGCTCAGCGATCGGCCATCCGGTCAAGCCATCGTTCGGTCTCACGGGGATGCGTGAGCCGAACGATCGTGAGGTGGGGATACTCGGTCTCGATCAGCGGCATCCGCTCGTCCCACTTGTGGCGCGTGCTCGTCTGCCAGCGCAGGATGTCGTTCTCGCCGCTCCACGCCCCTCGCGTCCACGCCGCGGGTTCGACGTTCCCGTTCCATAGCGGCGTGCGCAGGATGCGGCGCTGCAACGTTCTTCGGATCAAGCGCCAGCGCACCACGCGATACGGGTAGTCGAGCCAGATCGCGACCTGCGCGCGCGACGTCATGATCTCATCGGTGCCCTTGCTGGTGTACTGCCACTCGGTGATCCAGCGGTCGGTCGCGGCGAATGCGCGCACATCGTCGAGGAACTCGGGTCGGGGCGTCCAGTTCGGGCCGTGGAAGAGCCCGTCGATCTCGATGTGCTCCAGCAGCCAGAGGTTCGCGAGGCGGCGCGCGAGTGTGGTCTTCCCTGAACCGGTGACCCCGGCGACCAGCACGCGCTCCGGTTGAAAGGGGAGCGGATCGCCGGCGGAGAGCATCCGAAGATGCTATCAACGGAATACGTCGCGGCGCGGCGGCGTTTGCAACGGTGTGAGTGAACCCATCTCGATTGACATCTGGTCCGACATCGCCTGCCCCTGGTGCTACATCGGCAAGCGCAACCTCGAAACAGGTCTCGCGGCCGTCGCCGCCGATGACGATGCTCCGAAGGTCGAAGTGACCTTCCACTCGTTCGAGCTGTCGCCCGACACACCGGTCGACTTCGACGGTGACGAGATCGACTTCCTCGCAGGACACAAGGGAATGCCGCGCGAGCAGGTGGAGGGGATGCTGGCGAACGTCACCGGTATCGCCAAGAACGCCGGCCTCGAATACCGCTTCGACCTGCTGAAGCACACCAACACGGTCAAGGCTCACGAGCTGCTGCACCACGCCAAGGCGAACGATCTGCAGCACGCGATGGAAGAGCGGCTGATGTCGGCGTACTTCACCGAAGGCAAGCATGTCGGCCGTATCGACGATCTGGTCGAGCTCGCGGTCGAGGTCGGCCTGGATGCCGATGAGGCCCGTGCCGCGCTCGAGAGCGACCGTCACCTTCCCGCCGTCCGACAGGATCAGGCGCAGGCGCGCGCCTACGGCATCCAGGGCGTGCCGTTCTTCGTCATCGACGGCCAGTACGGCATCAGCGGCGCGCAGCCTCCCGAGACGTTCGAGAACGTTCTTCGCGACCTCTGGGCCAAGCGCGGCGAGACCGACGCCACGCAGAGCGAGTCCGAAGAGGCCGCGGTCTAGCGGACCAGGGCGCCCTCGATCGCTTCGACGATCTCGGGGGCGTCCGGCTTCTGCTTCGGACGGAAGCGCTTGACCGAGCCATCGGGCAGCACGAGGAATTTCTCGAAGTTCCACTCGACACGACCGGCCTTGCCGCCGGCATCCGGGTTCTCCCTGAGCGCCTTGTAGAGCTCAGAGGCCTTCTTGCCGTTGACCTTGACCTTGTCGTTCACGGGGAAGCTCACGCCGTACGTGGTTGAGCAGAACTCCAGAATCTGCTCCAGCGAGCCCGGCTCCTGGCCCATGAACTGATTGCTCGGGAATCCGACGACGCTGAAGCCGCGGTCACCGTAGCTGCGCTGCAGCTGCTCGAGCTGCTCGTACTGAGGGGTGAGGCCGCATTTCGATGCCACATTGACGACGAGAAGCACGTCGGCGCCGAAGTCGTCGAGAGTCTTCTCGGCGCCCCTCGCGTCCGTGAACGGGATCTTGCGTACGTTGGAATCGGTCATATCCACAGCCTATGACGAGGTGCGGCGCCGAGGGTCGCAGGAGTGGGAGAATGGAGGGGATATGACTCTCGCTCCCGCTCCCGCCCGCGCTCTGCGCATCGGCCCGATCGACCTCGACGTGCCGGTCGTGCTCGCACCCATGGCGGGCATCACCAACACCGCGTTCCGCCTCCTGTGCCGTGAGTACGGCGCCGGCCTCTACGTCAGCGAGATGATCACATCCCGCGCATTGGTGGAACGCAACGACACGACCATGCGGCTCATCCGCCACCACGAGAGCGAGACGCCGCGATCGATTCAGCTCTATGGCGTCGATCCCAAGACCATCGCCGAGGCCGTGCGGATCATCGTGGCCGAGGATCACGCCGACCACGTCGACTTGAACTTCGGATGCCCCGTACCCAAGGTCACCCGTAAGGGCGGGGGAGCAGCGCTGCCGTGGAAGAGCAGCCTCTTCGCGGAGATCGTCGAGCAGGCGGTGAAGGCCGCCGGAGACATCCCACTGACGGTCAAGATGCGCAAGGGCATCGATCCCGACCACCTGACGTTCCTCGACGCCGGCCGTGCCGCGGAGGATGCCGGGGCCGCCGCGGTGGCGCTGCACGCCCGCACCGCGAGCGAGTTCTACTCCGGCCACGCCGACTGGAACGCGATCGGCGAACTGAAGCAGGCCGTCACCAGCATCCCCGTGCTCGGCAACGGCGACATCTGGTCGGCCGACGACGCCGTGCGGATGATGGCGGAGACCGACTGCGACGGTGTCGTGGTCGGTCGCGGATGCCTCGGCCGTCCGTGGCTGTTCGGCGATCTCGCCGCAGCTTTCGGTGCCGAGTCGCGCCCTGTGGATGCGACCCTCGGCTTCGTCGCCGATGCGTTCCGCAGGCACGCGCAGTTGCTCGTCGAGTTCCTCGAGGATGAGGATCACGGATGCCGCGACATCCGCAAGCACGTCGCCTGGTACTTCAAGGGCTATCCGGTCGGCAGCGACGTGCGAACGGGACTGGCCACCGCCCAGAGTCTTGCTCACATCGACGACCTGCTCGGTCAGCTCGATCGTGACGCACCGTACCCCGGCGCGGATGCCGAGGGACAGCGCGGCCGTGCCGGTCGCCCCAAGCGTCCAGCGCTGCCGGACAAATGGCTGGAATCGCGCGATGTCGCCGCGGACGCCGGGGAGATGCTGCGCGGAGCAGAGATCGAGAACAGTGGTGGTTGAGCCTTCCACGGGCTCGGGCGCTGCACGGGCCGATGGCTACCAACCGCGAGACACCGAGCGCTTCGTCGCAGAGCAGCACCGATCCGAACGCGATGATTTCGCGCGCGACCGTGCACGGGTACTGCACTCCGCGGGCCTGCGTCGCCTCGCGGCGAAGACTCAGGTGCTGAGCCCCGCGAGCACCGCCGACTTCGCCCGCAATCGCCTCACGCATTCACTCGAGGTGGCGCAGGTCGGCCGTGAACTCGCGGTCGCACTCGGTGTCTCGGCCGACGTCGTCGACACCGCCTGCCTCAGCCACGATCTGGGGCACCCCCCATTCGGGCACAACGGCGAACGCGCTCTGAACGAGTGGGCAGAGCCCATCGGCGGATTCGAGGGCAACGCGCAGTCGCTGCGCATCCTCACGCGCCTCGAGGCGAAGGTCCTCGATGACGATGGGCGCTCCGTAGGACTGAACCTCACGCGGGCGAGCCTCGACGCCACCTGCAAGTATCCGTGGACCGTGGACAGTCCGCTGCCTGATCCTGGCGGGCGTCTGAAGTTCGGCGTGTACCCGGAGGACGAGGGCGTGTTCCGCTGGATGCGCGAGGGCGCACCGGGGCGTCTGCGGTGCATCGAGGCGGAGATCATGGACCTTTCCGACGACATCGCCTATTCCGTGCACGACTTCGAGGACGCAATCGTCAACGGATACCTCGATGTGGCAGCACTCTCCGACCCGAAGGAGCACGATGCGCTCGTCGGGCGCGTGCAGCAGTGGGTCGGCTACGACTTCACCCGCGAGGAACTCGCCGACGCGTTGTACCGGCTGACGAGCCAGCCGGTGTGGCTGAAATCGTTCGATCGCTCGCGGCGCGACCTTGCCGGTCTGAAGAACCTCACTAGTGACCTGATCGGCCGTTTCGCGCGTGCCGCCGTCGCCGCGACACGCGAGACGTATCGCGGGCCTGTTCTCGCCCGCTACAGCGCCCACGTCGTCGTGCCGCGGGTCGTGGAGGCGGAGATCGCCGTACTCAAGGGGATCATGGGCCAGGCGATCGTGACGATCGAGGCGCGAAAGGGCGTATACAAAGAGCAACGACGAGTCCTCAAGCGACTCGCCGACGCGCTCTGGTCGACGGATGCTCTGTGGACGGCGGGAGCCGACGTGCTCGAGCCCGCGTTCGCCGCGGACTTCCATGACGCAGGGACGGATGCGGAGCGCGCGCGGGTGGTCGTCGACCAGATCGCGAGCCTCACGGACCAGACCGCCCTGGATTGGCACAGCAGGCTCGTCGGGGACGTCGACCCTGCTGAGGTCGGGATCTGGTCCCCACGCCACGTACGGCCCCGCCCTCGGGCTCAGGACCCTCGTTCCCAGGACACCGAGCGGGTCGTCGCCGAAAGGGCGAACTGATGCCGAGGATCCGCCAGGCAGACGTCGACGAGGTCAAGTCGCGTACCAACATCGGCGACATCGTCGGCGAGCGCGTCGCGCTGAAGTCCGCCGGCGTCGGCTCCCTCAAGGGCCTGTGTCCTTTCCACGACGAGAAGAGCCCCAGTTTCCACGTGCGCCCGCAGGTGGGCTACTACCACTGCTTCGGCTGCGGAGAGTCCGGCGATGTCTACTCGTTCCTGCGGGAGATGGACCACGTCAGCTTCACCGAGGCGGTGGAGCGCCTCGCCGGTCGCATCGGGTACACCCTGCACTACGAGGATGGCGGGGCCGCACCGGAGAACAGCGGTCGAAGCCGGCTCTATGCGGCGAACACTGCGGCGGCGGAGTTCTTCCGCGGTCAGCTGCTCTCCGCAGAAGCCGAGACCGGGCGGAAGTTCCTCGGTGAACGCGGCTTCGACGCCGGCGCCGCAGCCCACTTCGGGGTCGGCTACGCCCCGCGCGGATGGGAAGGGATGATGAAGGCCCTCACCGCGCAGGGATTCACGCGTGACGAACTGCTCGCGGCCGGACTCGTCTCGCAGGGGCAGCGCGGGGTCTATGACCGGTTCCGTGGACGCCTCGTATGGCCTATCCGTGATGTGACCGGCCAGACGATCGGTTTCGGCGCGCGCAAGCTCTACGACGATGACCAGGGTCCGAAGTACCTGAACACTCCGGAGACCATCATCTACAAGAAGGCTCAGGTGCTCTACGGGCTCGACCTGGCCAAGCGCGATATCTCTCGCGGTGATCCGCGCCGCGTCGTGGTCGTCGAGGGGTACACCGACGTCATGGCGTGCCATCTTGCGGGACTGACGACAGCCGTCGCGACCTGTGGCACAGCGTTCGGCGCCGAGCACATCAAGGTGCTGCGCCGCGTGATGGGCGACGACAACGCCTCAGGCGAAGTGGTCTTCACCTTCGACGGCGACGAGGCGGGCCAGAAGGCGGCGCTGCGGGCTTTCACGGAAGACGACCGCTTCAACGCGCAGACCTTCGTCGCCGTGGCGCCGAACGGGCTCGACCCATGCGATCTGCGGCTGCAGCGCGGTGACGCCGCGGTGCGAGGGCTGATGGATGCCAAGGTGCCGATGTTCGAGTTCGCGATCGACCGCAGACTCGGGGGCTTCGACCTCGCGACCGTCGAGGGGCAGGTCGGCGCTCTGCGCGCTGCGGCCCCGATCGTGGCCGAGATCCGTGATCGTCTGCTCCGCCCGGGCTACGAGCGGGTGCTCGCACGACGCCTGGGCATGGACCCCACGGAAGTGCGCGCAGAGGTCGAGCGCGCCGCACGGGGGGCGAGTCAAGCGCCGGCACGACGCGATCCGATGGAGACTGCGCCGGATAGTTCCGGTCCGGCGACGGTCGCACCTGTGACGCTGGCGAGCCTGCCGCGCACGGCGGACGTCGCGCTGGAGCGCGGCGCTCTGATGGGTGCGCTGCAGTACGGCCATCAGGTCGATCAGGACACGCTGGCACGTGCGTTCGAAGCGTCATTCCGCAACCCGGCGCTGGAGGCGATCCGGGAGGTCATCATGGCTGTCCAGGACCGTACGCGTGTCGGGTGGGCGATGGATGCGGTGAACGCCGTACGCGAACCGTATCGTTCACTCGCGGGGGAGTTGCTGATGTCTCCGTTCCCCGCGCGCGACGAGCAGGGAGCCGTCGCGTCGACGGCAGACCTCTGCAGTCGCTTGATCGTGCGTGATCTCGACCGCGAGAAGAACGAATTGCTCAGGGCGCTTCAGCGAGTCGCTGCCGACTCCGACGGAGGACGCGCATTGGGCGTTCGCCTGCGTGACCTCAGCATCGAGCGTCAGCGCTTCACCGAGTCGTAACGGCTCGGCGCACAGGATCCGGGGGAGGATGGAGCCTATGTCCCGCAGGCAACACTCCTCGAACGCGATCGACTGCTCCGACCTGGTCATCGATCGGATCGGCCACGGCGCTCCGACCAGAGCCGTCGATGGAGTGACCTTCGGCCTGCCCCCCAGCGAGCTGATCTGCGTCGCCGGTCCCACCGGATCGGGCAAGTCCACGCTGGTCGCAGCGCTTGCGGGTTCCACCGACCCATCGGTGCGCATCGTGGGCGGCAGTGCCGAGGTCTGCGGTGTGAACGTGCGAAAGCCTGGCCGTCGACACCGCGAACTGACCTACCTCACCGGTTTCATCCCGCAGGGTGCCGGTGCGGATCTTCCGCCGACGCTCACGGTGAGCGAAGTGATTGCCGAGCCCATTCTCATCCGAGAGAAGCGCGTCAACAGCAAGGCGCTCTCGATCCGTATCGCGACGCTGCTCGATGAGCTGCACCTGCCGCTCGGGACGGCGGCGAAGTTTCCGTACGAGCTCAGCGCGGGGATGCGTCAGCGGGTCGCGATAGCTCGAGCCTTCGTTCTGGAGCCCCGAGTGCTCATCGCTGATGAACCGCTTGCCAACCTTGATCTGGAGGTACGGCCGGTCGTGTTCGATGCGATCACCAGGCGCCGGAAGGAGCAGGGGATGGGGGCGCTGCTCGTCACCAACGACGCCGCCTTCATCCGCGAGCTCAATGCCGAGACGTTGATGCTGCGTGCCGGTCATGTGGTCGCCCGCGGGGTGGGCAAGGATCTGCTCTGGGTTCCCAACGCCGAGGCGGATTCACTCGGTCGTTGAGCGGTTGTCGACACGCCCGAGAGGGGCACTCAGTGTCACGAGCACCCCTGGGTGTTTGCTAAGATTGTGGAGTTGCCTCGGCGACGACGCCTGATCCCCAATAGCTCAATTGGCAGAGCAGCCGACTGTTAATCGGCAGGTTATTGGTTCGAGTCCAATTTGGGGAGCCAGACCAGAAGGCCCCGTCTTGAACGGGGCCTTCTGCATTCGGTGCTTGTGAAGTCCTCGGTTGTGACTGCATGCAGAAGAGGCCCCGCCCTCTCGGGCAGAGCCTCTCGTGCATATCAGCTGCTGGTCAGCGGGCGGCGCCGGCGAGCGAGCCGGTGACCTCGAGCGAAACCTCGGGGTCCGCCGGGTCGGGCTCGTAGATGACGCACTGCACGAGACGGTCGTCCGCCTGCGTCCAGGTCTGCTCGGTGGGGGTGAGCCACCAGAAGTCGAGTGCGGAGTCGTAGTAGTCGATACCGACGAACTCGCTGAACGCGGGGACGCACTGCGCCTCGACCTCAGCGGTGATCTCCTCATCGGTCGGAAGGTCGCCTTCCGCAAGCTCGAACTCGAAGAAGACCTCGTCCGCGTGCGGCTCGGAGCAGGGAACGACGTCGGCGTCCGTGATCTCGCCTGTGGTGTCGCTCGCCGGCATGCAGTCGCCGACCTTGAGCGAGAAGATGTCGATGGTGTCGCTTTCGGTGACCTCACCGGTCTCCTCATCGCGCTGAGCGTCGTTGCCGCCGCCCACGATGAGGTTGTTGAGCGCGCTGCAGCCGCTGAGCGCGACACTCAGTGCGACGGCTGTTCCGGCCAGCGCCAATGCGCGTCGGTTGCGCAATTTCATCATGTGATTCCCCTCCGAGGACTTGTCTGCGGCGGGCACCGATGTTCCCGCCCCCAACCGAAAGGTACTCATAGTGAACCTGAGACGCAACTTTGAATCGGTTATGCAGGAGCTGTACGGGCTCAGGCTTCGAGATCGTCGATTCCCGGCATCCAACTCACGCCTGGTTTGCCCCAGCCTCGCTTGCGGGCGATCTTCTGAACAGTCTTCCAGTCGGAGTCGGAGATTCTGTCGACGTAGAGGATGCCGTCCAGGTGATCGAATTCGTGCTGCATGATGCGGGCGCGCCATCCGTCCACCTCGATCCGCACGGCCGTGCCATCCAGGTCGACCGCGGTGACGAGCACCCGGTCAGCACGTCGCAGCGGGAATCGCTCGCCCGGAAACGACAGGCAGCCTTCGGATTCCTCGTCCGGGTCAGGGGAGCCCGGCTCCGGAGGAGACATCCACAGCACAGGGTTGATGAGCACGCCACGCCATGGCTGATCGTCGTCATCGACGTACGAATACGTGTAGATGCGGAGTGGTACGCCGACCTGAGGGGCCGCGAGACCGACGCCGGGGGCGGCATCCATCGTCTCGAACATGTCGGCGACCAACGTGCGGATCTCGTCGGTGATCTCACCCACGGGCGATGCGGGGGAATGCAGAACAGTGTCGCCCATGATGCGAATCGGTAGAACAGCCACGCCACAACCCTACTGCGAGCCGTGCGCCCGGTAGTGTTTCAGTGTGAGTGCGGGCGCGTGGATGACATCGGCGGAAGTCGGCGACCAGCTTGTCGGTGCCTTCCAGAACCCAGGGCTGCTTCTCGGCATCCCTCTCGCATTGGCCGGTGCGGTGTTCATGTCGCTCGGAGCGCAGTATCAGCACCGCGGCGTCGAGAAGGTCGAGCGCCTCAGCGGAGCTGACGGTGCGAACGGACTGAGCGTCGAGCAGCTCAAGAGACTGCTCACCCGCCCGTCATGGATTCTCGGCACGCTCATGCTCGGGCTCGCCATCGTGTGTCAGCTCGCCGCGCTGTCCGTCGCTCCGCTGATCGTGGTGCAGCCGCTCGGGGCCATCGCGCTCGTGATCACCACGTTGCTCAATGCGCGGGTATCCGGCCACGCGCCCACCAGAAGATCGCTCATCGCCATCGGGGCGTGCGTCGGCGGCATCTTCATCTTCGTGTTCTTCGCGGCGATCTTCGCCGTCGAGCAGGACATCACCGATCGTGAGCTTTTCGTGATCCTCGCGATTCTGCTCGTCGTGATCATCGTGCTCGGTGGATTCTGGCTGGTCCTGCGCCACAGGATGCGGGCGCTGTTCTACGTGGTCGGAGCCGGCATCCTCTACGGGTTCGTTGCGACGTTGGCCAAAGCCGTCATCAAGAGGGTGCAGGCGGGGGAGTTCGACTGGGTGACGCTGGTGTGCGTGATCGCCCTCGTCGCCGCGTCAGCAGTGGGAGCCTACTTCGTGCAGACCGCCTACAGCTCTGGCCCACCCGACCTGGTGATCGCCGGCCTGACAGTCGTCGATCCGATGATCGCGGTGCTGATCGGAATGCTCGTGCTCGGCGAAGCCGCCGCTGCGCCGCCGTGGGTGCTGGTGTGCTTCGGCATCGCGGGCGCGATCGCCGTCTGGGGCGTGGTCGGACTCGCGAGATATCACCCGCAGGTGCTCAGCGAGAGCCAGGAACTCGGCATCGTCCGGGGGAGCGACGACTCAGGCTCAGAACCAGAGAAAGATCAGTAGGCCTGATCGATGAGGTCCTCTGAGACCTCTGACGCCGCCGCCTGATCCACGAAGAAGATCGTGCGCTTGCGCCCCTTGGCGCCCGCTGCGGGCACATTGGTGTAGCTGGCACCAGCCAGCGCGAGACCGAGCGCTGAGGCCTTGTCAGCGCCGGTGAGGACCAGCCAGACGCGTTTGGAAGAGTTGATCACCGGTCGCGTCAGCGTGACGCGCTCAGGCGGCGGCTTCGGGGAGTCGCGAACGGGCAGTACTGCAGCATCCGTCTCGGTGACCTCGGAGCGATCGGGGAACAGCGACGCGATGTGTCCGTCGGGACCGACGCCGAGGAAGCAGACCGCGAACGACGGCCAGGCGTGCTCCTCATCGCTGAACTTCGCGAGTTCCGCGGCGTACGCCTCGGCGGCTTCGTCGAGCGTGAGACCGCTGTCGGAGGCAGCGATCTCATGGATGTTCTCCGAGGGCACCTGGATGTGATCCAGCAGCGCTTGGCGCGACTGCAGGGCATTGCGGTCCTGATCGTCACGGGCCACGAAGCGCTCATCGCCCCACCAGAAGTGCACAAGGGACCAATCGATCCGGCTAACCTTCGAATGCGCGGCGACCGCACGGAGAACCGCGCTGCCCATCGATCCTCCGGTGAGGGCGACATGCGCGATCCGGCCGCTCTTCGTGCGCGCCTTCACGCGCATGAGGAACCGGTCCGCGACCCGCTCGGAAACCTCTGCGGGCGACGTCTCGACGACGACCAGCTTCTCGGCGGATGATGCCTGCATGTCGCTCACTCTCCGGTCTCGGGCGGACCCAGCTTCTCCCAGCCCTCGGTGATGACTCGACCGTACAGGACATCGGGATCCAGGCGGCGCAACTCCTCTGCCAGGCACTCCCGAAGCGTGCGACGAGGCAGATGCAGGTCGTGGTGCGGCTGGCCGGGCTGTGTGAGCACGGCGTCGCCGGGGACGGGGCGCTCCAGCAGGATGTCGCCGCTCGCACGACTGAGACGGACCGACTTGATGCCGTGGTCCCATTCTTCGCGCTTCTCGTACGCCCATCGGACCGGAACGTCGAGGGCGAGCTGCAGCCAGGCCGCGAGCAGCGCAGTGGATGGCGAGGAAGCCGCACCGCGAACCTCGGCGGCCGTCACATCTTCGAACGGCGGCTGGTCGAGCACTGCCGCGAGCTGTTCGCGCCAGTGGGTGAGACGGGTCCATGCAAGGTCGGTGTCGCCGGGAGCATGGGAGCGCCCGAGGGACTCGATCTGCGCACGGACGTCCTTGGCGGTGGCGGCGTCGGTGATGCGGCGTTGGGCGATGCGCCCGAGCGGGGTGGCAGAAGGCTCCTCCGGAGCGTCATCCGGCCACCACGCGACCACGGGAGCGTCTGGCAGCAGAAGGCCGGTGAGGAGGCTCTCCTCGTTGCTGGCAGCGTCTCCCTGCGCGCGGAGCACGACGACCTCGCTCGCTCCGGCGTCACCGCCGACGCGGATCTGCGCGTCAAGACGTGCGTCGCCGTCGCGTTCTGTGAGAACGATCACGCGCATCGGATGCTCACGCGAGGCGTCGTTCGCCGCCTCGATGGCTTCCTCCACCACGCTCTCTCGCGCGGAGATGACCAGCGTCAACACACGGCCGAGTGCGACCGCGCCGCCCTCTTCGCGCATCTTGACGAGATGCTTGGCGACCTGGCTCACGGTCGTGTCGGGAAGTTCGATGATCACGGTCGTCTCCAGACTCGTCCGTCGCGGGCAAGGAGGGCATCAGCGGATGCCGGACCCCAGGAGCCGGGGGCGTACTGCTCCACCGGCGTCTTCTGCGATGCCCAGTACTCCTCGATGGGGTCGAGGATCTTCCAGGACAGCTCGACTTCTTCATGGCGCGGGAACAGGGGCGGGTCTCCGAGGAGCACGTCCAGGATGAGCCGCTCGTATGCTTCAGGGCTGGCCTCGGTGAAGGCGTGACCGTATCCGAAGTCCATCGTCACGTCGCGGACGTTGCTGCCCGCGCCGGGAATCTTGGATCCGAACCGGATCGTGACGCCTTCGTCGGGCTGCACGCGGATGACGAGAGCGTTCTGACCGAGCTCAGCCGTGTTCGTCCGCCCGAAGAGATGCTGCGGTGCGCGCTTGAAGACCACGGCGATCTCCGTGACACGCCGACCGAGCCGTTTGCCGGTGCGCAGGTAGAACGGAACATCCGCCCAACGCCGCGTATTGATGTCGAGCTTGATCGCGGCATACGTCTCCGTGGTCGACTCCGGATTCATCCCGTCTTCGTCGAGGAAGCCGGTGACCTGTTCGCCGCCCTGCCAACCGCCGGCGTACTGGCCGCGTGCGGTGGCGAGGGAGAGGTCGTCGGGAAGAGTGACCGCTGCGAGCACCTTCTCCTTCTCTGCGCGCAGGTGCTCAGCGCTCAGGCTGATCGGCTCCTCCATCGCAGTGAGTGCGAGAAGCTGCAGCAGGTGATTCTGGATGACGTCACGCGCAGCGCCGACGCCGTCGTAATACCCGGCGCGACCACCCACTCCGATGTCTTCCGCCATCGTGATCTGCACATGGTCGACGTAGTTGCGGTTCCAGATCGGCTCGTACAGCTCGTTCGCGAAACGGAGCGCGAGGATGTTCTGCACCGTCTCCTTGCCGAGGTAGTGGTCGATGCGGAAGATCGCATCGGCGGGGAACGCGACCTCGAGTGCCTCGTTCAGGTCGCGAGCCGAATCGAGGTCGTGGCCGAACGGCTTCTCGATCACCACGCGGCGCCAACGCTCGTCTCCGTGGTCGTCGCCGACGAGTCCGGAGTCCTTCAGCTGCTTCGTGACGATGGGGAAGGACTTCGGAGGAATCGACAGGTAGTACGCGTGATTTCCCATCGTGCCGCGTTCGATGTCGAGCTTCTCGACGGTATCGCGCAGTTTCACGAAGGACTCAGGATTGTCGAATTCGCCCGAGACGAACCGGATGCCCTGCAACAACTGTTGCCAGGTCTCCTCGCGGAACTCGGTGCGCGCGTGCTGCTTCACCGCGTCGTAGACCACTTGGGCGAAGTCCTGGTCTTCCCAGTCGCGGCGGGCGAAGCCGACGAGGGCGAACCCGGGCGGCAGCAGTCCGCGGTTCGCCAGGTCGTACACCGCTGGCATGAGCTTCTTGCGCGACAGGTCACCGGTCACACCGAAGATCACCAGCGCGCTGGGACCTGCGATGCGATTGAGGCGACGGTCGTCTGGGTCGCGCAGCGGATTGTGGCCGCGTGATACGGGAACGGACATCGGCGGGGGATTCTCCTACGGACTACTTCTGGGCGGCTTCGAACAGGGCGAGGACGTCAGCCGAGTCTTCTGTGATCGTCAGTGAGACGACAGGGCGACCATGCTCGGCGAGCACGCCGGCATCGCCGGCAGCCTGCGCCTGGATGAGCTGACCGAATGTGAACGGACGCTCGGGGATCTCCAGATCGACGTCGGTGCGTTCCAGGATCTGCAGGAACACGCCCTGGGCCGGACCACCCTTGTGGTACTGACCGGTCGAATGCAGGAACCGCGGTCCCCAGCCGAACGTGGTCGGACGACCGGAATCGGCCGCGACCAGTTCGCGCAGGCCCTGCAGCTGCGGCAGCTCGAGACGGTTGACGTAGGCCTGGATCGACACGTACCCGTCTTCCGGCAGCTGTGCCCAGAGTGCGTCCAGCACAGCCTCGATGTTGCCGGAGGCGGCAAGAGCCGGATCCGACACGCGGACCTCGATACCGCTCTCGACGAACGCGGGGGCCGTCGGCTCCGGACGCGCATCCAGCAGCCCGCGGGTCGCGACCTTGGCCGACTCGACGTCCGGCTGGTTGAACGGATCGATTCCGAGCAGGTAGCCGGCGATCGCGGTGGCGTACTCCCAGACGATCAGGTTCGCACCGAGCGATCCGCTCACGAGGATCTCGCCCTGATGACGCTCACGCAGGTGGAACTCGTTCGCATCGTCGACGAGCCGCACGATCTGCAGGTCGGCGGGGACATCATCCAGCTCCGGCGAAACGGGGAGCAGGACGACGGGCAGGATGCCGGTGCCGTCCTTGCCGGTGGACTCGGCGATGAGCTGCTCGATCCAATCCGGCAGTCCGTTGATATGCGTGCCGTCGGTGATCAGACCCAGCTTGTCGCGACGTGGATTCGTGCCGGCGATGGCTGCGCCGAGGCGCAGCGCCGGATTGTCGGCTGCGTCGACGGCGACCTGCAGCAGCGTGGCCTCAGCCTCGTCGAGCAGCTCGGAGATGTCGGCGCCGGCGAGGCCGGACGGGACAAGGCCGAAAGCGGTGAGGGCGGAGTAGCGACCGCCGACGTTCGGGTCGGCGTTGAACACGCGATAGCCCGCTTCGCGCGCAGAGGCGTCCAGAGGCGAGCCCGGGTCGGTGACGACGACGATGCGTTCAACGGGATCGATGCCCAGGTCGCGGAACGCCGCTTCGAAAGTGCGGCGCTGAGAATCGGTCTCGACGGTGGAGCCCGACTTCGATGAGACGACCAGGACGGTCTGCTCGAGGCCCTCGTCCAATGCGGCGAGCACCTGTCCTGGCGCCGTCGAATCGAGGATCGTGAGTGCCACACCGGCGGTCTGCGTGATGACCTCGGGCGCGAGCGATGATCCGCCCATGCCGGCGAGGACCACGCGGTTCACACCTTTGGCGTGCAGCTCATCGCGGAGCGCGACGATCTCCGGAACCAGGGGACGTGACACCGAGACGGCCTCGACCCATCCGAGACGCTTGGCCGCCTCTTCTTCGGCAGCTTCGCCCCACAGGGTCGAGTCGAACCCGGTGATGCGGGAGGCGATCAAATCGCCGACCAGCCGGGGAACGACCTCGTCGATCGCGGACTTCGCCGCGCCCGAGGCGTGGATCGAGAACGTCATCGCTGAGCCTCGAGCCCCTCGGCCACCTGGGTGAGCAGGTCATGCCAGGAGTCGATGAACTTCGCGACGCCCTCATCTTCGAGCACCTGAGTGACATCGGCGAAGTCGACGCCGACCTTCTCGAGTCCGGCGAAGACCTCACGGGCCTCGTCGTAGCCACCGGTGATCGTGTCGCCGGTGATGACGCCATGATCGAAGGTGGCCTGGAGGGTCTTCTCCGGCATCGTGTTGACGACGCCCTGCGCGACGAGCTCGGTCACGTACAGGGTGTCGGGCAGCGCCGGGTCCTTGACACCGGTTGAGGCCCACAGCGGACGCTGCGGGTTGGCGCCCAGAGCGATGAGATCCTGCGCACGCTTCTCGGCGAACTTCTTCTCGAACAGTTCGTACGCGAGGCGTGCGTTGGCCAGACCGGCTTTGCTCTTGAGCGCGAGTGCCTCATCTGTGCCGATGGCTTCGAGGCGCTTGTCGGTCTCGCTGTCGACGCGCGACACGAAGAAGGACGCCACGGAATGGATGCTCGCCAGATCGAAGTCGCCGCTGTGTGCGCGCTCGAGCCCGGTGAGGTAAGCATCGATGACGTCTGCGTAGCGCTCGAGGCTGAAGATCAGAGTGACGTTGACGCTGATCCCGTTCGCGATCGCTTCAGTGATCGCGGGAAGACCGGCCTTGGTCGCCGGGATCTTCACGAGCAGGTTCGGGCGGTCGATCTTCGCCCACAGCTGCTTGGCCTGAGCGACGGTTCCCTCGGTGTCGTGCGCGAGGTCGGGGGAGACCTCGATCGAGACACGGCCGTCGACGTGTCCGGACTGCTCCCAGACGGGACGGAACACGTCGAGTGCGGCGCCGACGTCCTGAGTGGTGGCCGCGAAGACGGCCTCCTCGGCGGTCGCACCGGAAGCGGCCAGTTCGGTGACCTGCGCGTCGTACGACGTGTCGTCGGGGTTGGTGATCGCCCCGGCGAAGATGGTCGGGTTCGTGGTGACGCCCACGACGTTGCGGGACTCGATCAGCTCGGCGAGGTTGCCGGAATTGATGCGGGTGCGGGAGAGGTCATCCAGCCAGATGCTGACGCCTGCGGCTGCGAGGTCTGCGGTGGGGGTGCTCATGCGTTCTCCTTGACAGTTGCGCGTGCCGCCTCGACGACGGCCTCGGTGGTGATGCCGAATTCCTGGAACAGCGTCTTGTAGTCGGCGGATGCGCCGAAGTGATCGATAGCGACGGAGCGGCCGTTGTCGCCGACGATGCCGCGCCAGGTGAGGTCAGAACCTGCCTCCACGGAGACACGTGCGGCAACCGCTGCCGGCAGGACCGACTCGCGGTATGCGGCATCCTGTTCGTCGAACCACTCCAGCGACGGAGCGGACACGACACGGGCGTTGATGCCGTCGGCTGCCAGTGTCTCGCGAGCGGCGACCGCGAGCTGGACTTCGGAGCCGGTGGCGATGAGGATGACGTCCGGCGTGCCGTTCGGCGCCTCGGCGAGCACGTAGGCGCCCTTGGTCGCGTTGTCGGCTGACGCGAAGGTGTCGCCGGATGCCGCGCCTGCTCCGCGTGCGAACACCGGGATGTTCTGGCGCGTCAGCGCGATACCAGCGGGGCCCGCGTGGCGGCGAAGAAGCTCGAGCCAGACGACCGAGGTCTCGTTCGCGTCTGCCGGCCGCACCACGGTGAAGTTCGGGATGGCGCGCAGTGTCGCGAGCTGCTCGATTGGCTGGTGGGTCGGACCGTCTTCGCCGAGCGCGACGGAGTCGTGCGTCCAGACGAAGATGCTGGGGATGTTCATCAGCGCGGCGAGGCGGACCGACGGACGCATGTAGTCGCTGAAGATGAGGAAGGTTCCGCCGAAGGCGCGCGTCGGGCCGTGCAGCACGATGCCGTTGATGATCGCGCCCATGGCGTGCTCGCGGATGCCGAAGTGCAGCACTCGCCCGTAGGGCGAGCCGGACCATTCATGGGTGGACCACTCGGACGGGATGAACGATTTCGCGCCCTTGATGGTGGTGAGGTTCGATTCCGCGAGATCGGCGGAACCGCCCCACAGCTCCGGCAGCTCGGCAGCGAGGGCGTTGATGACCTGGCCGGAGGCTGCGCGCGTGGAGACTTCCTTGCCTGCTTCGAAGACAGGCAGGGCGGAGGCGATATCGGCGGGAAGGTCTTTCGCCTCGAGCCGGTCGAGCAACGTCTTGCGCTCGGGGTTCGCGTCGGCCCAGGCGTCGAACGACTTCTGCCAGGCGGCGCGGACCTCGGCGGCGCGGTCGGCGAGAGCGCGGGTGTGCGCGATCACGTCGTCTGCGACGACGAAGGTCTCCTCCGGGTCGAACCCGAGGACCTTCTTGGTCGCGGCGAGCTCGTCGGCGCCGAGCGCTGAACCATGGATCTTGCCGCTGTTCTGCTTGCCGGGCGACGGCCAGCCGATGATCGTCTTCAGGATGATGAGCGACGGCTTGTCGGTCTCGCCCTTCGCCGCCTCGACGGCCGCGAACAGCTCGGCGACGTCTTCGACGTACTCGCCGCTCTTCTTCCAGTCGATCGTCTGCACATGCCAGCCGTAGGCCTCGTAGCGTGCGGCGACGTCTTCGGTGAAGGCGACATTCGTGTCGTCCTCGATCGAGATCTGGTTGGAGTCGTAGAAGGTGATGAGGTTGCCGAGCTGCTGGTGACCGGCGAGCGAGCCCGCCTCGCTGGTGATGCCCTCCTGCAGGTCGCCGTCGCCGGCGATCACGTACACGAAGTGATCGAACGGGCTCGTACCCGCAGCGGCCTCAGGGTCGAACAGTCCACGCTCGTAGCGGGATGCATAGGCGAACCCGACGGCGGATGCGAGGCCCTGGCCGAGAGGACCGGTCGTGATCTCCACGCCCTTGGTGTGCCCGTACTCGGGGTGACCAGGCGTCTTCGATCCCCACGTGCGCAGCGACTTGAGGTCATCGAGTTCGAGTCCGAAGCCGCCCAGGTAGAGCTGGACGTACTGCGTCAGCGAGGAGTGGCCCGCGGAGAGGATGAAGCGGTCGCGGCCCAGCCAATCGGTGTCGGTCGGGTCGTGGCGCAGAACGCGCTGGTAGAGGAGGTAGGCGAGAGGCGCGAGGCTCATCGCCGTGCCAGGGTGACCGTTGCCGACCTTCTCGACGGCATCCGCCGCCAGAATCCGTGCGGTGTCCACCGCGCGCCGGTCAATCTCTTCCCACTGCAATTCCGACAAGGTCATGCCCTTTCCAACGGTTACGAGGGCGCCCGAATTCCCTGCGCCTCCGCATCGTCACGGACAGGAGCACAGCGCCGGGCGCGCGAGTGATTTCAGCATAGCGGGCTTGGTTCATTCACATTACGTCGCGTGATATGTGAGGAAACGGACGCCGTGACGTCATCCGCGCGAATACCCGTGGCCTAGAATGAGAGGGTTGGCGGAGTGTGCGCTGGGAGGCGATCGATATCTCGACTATGTCCGAGGCGACGGCGGTGAAACGGCCGATCGGCCAGACGATCAAGGCGTATGTCTCGCTGACGAAGCCCCGTGTTCTCGAGCTTCTGCTCGTCTCCACCGTGCCGGTCATGTTCCTCGCCGAGGGCGGGATGCCGAACCTCTGGCTCGTACTGGCGACCGTGTTCGGCGGCTCGATGAGCGCCGGATCTGCGGCATCGTTCAACATGTATCTCGACCGGGACATGGATGCGCAGATGCATCGCACCGAGAAGCGTCCGCTCGTGACGGGTGAGATATCGCCGCGAGCAGCGCTGATCTTCTCCTGGACCCTCGCGATCGCATCCACTGTCTGGTTGCTCGCCACGACGAACTGGCTGACGGCGACGCTGTCAGTCGCCGCGATCTTCTTCTACGTCGTCATCTACACGATGATCCTCAAGCGTCGTACCGAGCAGAACATCATCTGGGGCGGGATCGCAGGCTGCTTCCCGGTGGTGATCGGCTGGTCGGCCGTCACCGGTGACGTCGCATGGCCCGCCATCGTGCTGTTCGCGCTGGTGTTCCTGTGGACGCCTGCGCACTACTGGCCGCTGTCGATGAAGTACCGGGATGATTACGAAGGCGCCGACGTTCCGATGCTCGGCGTCACGCGCAACGCGTCACAGGTCGGGCTCCAGGTCATTCTGTACGCCTGGGCCACCCTCGCGTGCTCGCTGCTGCTGATTCCGGTCGCCGACATGGGCCTCGTGTACTCCGTGTCCGCCGTGGTGTTCGGTGGCTGGTTCGTCTACGAGTCGCACCGGCTGTATTCGCAGGCGGTGCGTGGAACGAACCCGCGTCCGATGCGGGTGTTCCACGCCTCCATCACCTACTTGACGTTGATATTCGTCGCCGTGGCTGTCGACCCGCTGCTGCCGTTCTGAGGTCAGTGCATATCAGCGCGGTTCGGCCTGAAGGTAGACCAGCACGGCTCTGACCCGCCTGTTCTCATCGACGGGACTCAGGCCGAGCTTGAGGAAGATGTTGCCGATGTGCTTGCTGATGGCGGCATCGGTCAGCACCAGCGCGGCAGCGATCTCCGTGTTGGAGCGGCCGTCGGCCATGAGAGCGAGAACTTCTCGCTCTCGTCCCGTGAGCGTCGAGAGCGGTCCTTGCGGCCGTACACGCAGGAGATGCTGCACGACGTCAGAGTCGATGACGGTGCCACCGGATGCGACGACGTCCAGCGCTTGCGCGAAGTCGCGCACCCGATTGATCCGGTCCTTCAAGAGATAGCCGATCGCACCCTGCGGGAGAGTGAGAAGCTCGCGGGCATAGGTGTCGGCGATGTACTGCGACAGGACCATCACGGGCTGGGCAGGCGACAGCTCCCGAATTCGCAGAGCGGTCCTCAGACCGTCGTCGCTGTTGTCCGGCGGCATCCGCACGTCGGTGAGGACGAGGTCTGGGTGCATGCTCTCCCCGTGCAGGCGGATGAACTCCTGCAACAGCTGCGGCGCGGTGGTCGCCGCCGCGATGACCTGGTGACCGAGTCGTTCCAGGAGCGCGACGAGTGCCTCGCGAAGCAGCGTGGAATCCTCAGCGAGCAGTATGCGCATCGTGTCGACCTTCCCCCTTCAGAGGCACGGACATGTGCAGCTGGGTGGGCCCACCGGCGGGACTGACGAGGTCGAAGCTGCCCCCGAGCGTCTCGACGCGCTCGCGCAGTCCGCGAAGACCCGTCCCGGCCTCTTCGCGGGCACCGCCGTGCCCGTTGTCGGTGACGGTGACATCGACCGTGCTCGAGGCGACCTGTGCCCGCACGTGAACGCGGGACGCGGCCGTGTGCTTGGCCGCATTGGTGATCGCCTCGGTGACGAGGTAGTACGCGGCGGTTTCTATCGCGGGAGCAACTCGCGAGAGAGAGGTGATGTCGAGCTCGAGCGGAACGGGGGTACGATCGGCCAACTCGTCCAAAGCCGCGCGGAGCCCGTGGTCGGTGAGTACGGCGGGATGGATGCCGCGAACGGTTCGCCGCAGTGTTGCCATCGCGTGTTCTGCCTGATCCTGCGCAGCCTCGAGGGCGTGGCGGGCGGCTGTGGTTTCGGCGTTGCGGTCGGCGAGTTCATCCAACTCCAAGCTCACCATCCCGAGCCGCGCGGCGAGCGTGACCAGCTCTTGTTGCACGCCATCGTGAAGGTCTCGTTCGATGCGGCGGCGTTCGTCCTCGAAGGCCTGCACGAGGGCGGCGCGCGAACGGGTGAGCCGCTCGACGTTCCGACTGAGCTCCTCTTCGCGCGGCCCGCAGAGTGCGCGCAGCATCAAGGCGTGCCCGGTGGCGAGCAGCGCATTCAGATACCCGAACAGCGGGAGCAACACGATTCCGACCGGAATCACCGACCACCAGGTGCTCTGATCGACCACGAGGTGGACGTCGCCGAAGAGATTCACATCGGCGCGACGCTGGGAGCCGATGAAGCCGAGCGAGAGGAGCAAGAACAGGCTGAGGGCTTCGAAGAGCAGCAGAACGAAGGAGAGCAGGCCCAGCACCACGTCGCTGAGCAGCGCTCCGGTCTCTCGCCATGTGGCGGCCTCGGTGAGGCGAACGCCCAGCCAGTTGTGCCGTTCCTCCCGGATCACACGGACATGTCCCGATCGCTGCGGCGGAAAGCCGAGCAGACGCGTGCGCCGGCGCTCCACAGCCCCGATGAGGATGCCCCACAAGGGGACGAAGAGGAGGGTGAGCACGGCCAGAGGAAGCATGACGAGGCCGATCACCGCGCTGAGCAGGAGATACAGCAGCGCCAGCCATGGCCAGCGACTGGTGAGGAACCGCCACGGTGAGCGTGCCAGCGCTTGGCCCGCGTTACTCGGATCCATGACACCACCCTACGGATCAGATGTTCCATCCGGCGCCGCGGTGGCGAAGAGTAGAGCCAGCTCTACCCTCGTTCTCGACCCTGCCGGATCGTGCATCCGCAGGTTTCGGACTGAGATGAGATCATGATCGAACCAGTCGCCCTTGAACCGCTCATCAGCGCCGTCGACGTCCGAAAAACTTTCCCTGGTGGGCGCGGACAGCCTCCCGTGCCGGTTCTCGGAGGCATTTCGCTCGACGTGCATGCCGGGGAGATGGTGAGCGTCGTCGGTCCCAGCGGGTCGGGGAAGTCCACCCTGCTCTACTGCTTGTCGGGGCTGGAGCCGTTCGAGTCCGGTTCTGTCTCCTTGGCAGGACAGGACCTGGGCTCGCTGCGTCGGGGCGCCCTCGCCGCGCTTCGCCGAGACCGCATCGGCTTCGTCTTCCAGTCCTTCAACCTGATACCTTCCCTGAGCGCGCGGGAGAACGTCGCGCTCCCGGCCAGGCTCGCCCGCCGAGGGGCCTCGCGGCACGATATCGACGCAGCCCTGGCGGCTGTCGGGCTATCCGATCGAGCACATCACAAGCCCGGAAAACTCTCAGGCGGCCAGCAGCAGCGCGTCGCGATCGCGCGAGTGCTCGCGACGCGCCCCGACATCGTCTTCGCAGACGAACCCACCGGGTCGCTGGACACGGCCAGTGGATCCGAGGTGTTGAGCCTTCTCCGGGAGGCGGCCAACGGGGGACAGGCGGTGATCGTGGTGACTCACGACCTGGAGGCAGCTGCTCTTGCCGACCGGGTGCTCGTGCTGCGCGATGGCGTGATCCACAACGAACTGCGTCGACCGACACCGGATCAACTGCTCGAGGAGATCACTCGCGCGAGGCTGAGCGCGTGATCCGCCTCGTCTTCGGGGACCTGCTCGCGCAGTCGAGGGTGTGGACGGGGATGACCGCCGTCGTGGTCGCCACCGGGTTCGTGGCCGCCATCGCCGCCGGTCTCATCGAGACGGGAGCGGTCCACGGCGGAAAGGTGCAGGAGGGATTGTCCAGCACGAGCGGGGCGGTCATCATCTTCACCACAGCGACCGCGCTCATCGTGCTGAGCGGTGCGGCGAACCTCACCGTGTCCTTGCAGCAGCGTGGGTACGCCCTCTGGCAGGTCGTCGGCATCCGACCCGCTCTTGTCGGCCTCGTCGTCTACGTTCAGCTCGGCATCGTCGCTCTGGTCGGTGCGGGAGCCGGTCTTCTCATCGCGCTGCCTGCTTTCCCGGTGCTTTTCGGGTACGTGTTCCGCACCTGGGATGGGATGCAGGGAATCAGCCTGCATCTGGGTGGGATGAGCGCGATCTGGGTGCTGCTGTCCGTTCTCGGCGTGGTGCTGCTCGGTGGGCTGCGCGGAGCGCGGCGCGCGAGCAGAGTTCCACCCGTCGAGGTGCTCAGAGAACCGGAGATGCCTCGTGCGCGGGTCGAGTGGTTCCGCTACCTGCTGCTTGCAGCGGCGCTGTTCGGTCTGCTGTCTGTGATCATGAATCTCCGCCGGGATGCCTCCCTCGCCGCGACCTCGGGTACAGGACTGTTCCTCACTCCGTTGATCGCTGTCGTCTTCGCGGCCGCAGGGCCGTTGCTGTATCCGGTCGTTCTTCGGGCTTGGACGGCATTGGTACCGCGCAATGTCTCGGCGTCGTGGTTCTTCGCCAGGCACTCCGCCAGATTCCGGCTGAGTCGGAGCAGTGCTGCGATCGGGCCGCTCATGGTCGCAATCGCGCTCACTGGAGGGCTTTATACGCTGGCGCGGAGCATCGATGCCGCACAGCATCGCAGCAGCGGCACTCTCGCTCCCGAGGGCGTCGTGATCCTCCTCGGTGGCCCGCTGCTGCTGGCCGCGGTCGCCGCCGCGGCAACAGTCTTCATGTCCGGACAGGCCCGCGAGCGCGAGTTCGCGCTGCTCCAGGCTGCGGGCGCCACGCGAGCGATGATCCTGCTCGCTTCCCTGTGGGAGGCTCTCATCTACGCGTTCACGGCGGCCATGCTCGGCGGCCTCGCCACGGTGATCGGCGGAGTGATCATCGCTGATGTTCTCGGACTCGACGCGCCCGTCATCACGATGGAGAGCAGCCTGGTCGTGGCAGTCGGCGGCTTCGCGGCTCTCCTGATCGCGACCATCGCTCCGACGTGCGCGGCACTGCGGCACGACATTCCGCGAACTCTTGCCGTGGAGTAGTGCGCAGGCGGTGCGTGGAACGAACCCGCGTCCGATGCGGGTGTTCCACGCCTCCATCATCTACCTGACGTTGATGTTCGTCGCCGTGGCTGTCGAATCGCTGCTGTTCTGATCTTCATCGTCCGCTGACTCGTCTGCGGCCGTCTCGGTTGCGGGTGTCTCGGTCACTGAGCCGGTGGAATCCTCGACAGCTCCGGTCCGGCCTTCTGCGTCCGCTGTCCAGTCGATCGGCTCGACGGCGACGGGCGCCGCGGTGGGGACGAGAGACTTGGCTGCGGCCAGTGCGAGCGTGAGCAGAACCCCGACGACGCCGGCGCCGAGAAGAACGGCCCCCACGACGATCATGGGCTGGCCGACGTAGACCTCGACTCCGGTCGCTGTCCCGTCGAGCAGCTTTGCCGTCATGATCCCCGCATTGTCCGAGATGAGCCAGGCACCCACAGCGGCGGATGCGAGGGACAGGACGAGCAGGAGCCAGTACGAGATGCTGCGTGTGAGTGATTTCTTCATGTCCACGAGCCTCACGGACTCGTTGATGCGCGCGCTGTGCAGCGCTTATGCGCGGCCTGTGCGGACCCCGATCCGACCGCGCGTGGCGTCGTGTCCGCGGTCACTCGACAGGACGCTTCAGGCGCAGCACCACCACGGTGTACGCGGCAGCGGAGAGCGAGGCGAGCACCATGTGGATGCCGACCAGCAGCTCTGGCAGCCCCTCGCGGGCCTGCCAGATGCCGACCCCGACCTGCACGAGGATCGCGAGTGCGAGGACCAGCAGCCAACGGCGCGGTTCGAGGCGCAGCACCCATGCCGATATCGTCAACGCGGCCACGAGCGCAGCGAGGATGTACCCCGGCCACGAGTGCACGTGCGCGAGGATCGTGGCGTCGAAGCCGTCGCGAATGACATTCGCGTCCCCGGAGTGCGGTCCCGAGCCGGTTGTCAGCACACCGAAGAAAATGGTCACGGCCAGTGCGAGACCGGTCACGTGCGACCCGATCGCGAACCATTTCGGAACGACACGCTCGCGTGGCGCACCTGATTCGTGAAGTCGGACGAGGTAGGCGGCGGTGACGCAGACGAGCAGCAGCGAGGACGTGTAGTGGAAGCCGACGATGAAGGGATTCAGATCACTCAGAACCGCAAGGCCGCCGACCACTGCCTGCGCCATGACGCCGGCGAGCACGATCCACGCCAGTGCGGAGAGATCCCGCCGCTGCGTCGTCAGCCGAAGCGAATCCACGGCGGCGACGACCACGGCGATCAACAGCGCACCTGAGGCGAAGCCGAACGCGGGCAGCCCGAAGGGGGCGGTCACGAGATAGGCGATGACCGCGGCGACGACACCGCCCACGGCGAACCACACCGCCCGCATGACGAGGCGACGACCGCCGATTGCGTGCAGCGTCAGCAAGAGCACGGCGAGTGCGAGAAGTCCGACGACCCCGGTCATCGTGCGGTTGCCGAACTCGATGAGTCCGTGGATGCCCTGGACCTCGTAGATGGGCACCAGGGATTCCGGTGTGCACAGCGGCCATTCCGAACAGCCGAGTCCGGAACCGGTCAGGCGCACGGCTCCGCCGGTGCCGATGATGATGACCTCTGCGATGAACGACAGCCAGGCCAGCACTCGCAGCGGTCGACCGAATGCGGCGGGCCGGGGACCCCGGTGACCGTCGTGGGAAGCGGCGTCTGCGAGGGCGGTGGTCTCGGGCATATGTCCTCCGGCCCGCGCCCGAGCGTACGGGCGCGGCCCGTTTATCAGGGGGAACCTGTAGAATCGGATTGTTGCGATGCCTGCGAAAAGCGCGAGGTGCATCACCAACAGTTTAGGCGCGAAGAATGCGTCCGTGATGAGGCCCACCAGCGGCACCCATACCCGCGAACTCTTACGGGGCCATGAGGTGTCGGGGCGGATGACACCGTTGAGGCCTGACAAGGAGAGTGTGATGTCGGATGTGCTGATCGACCGCCCAGAACTCGATGGTCTGGGGGTGTATGAATTCGGCTGGCACGATGAAGACGCCGCCGGCGCGATCGCGAAACGCGGCCTGTCCGAGGACGTCGTTCGCGGCATCTCCGGGCTCAAGAACGAACCCGAGTGGATGCTGAAGACCCGCCTGAAGGGTTTGTCGCTGTTCGGGCGCAAACCGATGCCGACCTGGGGTGCAGACCTCAGTGACATCGACTTCGACAACATCAAGTACTTCGTGCGCTCCACGGAGAAGCAGGCGCAGTCGTGGGAAGACCTTCCGGTCGAGATCCGCGAGACGTACGAGCGTCTCGGCATCCCGGAGGCTGAGCGCCAGCGCCTCGTCGCCGGAGTCGCCGCGCAGTACGAGTCCGAGGTGGTGTACCACCAGATCCGCGAGGACCTGGAAGCACAGGGCGTCATCTTCATGGACACCGACACCGCGCTTCGCGAGCACCCGGAGTTCTTCGAAGAGTACTTCGGAACCGTCATCCCGGCCGGCGACAACAAGTTCGCCGCTCTCAACACCGCGGTCTGGTCCGGCGGTTCCTTCGTGTACGTCCCCAAGGGCGTGCACGTCGAGATCCCGCTGCAGGCGTACTTCCGCATCAACACCGAGAACATGGGTCAGTTCGAGCGCACGCTGATCATCGCCGACGAAGACAGCTACATCCACTACATCGAGGGCTGCACGGCTCCGATCTACAAGTCGGACTCGCTGCACTCGGCGGTCGTGGAGATCATCGTGAAGAAGAACGCCCGCGTTCGCTACACGACGATCCAGAACTGGTCGAACAACGTCTACAACCTCGTCACCAAGCGCGCGGTCGCCCATGAGGGCGCCACGATGGAGTGGGTCGACGGCAACATCGGCTCCAAGGTGACGATGAAGTACCCGTCGATCTACCTGATGGGCGAGCACGCCAAGGGCGAGACGCTGTCCGTCGCATTCGCCGGGCCCGGCCAGCACCAGGACGCCGGTGCGAAGATGATCCACATGGCGCCGTACACGCAGTCATCGATCGTCTCCAAGTCGATCGCCCGCGGTGGGGGCCGTGCCGGCTATCGAGGCGAGGTCCGCGTCGATGCCAATGCGCATCACTCCGCGAACACTGTGCGCTGCGACGCTCTTCTCGTCGACACCAAATCGCGCTCCGACACGTACCCCGCGATCGACATCCGTGTGGATGACGTTCAGCTCGGGCACGAGGCCACTGTGTCGAAGGTCAGCGAAGAGCAGCTCTTCTACCTGCAGTCCCGAGGGATGCCGGAAGACGAAGCGATGGCGATGATCGTGCGCGGCTTCATCGAGCCGATCGCACGTGAACTGCCGATGGAGTACGCCATGGAACTGAACAAGCTCATCGAAATGGGCATGGAAGGATCGGTCGGCTAAATGGCGGCCTCGACGACAGCGCCCAGCGAGGCGCAGCCTACGAACGCGCACATCGACCCTGCCGCCCGAGTGGCGGATGCTGGATTCGTCCCTGTGCAGACCCGATCCGCACGCCCGCGCTCTTTCGAGCCCGGCGATTTCGGCACACCGACCGGCCGCGAGGTGAACTGGAAGCACACGCCCGTCGATCGCATCGCCGGACTGCTCACCGTCGCTTCGGAGAACGACGGTGTGGACTACGAGATCACGGCGGGGGAGCAGTACATCGCAGCGCCCCTCGCTGCGGGAACAGCTCCGCGTGGAGAGCACTTCCTCTCCGAGGACGTCGTGTCGGCCATCGCATGGCAGGGCACGAGCGAGGCTCTTCACGTGCGAATCCCGCGCGATGAGGAGGTCGCAGAGCCGATCCTCGTCACGATCACCGGGCAGGGCGCGGAGAAGCGCGCCGACGCCCACATCGTGATCGAGGCACTGGAGCACAGCTCGGCGACGGTGATCCTCCGCCACCGCGGTGCGGTCCAGTACGCGCAGAACGTCGAGATCATCGCTCGTGCCGGATCGCGGCTGACGGTCGTGTCTGTGCAGCGATGGGACGACGACGCCGTGCACGCCGCGTCGCACCAGGCACGCGTCGACAACGATGCGGTGCTCAAGCACTTCGTGATCAGCTTCGGCGGCGGACTCGTCCGCGTGAACCCGAACGTCGAACTCGCGGGCAACGGCTCAGAGGGGTACCTCTACGGTCTCTCGTACGCTGACGCCGGGCAGCACCTGGAGAGCCAGGTCTACCTGCACCACAAGGGCGCACACACGAAGGGCGACGTGCTCTACAAGGGCGCGCTGCAGGGCGAGAACGCCCACAGCGTGTGGATCGGCGACGTGCTGATCGGCGCGAACGCCACCGGCACCGACTCATACGAGGCGAACCGCAACCTGGTTCTCACCGAGGGTGCTCGGGCCGACTCGATCCCGAACCTGGAGATCGAGACGGGTGACATCCTCGGCGCCGGACACGCCAGCGCGACGGGTCGTTTCGACGACGAGCAGCTGTTCTATCTGCAGGCACGAGGGATTACAGAGGAAGAGGCGCGCCGCCTGGTCGTGCTCGGCTTCCTCACCGACGTCGTGCAGCGACTCGGCATCCCTGCCCTCGAAGAGGAACTCCTCGCTGCGATCGAGGTCGAACTCGCGGCGGTGAGCGCATGAGCGCGCAGCGCGCCTGCGGTCTGAGCGAACTCGAGCAGGACACCCCGCTGCGGGTGGAGCTCGACGGCGTCCCGATGGCCGTCGTACTCGATTCCGCTGGTGAGGTGCACGCCATCGGCGACACCTGCACGCACGGCGAGATCTCGCTCTCCGAAGGCTTCGTCGAGGGCGACACGCTGGAATGCTGGGCCCACGGCTCGGCGTTCTCGCTGCGCACCGGCATCCCCCAGAATCTCCCCGCATATGAGCCCGTACCGGTCTACGTCGTCGATATCGACGGCGACGACGTGCTCATCGATCCGACCGTAACTAAGGAAGTCTGAATGTCTGTTCTCGAGATCCGCGACCTGCACGTCACGGTCGACACCGAGGCCGGGACGACCCCGATCCTCAATGGCATCACCCTCACCATGAACGCTGGTGAGACCCACGCCATCATGGGCCCCAACGGCTCAGGAAAGTCCACACTGGCGTACACGATCGCCGGCCACCCCAAGTACACCGTCACGAGCGGATCGATCACATTCGACGGGGCGGACGTCCTCGCGATGACCGTCGACGAGCGCGCCCGCGCCGGCCTCTTCCTCGCGATGCAGTACCCGGTGGAGATCCCCGGTGTCACAGTGACCAACTTCCTGCGCACCGCGAAGACCGCGCTCGACGGCGAGGCCCCGCCGATCCGGTCGTGGACCAAGGACGTCAAGGGCGCCATGTCGAACCTGCGGATGGACCCGAAGTTCGCGCAGCGCAATGTCAACGAGGGCTTCTCCGGTGGTGAGAAGAAGCGTCACGAGATTCTCCAGCTCGAGGTGCTCAAGCCGAAGTTCGCGATCCTCGACGAGACCGACTCCGGTCTTGACGTCGACGCGTTGAAGATCGTGTCCGAGGGTGTCAACCGCGCCAAGGAGGCCACCGGTCTCGGCGTGCTGCTGATCACGCACTACACGCGCATCCTCCGCTACATCCGCCCCGACTTCGTGCACGTCATCGTCGCGGGCAAGATCCTCGAAGAGGGTGGACCAGAACTCGCCGACCGGCTCGAGGACGAGGGATACGACAGATTCCTTAACCCCGCAGCCCCGATCGAGGCGTAGGCTGATCGCATGACCGCGACTCTAGCCCCGGAGAAGTTCGACGAGGTCACCGAGGCTCTCAAGGACGTGATGGATCCCGAGCTCGGGATCAACGTCGTCGACCTCGGACTCATCTACGACCTCGCCTGGGACGACGAGAACGACGCTCTCGTGATCCACATGACGCTCACCAGCGCCGGCTGCCCGCTCACCGACGTGCTCGAGGAGCAGACGGCTCAGGCGCTGGATGCTGTGGTCGACCGCTTCCGGATCAACTGGGTGTGGATGCCGCCGTGGGGTCCCGAGAAGATCACTGATGACGGGCGCGACATGATGCGCGCGCTCGGCTTCGCCATCTAGCACCACGGTGAGTACGCCGGTTCACGCGCTTCCGCTGGCGGCGCTCCGTGAGCGCACCAGCGAGAAGTGGCGCGAGTACCCAGCCGATGTGCTGCCGCTGTTCGTCGCGGAGACGGATTTCCCGTTGGCGCCTGCCATCACACGGGCGCTGGAGCGTGCGGTGGCGACGGGCGACACGGGTTACGTCGCTTCTCGGACGCCTCTCCCCGGCGCGTATGCGGGGTTCGCGCGGCGTCGGTTCGATTGGACACCCGATCCGGCGCGCATGCGCTCCACCGCCGATGTCAGCATGGGCATCGTGGAGATCCTCCGCCGAGTGACCGCGCCCGGCGACGGCGTGATCGTGATGCCGCCGGTCTACCCGCCGTTCTACGACCTCGTCGAGGAAGCCGGCGCGGTCATCGAGCGCGTTCCGCTGCGTGACACCGGAACAGCGTGGGAGATCGACCTCGACGGCGTCGACGCCGCGCTCGAGGACGGTGCTCGCGCCGTGCTGCTCTGCAGCCCGCATAATCCGACCGGCACCGTGCACTCTGCGGCCTCGCTCGCCGCACTCGCGGAACTCGCTGCCGCTCATGGCGCCGCGGTCGTCTCGGACGAGATCCACGCGCCTCTCGCGCAGCCTGGTACAGGATTCACGCCTTTCCTCGCGATCTCGGATGCTGCACGCGAGGTCGGCTACGCCGTCGTCAGTGCGAGCAAAGCGTTCAACCTCGCCGGGCTGAAGTGCGCGTTGATGGTCACGGCATCCGACGGCCCGACGGGCGTGGTGCGATCTCTGCCGGTCGAAGTCGAGTGGCGAACAGGACAGTTCGGGCTTCTCGCCGCCGTGGCGGCATTCGGCGAGGAGAGCGACGAATGGCTCGACGGGCTGCTCACGACACTCGATGAGAACAGGCGTCTTCTCACCGATCTGCTCGCCGAGAACCTTCCCGGCGCGCACTACCGGATCCCGGACGCCGGATACCTCGCGTGGATCGACATGACGGACCTCGGGTGGGGTGAGAATCCCGCCAAGCGGATTCTTCGTGAAGCCAGAGTCGCGCTGCACTACGGGCCGGCTTTCGGTGCTGAAGGCGCCGGTCACGTACGTCTCAACTTCGGCACCAGCCCCGAAGTGCTCACAGACGCCGTCATGCGCATCGCTGCGCTGCGCGGCGCATGACCGACGTCAGTGCGGTCTCGATCTGGGATCGGGAGCGCATCTGGGTGACAGTGGGTGCCACCGCGCTGATCTTCCTCGGCGCGATCGAAGCGCTGGCCGTGACCACCGTCATGCCTGTGGTGAGCGAGGCGCTCGACGGGCAGGCGCTCTTCGCAGTGGCCTTCGCGGGAACACTCGCGACAAGCGTGATCGGCATGGTCGCCTGCGGTGCATGGTCGGATGCCCGAGGGCCGCGCGGCGCCCTGTACGCCGCCGTGTCGCTCTTCGTCGTCGGGCTCGTCATCTCCGGATTCGCGTTCACGATGGAACAGTTCCTGATCGGCCGACTCGTGCAGGGACTGGGCGCCGGCGGTCAGACGGTCGCGCTGTACGTGGTCGTCGCGCGCCTGTATCCAGCGCACCTCCACGGCCGGATCTTCGCAGCATTCGCTGCCGCATGGGTGGTGCCGTCGATGATCGGGCCGTTCCTCGCTGGCGCGGTCGCCGAGTTCCTGGACTGGCGTTGGGCCTTCCTCGGCGTCGCGGTCCTCACGCTGATCGCCTTCGTCCTGATCGCTGTGCGGCTGCACGGTGTCGATCTGGGTGATGGGGATGCCTCGAGCGGCGGGGGAGCGCCGGTGAGACTGCTGCTCGCCTTCATCGTCGCCCTGGCTGCTGTGAGCGTCGGTCTGTCCGCAGACCTGTCGCCGAATGCGGGTTGGCCCGTCGCAGCGTCAGCGGTGCTCGTCATCGGATTCGCGGTGGTGAAGCTGCTTCCCAGAGGCACACTGCGTTCCGCACGCGGGCTGCCGAGCGTCGTGCTCGTGCGCGGAATCATCGCCGGAGCGTTCTTCGCCGCCGAGGCGTACATCCCGTATCTGCTGATGGAGCAGTTCGGGTTCTCACCGACGTGGGCGGGTGTCGCGCTGATGCTGGCGGCGTTCGCCTGGGCGGGTGGATCCGCACTTCAAGGGAGATACGGCGAATTGCTCGGCAATCGGCGGATCGCGGTGATCAGCATCGCCTTGATCCTCGTCGCACTTCTCGCCGTGCTGGTGACGGCTCTCACGAACGCATCGCCGATCGTGATCGTCGTGGGGTGGGGACTCGCCGGAGGCGGTATGGGCCTGATCTACCCGCGTCTCACCGTGCTCACGCTGGCGTACTCGGTGCCGGGGACTGAGGGCTTCAATTCCTCAGCCCTCTCCATCTCGGATGCCACCGGTTCGGCTGTCGCGGTCGCGCTGGCCGGACTCGCTGTGGCGACTCTGGGAGGCGGCGTGCACGCGTTCCCTGTGGTCTACGTGTTCTGCATCGCTCTGGCACTCGTCGCGTCGCTCCCCGGCCTGCGGCTCGGCCACGCTGCTGAAAGGCCGTGACGAGGCCGCGAGAGCCGCAGTGAGGTGATGAGCAGAGCCACCGCGATCATGGCGGTCATCGGCGTTGTGCCGACGACGAGCAGCCCCACGATCGCCAACGTGCCGATCGCGCTTGCCGCGAACAGACGTTTTGCGGAGCGAGTGGGCGTGGGGATGCGCCGTGCCTCGATCCCGGCGAGCAGGAGGGCGAGGCCCGCCGTCAGCGCCACGACTGTCACGAGCCACAGCGGTCTCGTCATCCACCACTCGAAGCTGCTGGGCGTTGGCAGAGCCATGCCCGTCGTCAACGAGAACACGGCAGAGGCGCCCGCCATTGCGAGGAGCACCGGCATGTGCCAGAGGTAGATCGTCATCGCGCGAGGAGTGACGAAGGTACGGAACCTGGTTGGCAGGGGGCGCGTGCTCCACGCCGCCAAGCGGTCGCGCATCAGCGAGAGCACCATCGTGTGCGCAACGCCCACGAGCAGCAGCGACGTGGTGGGCGGATTGATGTTCGCGATCAGGTCAGGGGAGTACACGCCGGTGACGAACGTGGCCACCAGCGCAGCGACCGCTGCGACGCCGATCACGGTCCGGGTGCGACGGGTGAGGGAATCGATCCGTCCGTCCGCGAAGAAGAAGCCCAGTTGCTGCAGCGCGAGCCAGACGAATGCGAGATTCACGAATCCGACACCGTCGATGCCGGTCGCGTCACGCACGGCGTCGACAGCAACGGCCGCCGCGACCAGCAGGCCGATTGTGATCCACGGTGCGCGTCGATGGGCCGCGGCGAACAACGGCAGCAGAACCTGGCACAGCAGGAAGACGCCGAGGAACCAGAGAGGCTGTCCGTAGCGGTAGCCCGCGGTGGCAACCAGATCAGCGGGAACCCCGTTGGCGAGCAGCACCGTCAAGGCGACGCCGACGACACCGATCGTGACGACGGCCGGCAGGACCAGGCGGTGGATGCGTGCCGCCACGAACTCTCTCGCTGTCCCGCCCCGCTGCTGTGCACGCAGGAGTGACGTGTAGCCGGCGAACCCGCCGATCACGAAGAACAGGGGCATCACCTGCAGCACCCAGCTGAGCGGTGTGATCCACCATGACCCGTCGCTCGCATTGGCGAACAGGGGACCGGTGTCGGTCACCGTGACTCCCACCATCAGCGAGTGCAGCACCACGACGCCGAGCACGCACAGCGCTCGTACGAAGTCGATGCCGGTGTCGCGCGCCGCAGTGGCGGTGATGGTGGATCGCAGTTCCGCGATGGCCATGAGTTCCTCCTCGGTGGGTGTTCGAGGAGGTTATGCAGCGGGTGGGGCGGGCCACATCACCCCGCGGGGTCGTCGTGGCCCCTACCGGGGTAGGGGCGTCAGGCCGGCTCGGCGAGTCCCGTGTCGTAGGCGAAGATCACGGCCTGCACGCGGTCTCTCGCGCCGATCTTCGCGAGCACTTTGCCGACGTGCGTCTTCACGGTCTGCTCGGCGATGAACAGGGACGCGGCGATCTCATTGTTCGAGCGACCCTGTCCGATGAGGACGAGAACTTCTCGTTCGCGATCGGTGAGTTCAGCGAGCAGGTTTCCGGATGCCGTCGTACGCGGCTTCTGCGCCGCGAACTGCGCGATCATCCGTCGGGTCACGCTCGGTGACAGCAGCGCGTCGCCGGCGGCGATGACGCGGACGGCGTGCACGAGCTCTTCCGGCAGGGCGTCCTTCAAGAGGAAGCCGCTGGCCCCGGCCTGCAGAGCGTCGTACACGTAGTCGTCGATGTCGAACGTCGTGAGCATCAGGATTCGGGGAACCTTGGCGGCCGGATACGCAGGCCCGAGGATCCGCCTGGTCGCTTCGATGCCGTCGAGTTCCGGCATCCGCACGTCCATCAAGATGACGTCGGGGGCGAGCCTGGCAGCGAGCGTCACGGCCTCGGCGCCGTCCGCAGCTTGGCCCGTCACCGTGATGCCGTCGTGAGCGTCGAGCAGCGCCGCGAAGCCGGCGCGAACCATCGCCTGGTCATCGGCGATGAGTACTTCGATCGTCACACGCTCTCCTGCTTCGACGTCCAAGGAAGCTCGGCAGCGACCGTCCAGCCCCCGTCCGCATCCGGATCGGCCTCCAGAGTACCGTCGACGAGTGCGACACGTTCCCGCATGCCGCGTAGTCCGTGCCCCGTGGACTGAACTGCGCTCGGGACCTCCCGAGTCGCCGCGGTGTTGTGCACTCTGAGGTGCACCGCTCTCTCGTCGGTGCGGACGCGAACCGAGATGCGAGAGCCGGGGGCGTGTCTCACGGCATTGCTCAGCGCTTCCTGAACGATGCGGAACGCGGCGATCTGCACGCCTGCCGGCATTTCGGAGACGTCTGCCGTGACCAGCTCCAGCCCGACGTCCACTCCGGCCCGTCGAATGCTGTCGACGAGCGCCGGAATGTCCTCGATGCCCTGCTGGGGGGCGAGTTCCACGGTCTGGTCCTCTGTGCGCAGCACACCGAGCAGCCGCCGCATCTCGGTGAGGGATGTTCGGGCGGTGGCCGCCAGATCATCGAACTCGGAGGCCACGTCGGCGGCGAGATTCGGCAACCGGTAGCGCGCGGTGGAGGCCTGCACCTGGATGACGGACATGCTGTGCGCGACCACATCGTGGAGCTCCCTGGCGATTCGGGTGCGTTCCTCAACGAGTTCCCGCCGGGCCTGTTCCTCGGCGGTGTGCGCGCGTTGGCGAGTGAGCTCGTCGCCCAGTCGCAGTCGACCGGCGAGCAGCACAGCGATCAGATAGAGTCCGCCGACGACCGACGTGGTGACGATCAGCGAGTTCGCACTCGGCACGGTCGGCAGCATCATGGACGCGATGAGTCCTGAGGCCGTGCCGGATGCGAACATGATCAGTCCGCGTCGCCAGCCGTGCTGGAAGGTGATGGCGGCGACAGTGACGGCGAAGGCGATGAGCATCGGCACCGACCACGGCCATGGCGCCTGAAGAGTCGCATCCCGGCTGATGGTGAGGGGGATGAGCAGCGATGCGACGGCGAACATGATGATCGCCAGGATCGGGTATCGGACGCTGACGAGGGGCGCGGCGATCGCGGCGGCGGCGAGCAGCATCGTCACCGGAACGGAGCTTGCGTAGATCGTCGCGTGCACAGGGACGATGACCGAGTAGAGCGTGACCGCGATGACCGCGAGTATCACGATCATGATGGTGCGGCGATCGCGTGGCAGCGGATGGCGGCGAGGCGCGTTCTCGCGACTGGCGCGCTTCTCGCGCTTGTCGCGCCGGGCGTCCTTCATGGGAGTCATCCTGCCACCCCGGCCGGATCGGCGGCGCGCACGTCACCTTCGGAGTGAAGCCCTGATTCCTGCGCACCACCGGTGCGCCGCCGGCGGATGGCAGTTGCCACACGATCGATCACGAAGCCCAGCACCAGCGCGAAGGCGACCCCGAAGACCGCGCTGAGAAGCGGCTGATCCTCGAGCCAGTGGCCGGCGAGCAGTCCGATACCGGCGCTGTAGGCAGCCCACGTCACGCCGCCGAGAATGCTGAGCGGCAGAAAACGGCGCCATGAGTATCCGAGGGCTCCCGCAGACATGTTCACCGCGACGCGCCCGACCGGGATGTAGCGGGCTCCGAGGATGAGCGGCGCACCGCTGCGTGAAAGTGTGCGCTGTGCGCGATCGAATGCTGCAGCCACCTTCGGACGACGCATCCACGCGAATCGGGTAGTGCCGACAGAACGACCGATCGCGTAGGCGATGTTGTCGCCGATCATCGCTCCGAGTGCCGCGACGGCGATCAGCAACGGCACGTTCGTCTCGCCGGTGGATGCCGCGACCGCGGCCGCAGCGACGAGCACGGTCTCACTCGGAATGGGAGGGAAGAAGCCATCGATCACGGCTGTCGCGAACATCACGAGGTAGAGCCATGGTGAGGCTGCGGCTTGGAGGATGAGGTCGTTGATGATGTCCACTCGTAGAACGTACGTATCGGCCGGGTTGGCACACATCACCCTCAGGTATCGACCTCGTCATACTGCAGGGGTGTCTTGTACACGCTCCTGTGGGCGTCCTGACAGGCGGCCCGACCTATACTGAGAGGCTGGCCCCGTGTCTCCGCATGCTGCGGGCCGCCCCATCCCACCCTGACGAAATGGACTATCGCTGTGCTTGCCGTGCACGACCTCGAGATTCGCGTTGGCGCCCGCCTCCTCATGGACGGCGTGTCGTTCCGCGTCTCCGACGGCGACAAGATCGGGCTGGTCGGACGCAACGGCGCCGGCAAGACCACACTCACGAAGGTGCTCGCAGGTGATCTGCTGCCCTCGGACGGCAAAGTGACGAAGTCGGGCGAGCTCGGCTACCTTCCTCAGGACCCCCGCACCGGTGACCCTGAGATGCTCGCGCGCACCCGCATTCTCGATGCCCGTGGCCTCGGCACGATACAGCTGGGTATGACCAAGGCCGCCGAGGACATGGCTTCTGACGACCCGAAGGTCGCCGACAAGGCCATGCGCCGATTCGGCAACCTCACCGAGCAGTTCGAGGGACTCGGCGGCTACGCGGCCGAAGCGGAGGCAGCATCCATCGCCAACAACCTCTCGCTGCCCGACCGCATCCTCGATCAGCCGCTCTCGACCCTCTCCGGCGGTCAGCGCCGACGCATCGAGCTCGCGCGCATCCTGTTCTCCGACGCCGAGACGATGATCCTCGATGAGCCGACGAACCACCTCGACGCCGACAGCGTCGTGTGGCTGCGTGAGTTCCTCAAGAACTACAAGGGCGGGCTGATCGTGATCAGTCACGACGTCGAACTCGTCGGCGAGACGGTGAACCGCGTCTTCTACCTCGACGCGAACCGTCAGAACATCGACATCTACAACATGAACTGGAAGAACTACCTTCGTCAGCGGGTCGCCGACGAGGAGCGCCGCAAGAAGGAGCGCGCGAACGTCGAGAAGAAGGCGACGACGCTGCAGCAGCAGGCCGCTCGCTTCGGGGCAAAGGCGTCGAAGGCCGCCGCCGCGCACCAGATGGTGGCGCGTGCAGAGAAGATGCTCGCCGGTCTGGATGACGTGCGCGAAGTCGACCGCGTGGCCAAGCTGCGTTTCCCGAAGCCCGCTCCGTGCGGTAAGACGCCGATGATGGCGACGGGCCTGTCGAAGTCTTACGGTTCGCTGGAGATCTTCACGGACGTCGACCTCGCGATCGACCGCGGTTCGAAGGTCGTCGTGCTCGGACTCAACGGTGCGGGAAAGACCACACTGCTCCGTATGCTCGCGGGCGTCGACGAACCCGACACCGGCGAACTGCAGCCCGGCTTCGGTGTGAAGATCGGCTATTACGCGCAGGAGCACGAGAACCTCGACGTGGAGCGGTCGGTCCTCCAGAACATGGTTTCGGCTGCACCGCACATCACCGAGATGGAGGCGCGCCGCGTGCTGGGTTCGTTCCTGTTCACGGGTGACGACGTGCTGAAGCCCGCCGGGGTCCTCTCCGGTGGTGAGAAGACTCGACTCTCGCTGGCGACCCTGGTCGTGTCATCCGCGAATCTGCTGCTGCTCGACGAGCCCACGAACAACCTCGACCCTGCGTCGCGCGAGGAGATCCTCGACGCCCTGGCGCATTACGAGGGTGCCGTGGTGCTCGTCTCGCACGACCCGGGGGCCGTGCAGTCGCTGAACCCCGAGCGCGTGCTGATCCTGCCCGATGGCGTCGAAGACATCTGGAGCCAGGAGTACCAGGACCTCATCGAGCTCGCGTAGCGCGTGGCGCGCTGCTGTTAGCGTCGTAGCATGCAGAAGCAGCAGCTGGCGAAGTCGTTCGAGAACATCGGAGAGGACTACGACCGGTTCCGACCGGGGTTCCCGGATGCTGCCGCACTCGAGATCCTTCCGATCAAGGTGAGTGCGGTGCTCGACCTCGGCGCCGGCACCGGCAAGTTCACCGCGCTGCTGCCGGCTCGTGCCGACAGGGTGATCGCTGTCGAGCCGTCCGAGTCGATGCTCGAGGTGCTGCGCGCGAAGCTTCCCGACGTCGAGGCGATCGGCGCGGGTGCCGAGAGCATTCCGCTGCCGGACTCGTCAGTGGACGCCGTCACCGTCGCGCAGGCGTTCCACTGGTTCGATCGGGATCCGGCGTGCGCCGAGATCGCTCGTGTGCTCGTACATGGAGGCACGCTGGGCCTGCTCTGGAACCACTCGGACCCCGACTGCACGTGGGACCGCGCCTGCCACCGCGTCGCGCATCCGGCGGTGGCGGAGAAGGACGCCACCACGGAATCCGCGGCGGAGGAACTTCCCGGCTTCACCTTCGACCACCGCGCCGAAATCGCATGGTCGGAGCGGATCACCCGCAGTGAATACGTCGCCCGCTGGCTCACCGTGAGCAGCTTCCTCGTCGCGGACGACGAGACGCGCGCGCAGATGGTCGCGCAGGTCGAGGAGATCCTGGATGCCGATCCCGAGACTGCCGGTCAGACGCAGTTCGAGCTTCCGATGCTGACCGAGGTCTTCGTCTACACGGCAACCTGACCCACGAGACCGAGTTCCCAGCATGAGGGCGAGGTGCACGGGCGCGGTCTCGTGCCGCAGAGTCGGTTTACCCGGCGGCGGTGCTCACAGCATCCGCTCCTCGCGGCCGGATACCTCGAACACCGCGCCGAGCGGATGCCGTAAGGCGAGGGCCTGCGCGGCATCCAGTCCGCGCAGTTCGGCGCGCAGCATCCGGCCGATCATCTCGTGCGTCACCAGGAGTGGCAGGCCGTCAGCCGCCCAGCCGCAGGACGACAGCGCCGCTCGTGCCCTGCCCCGCGCCTCGGCATAGCTCTCGCCACCGGGGAACGCCCAGCCGTAGCGATTCTCCGCGCGGGCCTCACGAGCTCCGGGGAACGCGTCCTCGATCTCGACGCGCGTCATCCCCGCCATTCGACCCAGATGCAGCTCGCTCAGCTCCGGCACTTCGACGAGGTCGGCTCCGAGCCGCTCGGCGATGATGACCGCTGTGCGAAGCGCCCGGCCCAGGGGACTGGAGCAGACGGTGCGCACGCCGAACGGCACGAGACGTTCGGCTGTCGCGGACGCCTGGGCGATGCCCTCAGAGGTGAGAGCCGAATCGAGCTGACCGTGCAGGCGTCCTTCGCGGTTCCACTCGGTCTGACCGTGACGCACCAGCAGTACGCGCTGCGGCACATGACGGTCCTCGGGGATCATGTCATCACAATGGCATAACCGCGCCGGCGTCACCCAGCGGAAGCTGCGATCGTCAGTTCACCCCGAGGAACGAACGTTCGGTGAGGATGATCGGACCATCCTCGGTGACGGCGATCGTGTGCTCGGAGTGGGCTCCGCGCGAGCCGTCGACGCTGCGCAGCGTCCAGCCGTCCGGGTCGGTGACGAGCTCGTCGGTGGTGGCGAGAAGCCACGGCTCGATGGCGAAGACCAGGCCGGCGCGCAGGGGGAAGCCGCGTCCAGCGCGCCCGTCGTTCGGGATGTGCGGGTCGCCGTGCATGATGCGACCCACTCCGTGTCCGCCGAAGTCGGTGTTGATCGAGTAGCCCTCGCCGTGCGAGACCGCGGCGATCGCCGCCGAGATGTCGCCGATGCGGTTGCCGACCGTGGCCACCTCGATTGCGGCGTCCAACGCGCGCTCCGTGGTCTCGATCAGGCGGAGGTCCTCGTCACGGGGCGTGCCGACCACGAATGACACGGCGGAGTCGGCGACCCAGCCGTCAACGGAGACAGCGAAGTCCAACGTGACCAGGTCTCCGTCGCGCAGCGTGTAGTCATGGGGGAGTCCGTGCAGCACCGCGTCGTTGATCGATGTGCAGATGACTTTGCCGAACGGACTGGCACCGAACGAGGGGTGGTAGTCGATGTAGCAGGATTCTGCGCCCTGCTTGCGGATCATGTCATGCGCGCGTCGATCGATCGAGAGGAGGTTGGTTCCGATCTTGGTCTCATCGCGCAGGGTCGCCAGTGTCTCGGCCACGAAACGTCCGGCCGCTCGCATCTCGTCGATCTCGGCAGGGGTGCGCAATTCGATCATGGTGTTCCTCTCGTCTTGTCCATTCTCCCCGATGCGGGAGGTCCAAGCTCACAGCGAACACACGCCGGGAGCGCACGAGGGCATCGTACGATCTGAGCATGTGGTTGCGACGCGCGTTCTACCGATGGCTCATGCCCGCGGCTTTCGTGCTGCCGCTCTGGCTGCTGGTCGGCTGGGGCATCTTCAATGCCGGAGGGTGGGCCTTCCTCTGGGTGCTCTTCATCGCGATCCCCTCCGTGTTCATCGGTCAACTCGTGCTCACGCTGCTGGTGCGCGCACGGGCGTCGGTGCGCGAGACGCGCATGGTGTCCTGGTGGGATGTACTGGGATTCACCGTGTGGCACGCGCTGACGATCGCCGTCGGATGCTACCCGCAGGCGTGGTTCCCGCTTCTGCTGACCGGCGCGATCGTCGTGGCGCTTGCGATGTTCTGGCTGACGCTGGCACAACTGTGGAACGAGGCGCGCAGCACTGGCGTCGGCATCCGTCTCACCCCTCCGGCGGCCCAGACGCCGACGGAGGCCGAGATGGGACGCCCGCGTCGGGCACCTGCTGACGGTGAAGTATTCGTGATCCGAGAGAAGCCCGCCTCCGAGCGCTGATCCGTGTTTTGGTGCCGCGCTGGATCCATGGCAGAATAGATCTTTGTGCCGTTACCGGCTCTGCCCCAGGGGAGCCCGCGGTCGCATCACGCGCCGTCAAGCACACATTCACGTAATCCTTCCATCCCATGCATCCGACCTGAGGCGAGTGCAGAGAGAGACGATCATGCAGATCCTGGACGCCGTCGACGCGGCTTCGCTCCGTTCCGACATTCCTGTCTTCAACCCCGGTGACACCGTCAAGGTGCACGTGAACATCACCGAGGGCACCCGCTCCCGTGTCCAGGTCTTCCAGGGCATCGTCATCGGCCGCCAGGGCGACGGCGTGCGCGAGACCTTCACGGTCCGCAAGATCAGCTTCCAGGTGGGCGTCGAGCGCACCTTCCCCGTGCACAGCCCGGTGATCGACCACATCGAGGTCGTCACTCGCGGTGACGTGCGTCGCGCGAAGCTCTACTACCTCCGCGAACTCCGCGGCAAGAAGGCCAAGATCAAGGAGAAGCGCGGCTGATCGCTGCTTCTTCGTGAAAGCACCCCGGGACACAGCGTCCCGGGGTGCTTTCGTTCACCCCGGAGTGTGCGAACCTAGATGTTGCCGTCAGAGCGCGGTGCGAAGACCCTCCTGAAGGAATGCGATGACGACTGAATCCGCCCCCGACGTCTACCAGAAGCGGCGCCGCGGATTCCTGATCTTCGTCCGAGACGTGCTGGTGATCATCGTGATCGCGGCGCTTGTCTCGTTCCTCGTGAAGACCTTCGTGGTGCGTTCCTTCTACATCCCCTCCGCGTCGATGGAACGGACGCTCCTCGTCAACGACCGGATTCTGGTCGACGAGCTGACGCCGAACTGGACCGGTTACGCACGAGGTGACGTCGTCGTCTTCCGGGACCCGGGTGGGTGGCTGCCTGCGCACGCTCAGGAGCCCGCAGGCCCGCCACTCGTCGAAGCGGTCGACTCCCTGCTCACGCTGATCGGACTTTCGGCATCCGACAGTGAAGATCATCTCGTCAAACGTCTGATCGGGCTGCCCGGTGATCACGTCGTCTGCTGCAACGCACTAGGGCAGATCGAGATCAACGGCGCACCCATCGACGAGTTGTCGTACCTGAACCTGCCCGACGGCGACACCGCGGCCTCGAACGAACCGTTCGACGTCACGGTTCCGGCGGACTCGCTCTGGCTCATGGGTGACAACCGTGACCGTTCGCAGGATGCGCGTGCGCACCAGGACCTTCCCAGCGGAGGTTTCGTGCCGCTGGACAACGTCGTGGGAAAGACATTCCTGACGACATGGCCGTTCGACCGGATCGGCACAGTCGACGGTCATCACGACATCTTCAACGGCGTTCCGGATCCGCAGGAATGACTGTCGTCGCTCCCACGCTCGCTCTCGAGCGCAAACTCCTCGCCGAGTACGACCTGATCATCTCTCTCGACGAGGTGGGTCGCGGTGCGCTTGCAGGTCCGGTCGCTGTGGGAGCGTCAGTCATGGATGCCGCTGGCTCACGCCGTCGTGTGCCGGAGGGGCTGCGTGATTCCAAGCTCGTGACGGAGAGACGCCGACCGGACGTAGCAGCGCGCGCGGCGGCGTGGGTACAGGCATCAGGAGTCGGCTGGGCGACCGCTGCCGAGATCGACGAAGGAGGGATCATGCGCGCGTTGGGGCTCGCGGCATCCCGCGCGATAGACGCCGTCGTGGCGCTGGGCGCGTCACTCGATGGAGCACTGGTGATCCTGGACGGCAACCATGACTATGTCTCGCGCGTACACCCCGCCAGCTTGCAGGTGCGCTCCGTGATCAAGGGCGACCGCGACTGCGCGTCGGTGTCGGCGGCGTCCGTCATCGCAAAGGTCGCGCGTGACACGCACATGGCAGAGCTTCATGCCGACCACCCGGCATACCAATGGGACCGCAACAAGGGCTATGCGAGTCCGGAGCATCGTGCTGCGATCAGGGATACCGGGCTTTCGCCGTTGCATCGGGCATCGTGGGCGATCGCCGATGCCCCCACTCTCTTCTGAACTCGTAGGATGGACTCATCATGGACGAAGAGGCATTCGACGATTACGACCGCGAACTAGAGCTTGCGCTGTTCCGCGAGTATCGGGACGTCGTCGGCCAGTTCCAATACGTCGTCGAAACCGAGCGCAGGTTCTACCTCGCGAATGAGGTGAATGTCGTCCGTCGTGACACCGAGCACGACTTCTACTTCGAGATCTCGATGACCGACGTCTGGGTCTGGGACATCTACCGCGCTGACCGATTCGTCAAGGCAGTGCGGGTGTTGACGTTCAAGGACGTCAACGTGGAAGAGCTGCAGCGGCGCGAGTTCGAGTTGCCTGAGGAACTCTCGCTCGACGGCAAGTGACTGTTCCGGCACCGATCTTCTTTTCGGGGCAGGATCCCCGGGTCGTGTGAATCACGCCGGTACGGGGGATGCGCCTCGCGCATGCTGTCTCCATGGCAGCGAAAGACGACCTCGGACGTGCAGGTGAAGACCGCGCCGCACAGCACCTGACCACGCACGGATATCGCATCCTCGACCGCAACTGGCGCTGCGCGCAGGGCGAGATCGACATCGTCGCCGAGCACGACGGTGTCCTCGGCATCGTCGAGGTCAAGACCCGGCGCACCATCGGCTTCGGCCACCCTTTCGAGGCGATCGACGAGCGCAAGAGGCAACGACTCTGGCGGCTCGGGTACGCATGGGCAGAAGAGCACCGCGATCTCGCAGGGCATCGGATGCTGCGCCTCGAGGTCATCGGAATCGTCGGCGCTGATCCTGCGACGGGCACGCTCGAGCATCTGGTGGATCTGCGATGAAGACGGCGCGCACGTGGGCAGTCGCCCTCACAGGGGTCGACGGCCACCTCGTCGAGATCGAAGCGGACGTCTCGAACCAGACGCCGGGCTTCAAGATCGTCGGCCTCCCGGACAAGGCTCTCGGAGAAGCTGCGCAGCGCGTGCACAACGCTGTGACGAACGCCGAGCTCGAGCTCACCCGCCGCAGGCTGACGGTCAACCTCTCACCCGCGAGCCTGCCCAAGCACGGCAGCGGGTTCGATCTGGGCATAGCGATCTCGGCCGTCGCCACAGGGGGAGTGCTCGACGCCGCGTCCATCGCTCGTACCGTGCACATCGGTGAGCTCGGGCTCGACGGGCGCGTGCGCCCGGTGCCCGGCGTTCTTCCATCGGTCTTCGCGGCAGCGCGCGCGGGATTCGATCGGGTCGTCGTGCCCCACGCGAACGCGGCAGAGGCCAGGCTCGTGCCGGGGATGCAGGTGCGCGCCGCAACCACCCTGGCCGAGGTGGCGATGTGGCACGGAGCCGACATCGCAGTGGCCGACGTGGAGCCTGTGACTGCTGCCGTCGCACCGCGTTCCGTACCGGAAGTGCTCGATCTCGCCGATGTCGTCGGCCAGGAGGAGGCTGTCGAGGCTCTCATAGTCGCGGCGGCCGGTGGACACCACCTGCTGATGAGCGGTCCTCCGGGTGCGGGCAAGACGATGCTGGCTCGCAGACTTCCGGGGATACTTCCTCCGCTGACCGAAGACGCAGCGCTCGAGGTCGCCTCGATCCGATCGCTCTCCGGCGCCGCCGTCGATGTCCTCGATGACATGCCGCCGTGGGAAGCGCCTCATCACAGCGCTTCGGTGGCGGCGCTCGTCGGCGGCGGATCGCGAGGCGTGCGGCCGGGAGCGATCGTGCGTGCGCACCGCGGAATACTGTTCCTGGACGAGGCAGCAGAGTTCTCGCGGGTCGCTCTGGACGCGCTTCGTCAACCACTGGAGTCGGGGAGCATCGACATCGATCGTGCCGGCTTCCGGGCACGCTTTCCCGCGCGATTCCAGCTCGCCCTCGCGACCAACCCCTGTCCGTGCGGCAACTACGGTGTGCGCGGCGCGGAATGCATCTGCCCTCCGATCGCGATCCGTCGCTACTCCGCGCGTCTGTCGGGGCCGCTGCGTGATCGTATCGACATCGATCTTCAGGTTGCGCGAGTCGCCGCATCGCGTGCGACGGCACCAGAGCGTTCAGGAACGACGACGGCTCAGGCGCAGGGGCGAGTGCAGACGGCGAGAGAGCGCGCTGAGCGGCGATGGACGAACACTCCCTGGACGGTGAACGCCGAGGTCGCGGGCTCCTATCTGCGGCAGGGGGATCTCCGACTCTCGACGGACGTGCGAGCGCCTCTCGATCGTGCGCTCGAACGCGGACTGCTCACGCTGCGCGGGTACGACCGTGTGCTGCGACTCGCATGGACCATGGCCGACCTCGCTGAGGTGGAGAGACCGGGACGAGACGAACTCGGGCGTGCGCTCTTTCTGAAGAAAGGACTGATCGCATGATGGATGCTCTGCTCCGGGACGCAGAGGTGCGCGCCGCGGCGCGTTTCGCGCGCCCCGATGATGATCCGGCTCAGACGTTGGCGCGAGTCGCCTGGAGTGTGATCGCCGAGCCCGGCGATGGGGTCGCAGGAGCGCTGATCGCACAGCTCGGCGCTGTCGAGGCGCTGCGCGTCGCCTTGGACGACTCCCGATTCGCGCTGTCGGACCGTGTCATCGGTGAAGCCCAGCGGCGGTGGCGGCCGAGGGCTCGACTTCGCGCGGTCGAGGAATCACTGCGGGGTGCGAAAGAGATGGGGGCGCAGCTGGTACTGCCGGGGGACCCGGCGTGGCCGGAATCGCTCGACGACCTCGACGAGCATGCGCCTGTGCTGCTGTGGGTTCGAGGTGACGTCGGCCGGCTGATCATGACCGAGCGGGTGTCGATAGTGGGAGCCCGAGCCGCGAGCGCATATGGCGAATCAGTCGCCTCTGAGTTCGCCGGTGATCTGGCCGCATCAGGCGCACTCATCGTCTCCGGCGGCGCCTACGGGATCGACGGCGCGGCGCATCGCGCCGCGCTCGGCGTCGGTGGCGGAACCGTGGCGTTCCTGGCAGGAGGCGTCGACCGTGCATATCCGGCTGGTCATCAACAGCTGTTCGAACGCATTCAGGCGTCCGGAGCCATGGTGAGCGAGCTCCCATGCGGTGCTGCTCCGACAAAGTGGAGATTCCTGGCACGTAACCGACTCATCGCGGCGCTCGGGATGGCGACCGTCGTGGTCGAGGCGGGATGGCGCAGCGGGTCGCTGAACACTGCAGGCCACGCGGCCTCGCTCGGCCGTCCGCTGGGTGCGGTGCCTGGACCTGTGACGTCCGCCGCGTCCGCCGGGTGTCATCGGCTGCTCCGCGAGTACGACGCACGCTGCGTCACGAGCACCGCGGAGGTGCGTGAGCTCCTCGGTTGGGATGCGAGGCTCGGCGGCGAGGGCGCAGGCGATGGCACGGGCGGCGCAGGGCGGATAGACCCCGATCAGATTCGCCTCCTCGACGCCATGAGTACGCGTACCGCGCGTTCATGCACCGAACTCGCTCGAATCGCCGGGCTGTCTGACGAACGAGTTCGTGCGTTGCTGGGGCTGCTTTCGCTGGACGGGCGAGTGGGCGACGACGGTGCGGGGTGGCGTCTGCGCCCCGGCTGACCCTTCAGCGCCATCCTCGAACCCGCGCTCAAGCCTCGTAGGCGGTGGTCCGGCGAGGCACGCCAACCTTCCGAGTACGGCGAGGCATGCTGAATGCATGGACCTGATCGCTGCCGCAGATGCGTTCAGCACGCACCTCACTCAGGTTCGCAGGCTCTCGCCGGCGACCGTACGCGCGTATCGCTCGGATCTGCGGGATCTCTCCGATGCTGTCGGCGCGGCATCGCTCGCCGACGTCGATCTCGAGACGCTGCGGGACTGGCTCTGGCGCGCCACCCAACGAGGTGACGCCCGTTCCACATTGGCCAGGCGGGCCGCCGCCGCGCGCTCCTTCTTCGCATGGGCGAAGGACGAGGAGCTGATCAGCATCGATCCGAGTCTGCGCCTGATCGCGCCCAAGCGCGGACGTACGCTCCCTGCCGTTGCGTCGCAGGATGGGATGCAACGGCTTCTCGACGCGCACCGAGAAGCCGCAACCGATGGTGACCCGATCCGTCTTCGCGATCACGCGATCCTTGAGCTGCTCTACGGCTCCGGAATGCGGGTCTCGGAGCTCTGCGGCATCGATGTCGACGACCTCGACCTTGATCGCGCCATCGTGCGGGTGCTGGGCAAAGGGGCGAAGGAACGGGTCGTGCCGTACGGCATCCCTGCGCGTGACGCTGTCGGCGCATACCTGACGCGCGGTCGCACCGTTTTGTCGACCCGAGCCGAGCGAGCGGCGCCCGCCGTGTTCCTCGGTGCGCGCGGTGGACGCCTCGGACCGCGAGCCGTGTACTCGCTCGTCGCGCACGCGCTCGGCCCGATCATCGGCGCCGACGCCGTCGGGCCGCACGCGCTTCGCCATTCCGCCGCGACGCACCTTCTGGACGGCGGAGCCGACCTCAGAGCGGTGCAGGAGATCCTCGGGCACGCGAGTCTGGGGACCACGCAGATCTACACCCACGTCTCATCTGAACGACTCACAGCGACCTACCGACTCGCCCACCCTCGTGCGTGAAGACGCTCGACCGGTCATGGCTGGAGATCGCGCTGCTTGCCGCGCAACAGGGGAGAAGGATCGCCCGTGGCACGTCGCCGAACATCAGCATCGGATTGACGTAGACGTCGTTGTACCGCACGCCCAGGTGCAGCTGATCGTCCGGTGAGTGACCTCCGTTCGCGACAGTTCCGATCTCTTCGCCTCTGGTGACCGGCGCGCCGGGCGTCAGCGTCGAATCCACAGGTTCCAACGTCGTCACGATCCCGTCGCCGTGGTCGATCGTGAGCAATGGCCGGTCCACCACCACTCCGCGAAAGGCGACGATCCCGTCTGCCGGGGCGTGCACGACGGCGCCGACAGGGGCGGACATATCGAGGCCACGGTGTCCCGGACCGTAGTCGTGCGCCGGAGCGCGGAACGGGGAGGTGACTTCGCGCGGGCCGTCGACGGGCCATACCCAAGCCGGGTCCGGTGTCGGCGGCGCTGGCGCGGTGCCGGGGAACAGGGCGAGCAGCAGGAGGAGAATGATGGGTCTCCGCGCTGGGATGCTGCTCCTGACTCGCATCGGACCATCCTCGGCCGATCGGCTCGCTCCCGCGGGGGAGAACCCGCATAAGGGGGAGAACCCGGGCGGGAACCAGGCTGTGCAGGAGCAGTCGGCTTCCTCCGATCCTGTACACTTGAGGTCGCACCTCGATTTCGGGGTGACTACGCGTGCCCAAAGCGACTCCGGTCGTGGCATCCACTCCCTCAGGTCCTGCTCGAAAGAGCGGGTGGGCGTGTGCCGGGCACCAGGCTTGCTGATCACCCGATCGGCGACACAACCTCAACGGCGCTGCACGCGCCAGAACCAGGAGACGACCATGGCTGTGGTCACCATCCGCCAGCTGCTCGACAGCGGCGTGCACTTCGGACACCAGACCCGTCGGTGGAACCCGAAGGTCAAGCGCTTCATCCTCACCGAGCGCAGCGGCATCCACATCATCGACCTCCAGCAGTCGCTGGGCTACATCGACAGCGCCTACGACTTCGTCAAGGAGACGGTCGCCCATGGCGGCACCATCCTCTTCGTCGGCACCAAGAAGCAGGCTCAGGAGATCCTGGCCGAGCAGGCCACGCGCGTCGGCCAGCCCTTCGTGAACCAGCGCTGGCTCGGTGGACTCCTCACCAACTTCCAGACGATCTCCAAGCGTCTCGCACGCATGAAGGAGCTCGAGGAACTCGACTACGAGGTCCCGGCCAACAGCGGCTTCACCAAGAAGGAGCTCCTGCTCAAGAAGCGCGAACTCGACAAGCTGCACAAGTCGCTCGGCGGTATCCGCAACCTGACCAAGACGCCTTCCGCTCTGTGGGTCGTCGACGCCAAGCGCGAGCACCTCGCCATCGACGAGGCCAAGAAGCTCGGCATCCCCGTGATCGGCATCCTCGACACGAACGCCGACCCGGATGACTTCCAGTACCCGATCCCCGGCAACGACGACGCGATCCGCTCCGTCTCGCTGCTGACACGCATCATCGCCGACGCAGCGGCCGAGGGCCTGCAGCAGAAGCACAACCCCGAGTCGGGCGATGCGGAACCGCTGGCCGAGTGGGAGAAGGAACTTCTCGAGACGCCTGCTGAGGGTGCCGAGGCTCCTGCTGCTGAGGCGACCGAGGCTGCTGCTGAAGAGGCCTCTGCTGCTGAGGCGACCGAGGCTGCTGCTGAAGAGGCTCCCGCCGCTGAGGCGACCGAGGCTGCTGCTGAAGAGGCTCCCGCTGCTGAGGCGACCGAGGCACCTGCTGAAGAGGCTCCGGCCGCTGACGCCGACGCTGCCAAGTAATTCCGCGTACACACACATCACGAAGCAAGGAGCCACCACACATGGCCAACTTCACCATCGCTGACATCAAGGCGCTGCGCGATCAGCTCGGCACCGGAATGGTCGACACCAAGAAGGCACTCGAAGAGGCCGAGGGCGACCGCGAGAAGGCTGTCGAGATCCTTCGACTCAAGGGTGCGAAGGGCAACGCGAAGCGCGCTGACCGTTCCACCAGCGAAGGCCTTGTCGTCGCTCGTGAGCAGGACGGCAGCGTCACGCTGATCGAACTCGCATGCGAGACCGACTTCGTCGCGAAGAACGAGCGCTTCATCGCGCTGGCCGACAAGGTCGCCGATGCCGTGGCCGCCGCCAAGGCGAACACGGTCGAGGACGCACTCGCTGCGCCCGCCGGCAGCCAGAGCGTCGGTGAGCTGATCTCGGAAGAGGCAGCCATCATCGGTGAGAAGGTCGAGCTGCGCCAGGTGCGCACGATCTCCGGCGATTCCGTCGAGGTCTACCTGCACCGCACCAGCAAAGATCTGCCGCCGCAGATCGGTGTCGTCGTCGCCTACAGCGGTGACGACGCGGTGACTGCGCGCAGCATCGCTCAGCACATCTCGTTCGCCAACCCGTCGTACCTCGACCGGGACACGGTTCCGGCCGAGGCCGTCGAGAAGGAGCGGGAGATCGTCACCGAGATCTCGCGCAACGAGGGCAAGCCCGAGGCTGCTCTGCCGAAGATCGTCGAAGGCCGGGTGTCTGCGTTCATCAAGCAGGTCGCACTGCTCGAGCAGGACTACGCCAAGGACAACAAGCTCTCTGTCGCCCAGGTGGCGAAGGACGCCGGTATCACCGTGACGGACTTCGCGCGCTTCAAGGTCGGCGCGTAGCAGTTGTGAAGGGGTTCGGATCCATTGCGATCCGAACCCCTTTTCCATGCCCAGAAGGCACTATCTTGAATCGGGACGAGAGGACCACCCACCCATGACTGAACGCACAGGACGCCGACGCGTCCTACTCAAGCTCTCCGGCGAAGCCTTCGGAGCAGGACAGCTGGGTGTGAACCCGGACGTCGTCGGTCAGATCGCGCGTGATATCGCCGCAGCGGTCGATCAGGTCGAGATCGCGATCGTGGTCGGCGGCGGCAACTTCTTCCGTGGTGCAGAACTGAGCCAGCGTGGGATGGACCGCGGCCGCGCCGACTACATGGGCATGCTCGGCACGGTCATGAACGCCTTGGCCCTCCAGGACTTCCTCGAGCAGGCCGGGGCGGCCACGCGCGTTCAGTCGGCGATCTCGATGACCCAGGTCGCGGAACCGTACATCCCGCGTCGCGCGGAGCGGCACCTGGAGAAGGGCCGCGTCGTGATCTTCGGCGCCGGTGCGGGTCTGCCGTATTTCTCGACTGACACCGTCGCAGCGCAGCGGGCATTGGAGATCGGAGCAGACGAGGTGCTCGTGGCCAAGAATGGTGTGGATGCCATCTACACGGCCGACCCGAACAAGGACACCACCGCCACTCGCATCGAGCAGGTCACCTACCGTGACGCGCTTCAGCGCGGCCTCAAGGTCGTCGACTCGACGGCGTTCAGCCTCTGCATGGACAACAACATGGACATGCGCGTGTTCGGCATGGAGCCCGAGGGCAACGTGACCCGTGCGCTCCTCGGCGAGCCGATCGGCACACGCGTCTCCGCCTGAGGCGTGCCACGACGGGCGAAACCTCTCGCCCGGATAGAATTGCTGGAACACCCATTGCTGGAACACCCCGACGATAGGAGTCACCGTGATCGCGGATGTCCTCGCTGAAACCACCTCCCGCATGACACGTGCGGTCGAAGCCGCCAAAGAGGACTTCGCCACGGTCCGCACCGGGCGCGCGAACCCGCAGATGTTCCAGAAGGTGATGGTGGACTACTACGGTTCGCCTACGCCGCTGGCGCAGCTCGCGTCCCTCGCGAACCCCGAAGCGCGTTCGCTCCTGATCACGCCGTACGACAAGTCCGCGCTCAAGGCCATCGAACAGGCGATCCGAGACATGCCGAACCTCGGCGCCAACCCCACGAACGACGGCAATGTCGTGCGTGTGACGATGCCCGAGCTGACCGCGGAACGTCGCAAGGAGTACGTCAAGATCGTGCGTTCGAAGGGTGAGGACGCGAAGGTTCACGTGCGCGGCATCCGTCGCAAGTCGAAGGACGAACTCGATGCGCTCAAGAGCGACGTCGGCGAAGACGAGATCGCGCGCGGTGAGAAAGAACTCGACGCTCTCACGCGTCAGCACGTCGATCTCATCGATGACGCCCTCAAGCGCAAAGAGACAGAGCTGCTCGAGGTATAACCGAGGATGAGCGACGCAGTCGGTCCCGCAGACGAGCAACGCCCGCTGACGCGGCGCGAGGCCCGCGACGGAACGACCCCGGAAGCCGAACTCCCCCTCGTCGACGAGAGGGCGATTCCGCCGCGGCCACCGCTGCCGCGCAGCTCACCGCACCCGACCGATCCCTCCGCTGTCGTGCGTGAACAGCTGCGCCAGGCCAGGGGGAGAGTTCGAGACGCACGTGACACAGGCCCGTGAGCACCTCGATCAGGCGAACGAGCGGATCAAAGCCAGAACCGGCCGCGACCTGATTCTCGCGATCCTGGTCGGTCTGGGGTTCGGCGCGATCCTGCTCGCCTCGTTGATCTTCATCAAGGAGCTGTTCGTACCGATCGCCCTCGCGATCGCGGTACTGGGAATCTTCGAGCTGGCACGCGCGCTGGGAGCTGCCGGCCGTCGGGTCGACATCGTCCCGCAGATCATCGCCGGCGTCGCTCTTGTACTGGCGGGCTATTTCGCGCCCCCGTGGCTCATCTGGGTCGCGTTGCTCTTCGCCGTCGTATTCGTGATCGTCTGGCGCCTCGTCGCTCAGATGGTCTCGAAGGACGGCCGCACGTACGGGGATGTTCTCGCGGACGCCATGGTGGGCGGTTTCGTCCAGGTCTACGTACCGTTCCTCACCGGTGTCGCGCTTCTGCTGCTGGCACAGGAGGGCGGGCAGTGGTGGGTGCTCGCGTTCATCGCGATCGCCGTCGCCTCCGACACCGGTGCCTACGCTGCGGGACTTGCCTTCGGCAAGCATCCGATGGCCCCTCGCATCAGCCCCAAGAAGACGTGGGAGGGGTTTGCCGGCGCTGTCGTCGCGGCGATCGCGGCCGGCGTGCTCCTCGCTCTCTTCCTGCTGAACCTGCCCTGGTGGGCCGGTGTCGTCTTCGGCGTCGCGATCCTGCTCACCGCGACCCTCGGCGACCTCGGCGAGTCGATGATCAAGCGCGACATCGGCATCAAGGACATGAGCTCCTGGCTGCCTGGCCACGGCGGACTCCTCGATCGGCTGGACAGCATCCTGCCTTCTACGATTCCGGCGCTGAGTCTGTACTTCCTGCTTTCGCCCTGGGTGACGCTCCCATGACTTCGGATACGGTGAAAGATGTGACTGAGATCGACGACGAAGAGACGACACCCGCGTTCCGAACGGTGGGCGCTCGTGAGCGCGGCTATCACCGCACCGCGGTTGACACGTTCCTGGCCGCGGCACGCGACAGCTTCGAGGACGACTCGGATGACCTGTCGGCTGCCGACGTGCGCGTCGCATCGTTCCCGCTGGTGAAGGGCGGCTACGACATCGGCGAGGTCGACGCCGCGCTCGGACGCGTCGAGGATGCACTCGCGGCTCGTCAGCGTGAGCGGACGGTTCGCGCCGAGGGCGCGGAGGCGTGGGTCGTCCATGCGCGCTCCGAGGCACAGATCGTGCTGGACCACCTGGCTCGCAGCCGCCGGCAGAAGTTCGCACGTACAGGGTTCCTGACCTTCGGCTATCGCATCGATGAAGTCGATCATGTCGCGGCGCGGATCGTGCGATATCTGCGCGACGGGGATGAGCTCTCGGTCGAGCAGTTGCGATCAGCCGCATTCAGAATGCAGCGCGGCGGATACCGGGAAGAGCAGGTCGACGCGCTGTTGGATGCGACGATCGATGTGATCCTCGCCGTTCGCTGAGCTCTTCACCGGGCATTCGGATGGAGGTCTCAGGCGTGGCTGGATACACTGGAGCTATTGTGACTTCCGGTACCGAGATAGATCCCGCCGGCGCCAGTAGTGCGCCGCAGAGATCTGCACCCCCGAAATCACCCGTGCGCGCCTCCCGTCGGTGGTCGCGGCGCCGCGGCGTCGTCGGCGGTTTCGCCGCGTTCGGAGTCGTCGCCTTCGCGGCCGCGATCGTCGCGCCGACGGGCATGGCGCTCGCAGATCCACCGGTCGCGGACGTGGAGACGCCGTTCTCGCTGGCCGCGCAGGACACACAGGATCTGACCGTCACCGCAGAGGGCGCGACGATCACACCGACCACGCGCGGTGTCTACGACGTCTACGTGACGCCGAAGCCCACGCCCACTCCTACCCCGGAGCCGGAGCCGGCATCCGCAGAGTCCTCCGATTCCTCCGGCGGCGCCGGCCCGTTGTTCTACACGGGTGGCGGTGCGCCGGCCGAGTGGATGGCCGCGGCGGGCATCGCCGCCAGCGACTGGGGCTACGTCGACTACGTCGTCTCGAAAGAGAGCGGCTGGAACCCCAACGCGACGAATTCGTCCTCAGGTGCTTGCGGCCTCGTGCAGGCGCTCCCATGCAGCAAGGTGCCAGGCAACGGCTACGACCCGGTCGACAACCTGCGCTGGGCGAACGGCTATGCCACTGGGCGCTACGGCAGCTGGGCCGGTGCGTACGAGTTCTGGATCAACAACAACTGGTGGTAATGCTTCGACATGCCACGTTCCCACAGGCGGCGCCAAGAGCGCCCAGACGCTGACGACTCCTTCGACCGGCTCCTCGCGGGCTGGAAGCGCAGCGAATCCCGCCAAGGACGCGAATGGAGCGTGCAGCCGATTTCGGCGATGCAGGCGCAGAAGGACTACATCTGCCCCGGATGCGGCGGAGTGATCGCAGCCGGTATCGCTCACCAGGTCGTATGGCGCGCAGACGGCGTGCTCGGAGATGCTGCCGACCTCGCGGCACGCCGGCACTGGCACACACACTGCTGGAGGATGGCGTGAGCATGGATATCCGCGGGCCGCTCGAACTGCCGGCGGTGAGGGAGAACATCGAACTGTTCACCGCCGACGGACTCACACTCGTCGGCGAGCTGGCTCTGCCGGAGGACGCGCAGCCCGTTGCGACATTGGTGACGCTGCATCCGCTGCCGACCGCTGGCGGCTTCATGGATTCGCACATCCTGCGCAAGGCCGCCGCACGCCTTCCCGCGCTGGCGGACCTTGCCGTGCTCCGGTTCAACACTCGTGGGACGAGTTCACCGCGCGGTACGAGTCAAGGGACTTTCGATGGCGGCGAGGCTGAGCAGTTCGACGTGGCTGCGGCGATGGAGTTCGTCCGTGAGAGGTCGCTGCCGCATCCGTGGCTTCTGGCCTGGTCCTTCGGGACGGAACTCGCATTGAAGTACGGCAGAGAGCACGACGTGGAGGGCATCATCCTGCTTTCGCCGCCGCTGCACAGGGCCACGGCAGAAGAAGTAGCGGCATGGGCCGGTGATTCGCGTCGGGTGATCGCCCTCATTCCCGAGTTCGACGACTACCTGCGACCTGCGGAGGCGCGGGAACGCTTCGCATCGATCCCCGACATCACGTTGATCGATGTAGAGGGTGGCAAGCACCTGTGGGTCGGCGAGACGCAGACGCGGCGGGTGCTCACCGAGATCGTCGCTGTGGTGAACCCCGACGCTCTTCCGCTGTCGAATGAATGGCCGGTCAGCGCTCGTTCATCCGAGGGATGAGCACCTGGCGATAGATGATCAGGATGCTCGCCGCGACCGGGATCGCGATGAGGGCGCCGAGCAGTCCGAGCAGTGATCCGCCGGCGAGTGCCGCGACGACGACCACGGCGCCTGGCACGGAGACCGCCCGGCTCATGATGCGTGGCGAGACGATGTACGCCTCGATCTGCATGTAGATCAGGTAGTAGATCCCGGCCGCGATCGCCGTCGCCGGGGAGCCGAGCCCAGGGATGAGGCACGCGAGCACGATGATCGTCGAGCCGGTGAGCGTTCCCACCAGCGGGATCAGCGAGAAGAAGAACGCGACGACCGCGAGCACGACCGCGAACGGCGCCTGGATGATGTTCAGGAAGATGGCGCTGAGGATGCCGTTGATGACGCCGAGCGTGATCTGCCCCATGACGTAATAACCCACCGAGTCGGTTATCTGCTCGGCGAGGTCGACGAAGCGCGGGCGCTTGGATGCCGGCACCAGCTGATAGACCGACCGCTTCAGCGATGGCGTCGAGGACGTCAAGTAGATGGTGAGGATCAGGACGATGAATGCACCGAACAGCCCGGTGACGATCGCAGTTCCTACCGTGACGACGCTTTCTGTGATCGTCGTCCAGTTGTCGTTGAGCCACTCCGTGGCGTTCGTGAACAGATCATCGACGAAGCCTGGCTGCAGACCGGGGAACGTCGCGCTGATCCAATCCTTGACATCATCGAGCCGGGTGCTCTGCAGGAAGGTCGTGATCTGGCGGACCAGTTGACTGATCTGGTCGATCAGGACCGGCAGCACGATCAGGATGATGCCGGTGAACGCGCCGAACACTCCCAGGATCGTGATCAGCACGGCCAGCCAACGCGGGAGTCGTCGACGCTCGAGGAATGAGATGACGGGATCGAGCCCCAGACTGATGAACAGGGCGGTGCCGACGTAGAGGAGCACTGTTGAGAGCGACTGCACGCTGCCGATGAGCAGGATGCCCAGTCCCACGCCGAGGGTTGCGACCAGGGCGGTGCGGAACGGGTTGTGAAGCTTCATGCGCTCTCCTCAAGACTGTTCTCAGGGTAGTCGTCCAGCGCCAACAGGAATTGACGACGTGCCGATCTGGGGCCGGTTGCCGTCCCTCGTAGTCAACACTCAGCCAGTTTCGATAGTCTGAAACGTCGAGCGGAGATCTGGGCGTGGCGCCCGGATCACGTAAGGAGACTTTTCGTGCGTTTCGTGTGGGCCGTCGTGGCCTTTGTCCTGGCCACGCTTCTCATCGGAGCAGGCATCGCTCAGCGAACCATCTTCCTGGGGCCATCGGCCCAGCAGACGGAGCTGAGCGTGGAGGAATCCGCTCCCTACATGCTTGTCGACGGCGCAGTGCTTCGCGAGAATCCGGGACAGCAGACTCTTCTCATCCGCGGTGAGGGAGACATCTTCGCCGCCTACGGCCGCACGGCCGACCTGGAGGCGTGGCTCTCCGATTCCACCTACAACTCCGTGGCACTCGACTCCGATGGTGCGAGCGTGAGCACTCTCATCGAGCCTGAGGACACCGCGGACGATGCAGATGAGAGCGCAGACGGAGACGCGGAGCAGCCGGAGGGACGCAATCCCGTAGGTTCCGATCTCTGGCTCGACTCCTTCAGCGAACCGGACCAGCTCATCACCGACATGCAGCTGCCGGAAGGAATGAGCGTTCTGATCGCGAAAGACGGTACGCAGAACGCCCCGGAGGATGTCGTCATCTCATGGCCGCTGGATCGCTCCACGCCATGGGTCGGCCCGCTCATCGCCGCCGGCGGCGCCGTCCTGCTGTTCGGTCTCGTCATGTACGTACTGGCGATCCGCCACCAGCGCAGGGGACGAGGTCCGCGCCGAAAAGGCCCCGGTCCGATGCCCGCCACGGAGCCCATCGACCTTTCGGTGGAACCCGCACCCGTCCGAGAGGCGCTGGAAGCCCCTGGCGATGCGGAACCGGCGAACGAGGGTGCGCCGGAAGAGAAGAAGGCGCCGAAGACCGAGCGTCGCGCGCGGCCCATGCGCCGCCGGCTGCTCGTTCTCCCCGCTTTCGGCGTCGCAGCGATGCTGTTCGCAGGGTGCTCCAGTGATTCGTGGCCGCAGTTCGAAGGGGCGTCGCCGACCCCGTCGCCCACGCAGACCGTGATCACCCCTGAGAACCAGAAGCCGCCGGCAGTCACCGAGGCGCAGGCGTCCCGCATCCTGAAAGACATCGCGGGAAACCCTTGAAGACGCAGACACGGCGCTCGACATCGAACTCGCCGGAACTCGCCTGGACGGTGCCGCGCTGGCTGCGAGGACCACCGACTACACGTTGCGCGCGACCCTCACCGACCGCGCTCTGCCTGCTGCGATCCCGACCGATGTCATCGAGGTCCTGCTGCCGCAGGCGACGGATGACTGGCCGCGCACCGTGCTGGTGCTCAGCAAGAGCAAGAGCGACGACACGGTGCCGCCCGTCATCCTGACGATGACGCAGGCCGACCCCTGGTCGAACTACAAGGTCAGCAACATCGCGGAGATGCAGGCCTCTGCGGAGGTCCCCGAACTCGCACCCGCGTGGCTGGGAACCAGCCTCATCACAGAGAATGCGTCCGCCTTCCTCGCACTCGCGCCCGACGAACTTGCGACAGCCTTCGCCGACGTGGTCGACTCCGGGGAGAGCAGCGAGTACCGCTCGCTCTTCGACCCGGTGAGCATCACGCTGGCGGACTCCATCGCGGCGAGCCGTGCGGCGGTCACGCAGTCGCTCGTCGACAACGGTGCTGCCGAGACCTCGAGCACGGCGTTCGACATCGTTCCGAGTACAGCGGAACCGGTCGCCCTGGCGACGCTCGACAGCGGCGCGATCGTGGCCGTGTCGATGGTCGACAGCGAGACGATCGCGCCGACCACGCCCGATGCGGTGATCAAGTTCGGCGAGAACCCCGAGGCGAAGACGCTCACCGGAGTCGAGGAGGCCGCGAAGGGCGTCGTCACCACGTATGGACTCCAGCTCTTCTTCTCGGTGCCCGCACAGGGCTCCACTGAACAGATCCGTCTCCTCGCCGTGCACCAAGACATCCTCAACGTGGAAGTGATCCAATGACCGACATCTCTGCAGCGGCCCTTCGCGGTGCCGTCGATCTTTCGAGCCTGCGCAACCGCCCGACGGCCCCCGCTGATGCCGCTCCGGCACCGGTGGGTGGCGACGGCACAGTCCCAGGCGGATTCATCCTCGACGTGACGGACGCCACTTTCGGCCAGATCATGGAGCTTTCGCGCACCGTGCCGATCGTCGTCGACCTGTGGGCCGAATGGTGTGGACCGTGCAAGCAGCTCAGCCCGATCCTGGAGAAGGTCGTCACGGAGCTCGCGGGGCGGGTCGTGCTCGCCAAGGTCGACGTCGATGCGAACCCGCAGCTCGCACAGAGCTTCCGTGCGCAGTCCATCCCGATGGTCGTCGCCCTGATCGCCGGGCAGCCGGTGCCGATGTTCACCGGAGCGGTGCCGGAAGAGCAGGTGCGTCAGGTGTTCGACCAGCTGCTGCAGGTGGCCGCGCAGAACGGCGTCACCGGCTCGGTGGCGGCAGGCGCTGCAGATTCCGATGCGTCCGGCGACAGCGAAGCCGAAGAACCCCAGGAGGCGCCACTGCCGCCGTTGCACGCCGAGGCGTTCGCGGCGATCGAGGCTGGTGACTTCGCGACGGCGATCACGGCTTACGAGAAGGCGCTCGCGGAGAACCCGCGTGACGAGGATGCACGTGCAGGGCTCGGCCAGGTGCGGTTGCTCGACCGCGTGCAGGGACTCGACCTTCAGGAGGCGCGAGCGGCGGCGGCCGATGCTCCATCAGACGTGAGCGCCCAGTTCGCCGTCGCCGACCTCGACATCTCCGGCGGGCACGTCGACGACGCGTTCGGGCGTCTGCTCGACCTTTTCGCGGCGTTGCCTTCCGACGAGCGCACGCCGGTGCGCGAGCGGCTCGTGGAGCTGTTCGGACTCATCGGCGCAGGCGATCCTCGGGTGATCGCGGCACGCAACCGCCTGTCGTCGCTGCTGTTCTAAGCGCTCAGCCGCGGTACCGGAGCCAGATCGTCGACAGCGCCGGCAGGGTGATCTTCGTCTTCGGCGTGCCATGTTCGCCCTCGACGTGGGCCGCTACCCGTCCGTAGTTCCCGATTCCGGAGCCGCCGAACTCCAACGCATCCGTGTTGAGGATCTCATCCCATACGCCCTCCACCGGCAGATCCAGGGGGAGTGCGGCGCGTTCCACGCCGGCGAAATTACTGATCACGATGACGCGACCGCCGTGATTGTCTCGGCGTTCGAAGGCGATCACGTTCGGATCCCATGACGGCGCGCCAAGGCGGCGGAAACGGCTACTGTCACCATCTCTTTCCCAGAGCGGCGCGCTCGCGCGATACGCACCGTTCATCTCGCCGACGAAGTGCTGCAGCTGTGCGTGCGACGGCTGATCGAGCAGCCACCAGTCCAGCGCTCTTGATTCGGACCACTCGGCCAGCTGGCCGAACTCCTGACCCATGAACAGCAGGTTCTTTCCGGGGTGCCCCCACATGTACGCGAGGTAGGCCCGCACGTTCGCGAGCTTGTGAGCGTGATCGCCCGGCATCTTCGACAGCAAGCTGCCCTTGCCGTGCACGACCTCGTCGTGGCTGATGGGCAGCAGGTAGTTCTCGCCGAAGGCGTAGACGAACGAGAACGTCATCTCGCCCTCGTGGTGAGCGCGGTACATCGGGTCGCGCGAGATGTACTGCAGCGAATCGTTCATCCAGCCCATGTTCCACTTGAAACCGAAGCCGAGCCCGGCGTGGTCGGTGGGTCCGGTGACGCCCGGGAAGCTCGTGGACTCCTCTGCGATCATCACGATTCCGGGATGAGACCGATAGGCGGTCGCGTTGACTTCCTGCAGGAACCGGATCGCCTCGAGGTTCTCTCGCCCGCCATGGACGTTCGGCTCCCACTCGCCGTCTCCGCGCGAGTAGTCGAGATACAGCATCGAGGCGACTGCATCGACGCGGAGGCCGTCGATGTGGAACTGGTCGAACCAGTAGAGGGCGTTCGCGACGAGGAAGCCGCGCACTTCCGGGCGGCCGTAGTCGAAGATCAGTGTGCCCCAGTCCTGATGCTCTCCACGTCGGGGATCGGGATGCTCGTACAGCGGCAGTCCGTCGAATCGGGCCAGTGCGAAATCGTCCTTCGGGAAGTGACCGGGTACCCAATCGAGGATGACGCCGATACCTGCCTGGTGCAGCCGGTCGATGAGGAAGCGCAGATCGTCCGGTGTTCCGTACCGTGCGGTCGGCGCGTAGTACCCGCTGACCTGGTAGCCCCAGGAACCGCCGAAAGGATGCTCGGCGAGCGGCATGAACTCCACGTGCGTGAAGCCGGTGTCGAGGATGTGCGAGATGAGCGGCTCGGCGATTTCGCGATATCCCAGTCCGTCGCGCCATGAGCCGAGATGCACTTCGTAGATCGACATCGGCTGCGCTACAGCGTGTGTTGCCGCTCGCCTCGTCATCCATGCGCCGTCGCTCCACGAATACGCCGAGAACGGGACGGCCGATGCGGTCTCCGGCGGGCGCTGTGTGCGCTGCGCCATCGGATCGGCCTTGAGGATCCAGCGGCCGTCGCGCGTGAGGATCTGGTACTTGTACAGCGACCCGGGGGTGAGGTCGGGGATGAACAGCTCCCAGATCCCGCTCACACCCATCGAGCGCATACTGTGGGCCTCGCCGCTCCAGTCGTTGTGCTCGCCCACGACGCGCACGGCCTGGGCATTCGGCGCCCACACTGCGAACGACACACCGATCTCGCCATCGAAGAGGTGGACGTTCGCGCCCAGCACTTCCCACAGCCGCTCATGGCGTCCTTCTGCGATCAGATGGAGATCGAGGTCGCCGATGCTCGGAAGATGGCGGTACGGGTCACCGGCGAGCTGCTCTTCTCCATCGGCGTACACCGAGGCGACGCGGTACGCCACCGGCGAGCCATCGTGCTGACCCTCCCAAATGCCGTGTGCCGCATGTATCAGCGGGAGTCGGGTCCCGTCCGAGAAAACCGCCGACACGCGGTCCGCCAACGGTCGTCGCACGCGAATCGTGGTGTGTGTGCGCCCGGCGGCATCCGTCGTCGGATGAGCGCCGAGCACATCGTGCGGGGCGTGGTAGGCCCCGGCTGCGACGGTTTCCCAGTCGGGGGATGTGATGACATCCTCGATCTCGTTCATGATCGTCCCTTCACCTTGAGAATGTGCACCGGTTCGGCGAACGCGTCGAGCCGGACGAAGTTGTGATCGGACCACGTCCACACGGCGCCCGTGACCAGATCCTCGACTTCGTACGGGTCACCCGGCTCCACGCCCCACACGCGGGTATCGAGGTGCACGGTGCTCTCGCGCACGGAATGCGGATCGACGTTGATGACGACGATGACGGTGTCTGAAGCGCCGTCGACGGTGAAGGCGCCGTCAACGTGCTTCGAATAGACGAGGATGCTGTCGTCGTCGCTCCAATGCACGGCGATGTTGCGCAGTTGCCGCAGGGCAGGATGTGCCGCACGGATCTCGTTCAGTCGCCGGAGATACGGCGCGAGAGAGTCTCCGTTCTCTTCGGCAGCCGCGAAATCACGCAGCTTGTACTCGTACTTCTCGTTGTCGATGTTCTCTTCGGAACCGGGGCGCGCCACGTTCTCGTACAACTCGTAACCGGTGTAGACGCCATAGGTCGGCGCCGCTGTGGCCGCGATCGACGCACGGATCCGGTACGCCGCGCGGCCGCCGAACTGCAGGTACTCGGTGAGGATGTCCGGGGTGTTGACGAACAGATTCGGTCGCAGGAAGTCAGCGGTCTCGTTCGCAAGAGAGACGAGGAACTCCTCGAGCTCGCGCTTGGTGTTGCGCCACGTGAAGTATGTGTAACTCTGCTGGAATCCGACCGCGGCGAGACCCCGCAGCGGAGCCGGGCGGGTGAATGCCTCGGCGAGGAACACGACATCGGGGTGCGCGGCGGTCACGCGGGCGATCAGCCATTCCCAGAACCAGAGCGGCTTGGTGTGCGGATTGTCCACGCGGAAGATCAGCACGCCTTGCGACACCCAGTGCTCGACCACACGCAGGATTTCAGCCGAGAGACCGTCAGGATCGCCGTCGAAGTTCAGGGGATAGATGTCCTGGTACTTCTTCGGGGGATTCTCCGCGTATGCGATCGTGCCGTCGGGGAGCGTCGTGAACCACTCCGGGTGGGAGGTGACCCAGGGATGGTCAGGTGACGCCTGCAGAGCGAGATCGAGCGCGACCTCGACGCCCAGCTTGCGGGCCTCGCGGACGAAGTAGCGGAAGTCGGCCATCGTACCGAGATCGGGGTGCACTGCGTCGTGGCCGCCTTCTGCAGCGCCGATCGCCCAGGGGGAGCCCGGATCGCTCGGCGCGGCATCCAGCGTGTTGTTCGGACCCTTGCGGTGCGTTCTGCCGATCGGATGGATGGGGGGCAGATAGAGCACGTCGAAGCCCATCGCGGCGACGGCGGGGAGACGCTTGACCGCAGTGCGGAAGGTGCCGCTCTTGACCGTGCCGTCCGCATTGCGCTTGGCACCCTCCGATCGGGGGAAGAACTCGTACCATGCGCCGACACCCGCAACCGTCCGCTCGACGACGAGGGTCTGCTCGGGCGTGGCTGACATGAACGATGTGAGCGGTCTGGCCTCGAACAGTGCTGCGAGGACGGGATCTGTGGCGATCGACAGGACGGCGGCGTCATCCGATCCGCTGAGCGTCGCGGCGGCCGCCTTGAGCCGCGTGCGTTCGCCCGCCGACCGGAACTTCTCCGCTGCCGCACGGGTGAACACCTGCCGGCCGAGAGCAGCCATCACTTCGACGTCGACGCCCGCTGAGATCTTGACCGCGGCGGCATGGGCCCAGGTGGCGTAGTCATCCGCGAACGCCTCGAAGCGGTACTGCCAGGTGCCTTGCGCGTCGAGAGCGATGTCGGCCTGCCACGAGTCAGAGCCATCCTGGACAGCTGCCAGCCGGTGAAGGCTCTCCTCACCGTTCGGTGCGGTGAGGCGCACATGGACTCCGATGCGATCGTGTCCCTCTCGGAACGCGACGACACGGAATGGCACGATCTCGCCGACGAATGCCTTCGCAGGGAATCCGCCGGGTGCGGTGGGTGCCGGGGCGGTGAGCGGGATGCGTCCCGTCCTGGTCTGCGTGCGACCGGTCGCAGAGGCGTTCATCCCGGCGCGTGCCGACTCCGCTCCTTCATCGGCGGCGCACGGCCGCAGGGGTATCTGTGCGGGGCTTCGAAGCTCCGCGGGACGATTGCCAGAACGTGCAGCCACACCCTGAATGTACCGCGCTCCGCCGGGACTGAACACCCGTCTCCGCGCCGTGTTGGTCCTGCGTCACTCGACGCGGAAGAGCCGCATGGATGTGCCGGGCGTCGCCACGACGTCGCCGGGCGAGAACGACTCGGACTTGACGTCCGGATGCTCGTCGGCGCTTGACCAGAGCGACACGAATCGGGTCGCGTCTTCGATCGTGGGCAGGGTGATGTCGGTGGGCGTCTCCGTGCCATGCACCACCAGCAGGATCCGGTTCGCCTGCTCTTCGACCGGCGTGGATGCCGCGGCGTACTGCAGGGTGCGATTGCCGGGATCCGTCCACTGCGGCTGTTCCATCGTCTCGCCGTCCTGGTTGTACCAGTCCATGACCGAGGCGTTGGGGGTGTGCTCACCGAGACGCGCATAACGGCTCGGCCGGAGCGCGGGGTTCTCGCGGCGGAGCCTGGTCAGCGCGGCGACGTGCGCGCGCAGGTCGTTCTGCCAATCCTCGTGCTCCCAGCTGAGCCAGGTGAGGTCGGAATCGTGCGCATAGGCGTTGTTGTTCCCGCGCTGCGTGCGGCCGGTCTCGTCGCCTGCGGTGAGCATGGGGATGCCCGCCGACAGAAGCAATGTGCCGAGCAGGTTTCGCATGGCCTTGCGCCGTGCGGCCTTGATCACGGGATCGGAGGTCGGACCCTCGACGCCATGATTGAACGCGCGGTTCATGTCTGCGCCGTCTCGGTTGTCCTCGCCGTTGGCCTCGTTGTGCTTGACGTCATACGAGACGAGATCGCGCAGGGTGAAGCCGTCGTGGGCCGTGATGAAGTTCACGCTGGCGAGGGGACCCCGATCTTCGCTGAAGGTGTTCGAGGAGCCGGCGAGGCGAGTCGCGAAGCCGCCGATGCCGACGGGGGCGGAGGCGCGGCGCGCATAGTCGATGTCGCTGAGCCAGAAGTTCCGCACGCGGTCGCGGTAGCGATCGTTCCATTCGTGCCAGCCATCCGGGAAGTTCCCGGTCTGCCAGCCGCCGAGCCCGACGTCCCACGGCTCCGCGATGAGCTTGACGCCGTCGAGAGCCGGGTCATCGCGAATGGCCATGAGCAGCGGATGCTCGCGCGAGTACTCGTGTGCGGAATCCCTTCCCAGAGCCGCAGCGAGGTCGAACCGGAAGCCATCGATCTGCATCTCCTCGGCCCAGTACCGGAGTGAGTCCAGGACGAGCCGTGCCCCGGCATCCGTCGCCGTGTTCAGCGTGTTGCCCACCCCTGTGGTGTCGATGTAAGCACCGTCCGGATGCTGGCGGTAGTAGTTCGCGTTGTCGATCCCGCGCAGGCTGGACCTCGGTCCGCCGATGCCCTCTTCCGAAGTGTGGTTGTAGACGACATCGAGGATGACCTCGAGGCCCGCCTCGTGCAGCAGCTTCACCATCCCCTTGAACTCGGCGAGCACAGCTTCCGGTCCCTGCTTGCGGGCCTCTTCCGTGGCGTAGGCATTGTGCGGGGTGAAGAAGTTGAGCGTGTTGTAGCCCCAGTAGTTGGTGAGTCCCCGCTCGAGCAGCCGCGGCTCCGGGACGAACGCGTGCACGGGGAGGAGTTCGATGGCGGTCACGCCGAGCGAGTGGAAGTACGCGATCATCGCCGGATGTGCGAGACCCGCGTAAGTGCCGTGCAGTGCCGGAGGCACGTCGGGCTGCCGTTTGGTCATGCCCTTGAGATGCGCCTCGTAGATCACTGTGCGGTCGAGGGGGATACGGGGTTTTCTCGAATCGGCCCAGTCGAAGCCGTCGACGATGACGACGGAGCGCCATTCCTCATAGCCGTCGCCTTGGGCCAGACCCTTGGCGTACGGATCGAGCAGCAGGGTCTCAGGGTTGAACGTGTTCCCCGGCCCGTGCGGCCCGCCGACACGGATGGCGTAGCGCGTTCCGGGCAGCAGCAGATCGGTGGTGACTTCCCAGACGTCAGCCGGGCCGCGCACCAGGTCCATCTCATCGGTGACCCAGTCGAGGTCGGTCTCGTCGAATGTGACGAGTTCGATCGAGGTGGCGTTCTGAGACCAGACACGCAGCGTCGCGACGCCGTCGTGCAGACGCACGCCGAGATTGTCGAGCGCGGCGCCGCCGGGCGCAGTGAAGTCTTGGGACTCGGGCATGAGTACACATTAGGCGGGATGTGTTGCAGTCTCATGACAGCGCGTACTCGGTTTCACCTGCCGTGTCCGGAGAGATGGGAGAATCGAGGGATGCGTTTTTATCTCGACCACGCGGCGACCACGCCACTGCGCCCTGAGGCGCGGGACGCGTGGCTGGCGGCGACCGAAGTCATCGGCAACGCGTCGTCGACGCACGGCGCGGGCCAGGATGCTCGTCGGCTGCTCGAGGAATCACGCGAGCGGATCGCCGCGGTTCTCGGGTGCGATCCGATCGAGGTGGTGCTGACATCCGGCGGCACCGAGTCGATAAATACGGCGTTGCGTGGTCTCTGGGCCGCTCGCATCACGGATGTTGACGCCATCGTGCTGCCGGACGGCGAACACCACGCGAGCATGGACACTGTCACCGCTCTTGCAGCTGAAGGCGCAGTGGTGCGACGGGTGGCGCTGTCCGAGACCGGTCGTATCGAGGTCGAGGCGTTCGCTGACGCGCTGAGCGGGGCGGCGCTGGCGACAGCGCTCGTCGCGAACAACGAGGTGGGCACGATCAACGATGCCGCTGCTCTCGCCGATGCTGCGGCGGCGGCCCGGATTCCGCTGCACCTGGACGCGGTGAGCGCTCTCGGACATGTTCCGCTGTCGTTCCGCGGTCTGCGAGCGGATGCCGCGCCAGGAGTGGGCCTCGTCGCGATGAGCGTCGCCGGGCACAAGGTCGGTGCCCCGGTGGGAGTGGGTGCTCTCATCGTCGCGCGCACCGCCAGACTCACAGGGCTGCTGCACGGTGGCGCGCAGCAGCGCGGCCTTCGTGCGGGAACACAGGATGTGGCTGGTGCGGCCGCATTCGCCGTCGCACTGGAGCTCGCTGAGGCGGAACGCGCGACAGAGGTCGAGCGGCTCTCTGCGCTGCGAGATCGTCTGATCTCCGGCATCCGCTCCGCCGTCCCATCGTCCACGCTGCTGGGTGACCCGTACGACCGGCTCCCGAACAACGTTCACGTGCTGTTCCCCGGCGCAGTGGGGGAGAGCCTGCTGTTCCTGCTCGATGTCGCTGGAGTCGCGGCGTCCACCGGCTCCGCCTGCCAGGCCGGCGTCGCCGAACCGTCGCACGTCGTCATGGCCATGGGACGCAGCGAGCAGGATGCCCGCAGCGTATTGCGATTCACTCTCGGCCGCACATCAGACGACGCCGATGTCGACGCAGTGCTCGCGACGATCTCTGATGCGTATGACAGGGCATCCGGGTCCGCATCAGGTTCACGCTCGTAGACTGGACCAATGCGAATTCTTGCGGCGATGAGCGGCGGCGTGGACTCGGCCGTAGCGGCCGCACGTGCCGTGGAGGCAGGCCACGACGTCACCGGGGTGCATCTCGCCCTCTCCAGAGCAGGTGGCACGTTGCGCACCGGCAGCCGCGGCTGCTGCACGATCGAAGATGCGATGGACGCGCGTCGGGCCTCCGACAAGCTCGGAATCCCTTTCTACGTCTGGGACTTCTCCGAACGCTTCCGCGACGACGTGATCGATGACTTCATCTCGGAGTACCAGGCAGGCCGCACGCCGAACCCGTGCATGCGCTGCAACGAGAAGATCAAGTTCGCGGCGCTGCTGGAGCGCGCGATCGAACTGGGCTTCGATGCCGTGTGCACTGGACATTACGCGACGCTCGTCGATGGCGAGGGCGGTCTCGAGCTGCACCGCGCCTCCGACAATGCGAAGGATCAGTCGTACGTGCTCGGCGTGCTCACTGCTGAGCAGCTCGCGCACACCTATTTCCCCCTCGGGCTGACGCCGTCGAAGGCGCTCGTACGCGCTGAGGCCGCCGAGCGCGGGCTCAGCGTCGCACAGAAGCCGGACAGCCATGACATCTGCTTCATCCCCGATGGCGACACGCGTGGCTGGCTGGCGGAGAAGGTCGGTGCGGAGCAGGGCGAGATCCTCGACCGCGATGGTACCGTCATCGGTTCGCACGAGGGAGCGCACGCCTTCACCGTCGGACAGCGCAAGGGATTGAAGCTCGGAATCCCCGCGGCCGACGGCAAACCGCGGTTCGTGCTCGAGGTGCGCCCGGTCTCGAACACGGTCGTGGTCGGCCCGAAGGAGGCTCTGGCGATCGGCGAGATCTCGGGGGAGCGCTACTCCTGGGCGGGTGCCGCACCGACGTCGTCGGAGTTCGACTGCCATGTGCAGATCCGCGCACACTCCGAGCCCGTGCCCGCACGGGCTACGGTGTCCGCCGTCGGCGTGGATGTCGTGCCCGAGGTGCCTCTCGACGGTGTCGCTCCGGGGCAGACCGCAGTGCTGTACATCGGCACACGGGTGCTGGGGCAGTTCACGATCGATAAGACGGTCTCGGCGGTTCCGGTCGAGGCGTGAGGCTGGCCCCTCTGATGTCGGTCCTCGCTCATAGAATGAGTGAGTGCCGGAGAACATCTCGCTGGAAGACGCCCGCGTCGAAGCCGAAGAGCTGACCACTCGCATCCTCGAGGCGAAGGACGCGTACTACGGGCGCGATACCTCCGTCGTCGATGACGCGACCTACGACGGCTGGATGCACCGGCTCGAAGAACTCGAGCGTCTGCATCCCGAGCTGCAGGGGCAGGATTCTCCGACGCAGATGGTCGGTGCGGCCGAGGCCACGGGACTGGCCACGATCGAGCATGCCGAACGCATGCTGAGTCTCGACAACGTCTTCTCGATCGATGAACTGCGAGAGTGGGCGGCGAAGACGCAGGCGTCCGCCGGGCGTGAGGTCGCCTGGCTCACCGAACTGAAGATCGACGGGCTCGCGATCAACCTGCGCTACGAGAACGGCCTCCTGACCTCGGCCGCGACGCGCGGCGACGGGCGCGTGGGAGAGATCGTCACCGAGAACGCCCTGCGCCTGGCGGACATCCCAGAGCGACTGAGCGGAGAAGGCCACCCGCCGATCGTCGAGGTGCGGGGTGAGGTCTTCATCCCGGTCGCAGCCTTCGAACGGCTCAACGCCGCACAGGCCTCGTTCCGCGATCGCGCGTACGCCGACACGCTCGCACGTTGGGAGGCCCGAGGCGGTACGAAGAAGCCCTTCGAAGAGGACAAGGCGCGCGCGGCTGCCGCCAGGCGCTTCCCCTCGTTCGCGAATCCGCGCAATGCCGCGAGCGGTGGGCTGCGACAGCAGATCGACAAGAAGGACGGACTCGAGCTCGAAGCAGGTCTCCTGCGGGTGAACTCGCTATCCCTGTATGTGCACGGCATCGGCGCGTGGCCGAGTCCGCCAGTCGCGGCGCAGAGTGAGATCTACGATCTGCTCGCCTCGTGGGGGCTGCCGATGAGCCCGCATTCCAAGGTGTGCACCGGCATCGACGAGGTCGTCGCCTTCGTGGAGCACTTCGGTGAGCACCGGCACGACATCGAGCACGAGCTAGACGGCATCGTCGTCAAGGTCGACGAGCTGGCGCTGCACGATGAATTGGGCATGACCAGCCGCGCACCGCGCTGGGCCATCGCCTACAAGTACCCGCCGGAGGAGGTGCAGACGAAGCTTCTCGACATCGTGGTGTCGGTCGGTCGCACCGGGCGGGCGACGCCATTCGCTGTGATGGCACCAGCGCATGTTGCAGGGTCTGTCGTTCGACAGGCGACGCTGCACAACAAGGACGTCGTGAAGGCCAAGGGCGTGCTCATCGGTGACACCGTGGTGCTGCGCAAGGCCGGCGATGTCATCCCCGAGGTGCTGGGCCCCGTGGTCGAGAAGCGCGACGGCACCGAGCGCGAGTTCGTGATGCCGGCAGCATGCCCCGAGTGCGGGACAGCGCTGCGCCCGATGAAGGAAGGCGACATCGACCTACGATGCCCGAACGCGCGTTCCTGCCCCGCGCAGGTTCGCGGACGCGTCGAGCACATCGGGTCGAGGGGTGCGCTCGACATCGAGGCACTGGGAGAGGTGACGGCCGCGGCGCTGACGCAGGCGGAGGCACCGGCTGCCGCACCGCTGGACACCGAGGCCGGGCTGTTCTCTCTCGTGCTGGAGGATCTGGTGCCGATCTCGGTCGTGGTCCGGGATGCCGAGACCGGATTGCCGAAGGAAGACGAAGACGGACTCGTCAAGACACGATCGCCGTTCCGCCGTAACCCGACGGCGGCCGAGAAGAAGTCCGGCGTCGAAGGGCCGCAGCCATCGTCGCAGGCGAAGACACTGCTGGCCGAACTCGAGAAGGCGAAGTCCAAAGAGCTCTGGCGACTGCTGGTGTCGCTGAACATCCGGCACGTCGGGCCTGTCGCTGCTCGCGCGCTCGCGCAGTGGTTCGGTTCTCTCGACGCGATCCGCTCTGCCACACGTGAAGAGCTGGCCGCAGTCGAAGGAGTCGGAGGGATCATCGCCGATTCGCTGCTCGACTGGTTCGAGGTCGACTGGCATGTCGACATCGTCGAGCAGTGGCGAGCCTCCGGCGTGCGGTGGGCGACGCCTGGCCACCCCGGTCCCGGTGCAGCGGTGGTCGAAGACGGTGTTCTCGACGGACTCACCATCGTCGCAACAGGTTCGCTCGATGGATACACGCGTGACGGTGCACAGGAGGCGATCATCCAGGCCGGCGGCAAGGCGGCGTCCAGCGTGTCCAAGAAGACCGACTTCGTGGCCGCAGGCCCCGGTGCGGGGTCCAAGCTTGGCAAGGCTGAGGAACTCGGCATCCGCATTCTGGATGCTGCGCAGTTCCACATTCTCGTCACCGAGGGCCCTGACGCGCTTTCATGAAGCGCTACGGACCGCTGCTTGCAGTGCCGGATTCTCTCGCGATCGGCGATCCGGGTCGGCATCATCTACGGCTGACACCGGATGCGGTGATCATCCGTGAGGGTGTCGAGAACCGCGGCATCCTCTCGTGGGAGAGTCTGGAACGCATCACACTGGATGTGCCGACGACCCGATTCCGGTTGCCCGGACTGTTGGGAACGATCGTGCTCGGAGCCTTGTCCGCCGCCCTGATGTCAGATCTGGGCATCGATCCGGAAGACGGCACGATGGAGATCAGGGCCGGAGGCGAACCCATCCGCTCGCCGCTGAGTCGGCATCATGTCGGCGGCTACTGGGCACCCACCGTTCTGGGTGCTCACCGATTGCTGCATTACCTCATTGCTAGCCCCGAGCATCGGACACTTCTCGCGCACCCCGAATCGCTGATCGACGTCGCGGCGAAGCTGGCGCGCGAAGCGAACTGAAGAACAGGTCCTGCCGCACAAGAGGCACTGCACGACTCGATAGGTCGCACCCGTTTCAGGCAGTGGCGCGGATCTCGAATCCGGGCGACGCGGATGCGGGCACGTCAGTGACCCTGACGTCATCTATCCGCGCGCCGGATGGTCCCTGCGCCATCGAATCGAGGACGGCTTGGACGTCGGCACCTGCGCCGTGCAACTCGGCCTCCACGGTCCCATCCCGGCGGTTGCGCACCCAGCCATCGACACCGCGTGCCGACGCTTCCTCGCGCACGAACCACCGGTACCCGACGCCTTGTACGCGCCCGCTAGTGATCACCCGCACCGACCTCATGCCTCAAGGATGCCAGCGTGAAACAGGACCTGCTGCACGAACAGGCCTTGGCACGGCCCGTTTCGTGCAGCAGGTCCTGTTTCGACGCGCTCAGTCCTTGTGACGGGGCTTGCGGTACGGCTTGTCGTCGCGTGCAGGACGGTCGCCGTAGGAAGGACGCTCGCGACGCTCGTAGCCGCCACGCGCTCCGCCGTCGCTGCCGCCGCCGCGACGCCCGGGGGCTCCACGGTCGGCCTTGATCTCGATCAGGCGTCCGGAGATGCGGGTGTCCTTGAGCTTGTCGAGCACCGACGGGCTCAGGTTCGCGGGCAGCTCCACGATCGAGAAGTCCGGGTTGATCTTGATCCCGCCGAAGTCATCGCGCCCGAGGCCGCCCTCGTTGGCCAGCGCGCCGACGATCTGACGCGGTTCGACGCGGTGGCGGCGGCCGACCTCGATGCGGTACGGCGCGTAGTCGCTGCGACTGCGACGCTCAGTGCGGGGGCCCGTTCCGCGCTCCGGACGATCCCCGGAGTCACGACGCGGACGATTGTCGGCCTCGACCGACCTGGCCAGCGGATCATTCGCGGGGTCGAGCAGCAGGGGAGTCTTGCCCTGTGCGACGACCGCGAGCGCCGCCGCGACGTCGCCCTCGGGCACATCGTGATTGCGCACGTAGTGGGCGACGATGTCGCGGAACGCTTCGATGCGGCTGGTCTCTGCGAGCGCGGCGGTGATGCCGTCGTCGAAGCGTGCCAGACGAGTCGTGTTGACGTCATCTGTGCTCGGCAGCGTCATCTGAGTCGGAGCCTGACGGGTTGCCTTCTCGATGCTCTTGAGCAGGTACCGCTCGCGCGGAGTGATGAAGCTGATCGCGTCTCCGGTGCGCCCGGCACGGCCGGTGCGGCCGATGCGGTGCGTGTACGACTCGGTGTCGGTCGGGATGTCGTAGTTGATGACGTGGCTGATGCGTTCCACGTCCAGACCACGGGCGGCGACATCGGTGGCGACGAGGATGTCGAGCTTGCCGTCCTTGAGCTGGTTCACGCTGCGTTCGCGTTGAACCTGTGCGACGTCGCCGTTGATGGCGGCGGCGGAGTAGCCGCGTGCACGCAGCTTCTCAGCCAGCGTCTCGGTCTCGTTCTTCGTGCGGACGAAGACGATCATGCCGTCGAAGTTCTCGACCTCGAGGATTCGGGTGAGGGCGTCGACCTTCTGCTGATACGAGACGACGAGGTAGCGCTGCGTGATGTTCGTGCTCGACGCGGTCTTCGACTTGACCGTGATCTCTTCGGCGTCATGCAGGTACTTCTGCGCGAGGCGTCGGATCTGCGGCGGCATCGTCGCGGAGAACAGGGCGACCTGCTTCTCGGCCGGAGTCTGCGCCAGGATCTGCTCGACGTCCTCGGCGAAGCCCATCTTCAGCATCTCGTCTGCCTCGTCGAGTACGAGGTACTTCAATGCGGAGAGGTCGAGGGTGCCCTTGGCGAGGTGGTCCATGATGCGACCAGGAGTGCCGACGATGACATGAACGCCGCGGCGCAATGCAGAAAGCTGCACGCCGTATCCCTGTCCGCCGTAGACGGGCAGGACGTGCACGCCCTTCATCTTCGCGGCGTACGATTCGAACGCCTCGCAGACCTGGAGCGCGAGCTCACGGGTCGGCGCCAGCACGAGGGCCTGCGGTGTCTTCTGGGAGACGTCGAGTCGCTCGAGCACCGGCAGTGCGAACGCGGCGGTCTTGCCGGTTCCGGTCTGGGCCATGCCCACGACGTCGCGGCCGCCGAGCAGCGTCGGGATCGTCGCCGCCTGGATGGGCGATGGGGTCTCGTAGCCGAGGCCGCGGATCGCCGCGAGGACTGGTCCGGTGATGCCGAGTTCCTCGAATCCGGGGGTCGCGGGGGATTCGTCGGTGGGCTCGTTCAAATCTGCATCTTCAGGGGTCACTACCTAAAGGTAGCGCGTCGAGCCGCTTCTCACCTGTGAAGACGCGGCGTCAGCCGCCGCTCGTCAACGACTCGAGCTTCTCCTTCACCTGACGACGCAGCACCTTGCCGATCAAGGACTTCGGCAATTCGTCCACGACGAAGATCCTGCGCGGCACTTTGTACGGAGTGAGGATGCTGCGGGCGAACTGCCTGATGGCCTCCTCGTCGAGCTCGGCGCCGGCATCCAGGATGATAGCGGCGACGACCTCTTCGCCGGAGTGGTCGCTGTGCAGCCCGACCACTGCGGCATCCGCCACGGACGGATACTGACGCAGCGCGTTCTCGACCTCGGTCGGTGCGACATTGAAGCCGCCAGTGACGATGAGCTCCTTGATGCGATCGACGATCCGCACGAATCCGAACTCATCGATCGTCACGATGTCGCCGGTGCGGTACCAGCCGTCGACGAACGACTCCTCAGTGGCCTCCGGCTTGCCGTAATACCCGGCGAACACCTGCGGGCCGCGGACCACGAGCTCGCCGGGCGTACCGGGCTCGACGTCCTGCGTCGGATTCTCGGGATCGACGACGCGGCATTCGGTACCGGGCAGCGGCAGACCGACGGTGCCGGGCACGCGGTTCTGCGCCACAGGGTTCGCCATCAGCACGGGGGAGCACTCGCTGAGTCCGTAGCCCTCGACGAGGTATCCTCCTGTGGCCGCCTCGAACGGCACGACCAGTTCATGCGGCAGCGCCATGGCACCCGAGATCGCGACCTCTGTACCGGCGAGTGAGGTGCCTCTGGCTTCGGCTGCCTTCAGCAGGCGCTCGGCGATCGGAGGCACCAGGGGCAGGAAGGTCGCCGGGTGCTTCTTCACGACATCGAGCACCAGATCGGGATCGAACTTCGGGAAGAGCACGAGACGGGCGCCCATCGACATCGCGAACGTCAGGCAGAGCGTGAGCCCGTAGGCGTGGAACATCGGCAGCACGGCGTAGACGACGCAACCCTGTCCGCGCTGGATCGACGGCACCCATGCCTTCGACTGTGCGGCGTTCGAGAGCAGGTTGCGGTGCGTCAGTGCTGCGCCCTTGGGGGTTCCTGTCGTGCCGGATGTGTACTGGATGATTGCGAGATCGTCGGTCACAGGTCGAGGATGCGACGCCGGCAGCGGCGTCGTGCCGACGATCTGCTTCCACGAGATCGCACCGCGCACCTTCTCGGTGAGGGCCGCGCGCGACTCGCGCGCCTTTGCGATCGGCAGCGTCAGCGCGATCCGGGTCAGGAACGGCATCGCCGTGGTGACGTCGACCGAGATCAGTGACGTCACGGCGAGGTCTGCGGGGAACTCCTGCACTGTTTTCACGACCTTGCTCCACACGATCGCGTGCTTCGCTCCGTGATCTTCGAACTGCTTGCGCAGTTCGCGTGGTGTGTACAGCGGGTTGTGCTCCACGACAACTGCGCCGAGGCGCAGAACGGCATAAAAGGCGATGATGTGCTGCGGACAGTTCGGCAGCACGATCGCGACAGGATCACCGGCTCGGACACCCAGATCGCGCAGTCCGGCGGCCGCGCGGTCGATGGCGCGCTGCATCTCGGCGTAAGTGGTCTCCTGACCGAAGAACTGCAGGGCGACAGCATCCGGATAATCCCGCGCGGATGCCGCGACGATGTCGATCAGCGAGCCGTCGACAGGGGCGAGATCTTCCGGAACACCCTCGGCGTAGCTGGCGACCCAGGGGCGAGGGGGATCGAACGTCGTCATGGCGACAGCCTATTGCGACATCCGACCGGCTGGCGCGCGGGGGCGTCGATGGCGCGAACTAGACTGGGGCGGTGTCTGAAATCACCCCTGAACTCGTGCGCCATCTCGGCGTGCTCGCACGCATCCAGCTGAATGACGACGAGGTGACGCGGCTCACGGGCCAGCTCGACGCCATCGTCGACAACATCGCGAAGGTGTCGGAGGTCGCGACGCCGGATGTGGCGGCCACCAGCCACCCCATCCCGCTCGCGAATGTGTTCCGGCCCGACGTGGTCGGAGAGACGCTCACGCACGAGCAGGTGCTGCAGAACGCACCGGATGCTGCGGACGGCCGTTTCCGCGTGACCGCGATCCTGGGAGAAGAGCAGTGAGCGACATCATCCGCTGGACCGCCGCGGAGCTCGCGGACAAGCTCGCCGCGGGTGAGGTCTCCAGCCGCGAAGCCACCCAGGCCCACCTCGACAGGATCGCCGCTGTCGACGGTGATGTGCATGCGTTCCTGCATGTGAACGACGGCGCTCTCGCCGCGGCCGACGCGGTCGACGCCCAGCGCGCCGCGGGGGAGAAGCTCGGACCGCTCGCCGGCGTTCCGCTCGCGATCAAGGACGTCCTCGTCACGACCGACCAGCCGACCACGAGTGGATCGAAGATCCTCGAGGGCTACATGTCGCCGTACGACGCGACGGTCGTCGCACGGGCGCGCGCAGCCGGCCTCGTGCCGCTCGGCAAGACCAACATGGACGAGTTCGCGATGGGGTCTTCCACCGAGCACTCCGCGTACGGCCCCACCCGGAACCCGTGGGATCTCGACCGGATCCCCGGCGGTTCCGGCGGTGGTTCGGCCGCTGCCGTCGCGGCCTTCGAAGCGCCGCTCGCCCTCGGCTCGGATACCGGCGGATCGATCCGTCAGCCGGCGCACGTCACCGGCACCGTCGGCATCAAGCCGACCTACGGCGGAGTCAGCCGTTACGGCGCCATCGCCCTGGCCTCGAGTCTCGACCAGGTCGGCCCTGTGACCCGCACGGTCCTCGACTCCGGTCTGCTGCACGACATCATCGGTGGCCACGACCCGAAGGACTCCACCTCGCTCACCGACGCGTGGCCGTCGTTCGCGGATGCCGCTCGTGAGGGCGCACGCGGAGACGTGCTCAAGGGCCTGAAGGTCGGCGTCATCAAGGAGCTCCCCGATTCCGGCTTCCAGCCCGGGGTCGCGGCATCCTTCCGCGCATCGCTCGACCTGCTCGAAGCGAACGGTGCAGAGATCGTCGAGATCTCCACCCCGCACTTCGAGTACGGCGTCGCCGCGTACTACCTGATCCTGCCCGCCGAGGCATCCAGCAACCTGGCGAAGTTCGACTCGGTGCGCTTCGGCCTTCGGGTAACCCCTGATGGCAACCCGACCGTGGAGGACGTCATGTCCGCCACACGCGAGGCGGGCTTCGGCGACGAGGTCAAGCGCCGCATCATCCTGGGCACGTACGCGCTGTCCGCCGGATATTACGACGCCTACTACGGCAGTGCCCAGAAGGTGCGCACGCTGATCCAGCGCGATTTCGACAACGCATTCGCAGAAGTCGACGTCATCGCAACGCCGTCTGCACCCACCACGGCGTTCAAGATCGGCGAGAAGATCGACGACCCGTTGCAGATGTATCTGAACGATGTCACGACGATCCCGGCGAACCTCGCCGGCGTACCAGGCATCTCGATCCCGTCCGGTCTCGCCGAGGAGGACGGCATGCCCGTCGGCATCCAGTTCCTCGCGCCTGCGCATGAGGACGCCCGGCTGTATCGCGTCGGTGCCGCTCTGGAGACCGCGCTCGTCGACTCGTGGGGTGCTCCGTTGCTCACCCGCGCACCCCAGCTCGCAGGAGGGACCCGCTGATGGCTGCCGCAGCAAAGCTGATGGACTTCGACAAGGCCCTCGAACTGTTCGAGCCGGTGCTCGGATTCGAGGTGCATGTCGAGCTCAACACCAACACGAAGATGTTCTCGGACGCACCGAACCCGGCGAACGAGAAGTATCACGCCGCTGAGCCGAACACGCTCATCGCCCCGGTCGACATGGGGCTTCCCGGAGCCATGCCGGTCGTGAACGAGACGGCGATCCGCTCGTCGATCAGCCTCGGTCTGGCGTTGGGCTGCTCCATCGCGGAATCCAGCCGTTTCGCCCGGAAGAACTACTTCTACCCGGATCTCGGCAAGAACTACCAGATCTCGCAGTACGACGAGCCGATCGCGTACCGGGGATCCGTTGTCGTGGAGCTCGATGACGGCACACTCGTCACAGTGCCGATCGAGCGCGCGCACATGGAGGAGGACGCCGGAAAGCTCACCCACATGGGCGGGGCGACCGGCCGCATCCAGGGTGCGGAGTACTCGCTGGTCGATTACAACCGCGCCGGTGTTCCGCTGGTGGAGATCGTCACCGACATCATCTACGGCACTGAGCACCGCGCTCCGGAGGTCGCGAAGGCTTATGTCTCCACGATCCGCGACATCGTGCGCAGTCTCGGCATCTCGGAAGCGCGGCTGGAGCGCGGCAACCTGCGCTGCGACGCGAACGTCTCACTGCGTCGCCGGGTCGCCGAGGGCGAGGAGCCGGCACCGCTAGGCACGCGTACCGAGACGAAGAACGTCAACTCGATGCGCTCCGTCGAGCGCGCTGTGCGCCACGAGATCCAGCGTCAGGCGCAGATCCTCGCCGACGGCGGAACGATCATCCAGGAGACCCGCCACTGGCATGAGGACACCGGCACGACGTCACCGGGCCGGCCGAAGTCGGACGCCGACGACTACCGGTACTTCCCAGAGCCCGATCTGCTTCCTGTGCAGCCGACCGCAGAGCTGATCGAGGAACTGCGCGCCGAACTGCCGGAGCAGCCTGTCGCGCGCCGCCGCCGACTGAAGGCGGAGTGGAGCTTCACCGACCTGGAGTTCCAGGACGTGCGCAACGGCAACCTGATCGACGAGGTCGAGGCGACCATCGCCGCAGGTGCCACCCCCGCCGCCGCGCGCAAGTGGTGGACCGGTGAGATTTCCCGTCTCGCGAACTCCCAGGACAAGGATGCCTCCGGCCTCATCTCGCCGGAGAACGTCGCCGCCCTGCAGAAGCTCATCGACGAGGGGACTCTCACCGACAAGCTCGCTCGCCAGGTGCTCGAAGGAGTCATCGCGGGCGAGGGCACTCCGCAGGAGGTCGTCGACGGCCGCGGCCTGGCTGTCGTGTCGGATGACGGGGCACTCATCGCCGCGATCGATGATGCTCTCGCAGCTCAGCCCGATGTCATGGCGAAGATCAAGGACGGCAAGGTGCAGGCGGCCGGTGCGGTCATCGGCGCCGTCATGAAGGCGATGAAGGGCCAGGCGGACGCCGCCCGTGTGCGCGAGCTGATCCTGGAGCGCGCAGCGCAGTAGTACCTCATCGAGCCTCGGCCCCCGCCGACACTTCGGGGGCCGAGAACACGAATGTCGGACCGATCAGTGCGATCGGTCCGACATCTGTGTTTCGGGCCCCCAGACTGTCGGGCCAATGTCGGATGCTTGCGCGAGAATGGGACCATGGGGCGCGGTGACGGACGAGGCAGGACCGTCTCTCCCGACGGCGCAGACGACGCCGGCACTCGCATCCTGCATGTCGATATGGACGCGTTCTACGCGGCCGTCGAGGTGATGGACGACCCCTCACTGCGCGGCCTGCCGCTGATCATCGGCGCCCCGGACGGGCGCTCGGTGGTTTCCAGTGCCTCGTACGAGGCGCGCAGGTACGGTGTACGCGCAGCCATGCCGGTCGGTCAGGCCATGCGGCTGTGTCCGAGCGCGAAGATCGTGATGCCGCATTTCGATCGTTATCAGGCGGTGTCTCGCCAGGTGATGACCGTTTTCGAATCGATCACCCCGCTCGTTGAGCCGCTGTCCGTCGATGAAGCTTTTCTCGATGTGCAGGGGGTCCGGCGACTGTGGGGGAGCCCTGGGCAGATCGCGCGGCTGGTGCGGGAGCGGGTGCAGGCGGAAGTCGGCATCTCATGCAGCGTCGGGGTCGCCGCGACCAAGCACGTCGCGAAGATGGCGTCAACCATCTCGAAACCGGACGGGATGCTGATCGTCGCGGCCGCAGACACGCTCGATTTCCTGGCGCCACGATCCGTGCGCGCGATGTGGGGCGTGGGACCGAAGGCGTCTGACGCGCTGGAAGCGCGTGGCATCCGCACCATCGGTGATATCCGTGATTCGCCGCAGGACATGCTCGATCGCGCTGTCGGGCCGGCATTGGGGGCGCGCATCGCCCAACTCGCGCGCGGTGAAGACGCGAGGGCCGTGGAGACGGAGCGCGTCGAGAAGAGCGTGGGGCACGAGGAGACGTTCGACGTCGACGTCACTGACCGGGAGTTCCTCCGTGCGGAACTGCTGCGACTAGCCGACCGCGTCGCCGTGCGGCTGAGGAAGGCGGCGTGGGAGTGCGCGACCGTCGCGATCAAGATCCGCTTCGATGACTTCACCACGCTGAGCCGTTCTCAGACGCTCGCCGAGCCGACGTCGGTCGGTCAGAGGATCGGCGAGGCGGCGCAGACGCTGTACGAGTCGATCGACCGCCGCGATCCGGTGCGGCTGGTGGGTGTGCGTGCCGAGAAGCTGCGACCGGCGGGCGGGGCGGCTTTCGCCCTCTGGGACGACGACGAGCACTGGCGCAAGGTCGAGGGTGCTCTCGACGATGCCCGTGCGAGATTCGGCAGTGCCACGATCACCCGTGCCCGCCATGTGGGTCGCGGCGACGGGCGCGGGGCCGTCAGGCATCCGAAGGACCACGGCCTCGATTGATCTCCCGAGCACGCCGTCCGTGGACTAGCGTGGAGTCATGCCGAACATCGCACTGGACCTCGGAAATCAAGTCGCATCATTCGGCGTGAAGAGCGCCTACGGCGAGCCACAGGACGTTGACGGGGTCAGCATCACGCCGGTCGCCCTGACATGGGCGGGCTTCGGCGGCGGGTCCGACCAGGATGGCAACGGCGGAGGCGGAGGCGGAGGCGTCTCCATTCCGGTCGGGGTATACGTCCGCCGTGAAGAAGGACTGCGGTTCGAGCCGAACCTGGTCGCATTGCTGGCGGTGGCGATCCCGTTCGTCTGGGTTGCCGGCCGTGCGCTTTCGCGCGTGATCCGTGCCCTCAAGAAATGACGATCCGGTCGCGCTAGCTCTCCAGCGCGCGGCCGTCAGCATCATCGACGCGATCATCGACGTCGCAGCATCCAACCCCGTCGTCCTGATCGACGGGCGGGCCGGGGCGGGAAAGACGACGCTGTCTCGAATGGTGGCCGCGAACTGGCCGCTCGCAGGTCGGCCGCAGCTCATCGCGCTGGACTCGCTCTACCCGGGCTGGGACGGCCTCGATGCGGGCGTCGAACGTGCACTCCACGACATCCTGCGTCCTCATGCGCGCGGTCTGCTCAGCACTTGGCGCCGTTGGGATTGGGAGTTGGAGACCGACGCCGAGGCGCATGCGGTGACGCCCGCGCTCGGCGTGATCCTCGAAGGCTGCGGTGCGGTGAACCCCGCGACGGCACGTCTCGCCGACGTCAGCGTCTGGGTGGAGTCCCCGGATGCTGCGCGCAAACGCCGCGCCCTCGACCGCGACGGCGACGGATTCCGTCCGCACTGGGATCGTTGGGCTGCACAAGAAGATCGGCATCTGGAACGAGACGATCCCCGCGCGCTTGCGACGTTGCGAGTGACGATCCCTTAGACGGCCGTCGCCCGGGTCATTCGACGACCCCGCCGCTGTGAACGAGCCGAACCTCTACGCCGCCATCACCGCGGATCGCGGGATTGGTCCTGGCGATGGCCAGGGCGTCGTCCCAGTTATCGGCCTCCAGGATGTACACGCCGGCCACCACCTGCGCGGCATCGATGAACGGGCCGTCTGTCACACCCTGCGCGCGAATCGAACGAGCGAGGCCACGAGGCGTGAATGCCCACGCGGCTGTCATAGCGCCGGATGATGCAAGCTCGTCGCCGTGCCCATTCGGCTCTGCCAGATCCTCCTCGGTCGCATCAAGGGTATGCGCGGAGTCGTCGGCGTAGATCAGCACTGCGTACTGCGGCATTTCTCCCCGTTCGTGGTGACGCGTTCGCGTGATTCTCAGGTGGGCAGTTCGTCGTGGGCGTCAGCAAGGGCGATGAGACCGTCGAGGCGGAATCCCAGCCAGTCGTAGACGCCGAACCGGGGATCCTCCACGTCGTGGTCGTCATCGTCCGCAGTGATGTCGAGGCGGGTCGCGATCACGAGGCGCAGCGCCGTGAGCGTGCGCAGCCACGCATCGATATCGGATGCGGGGATCACGACGTCACGCGGGGCGAGCGCATCCTCCTCGGCGAGATCTTCGGCGGCAGTGGCGAGGAACGGTGTCAGGCCGCTCCGCACGACCGCGGCATCGGAGGTCCGCCGGTCGAGAAGATCATCGTGAGTGGCCGCCGCGAATTCCGTGGAAGCGTCGGCATCGTCCGGATACGCATCCGGAGTGAGCCGGGCGAGCCCAGGATCGGGTTCCTCGTCGATCGAGGCGAGCACGTCGGTGAACTCCTCGACGAGTCCGGCGAGATGGATGCCCTCCACGACAGCGAGACGGAGGCGGATGAAGTCTTCGGTCACTGCGGTGCCTTCCGAACCGTCGCCCACAATCCGTAGTCATGCATCGCCTGGGCGTGCACTTCCATCGTCTCCCTGGGGCCGGTGGCAACGACGGCGTGCCCGTCGTTGTGCACGGCGAGCATCAGCGTCGTCGCATGTTCCGCCGAGTACCCGAAGTAGGTGCGGAAGACGCGTGAGACGTAACTCATCAGATTCACCGGGTCATTCCAGACGACGACCTGCCATGGCTCGAGAGGAGCGGCTCGAAGATCCGTGACCTCATCGAGGGCTGGGGTCGAGATCGGAGTGCTCATGCCCATCCCATCTCGTGCAACTGCCTGTCGTCGATTCCGTAGAAGTGTGCGATCTCGTGCACGAGGGTCGTGTGCACTTCTTCGCGAAGCTCGTCCTCATCATCGCATTCAGCGAGATGCGGTTCGCGGAACAGGATGATGCGATCGGGCAATTCGCCCATGCCGTACTGGCCGCGCTCGGTCAGCGCGAGTCCGTCGTACATCCCGAGCAGATCGAGGGTCCCGTCCTCTGGGCGGTCTTCGACGACGAAGACGACATTCTCCAGCCCGTTCACCATGTCATCGGGCAGCCGATCGAGCTCGTCGACGACGAGCTGCTCGAAGGCCGCGGTATCCATCTCCATCATCAACCAGCCTATTGCCCGGCCGGCATCAATGGACGAACAGCAGCAGCACGGCGACGGCGAGGAACAGCACGCCGAACACCGTGTTCAGAGCCCGCTGACCGCGCGCCGTGCGAGTGAGCCGCTGGAACGGTCGTGCGGCGGTCGCGAAGAATCCCCACATCACAACGACATCGACGACGATGACAGTGGCGATAAGGATCAGATACTGCGGCATCGCCGGCTCATCGAGCCGAATGAACTGCGGGATGAACGCGAGGAAGAAGACGATCGCCTTCGGATTGAGCAGATTCACCCAGAACCCGCGCCGCATCATGGACCAGTGGCTCTCCGGTGATCTAGGACCGTCCGCTGCCGGGTCGCTCGAGTCTCGGACGCGAGCGAAGATCAACCGCAGTCCGAGGTACGCGAGGTACCCGGCGCCTGCGTAGCGGATGATGTCGAACAGCAGGGGAGAGCTGGAGACGATGAGGCCGACGCCTGCTGCGACGATCACGACGTGCACGATCAGGGCGAGCTGCTGGCCGATCACCCCCCACACTGATCGCCGCCAGCCCTCGGCCAGCGCGTTGGACATCGTGTTGATCGCGCCGGCTCCCGGAGTGAAGCTGATGACGACGGATGCCGTGAGCAGCGAGAGCCAGACCGTCACAGACACCAGGCAATCCTAGGCGCGGAATCACGCGTGCATGCGCGCGCCTTTGAGGATGCGGTCGACGACGTTCTTCGGACCACGCACGGCAATTCCCACCAGGTCGAGGTCGGCTGCGGCCACAGCGGCCACCGCAGCTCTGTTCGCTTCGTCGTGGGTGGTGGTGAAGAGTTCGCTGGTGTACACCGCGAGGGCGACGTCTTCCCTGGCTGCGGCCTTCTCCCGTGCCCTGGCGAGCAGCGCAGCATCCGCGGTCATCACGAGGACGGGCTGACGGAGCATCGGCAGGTATGCGGTGCCGTCGTGGTCGCGGTACGCCTCGCCGACGAGTCCGGCGCCACTGGTGGCGATGCCGCTCACGAGAAATGCGGTGACGTTGAGCTCCTGCCATGCTGCGAGATCATCCCGCAGCACGACGGCCACCTTGGTGTCGAATCGGAACGGCGATGAGTCTGCGGTGAGAGCGGGAGCGATCGAAGTCATTCTTCGATTCTGCGCCGGTGCCGGATACGGGTCTTGTACGTTTCTTGCATGGCAGATTCGATCCGTGCATGGCATCCTTCGGTGCCGGGGCTGCGGGAAGTGCTGCACGCGTCGTTCGACGATCATGCTTATCCGATGCATGCGCACGACGACTGGGCGGTGCTGCTGATAGACAGCGGCGCCGTCGCCTACGAACTCGACCGTGGCCGGCATCATGCGCTTCCGGATGCCGTGACGATTCTGCCACCTGGGGTTCCGCACGATGGGCGATCAGCGACGAAGGGTGCGGGTTTCCGCAAACGCGTGCTGTACTTCGAATCCGCCTGGCTTCCGGAATCGGCGCCTTCCGCCGCGGCTGTGCGGCCGACCCTCGACGGCGCCGATGTGCTCGAGGCTGTGCGCGCCATCCACGACGCGTTGACGGAGCCCGCGGAACTCTTGGAAGCCGAGCATGCGGCTCTCGTGCTGCAGGACCGGGTGCTCGAGCGTTTGCACGCGCCTGCGGACGCACCCGCTGACGCACCGCTCGCGCGGCGGCTGCGTGATCTCCTCGAGGGGCGGGTGCAGGAGGCATTCACGATCGCCGACGCCGCTGCACAGCTCGGTGCTCATCCGAGCCACATGACACGTGCGTTCACTCATGCGTACGGGATGCCACCCCATCGCTACCTGATCAGTCGACGCGTCGATCACGCACGCAGGCTGCTGGTGGACGGATGGCGGGTTGCGGATGCCGCCGCATCCGCGGGGTTTCACGACCAGGCGCACCTCACGAGGCACTTCCGGAGGATCTTGGGGACCACTCCCGCGCGGTTCAAGGCAGGGTCATAGCGAAAGGCCCGAGTCGATGACTCGGGCCTTTCGCTTCGGGTTTCGCGCCCTTAGGCGCTTCTACCTGGTTGGGGTGGCTAACGGGGCTTGAACCCGCGACCCCCGCGACCACAACGCGGTGCTCTACCAACTGAGCTATAGCCACCATGTGCCGGCCGAAGCAGGCAACCAGACGATTCTATTACACGTCTGAGGTGAACGACGACACGGTGCGCTCCGAGATCGCGCGTGCCTCGTCGCTCGACGGTCCGGGCTCTGAAACGAAGACCGCCTCGCGGTAATACCGCATCTCGCGGATCGACTCGAGGATGTCTGCCAGGGCGCGATGTCCGCCATCCTTGGCAGGAGCCTGGAAGAACACGCGCGGGTACCAGCGTCGCGACAGCTCTTTGACGCTGGAGACGTCGACGTTGCGATAGTGCAGCCACTGATCGATCTGCGGCATGTACTTCGCCAGGAACATGCGATCCGTGCCGATCGTGTTGCCGGCCAGCGGTGCCTTGCGCTCGAGGGGTACGAATCGCTTGATGTACTCGAGCGTCTGCGCCTCGGCTTCAGCCAGGGAGACGCCGTCGGGGATCTCGTTGATCAGCCCCGACGTCTCGTGCATCTTCGTGACGAAATCGTTCATGTTGGCGAGTGCCGAGTCATTCGGCTTGATGACGACCTGGAAGCCAGGATCGAGAGGACGCAGCTCGAAGTCGGTGATGACGACCGCGATCTCGACGAGTTCGTCCACCGAAAGATCGAGTCCCGTCATCTCGCAGTCGATCCAGACGAGTCGATCATTTTCGGACGCAGATACCATGCGCTCAGTCTACTGAGGGCATGGACATCACTTTTCTGGTCCCCCAGGCACGATTCGAACGTGCGACCGGCGACTTAGAAGATCGATGCTCTTCCGCTGAGCTACTGGGGGTCGACATCTAGATTAGCGACACTTTGGCCCGCAGCGTGCGCGCTTGACGCTGTCGGCGGCTTCTGCCGGGCGCGCCACTCGCGCGCATATATGCGCTGCGTCGTTGCCGGCAAGGCTCGCAAGGGCATCCCCTGCGTCCCTTCGCGCCACCTCCATGCGGAGTGAGCGCTCGACGGGCTGGCGCCTCTGGGACGACCGGTATCGGGATGCCCATCTTCATCAGGTGCTTTCGATGGCCGGCTCGCTCAGCAGCGCGCCGACGGTGACAGTTCGCACATACGACCTCGCATTTGGAGATCTCGCTCTCGATCAGCGGCCAGGAGGCGTCGAAGCGTTGACAGCGCGCGATATCTCGAACCTCTTGTCTTCGCCAGGCAGATGGCCGAAATCGAGCACCACGGGATCCGATTCGCCGCAGTCCGCACACGCGTGTGCGCCAAGATAGTCCATCATTCGCACGAAGTTGAGATAACGGTGACGCGCCTGCATCGCTTTCAACCGCTCACCTTTGCTGGGCACACCTCACCCGTAGCGCAGAGCCTGCACCGCGTCATCCGGTCGCCAGAATTCGCCGACGATGCGGAAGGCGCCGGTCGCGAGATGAAGACGCTCGGCGCGATAGCGCAGTCCGAGCGGATCGGCGACGATGCGTAGGTGGCCGAGGATGCGGCCGGTGGCGTCTTGAACACGCCACAGCTGCTCCGATGCTCTGATGAGCTGCTCGCGTTTCGAGATGAGCTGCGGCGTCGCGTATCGCACCTCTGGCAGGTGCAGGATTTCTGTGTCGGACATCTGATTCTCCTTCCGATTCGAACATATGACCGACCACCGACATTGCGATGACGCGAGTGCCGGCCTCCTTTCCTCCACTGACCAGCCTTTCGTCCTTTTCTCCACCGAACGTGGGTTCTGCACCGCGGGCGGTGTGCGCCGCGGGGCACTCTTGGGCGATCCGGGCGCGTCCCGGGCATCGACAGAAGAGGAGATTGACATGAACGACAACGTGACGATCCTGGGGCGCGTCGGCGCTGATCCGAAACGCAGCGAGACGACGAGCGGGGTGACGGTCGTGAACTTCCGCGTGGCCAGCCCGCAACGCCGATTCGATGCGAAGTCTCAGACGTGGATCGAGACCGGGGCGAATACGCAAATTAGGTAGTGCGGATGCGCGGCTCAAAATTGGCCGGCTCTTTCCTCATGGTGGCGATTCAAAGGGAACGGCGGCGGACACGCTAGCCTCTGAAACGTGAAGATCGCGCAGCAGCATGTCACCCTCGTACACCGCTATCCCGTCTGGGCAGGAGATAACGCGGACATGACGAGAATTCTGACCGTACTGGAGCGCGAATCGGAGGCTCTGCTGCCAGTTCATATCGAAGCGAAGACCGCCCGTAGCCGTCGGGAGCTCGAACGAGTCGATTCGATGATCGACAGGCTTATGACTGATATTGACGGCAGAGGGGACTTTGCTCGGCCATCTGAAGGTGCCCGGCTAGAGCGATATCAAGCCGCGAGGGAGGATGCTGTTCGCCGAATCGATGAGGAGAAGTCTGAGGCGGCAGGTGCCGCGTTACTTTCCCTGGCAATTCAAGATCGAGGCGGGCGAAGGGTCTTCAATGGTGATGCGGAGTCCTGCGTCACATACCTGGTCGGCCGTGAGTACGACTCGATTTCGGTGGAGGCGCCTGCGTTCGATGTTCCGGAACATCAGGTGTCGCTGACGGCAGACAAGGAACGAGGGATGCACCTTCGAGTGTTCTCAACAGATGACAGGTGGGCCACCGCTACGATGACGTACCTGCAGAAGGAAGCAGGAGGCGGGTCTCCGTGGTGGGGTTTTATGAGATCCACGCCTTTTCTCCTCGCGTCTTACGTCATTGCGCTGGCGTTCATCTTGTACAACATTGGCGATTTCATCGCAAAGGTAACGACAGATACCGGCACATTCCCGCAGGCGGTGGGCACGTACGTCTGGATGCTTTGGTCCGTGCTCGTCCTAGCGGGTTCGCTTCTTGGCGTTCGGCTCACCCAGGCATGGATTCGTGCATTCGAGGTGGTTCCGGATGGCAGCCGCCCCCGAGGGCGCATGGTCGTCGCGTGGTTTGCAGGGGCAGCAGCGGCCATCGCCTTGAGCGTAGTGGCTAACGTGGTCACGGACGCATTGCGGGGCTAACCCGTACAAGCGCTCAACCATTGCCGCGCCACGCGCTGAAATGACACGGCCTACCCGAGGTCGAAGGCACCAGCACCCATAGGATGACCGCATGGAGAACCACGCATCTAACCCCGCGGGGCGCCTATGGCTGTACTTCAGCGAAATGTCGCTGAAGCAGCAGAATCAGCCGGTGTCGAACTACGCGGCGGCCTATTTCGGGTCGAAGGGCCGAGACGCCAAGTACATGCTGGCCATGGGGCGGTTGATGCAGCTTCCCGATGAAGTCGCGGCAATGGTCGCGCGTCTAGAGCAACCACCGATTCCTGTGTCTAAGTTGATTCGCCCGCTGGACGCCGTGAGAGGAGTTTTTGACGGTGATCCGCTCGCGACGAACCCCGTCAGCTGGATGCGCAGCGTAATCGACGGCGGCGTGCTCAGCGACCTTGAAACCACGAGTCACATTCTCAGCAGCTACGCCACCAACGTGAGCGACATTCGGGAGGACACGCTTAGCCAGATCAAAGCGCTTGCCGAGGAAGTTATCGAAATGGCGCTGAACGATGATGCGCTAGATCCAGAAGCACGCGCCGCGATCATCCGTCATGCCCATCGAATCATCGTGGCCGTCGACTTGTATAAAGTCTCAGGCCCAGAGGGTTTGGTCGACGAACTCGATCGCTTCTATAGCGAAGTTCGGCGAGTGCGCCCTACGCCGAGCTTGCCACTGAGGGCGAAGCTCGGAAAGTTGTTAGGCGTGATTGTCATTGCGACGGAGCTTTTCAGCGCTCCCGTGTCCGTGGCGAACGCCATCGACTACTACGGCGAAACCTTCGAGTTGAGTCAGTTGGTCGAGGCTCCCGGTGAGTCAGCCGACGTAGTTATCGCCGAGGTGGTCATAGACGACCAGGTTGACCAACTTTGACACAGCGTGACTAGCCATTGCCGCGCCTCGCGTTGAAGACGTTGTGAGCGCCCATCGAGCCTGCAAGCGTCGCGCCCGGGAGCACGACAGTGAGGCCGTCTGCGATAAGCCGCGCAAGCAGCTGCGCACTACTGGCTGAGAGATCCACGAGCGCCGGGCGTGCGTCGTTCTGCGGCTGTGCCATGGGCACGCTGGCGACGGTCTGCGCGGTGAGCGCGCCAGACGGCGAGATCGTGAGCGGCTCGGCGCTGAAGTCTGAGGCCATGCCTGCGAGGCCGTCGAGCGAGCGGGCGAATAGGCCGCTGTTGGCGTCGAGGCCGCCAGCGAGACCCTGCACGAGGTTCTTGCCGTAGCCGGCGAAGAGCCGTGATGGGGAGTGGATACCGAGGAAATCCAGGAATCCACCGATCGCGCCCTTCGCGATGTCGAGCAGCGCGGAGCCTACCGAGCCCGCGGCCTGCCAGAGGCCAGAGACGAGACCGCCGATCAGGTCAACGCCAGCCTGAAGGATCGTCGGCACCATGCCGATGATGGCGCCGATGATCTTCGGCAGCAGCGCGATGAGTGCGGGGATCAACTCGGGCAGGATCTTCGGGATCGCGGTTACGAGCGAAGTGAAGAGTTTGACCGCCGAGCTAAGGATCGTGGGGATCATGCCGAGGATCGTGGAGATCAGCGTCGGCACGAGATTGATGAGCGCTTCGATGAGCATCGGCAGTATCACCGGGATCGCCTCAACGAGCGAAGTGAAGAGCGCGATAGCACCGTCGAGGATCGCGGGGATGAGGCCGATGATCGTTTCGATCAGGATCGGCAAGATACGCACGATGGCGGAGACGACGCCGGGAAGGATCACAGGGATCGCTTCTACGAGCGATGTGAAGAGCACGATGGCCGCGTCGAGGATCTGCGGGATCATGCTCAAGATCGAGTTGATGAGGCCGGGGAGGATCGCGACGAGCGAGGTGATCACCTGCGGGAGTACCTGCGCGATCGCACCGATCAGGCCAGAGAGCATGGTGACTGCGGCGGCGAGGATTGCGGGCGCGTTGGCGGCGAAGAAAGTGACCAGCTGCAGCAGCATCGCCGAGAGGCCTGTGACAACCTGCGGGATGATCAAGATGAGCGCGTCGAGGATGCCGGGGAATGCCAGCATGGCGGCGTTGAGGATGCCTTCGCGGGCGCCGGTAATCGCGCCGAAGATCGTGGCGAGGCCGCCGTCTGCGAGCCAGGCTACGGCGCTCTGGATGCCGCTTGCCATGCCGTCGACCAGGCCGCCGAGGATGTCGGAGAAGTTGAGAGACTCAGTGCCGTTGATGATGCCGAAGACGAAATCAGCGAAGCTGTTCGATGCGTCGGTCAGCCAGCCGGTGAGTGCTTGGAATGCGGCGGATTCTTGGATCCGGTTAATCAGGGCGCCCATGGCGGCGGTGACGGCGGTCACTGCGGGCAAGAGCGAAGTGCCGAGGGTGGCGTACAGGTTCTCGGTGCCTGCGGAGAGGCGTTGCTGTGCGCCTGCGAGCGTGGTGGACTCGCGCGAGAATGCACCCTGGGCGTCGGCGGTTTGCTCATAGAGCAGCGCGAGCGTGGCGGTGAGCTTCGCGTTCTTCTCGGCTTCGCCGGTAAGGCCGTTAAGACCCATCTCGGCGAGCTTCGCTTTCACCGCGGCTTCGTTGATCGAGACGCCGTAGCGCTCGATCGGATCGCGCTCGCCTCGGAGAAGGCCAGAGAGCGCCGAGACGGCATCGGAGGTTGAGCCGCCGAACTGCGCGGCGAGATCCGAGCCGAGGCCGATCAGGTCGTTGGTCTGCCCGCCGAGCGCGTCGGCGCTCACTCCCATGTTGCGAAGCTGCGAGCCGAGCACGGTGGCAAGGCCCGCGTACTCGCTCTTGGCCAGGCCGACACTTGAAGCCGCGCCAGTCGCCCACGTTTCCATCTGGGCGGTGTTCTCTTTGAAGACACTCGACATCGCGCCCATGGATTGCTCGAGGTTGGATGCGCTCGAGACGGCCTTGATGCCGATGCCGGTAGCGGCTGCGCCCACGGCGGCGAGTGCGCCGAGGGCAACCTTCGCGCCAGCGCTGGCGGCCTTGCCGAGGCCGCCGAGCATGCCGGAAGCTTCGTTCAGTCCGCTCGCGAGTTTCTTCGTGTCGGCGAGAACACTGATGACGATGCTTTGACCGGCCATGCGGTGGGCCTTTCAGGGGTGAGAGCCTGCCACGGCGCAGAGAGAGGGGCGCCGTGGCAGGCGGCTTAGGTGGAGCGCTTCGCCTGGCGGCGCTGCGCTGTGAGGATGGCCTCGCGCTCGGCGAGAGTCATCGACATGTAGTCGGCGGGCGTCCAGTGGAAGGCCACGACGAAAGAGGCCATATCTTCGAGGCGCTCTGCCGTCACGTCGTCCATCGGGGGTTACGCGGCGTCGGCGATGACTTCGAGGTCGATAACCTCGGCCTCTTCGTCTTCGCCGTCTGAGATGTTGAGATCGCCGAGTGCCGACGTAATCTCGCCAATCTCCTTGAGCGTGAGATCCTGCGCCTGATTCCAGGTGTAGGTGCGGTCGTCGCGCAAGCGGAAGACGAACGCGATCGCGGCGAGCGCGAGAGCCTTCGGGCGATCGTCGTCACTGAGGGCGGTGAGACCCTGCTTGGAGAGCTCTTCGATCTTGGCGATCTCGCGCATCGTGAGCGTCTGGAAGTCGTACTTGTTAGCGGTGGCCTTGGCCATGATGTGTCTCTCTTTCAGAGGGGTGTTGGGGTGCTACAGGTCGTTGGCTTTGAGGATCTGGGAGACGCCCTGATCGAGCGATCGGAAGATGTCGCTGCGCTTGCGCTGTAGGGCGTCGGACAGGAAAGGCTGAGGGCGGATGCCGTGGCCTGGCCAGCCGTAGTGAATGACGCCCGCGTAAGGCGCTCTCGCGCCGCCAGCGCGTACTACGGCCTTGGTCTTGCCTCGGCCAGCGCGGAGCGTGCCAGCGAGCGTGCCGGAGTCGCGGGGCGGCATCGTCGCGTTGACGACGAGCATCCCGATCGCAAACATGACGTCTTTCATGTCCTGCGCATCTACGCCTGCGCGGTCGAGTGCGCGCACGGCCTCGCGGAGACCTTCTACGCGGATGCGATCGCTCATTCGATCACCTCCGTCGGCTCATCGGGCACTTCCCACGCGAACTCAAAGACGAAGAATCGGGCGCTGGCCGAGCCGCCGAGTGCGGGCTTCGGACCGATGACCACTTCGCCGGTGTAGTGCGGGGCGTACGCGGTCGCCATGGCGTTACCGAGAGGCCGGATCGTAAACGCCACGGTCTCGCCCGAGTGCTCGCGTGCGTAGCGGTAGAGGCTGCCGGCGTCGAGCGACTGATAGGCCGACCCCTCGAGCGTCCACTCCGATTCAGGAAATGGGCTGAGGTAGGTCATGTCGTCGCCAGGGGTCGGCGCGAGCCGGTAATCGAGCAGCTCGATTGCACGCTCAAGGCGGTCGAGGGTTATCGACGGGCGAGAGCGTGAACCGAGCCGCTGGAAGGTCATGGCGTGCCGGTCACCTTCGTCGGCTCGCCGTCGCACTCCCACTCGAATTCGAACTCATAGCCGGAAGAGTTGACCTCTCCACCGAGTGAAGGCTTGCGGCCGACGTAGACGAAGCCGACGAAATGCGGCTGAGTTAGGCTCGGCTCTTCGTTGCCGTGCACGGCGTAGGTGTACGCGACGCGCTGGCCAGCGTTCTCCCAGACGTAAGACCAGAAAGAGGTCTCGTCGGTCGACTGCACTGCGGTGCCGGAGAGTAGCCACTTGGCTACGCCATCGGCGATGTCTCCGAAGGTGGGATCGTCGGGGTCTTCAGACTGAAGAGTGAGACCCTTGATGTCTTGCCAGACCTCAACGCCAGGTGCGCCGAGAGTCAGACTGAGGCGCTTGCCCTTGATGCGTGTTGACATGCGGTATTTTCCAATCGTGGTTAGGGGGTGATGGTGTTCGAGATGCTGATGATCGCGACGGCGAACTTGCTGCCGCCTGCGGGCTCCCACTGGTCGGCGCTCACTTCGTAAACGAGCCAGTCGGAGCCATCGAGGATCGCGAGCACTTCAGAGATGCGCTCATCCATCGCGTCGGCTAGCGCCGTGTTACTGATGGCGGTGCCGATGACGAGCCAGATATCAAAGCGAGCTACGCGGTCGCCGGTGTAGTCGTCGCGCGTGGCGAGGTAGGGCGTACCGGGCGTAACCATGGCCAAGGGAGGCTTAGGGTCGCTCGGTACGTGCGCAGCGGTGCGGATGCCGCCAGCGGTGAGCAGCGCGGCGACGGCCTTGCGCTCGGCCGCGAGGCTCATGCGATGCCTCGGCCGACGTAAGGGGCGAGTAGCGGATACGCGGCAACCATTGGGTCGCGCGCAACTCGGAGCGCCTGCCCGCCGTCGGTACTCATGAACTGCGAAATACCGTTCTTCGTATCGCGGCGGTGGAAGAGTTCGGCGCCCACTTCGAGGGTTGCCCGCTCGGTAATGATCGTGGGCACTGTGGCCGCGCCGATGTGCTGGGAGATCAGCGCGGCGGCCTGCTCCCAGCACGCGCCCGCGAACGTCTCTTCGGAGGACGTCGGATCGAGACCCTCGGTAGAGATGTAGGCGAGCAGATCGGCGGCGGTCATGGCTTACGCGGCCGCCAGCTTGACGGGGACGACGCCCGAGGGGATCTCGGCGGCGACTGCGCCGTAACGGTAGACAGCGAAGCTCTTGGAGAGATTCACGAGCGACTCATCACTAAGCGAGACCAGCGGCGAGTCATAAGCGCGGATCGCGCGCTCATTGACAAACACTGCCGAATCGCCAGTCTGCCCAGAGTCGAGCCGTACCGGGATACCGGCGAAGTCGCCAGCGAGGCCAGGCAGGTCGAGCGTGCCAGAGTTGTTCTTCTCACCTACGCGGAAGACGCGCTCACCGGCAACGGTGAGACTGCGGAGCTTCTTGAAGACTGTGCCGGAAACGATGAGCGCTTCGGGGGAGAGGTTCTCAAGCTCGAACTTGAGAGCGGCATCGATGAGGGCGTCTTCCCAATTGCCAGCGGTACCAGCGGCCAGGGTTGCGCCGAGGCCGACGACGCCTGCATCTGCGGCGATCGCGCGGCGAGCCGTCACGAGCGTGTTGAATGCTGCGCGGAGTACTGCCTTCTTGCGAGCGCCTGCGGCGGTAGCGAGAGCCTCAAGCGAGGTTGTGAGCATGTTCACATCGGTTGCGCGCTCGATCTCCTGGCGGGTGAGCTGCGTACCGCCTGCGTAGGTCTTGATCGGCGCAGTGCGGCGCGTGATCGAGACTTTGCCAAAGGTGATGTCATCGCCTTCGGCGGCCTGCTCAGTCACGTCGATCGTGTTCGAGCCAACCTCGGCGAATTCGATGTTGTTGCCCTTGGCGGGTGCGGTGCCGGTGCTGAAGACATCGGCGAGCACTCCCGAGGATGCGTCGAAGATGCGGACCAGGTTGACGATGCCTTCGGGCTTCGCGATCGCGTCGGCGGTCGTGCCGCCGGTGTAGGCGCGCTCTGCGTAGAGGGCTTCGTACGCGCGGATGGTGGACTCATCGCCGGAAACGATGGCCTTAAGGATCTCGCCAGCGCTGCGCGTGTCGGCGCTCGGGGCGTCGTCGGTACGAACTGCGAGGGTGGAGATCTTGCGGTCGATCTCATCGACTGCCGCGCGGAGTTCGGTAACCTCGGCGGCGGTGTTGTCTTCAGGCATAACTGCCCTTTCTCTGGATGGGGTTGGGTTGTCCGCCGAGCGAACGTCGGTTACTGCGGCATCGACGCCGTAGGCGCCGAAGGGAACAAGGGAGGTCTCGCGTACCTCGATGCGCGTACGGGTAATGTCGCCGGTCTCGTCGTCCTCGCGATGCTCGATCGGAACGAAGCCGATCGAAAGCTCATCGACCACGCCATCGCGAAGCAGCGTGTACGCCTCGTCGCCGGTCGGCGTCTGTGAGATCCGCGCCTCAACGCGCCAGCCATCGTCGGAGTCTTCCCACTTAGTGACTAGGCCGATGGGATCTCGGTGGCGGGAGTAGAGCAGCACCTTGCCGGATGCGGGGATCGTGACGGCGCCGCGCTCGATGCGCTCGGTGTAGAGACCCGCAATGTCGGCAGGCGTATCCCACGGCACAGCGATGCCGCTGAAGGTGCGTGTCTCGGGGCCAGCCTCGCGGACTTGGAAGCTGCGGTATTCGAGGTCGCTCATGCGGCCGCCTTCTCGGTCGGGCGTGCGGGCGGCACGCGAGTATCAATGTCCGAGACCTCAGGGAGGTTCTCGATCGCGCGTACTTCGCTCGGAAGCAGCCAGCCAGCGCGTAGAGCGGACTCATGCGCGGCGTAGCGGCCAGTGGTGTCGAGGCGGAGCAGCGCTTCGGGGTTGAAACGGGCGCGCTGGCCTCGGGGGAGAAGATCGGAGAAGGCCTCTTCGATCTCAGCGATATCGTCGGCCAGGCCGAACTTGACGAAGCCGAGCCACTCTTGGCTGATGTTCGCGTAGGTCAGCGCCGAGCCATCGATACCAGAGAGCATTAGCGAGGCAGGCACGCCGAAGAGTCGAGCGATTGCGATGACACTGAAGCGCTGCGACTCGAGGAACTGCGCGTCAGCGGGGGTCAGGTAGGTTGCGGCGTAGGTGAGTCCGCTGCCGAGCACTGCCACGCCACGTTTGCCGCCGTGGGATTCCTGCCACGCGGCTTTGGTCGCCTTCGCCTCTTCGTCGGTGAGAGGCATCGAAGCGGAGAGCACGCCTGTGGGAACGTCGCTCGCGGTACTCACCTTCGAGGCGTAGTCGCGAAGGTCGATAGCGCCGCGAAGCTCGGCGCGAGCGGCTTGGATTGGACCGAGGCCATAGGGCGTGCCAGGCACGCGGAGCTTAGAGAGATGCTTGATCTCGGAAGTCTTGAGATCAGCGCCGCGATGGCTGAAGCCGACGACGCGGCCAGCAGCGTTAGTGCGAATCGTCACGTCGTGAGGATTGAGCACTTCGAGGCTCGACACTTCGAGGCGGTCATTGCGGGTGATGCGCCAGTAGGCGTTACCGGCGAGTGAGAGGCTCACGGCGGTTTGTTCGATGAAGGCCCGGTATGACGTATCGACATCGGGGCGAGTGAGTAGCGAAGGAGTCGTAATGGTCTTGCCTGCGCGCTCAACGTCGATGGAGAGTTGGCAGAGGCCAGCGACGCGGATGGAGACCGCGCGATAGACCGCGCCGAGCGTGAGCGCTTCGTTGGGCGAGACTTCGGCGGCGGATTCGGAGCGTGACGGGATCGTGATCGGATCGCTAACCGGCGCGTCGTCGCGCTTGAAAAGTCGAGCCATCGCTCGGGCCAGGGGTGTCTGTGGTGCTCGCATCGCGGCGGAGTCTAGGTATGACTTGTGCACCGGGGTCGAGGTTCACTAGAAGACTTTGCGATGATCGAGGCGTGGATGATCTCGATACGCCGAACTGCCCTCGGTGCCTGAGGCGGATGGAGCCGCGCGCGGCTTGGTGGTTCTGCGAGGCGTGCGGGGTCTTCGTGGGCCTCGATGGCGTCCAGCTAGAAGACCTGCACGCCAGCGGGGGCGGGAGCGACATCGAGAGCGAGCACGCCTAGCGCGGTGGCCTTGACGGCATCGACCTCGGTTGACGAGTCGGCGCGCGAGATTACGAAAGAGTCGCCAGCATTCTTACGCGTGGCGCGCTGCATCTGCATCGCGCGTAGGTCATCCCTGCCGTGCGCAAGCTGGCCAGTGATGACGAGCCGGTAAAGCATGGCGCTTGCGCTGATCGCGTCCGAGTAAGTGCCGATCATGACAGGCAAGCCGCGCTTAGTGAGATCCTTGCCGAGCGCGCGTAGAAACGTGCCATCGATCGCGAACGTCGCCGGTCGATATTTCTGGAGCTGCAGCGCGATACGGAAGAGCCGGTCAAGTGAAGGCGCACGCAGTGAGGCGACAAGTTCAGAGTGGATGGTGCCATCGTCGGCGCTGGCGGTGGCCACGATGGAAACGAAATCGAGGCCGGGGGCGGCGTCGAAGCTGAAGACGATTCGCGCATCGCGGGGGAATGTCGCGCCAGGCTTGCGCGCTGCGCCGAGCCATAGCGCGGGTTCGATGTACGGCGAGCGCGTCGAGGTCAAGAATCGGTTGAGGTGATAGCGCACGGCATCCTGGGGCGGCTTCGTGCGCACGAGCGTGATGAGCGCTTCGAGGTCTGTGCGCCCGCTGGCCACGGCGGGGTTGGCCATCGCGAGCCATCGGCCCAGTGTCTCGTCATCGTCGGGCACGCGACCCTCTGGCGACTCCCAGCACGCGAAGAATACGCGCGCCGCGCCGTTGTCTTCGATGGCCTGATCGCCGAGCTTATAGAGGTCGATGAGCAATTCTGAGTCAGAATCGCCAGCGGTCGAGATACCGACCACGATGCAATCAGGGCGGCCACCTGTACCGGAGAGAAGGTCTCCCCAAAGCGCGCGGCGGAGAAGGTGCAACTCATCGACTAGACCGAGATCGATGGGCAGACCTTGGAGCGCGGCGCTCTTGGCGGCCTTGATGTCGTATCGGCCGCCTTCGGCAGTCTGCAGGCCGCGCGTCTCGGTCGTGCGCCTGAAGCGCTTAGAGAGTGCGGGGTTGCCGTTGACTGCCCGCATGGCGCGGCGATAGACCAGACCTGCCTGATCGGCATTCGAGGCGATGCCGATAACTAGAGTCGTCGGCTTCGAGATGAGTCGCCAGAGGCCAAGCGCTGCGGCGATCTCGGTTTTCCCGTTCTGCCGGCCAAGCGAGATGACTGCTTGCTGCCAGCGCAGTTGGCCTGCGCGCGGATGGCCAGAGGGGAAGACTTCAAGCACCGCGCGAATGAGTTGGATCTGCCACTCTTCGAGCGCGTAGCCGAACGCGGCATCCCACACGATCGCGAAGGTCGCGGCGTGCCGGTCGAAGGCGCTTTCGAAGTCGGGGGAGAGCGGCGGTGTGTAGCGCGGCGGCGGCCACGCCTTGATATCGGCGTAGGGCGGTGAGGGCGTCATGAGTCCATGCCGCTAATGTCTGAAATATGAAGCGCACATACCCGGTGGCCAGTGTTGGTGTCCTGTCGATGCTGTTGCTGACAGCGTGCGGGCCTTCGGCTGAAAAGGTAGAGGCGCTCGAGCAGGACAATGAGCGGGCGTGCGCTCAGGCCATGAGTGCATTCAATGACTCGCAAGACCTGATCAACTCGGACGGCACCGCCGACGATCATGAGCCGCTCGCATCGCAGATGGCGGATGCGGGGGCGTTGGCCAACGGTGACACACAGGAAGTTATCGCCGATACGGCGGATCGGTACGACACATGGATTGCGAGAGGGGCCGAGTCTCAGGGCTCGACATTCTTGCCCTTCGACTTGGCGATGTGGAACCTTGAAGCGAACTGCACCGATGATGAGAGCGAATAGCGGAATCGTCACGTCGCGCCAGCGTCTCTGAGCGCCTTTTCGAGTGGATCCTCGGCGGCGTTGGCCGTCGGCGCGAGCTTGGCGAGGCTACGGAACGTCAGACCGAACTGCGCGACCAGTGCGGGGGTGAGGTCGCCAGCGTCGAGGGTCTCGGCCAGTACGTGGAGCGTGACGAGCGCAGGGGCGTGAGGATCTCCCAGCCACGGCGCGGACGATTCGAAGCGCTCTACGGCGCTTGCAAAGCGGTCTGCGGTGCTATCGGTCATGATGTGTGACCTCTCCGGATATTTCAGGGTTGTTTGTGAAGAAAGAAGAGGAGGCGGGGCCTCCTAGGGGTCGCTCTCTAAAAAAGAGAGAGGGCTCATGAGCCGCGCGCCAGCCAATCGGTGTTGATCCAGTCGATCCGAGGGGGTGCGCTCTTGTCGCCCTTAAGGCCGTTGCATCTCATGCACATCGCGACTGCGTTTGAGTGCTCATCGCGTCCGTCTTTGGCCTTGGGCACGATGTGATCCACGGTCGGTTGATGCTCGCGCTGCGCGTGACCTTCGATCAGCTCATTGCCGCATGCTTGGCATGTCCATCCATCGCGGTTGAGGATCTCGACACGGAACCGTCGCCACGCTGCGCCTTTGGATGAATGCGTGCTCACGCGGCTCTCTTCTCGGCTCGCAGAGCTGCCTGGTAGTGCCGACCACATAGGCCTCTGGCATGGTGGGGTGCGCTGCAATCAGGGAGGGTGCATTCCGACGGGAATTCGCCACGTCGCCAGCCTGTGCCGCGAGGCTCAAGGCCGAGGCGAAGCGAGGCGGAGAGCACCCCTTCTCGGCTGCGGCCGATCTGATCGGCGATCTCGGCGGCGGGTACGCCTTCTGCCCAACGCTGGCGGATCGCGTCGAGTTGCTCAGCCGTGTACTTCGTCTTTCTTGGCGGGAGTTGAAGCCTCATGCGGATGCTGACCACACTGCTTACTGCCAGACCTAACCGTTCGGCGATCTCGGCGGCGGGTACGCCTTCGCCCCATAGCCGCGCCAACTCTCGATGGCGCTCGGCGGAACCTGTGCTCGATGCGCGGCGAGGTGGCAAGCCATCTGCCCTGGCAACCGTGCTTACGTGGGAGTGCTTCAGTCCGAGCCTGTCGGCGATCGCCTGCACTGTCTCGCCTTCGTGCCATAGCCTCGTAAGTTCCGCGCGCACGGGGTTGGAGATCTGCACTCGGTCGCGCCGCTGTAGTCCGAGCCGAGCGACGTGATAGAACGCGCCCATACGACTAATACCGAGCGCGTTGCCGATCTCAACGGCGGGCGCGCCTTCGTGCCACATGCGCACGATGAGCGCGTCACGTTCGGAGTTTGTTGCCTTCGCCATAGCGGCGGAGTCTAGGTGTCAGAGGTGCTAGGGGGTCGAGGTCGCACTTCTCACGCCTCTTAGACTTCACTCTCTTGGACGCCGACGCCTCCCTAAAGGTCGGCGACGGTTGTCCAAGTCGACTTGGACAAGACAGAATCCCCCGGAAAATCAAGGATTCCGGGGGATTCGTCTTGGACATCGGGTTACTCAATCGTGTCCAAGTGCCTGCCAGCGCCTGGCCGAGGTCGATCCAGTGACGACTACCCGGCCAGCTTCGGCAAGGTCGCCGAGCTTGCGTTTGATTCTCTTTGCTGTGGCGGGATCGTTCTCGCCGCGGGCGATCAGGAACTCTGAGATAGCGTGCTCGCCGGGGTTGGCCAGTACCTGTTCGATCGCCTGCGCGTCGGGGTCCGCTGCGCCCTGGCGTTCGACTACGGCAGAGAGGCCAGCGTCGAGCAGATGGAAACCGGGGAGAACCTCGGCCACGCCGTTCTTTTGCTTGCCGTCGTGCTCGAGCTTGGTGGAGAGCTTGAAGGTGTCGCCCTCGGATGCCCTGGCAACGATCACGGCATCTGCGTTTGAGCGGATGGCCGAGGCGCCGCGCACCTTGCCGCGCTCGCCCTTATTGGTGTGGTGGACGATGAGCACCGAGCACCCTGGCCGCGCCTGGCGGATCGCGCGGGCCTGGCGCATGATGGCGGCTAACTGCGCGTTGTCGTTCTCGTTCTCGACCTCGGCGAGCTGCGAGAGCGTGTCGAGGATGACGAGATCGTAAGCGCGCTCGGTGACGGCCTGCCGCATGTACTCGACCGATGCGGGATCGGAGAGGGTGAAGCCTTCGCGGACGTACTGCAAGCGCTCATCGGGCACGCGGAGCGAGTTGTACTCTTCCCACGCGGTGAGGCGATCATCGAAGAACTCGACACCTTCGCCGGCGACGTAGAGCACTCTGCCGCGCTTCACCTTGCGGCCGAACCAATTCTCGCCAGTGGCGAGGCGGCATGCCCAGTCGATGGCCAGGAATGACTTACCGAGACCACCTTCGCCAGCGAGCACGACTATGCCCGATTCCTGCACGAGTCCTTCGATGAGCCAGTCAGGGCGGGGGAGCGCCTTGAGGTCGGCGCGTGTGAGGATCTTGAAGGGCGCGGGTGCGGCGGTCGTGATCGACTCCGCCGAGATCGCGGCATCGAAACCGAAGGCGCGGAGTGTCTCGGCGCTCACTTCGATATTGGGGATCGCGGCGAATGCGGCCGGGTAGCCAATCTCGGCCAAGGCGTGATCGAACGCGCGCGCGGCATCCCTGCGGTGCGCGTCGTCTGCCCACTGGCCAGCCGCGTACCGCTCGACAAAGCGCTCGCGAGCCTGCGCCCCGCCATGACTCCAGCGAGCGGCCTGCACGAGCGGCAGGGCTAGCGGGACGAGATTCTCATTGCTCCACTCGGGCGCGCCGTGCGCGGGGAGAGCAGCAAGAGCGTCGGCCAGCTTGGCGTCAGGCTCGCCTACGTGCTCGGTGATCCACTCGGCCACGCGAGCCGGGGTCGGCGCGGCGTTCTCGCGAGCGGGGCGCAGTGTCCACTGTGGAGCGGGGGCGAAGAGGTCGCGCGAGGCTGGCACGTCGCCAGTCCATACGATGTAGCCGCCTGCGCCCTTGAGGTCGACGCCAGCGAGCGACGAGCCGCCTGCGGCACCTTCGGGCGCGGCATAGACCAGATGCGAGCCCTTGCCCGAGAGCGAGGCGTGCTGCCAGGTCTCGGGAAGATCGACCGCCGCCGCATCGAGACTGGCGAATCCATCCGCGCCGCCTTCGTGTCGGTCGATGTCCACGACGAGCAGACCGCTCGCGCCGCATGCGACGCCGACGAGCGAGCCGGGGTGGTCTGTCCAGAGATCCACGATGCGCTGAGGGTCGGTTGTCGCGTCATAGACACCGAGGCGACCGGCGGGGCGCTTAGAGCCGTCGTCGCGTATGGGGAGTACGGCAAGGCCGAGGCGGCTAGCGAGCGCGAGAGGCTTACTTACGGGGTCGGGGGTGATGCCCTCGGCAACAGTCACGCTGCGCTCACCTCGCGAATGCCACGCCGGGTGTGTTCGCCGTTGCGCTCTGCGAGTTCTTCCGAGGCGCTGGCGATGATCTCTAGTTGACCGTCCGCCCGGATCTCGCGGGCTTTCTCGGCGATGCTCGCGTCGGTTTCGCGGTCGATCTCGTGATCGATGGCCGAGGTAACCGCGATGTACTCGATCCTGTCGATCGATGAGAGCGGAAAAGTCGAAGTCGTGGTGAAGCGCTTATTGACGGGGTTCGAGTAGGAGAGCGTCACGCCGAGAGCGTTGGTTTGCTCGATCCTGCCCGTCGTTGCCGTCCAGCCTGCGCCCTTGGCGGGGTAGAGCTTTACGTTCGGCCCGTATGGGGCATAGGGGTCATTGGTCATGCGTACCGTCCTTCGAGGTGTGGCGACTCTCTAGCCGCGCCTTGGCGTTTACTGCCCTGATGCGGCGGAGTCTAGGAGTCGGACGCCGGAAGGGGTCGAGCTAGGTAGAAACCCGCCCACCTGGCCCAGAGAGGAAAGCCAGATGAGCGGGTTATGGAGCGGAGCGTCTAGGAGTTTAGGTGCTGATATCGCGTCGGGGTCGAGGTTCGGCTTCACCCACCAGGGCGTTCGCGGGTGTTACGGGGCGATGGTTCAACCATCCATGAGTGCGAGGACGTTTGCTTTGGTCGTCCGGGCGGCGAACTCGCTCGGGTTCGCAGTGGGGGATGGCTGGGTAGCCGTGAGATCGAGCACCGCCTGAATATCTTCGTCTGTCATGAGCCTCTTGCGCTCGGATATCTTGCGGTGCGGCCAACGTCCCGCGTAGACACCATCTCGGAGCGTGCGGTACGGCACGCGGAGGATCTCAGCAGCTTCCTCCAGCGTGTGAACTGCCTCGGTCATGGTTCATGTCTCCGATCAGACTGCAGATGAACTCATGCTCGGAATCACTCGTTCCGCAGTCCAGCGCGACAGTACTAACTGGGCGTTGAGCATCTCGGGATGCGCCGCGCCGATGCCATGCGCATCGGCCTCAACGAGTGCCCTTTTGAGATATATATGTGTCCACCTGTCGTCGGGGTGCCGCGTTAGGTCCGCCGTCATGCTCTCGATGTTGGAGAGGTAGCTCATTGCCTGCCGCGCGGCGCACGACTCGATGAGATCTACCTTCGCGGCTCGCTGGGTGCGGTTGAGTGCAGTGCGACCGCCATGCGCGCGGCACCCGCCGCTCCAGCCATCGAGTGCGCGCCATAGGTCGAAGCTGTGACCCATCATCGCGAGGCGCCGATCTCATCGAGCTTGCGCTCCACCTGCTCGAGCGTCAGACGCCCGACACTTGCGCCTTGGTCGGCCATGCTGCGCGCCGGTCGTGAGAGTCTGAACGGGCCGCTGACTGCATCGGCGTTCTTGACTGTCCGATCTTCGCCGAGCATGAAGCCGAGCGTCTTCGCGCGCTCGGTTGCGTTGAGCACACGCGATGCGAGTGCGTTGAATGCGTCGGTCTTCTCCTTCTCGCGCTTCATGTTTTCTAGCATGAGTACGTTCTGGTTGGGGAGCGGGGGAGTTACTGCTCGCCTCTCGTCGGGGGCCATCTGATTCAACGTTCTCTCTTCTCTCTTAGAATGCGTCGTCGGGGTTGAGGTTGGATAGGTCAAAGGGTCTCGGCTCGGCAGCGCTCACGTGAAGGCGCACGCCGTCATAGATGAAGCGTCCAGGGTCGCTATCGTCGGCAGCGACCGTGCGGATATCGCGGAAGAGGCCGCGCAAGAGGCGGCGACGCGCGGGGATCTCAAGACTCTGCCAGTACTCACCCCATGCGCCGCCGAAGGCCTTCTCGGGACTGATCTCGATTAGCGAGGCACCCTCACCCCATCCGGTGACAAACTGCCGCGCAACGGCAACCGCGCCCGCCGAGTCACTATGAGCCAGTAGTGCATCCAGACGACTCTGCGCGTCGGCGATCGCGCCTTTCAGCGTGACTGATTCGCGCCCGAGATAATCGAGATCCCCGATGCCGCCGATGAATGCGGCGGTCACACGCTCGAGCTTCGCTTTGTCGTCGGCGATCTTTACTTGGAGCGTGGCAACCTCGGGTGTGACGCTCTCGATCTCTTTGGGCTGTTGAAAGGTAAGGGCCCAGAGTGCGGCCGCGCCGAGTTGGGCTTCGGCGATCGTAAGCGCGATCACGGGGTGAGGGCCGGGGCGATAGCTCGCGTCGGCGCATCGGATGGAGCGATAGCCGCGCGAGTAGCCAGCGCTCATGCTGCCGCCACAGGTGCCGCACTTGACCAGCTGTTGCGCGGTCGACGTGAGAGGTTCGGGTCCGCGCTTGGGCTTGCGTGCCGGGTTCGCGAAAATCGCCAGCAGCGCGGCGTGGTCGTGATCCGTGAGGATCGGTTCAGCAACGCGGCCATAGTCGACGCCTTTGACGACCATGCGCCCAATCTGGCGAGGGTTGCTCAAGATGTGGCGCACGGCCTGCGGCCGCCACTGGTGCGATGCTGTGCCGCCGTTGCGGCTCGGGCGTCCAGCGCGCGGGGGAGCGATGCCAGCGGCCGTCCACGCCTTCGCGACTGAGCTGACCGAGGCGCCAGCCAGGATCGCGGCGGCGGCGGACCGGATAGCCTCGGCTTCGGCGGGGCGGTGCTCGCGGCGGCTGGGTTCCCAGCCGAACGGCCGAGGGCCACCGAGGTCTTTGCCCTTCGCTAGCGCGGCGGTCTTGGCCATGCGCACGCGCTCGCCTGTCCGCTCGGCCTCGGCCGCATCCCAAGCCGCGACCGTGCGAGCCGTGGCGCGCCCGTCTGCGGTGTTGAGGTCGTAGCGCGGTGAGACTCGATAGATGAACTCGATCTTGTGCGTCTGGGCGAGCGTGATGAGCGTTTCCCACTCGGCAGGCCGACGCGTAAGACGACTCATCGAATAGGCGAGGATCACTTCGAACTCGCCACGCGCGGCGGCAGCGATGAGCGCGGCGAAGTCGGGGCGTGCCTTCTTCGACAGCGACGACGCACCGGTGTCGTTGTCCTGATACGTTGCGACAACCTCGAGGCCGTGGTCTTGTGCCAGTGCGCGCGCCGACGCAACCTGATTGCTTACGCCTACTTCGGCGCCTTCAGTATCTTGCGAGATGCGAGCGTAGATCGCGGCTCTGCGTGGATTCCTAGTCACATGGATGAATGTACGCTACGCCGGCACCAATTGGTACAACGTCTCCGCCTTCCGCCAGCTCGCCGATCACGCCAAGTCGTCGCTGCACCAGGGAGATGCCGTGATCGTGACCGGCAAACTGAAGCTGCGCGAGTGGGAGAACGCGGAGCGCAAGGGCATGAGCGCCGATATCGAGGCGGAGGCGATCGGGCATGACCTGCGTTGGGGTGCAAGCGCTTTCGTGAAGGCGAGTCGTCCGTCGTCCGGGCAGGATTCGGCACCCGTCGGCGTCGACCATGCAACGGGGGAGGTGCTCGATGCGGAGTCGGACCCTGCGATGGATGACAGCGCCGAGGACGAGGGCGTCGGGTCCCTTGAACCGGCGATGGCGCTCGGAGGCACCCCGTGGTCGACCGGGGACTGAAGCGCCGACGCGGCGGCTGCTGTGCCTGAGCATCCGCGGGCGCAGCGCCCCGGCGGGGAGCGAGAGCGGGCGCGCCCATAGAATCGGAGCGTGCCTCGTCGTAGACTCCCCGCCGTCCGCTTGCGTCTCCCGGCGGCCTCGGCGATTGTTCTCGTGGGCTTAGCCCTGGCGGCGTGTGCGCCGGATCCAGCAGTATCGCCGTCGGCGAATCCGGAGCCGCCGTCGACCGCGTCTCCAGCGCAGGAGGTCCCGCGCTATCAGCCAGACGGCTCAGCCGATGAGAACCTGCCGATCTTCTCAGCGGTCACCGGACAGGTATGGGCATCGGACCAGCGCGGCTCCGGTCGTGCCTATGTCGACGCTCTGGTCGCGGCCGGATTCGATCGAACCGCGATGCAGGTGACGCAGGACTTGACCACCGTGGGCAACCCGGTCGAGAGCCTGCAGTTCTCGGTACGGTGGGGTGAGGAAGACTGCCTCATCGGGCAGGTCGGTCCGTCCACGGGCGAGCCGGTCACAGCGGTCGTCGATCAACTCGCCGAAGGCCGCTGCCTCGTCGGCAACACGCGCCCGATCGACTGGTGATCCATAGCCGGTAGGCTGGAGTGTCGATCTTCGACGCCTACAAAAGGAGCGGTTCTCAGTGGCTGAGTACATCTACTCGATGGTTCGTGCGCGCAAGGCGGTGGGCGACAAGCTCATCCTCGATGACGTGACGATGTCATTCCTCCCCGGGGCGAAGATCGGCATGGTGGGCCCGAACGGCGCCGGTAAGTCGACGATCCTCAAGATCATGGCGGGTCTCGACATCCCGTCGAACGGCGAGGCGAAACTGTCTCCCGGGTATACGGTCGGCATCCTCATGCAGGAGCCGGAGCTCGACGAGACGAAGACCGTGCTGGAGAACATCCAGGATGGCGTGGCCATCAAGCCGAAGCTCGACCGCTTCAACGAGATCTCGGCGCAGATGGCCGATCCTGACGCGGATTTCGACACGCTGCTCGCTGAGATGGGTGTGCTTCAGGAAGAGATCGACGCGGCTGATGGCTGGGACCTCGACTCCCAGCTCGAGCAGGCGATGGATGCGCTGCGCACCCCTCCGGGCGACGCCGAGATCGCTCCTCTCTCCGGTGGTGAGAAGCGCCGCGTGGCACTCGCCAAGCTGCTCCTGCAGAAGCCGGACCTGCTGCTCCTCGACGAGCCCACCAACCACCTCGACGCCGAGAGCGTGCTCTGGCTCGAGCAGCATCTGCAGGCGTACAAGGGCGCAGTCATCGCCATCACCCACGACCGGTACTTCCTCGACAACGTCGCGGAATGGATCGCCGAAGTCGACCGTGGCCGCCTGATCGGATACGAGGGCAACTACTCCACATACCTGGAGAAGAAGGGCGAGCGTCTGGCCATCCAGGGCAAGAAGGACGCCAAGCTCGCCAAGCGGCTGAAGGACGAGCTCGAATGGGTGCGTTCGAGTGCCAAGGGGCGCCAGACCAAGTCGAAGGCGCGCCTGGCCCGCTATGAGGAGATGGCCACCGAGGCGGAGCGCACCAGGAAACTCGATTTCGAAGAGATCCAGATTCCTGCGGGTCCGCGTCTCGGCAGCATCGTCATCGAGGCGAAGAAGCTGAAGAAGGGGTTCGGAGACCGTACGCTCATCGACGGACTCAGCTTCAGTCTTCCGCCCAACGGCATCGTCGGCATCATCGGCGCGAACGGTGTCGGAAAGACGACATTGTTCAAGACGATCGTCGGCCTCGAGCCGCTCGACGGTGGCGATCTCAAGATCGGCGAGACCGTCAAGATCAGCTACGTCGACCAGTCTCGCTCCAACATCGATCCGAACAAGAACCTCTGGGAGGTCGTGTCCGACGGGCTCGACTTCATCACGGTGGGCAAGACCGAGATCCCGTCGCGCGCCTACGTGTCGAAGTTCGGTTTCAAGGGGCCGGACCAGCAGAAGAAGGCGGGCATCCTCTCCGGTGGCGAGCGAAACCGCCTGAACCTCGCTCTGACTCTCAAGGAGGGCGGTAACCTGCTCCTTCTCGACGAGCCGACCAACGATCTGGATATCGAAACCCTGGGCTCGCTCGAGAACGCACTTCTCGAGTTCCCCGGTTGCGCTGTGGTCATCACCCACGATCGGTGGTTCCTCGACCGAATCGCCACGCACATCCTCGCCTACGAGGGCACGGACGAGAACCCGGCGCAGTGGCACTGGTTCGAGGGCAACTTCGAGGCTTACGAGCAGAACAAGATCGAGCGACTCGGCCCGGACGCGGCCAACCCGCACCGCTCCACCCACCGCAAGCTGACGCGTGACTGACGTCCCCATCGGCGCGACGTCGCGGCTGCATGTCCCCATCCACCTGCGGTGGGGGGATCTCGACGCGTTCAATCACGTCAACAACACCTCGATGCTCAAGCTTCTCGAGGAGGCGCGCGTCCGTGCCTTCTGGAAGGCGGAGGAGGGGGAGACAGCCCCGCCGACGGCCGTACTGAACTCCGGCATCGAGGCGGGGACTCTGACGCTCATCGCACGGCAGGAGATCGAGTACCTCGCACCCGTGCCCTATCAGCGGCGGCCGCTCGAAGTGCAGATGTGGTTCGGCAAGCTCGGCGGGTCGAGCCTCGAGGTCTGCTACGAGGTGTTCAACGACCCGGAGAACGAGACGCGCGTGCTGTACGCGCGCTCGACCGCCGTCATCGTGCTCGTGGATGCCGAGACCGGGCGCCCCACACGCATCACACCCGAGATGCGCGATGCTTGGTCGCCGTACATCGGCGAGCCGATCACGTACGCGCACCGCTGAGTCGCGCAGGTGCCCTCGGGGGCGGGGATCAGCCCGCCTCGGGCACCCGGATCATGATCTCCTGCGTCACGCTCGCGGCCAGCACGCCATCCTGCGTGTAGATGCGGCCGGTGGCGAGTCCGCGGCCGCCACGGGCATTCGGGGATTCCTGCACGTACAGCAGCCAGTCGTCCACACGCGCCGGGCGGTGCCACCACATCGCGTGATCGAGGCTGGCGACCTTCAACCCCGGTGTCGCCCACGGCACTCCGTGGGCGCGCAGGATCGACTCCTGGATGCTCATGTCGCTGAGATAGGCGAGGGCGGCCCGGTGCAACCGAGGATCCTCCGGCATCGGCGCGCGCATCCGCATCCAGACCGCTTGCTGAGGCTTGCGTTCGCCGTCTGCCACGACGTACAACGGCGATTCGACGTGACGCATATCGACCGGGCGATCGGTCAGCATCCGCAGCGCCTGTGGGTGGACCCCCGCCACACGAAGTTCATCTGACGGGATGTCATCCGGGGCCGGAATACCCTCCGGCATCGGTCGCGCGTGTTCGACACCTGGCGCCTCGTCCTGGAACGACGCGATCATCGAGAAGATCGGAACCCCGTTCTGGTAGGCCTGCGATCGTCGGGTGGAGAAGGATCGGCCATCATGGATGCGATCCACCGCGATGGTGAGTCCGCGAGATGAGTCGCCGGGACGCAGGAAGTACCCGTGCATCGAGTGCACCGCACGATCCTCCGACATCGTCCGCTCAGCGGCGATGAGTGTCTGGCCGAGCACCTGGCCGCCGTAGATGCGCCCGGTCGGCATGCTGTGCGATCGCCCGGTGAAGATGTCTTCCGCGGTGCGTGCCTGCGTCTCGTCGAGGTCCAGCACCTCCAGCAGGTGGTCGACGGATGCCTGAGCCTGTGCATCTGCGCTCATGGCGCTCCTCCCCGCGACCATGGGGTCGCCTCGTTGGTAGTTTAGAACGCGTGCCCCCTCGCCTCGTCCTCGCCGATTCCGACACCGCCCGAGATGTCCTCACGTTCCTCGGTCGCGCGATGCTGGTCTCGGACGACGGCATCCGCTTGCAGGGGAAGCATGGCGTCCTCGCGTTGACCGCGTCTGCGCTCGCGCCACAGGGACTGTTCGACCAGACGCCTACGATCCTCGCCATGAGGATCGTGCACGCAGACCCCGAACTGGAATGCGACATCGTCGTCGACGAGCTCGCCCAGGATCAGGACGAGCGGATGCTGACCCTGCCCGAGACCGGCCGCTCACCCGCCTGGGCGGGTGTGGCGCCGCCGCGCGGTGGATGGGAACCCGCTGGCGAACTCGGATCCGCGACGATCGCGCAACGCGCGCAGTGGGGTATATCCGCGGTGGCGCGCGGAGCGACCCCCGGTGCGGGCGAAGAAGCGGTGCGAGCTCTCAGAGCGGCGATCTGGGGTGAGCCAGACGAGGATCTAGGGGGTCTCGCGCGCGGCGTCGCCTTCACCGCACACGCGTTCGGTTTCATCTCCGGTGAGGAGCGCGTGCCGGTGACCACGTCGGGTCGTTGGACTCGGCTCGCGTTCCGCCGTGGCCACGTGCTTGCGCGCGGCCCGATGGCAACAGGGCTGACGGCAGTGCGCAGCACCGGAACCCAGAAGTAATCCCGAGCCGGTAGTCCCGAGTCAGCGCGCAGCCGCGCGACCCGCCTGCCGCCCGGAGAAGAGGCAGCCACCGAGGAATGTTCCCTCCAGTGCGCGGTATCCGTGCATGCCGCCGCCGCCGAAACCACTGGCCTCACCGGCCGCGTAGAGACCGGGAATGACTGATCCGTCTGCACCGAGTGCGCGTCCGTCGAGATCTGTCTCGATGCCGCCGAGCGACTTGCGCGTGAGCACGTGCAGCTTCACCGCGATCATCGGGCCGGCGGACGGGTCCTGCAGCCGGTGCGGATTGGCGGTGCGGATGAGCTTGTCGCCACGGTAGCTGCGCATGGACCGCAGCATCCCGATCTGCGCGTCCTTCGAGAAGTCGTTGTCGATCTCCCGGTCGCGAGCGATGACCTCTCGACGTACGCGCTCCAGATCGAGCAGGTCGCCGTCCTCGGCCTTGCTCATCTGCTCGAGAAGGGAGTCGAGATCGTTCTCGACGATGAAATCTTCGCCCTCGTCCAGGAACGCCTGCACGGGCCCGGTCGGACCTTTCGCGAGCCGCGACTTCAACAGCAGAGCGACATCCTTGCCCGTGAGGTCGGGGTTCTGCTCGCTGCCGGACAGAGCGAACTCCTTCTCGACGATCTGGCGTGACGTGACGAACCAGGAATGGTCGTGTCCTGTGGTGCGCAGGTGCGCGAGTGTGCCGAGAGTGTCGAACCCCGGAAACAGCGGAACAGGGAGGCGCGCGCCGGTGGCGTCGAACCAGAGCGACGAGGGACCGGGAAGGATCCGGATGCCGTGCGCGGGCCACACCGGATCCCAGTTCTTGATTCCCTCGACGTAGTGCCACATTCGATCGCCATTGATCAGATGCGCCCCTGCGGCCTCCGAGACCGCATGCATCGAGCCGTCCACGTACGCGGGCACCCCGGAGAGCATGTGCGACGGGGGAGTGCCGAGGCGGTCCGGCCACGCTGCACGCACCAGATCGTGGTTGCCTCCGATACCGCCGGAGGAGACGACCGTGGCACCAGCGGTGACCTCGAAGTCGCCCACGACCTCGCGAGATGACACCGCCCCTCGCGCAGCGACGTCATCCGCCAGCAGCTCGCCCCTCGCCCCGACCACAGCACCGCCGGTAACGATCAGCTCTGTGACGCGATGACGGGGGAGGATCGTGAGGGTGCCCGCCTCTTCTGCGCGATGCGCAGCATCCGCGAACGGAGCGACGATTCCGGGACCGGTGCCCCAGGTGATATGGAATCTGGGCACCGAGTTGCCGGGGCCGATCGCGCCGTATCCGCCGCGCTCCGCCCAACCCACCACAGGGAAGAACCCGACGCCGCGTTCACGCAGCCAGGCGCGTTTCTCGCCGGCCGCGAACTGCAGGTACGCATCGGCCCAGGCGCGAGGCCAGCGGTCCTCATCCCGGTCGAATCCGGCATTGCCGAACCAGTCCTGGGTCGCGAGTTCCAACGAGTCCTTGATGCCGAGGCGTCGCTGCTCGGGGGAGTCGATCAGGAACAGCCCGCCGAACGACCACCATGCCTGTCCGCCGAGATTCGAGCGGGGTTCTTGATCGATGAGGATCACCCGCTTGCCGGCGGCCGTGGCCTCGGTGGCTGCGACAAGGCCCGCCAACCCCCATCCGATGACCAGAACATCTGCGGAAAGGGGCGTGGTGGTCATGGGGTCTCCGTTGAATCCTGACTGCTGCTGCGGGTCTCGAGCGTCGATCGCCCTGCGGGTGCGGGGCCAATACCCGACGGCTCCATTGTGTTCACCATGGCATACGCGGCGCGCTCCAGGTAGTCCCACAACGTGGAATCGTGCAGCGGGGACAGCTGCACTTCATCGAGTGATGTGCGCATGCAGCGCAGCCAGCGGTCGCGCGCGTCGGGGTCGACGTGGAACGGCATATGGCGCATCCGCAGGCGAGGGTGTCCGCGGGTCTCGCTGTAGGTGGAGGGACCGCCCCAGTACTGGGCGAGGAAGAGCGTGAACCGCTCTGCCGCAGGGCCGAGGTCCTCTTCCGGATACATCCGGCGGAGCACCGGGTCGAGTGCGACCTCACGATAGAAGGTGCCGACGATCTTCTCGAACGTGGCGTAGCCGCCGACCTCATCGTAGAACGTCATGCTTCATCCTCGGGGGTAGGCCGTGTGTCCTTCGACGCTGGCCGGGTGTCCTTCTTGCGCCAGATGCCGCGCGAGACGGGCGGCACTCCGGTGACGGCGTTCGGTTTGGTGGTGGGCGGGTTCGCGCCGCGCACACGCCGTGCGCCCTCCGGGCCGGTCGGGACGACGGATTCCAGACTCGGGACCGTGAGCCCCAGCTCCTCGATCGCGCGCTTGAGCCGCATGCGCAGCTCACGTGCGACGTCATCCTTCGCATTCGCGCGGGTCTTCAGCACGACACGGATGACGAGGGCCTCGCCTGATATCGATTCAAGGCCCCACACCTCCGGTCGCTCGATGATGCGTGTGCGCCACTTCGGATCCTTCGAGAGCCCCAGCGCCGCTTCGAGGAGCGCGGCCTCGACCTCCGGAACGTCGGCATCCACGGGCACGCCGAGGTCGATGATCGCGCGCGCCCATCCCTGCGACATGTTTCCGATGCGCAGCATCTCGCCGTTGCGTACGTACCAGAGCGTGCCGTTGACGTCGCGCACCTGCGTGACGCGCACGCTGACATGCTCGACGACGCCGCTGGCGAGCCCGGTGTCCACGACATCGCCGATGCCGATCTGATCCTCGGCCACGATGAAGAGGCCGTTCAGAACGTCCTTGACGATGTTCTGGGCGCCGAAGCCGAGCCCGGCGCCCAGCGCCGCGGTGAGCAGCGTGAGCGACGCGATCAAGTCGGGAGCGATCACCGCCATGACCATCAACAGCCCGACGACCACGACAGCCACATTGATGATGTTCTGCAGGATGCTGCCGAGAGTGCGGGTGCGCTGGATCAGACGCATGTCCGCGAGCGGTGATCGCTCCAGCGCCTGGGTGTCTTCGACATTGGCCTTCGATTTCGCACCGTCGACGATGCGGTGCACGACCCTGCGGACGACGAATCGGAGCGCGAGCCCGATCAGGAAAGCGACCACGACGATGATCGCAATGGCGATCGCCCTGCCGCCGATGTCCTTGAGGATCGTGAGGAACGATGTCGACACCTCGTTCGCCGAATCCGGCGTCGGGGTCGTATCAAAGGGAAGCATCAGCACCCTCCGATCCTAGCGATCGGGCCTCTGCGGCAGCTGGATGGCAGCGTCGCAGAGGCCCGGTCGGAGCGGGGTGCGTCAGTTGTGACTTTCGTCCACTTCGGCATCGCGGGACTGCGCTGCGAGCGCGCGCTCCACGTCGGCGAGGCCTTCGCTGACGAGGCGTCGCAGGGCTGGCGCTGCCTCGCCGTTCGCCGAGAGCCAGGCGCGCGTGGCGTCACGCAGCGCAGCGTTCGCGAGCGACGTCGGGTAGAGCCCGACGATGAGGTAGCTGGCGATCTGATACGTGCGCGACTCCCAGACCGGCACCAGCATGTCGAAGTAGTCCGCCACGAACTCGCCGAGCACTCCCGTGCTGTTGGGATGTCCGAAGCCGAGGGCCGCGGAACGCACGATCGTGTTGGGCAGGGTGGCGTCGTCGATCAGCGAGGCCCAGGCCGCGCGCTTGTCCGCCTGCGTCGGCAGCGCCGCACGAGCCTGAGCGGCGAACTCCGCGCCCTTGGACGTGTTGTCCGCCGCGAGGGCGGCGTCGATGGAGGCGACGTCCGTCGCTCCGATCGAGGCCAGGCCGACGAGAAGCTGCCATGAGAGGTCGGTGTCGATCTCGAGGCCGGGAAGAGTCTCTTCGCCCGAGCGCAGGCGCCCGACGATGCCTGCATGCTCGGTGTTCACGAGTGTGTTCGCAAAGGCGGTGACGAACTGCAGCTGGCTGTCGCTTCCGGCTTCGGCTCCATGTGCGAGATCCCACAGGCCGTCGGCGATCTTCAGACGCGCGGCATCCCGCTCGGAGGGTGCAACGTACAGGGTTGCAGCGGTGCGCAGCTGCGCGAGCGTGGTGCGAACCGTGGTCGACTCGGATTCCTTGCCGATGTTGCGCAGCACGAGCTCGATGTAGTCGGATGCTGCGCTCTCTGCATCGCGGGTCTGATCCCAGGCCGCACCCCAGACGAGAGAGCGGGCGAGCGGGTCGGCGATCGCGCCGAGATGATCGATCGCGGTGGACAGCGACCGCTCGTCGAGGCGGATCTTCGCATAGGCGAGGTCGTTGTCGTTGAGCAGTACGAGGTCGGGGCGCTTGCGGCCCTGCAGCTCTGGGACCTCGGTGCGGTCGCCGTCGACGTCGACCTCCGCGTAGTGCGTGCGGGTGAGGGCTCCGTCGAGGAGGTCGTAGAAACCGATGCCGAGGCGGTGCGGGCGGATCGTGGGGTAGTCAGCGGGTGCCGTCTGAGTGACCGCGAATCGAGTGATGACTCCGTCGGAATCCTCAGCGATGACAGGGGAGAGCGTGTTGACCCCTGCGGTCTCGAGCCACTTCTTGGACCACGTGCTGAGGTCACGGCCGCTGGTGGCTTCGAGCTCTGTCAGCAGGTCGGTCACCTCGGTGTTGCCCCACGCGTGCTTCTGGAAGTACTGTCCGACGCCGGCGAAGAACGCCTCGATGCCGACCCAGGCCGCGAGCTGCTTGAGCACCGATCCGCCCTTGGCGTACGTGATGCCGTCGAAGTTGACCTGGACGTCCTCGAGGTCGTTGATCTCGGCGACGATCGGGTGCGTGGAGGGCAGCTGGTCCTGACGATAGGCCCAGGTCTTCTCCATGGCATTGAACGTCGTCCACGCCTCGGTCCACTCGGTGGCCTCTGCGGTGGCGATGGTAGACGCCCATTCGGCGAACGACTCATTCAGCCACAGGTCGTTCCACCACTTCATGGTGACGAGGTCACCGAACCACATGTGCGCGAGCTCGTGCAGGATCGTGACGACGCGGCGCTCCTTGACGGCATCCGTCACCTTGCTGCGGAATACGTACGTCTCGGTGAAAGTGACCGCGCCCGCGTTCTCCATGGCTCCGGCGTTGAACTCAGGGACGAACAGCTGGTCGTACTTCGCGAACGGGTACGGGACACCGAACTTCTCCTCGTAGTACGCGAAACCCTCGCGCGTCTTGTCGAAGATGTAGTCGGCGTCGAGGTGCTGCCACAGGCTCTTGCGACCGTAGACGCCGAGCGGGATGACGTTGCCGGACGCGCTCGTCAGCTCGGAGAATGTGGACTCGTACGGCCCGGCGATGAGAGCGGTGATGTAGGAGGAGATGCGCGGAGTGGGTTCGAATCCCCACGTGGCGGTCTCGTTCTCGTCGTGCTTGATCGGCTCCGGAGTCGGGGAGTTGGAGATGACCTTCCAGGCCTCGGGTGCCGTGATCGTGAACTGGAACGTCGCCTTCAGGTCAGGCTGCTCGAACACTGCGAAGACGCGGCGCGAATCGGGCACCTCGAACTGCGAGTAGAGGTACACCTCGCCGTCCACCGGATCGACGAAACGATGCAGCCCTTCGCCGGTGTTGGTGTACAGGCAGTCGGCGTCGACGACGAGGACGTTCTCCTCCTGGAGGCCCGACAGCGCGATGCGGGAGTCGTCGAAGACCTCGTCCGGATCGAGCTGTTCGCCGTTGAGGGAGATCTCGCGCACGTCGCGCGCGATCAGGTCGATGAAGGTGAAGCTTCCCGGTGTCGCCCGGAAGTGCACGACGCTGCGCGATCCGAAGACCTCTGCGCCCTTCGTCAGATCGAGCGAGATTCCGTACGACTGGGTGTCGATGAGAGCACGACGCTCCTGAGCTTCGATTCGGGTGAGGTTCTCTCCAGGCACAGCTGATTCTCCCAGGGGTTCGGGTCGGCGCCGAGATCCGACGCGGCTGGCGCCGACGGCAACCATGACAGCCTACGCCAGGACCCGGGCGTTGTCGGTGCGCAGTGGTGGAAAGATGGAAGAGTGACTGCACCCGATCCGAACCTCGTACCCTTCGCATCATCCGCCGCCGCGGGCGGCCCCGAGTTCGTCGAGACGCCGGTGGCGTACGACGCTCTGGTGCTCGCCAGTTTCGGCGGGCCGGAAGGTCAGGACGAAGTGATTCCGTTCCTGCGCAACGTGACGAGGGGCCGAGGAATCCCGGACGAGCGGCTGGAAGAGGTGGCGCATCACTACCGCCATTTCGGCGGCGTCAGCCCGATCAACGCTCAGAATCGCGCGCTCAAGGCCGCTCTCGAAGCAGAGATCGCAGGCCGAGGCCTCGATCTGCCGGTGTATTGGGGCAACCGGAACTCGGAACCGTATCTCGACGAGGCCTTCACAGCCGCCGCCGACGACGGACACGCGACGCTGCTGGTGCTCGCGACCAGTGCCTACAGCTCGTATTCCAGTGATCGGCAGTACCGCGAGGACATCGCACGCGCCATCACCGATGCGGGCCTCGAAGAGCGCGTGACCGCGGACAAGGTGCGCCTCTACTTCGACCATCCCGGCTTCGTTCAGCCGTTCCAGGAGGGTGTGGATGCCGCAGTCGTGGCGTTCCTGGAGCAGGGGATCCCGGCATCCGACATCCATGTGCTCTTCTCCACCCACTCCATCCCCACCGCCGACGCCGAGCGCTCAGGACCACGGACTGTCGAGTGGGGTGAGGGCGGCGCGTATGTCGCACAGCACCGGGCCGTCGCCGCGCACATCATCGAGAACCTCGCCGCCGTCACGGGTGGCCGGACGGTGCCGTGGCAGCTGGTGTTCCAGTCGCGTTCGGGTCCTCCGACGCAGCCATGGCTCGAGCCCGACATCAACGATGTGATCGCCGAGCTGCCTGCATCCGGGGCGAAGGCCGTCGTGATCGTGCCACTTGGATTCGTCAGCGACCATATGGAGGTCATGTGGGATCTGGACACCGAGGCGATGGAGTCCGCTGTCCAGGCAGGTCTTCTCGCGACTCGCACCCAGACGCCCGGCGTCCATCCGGCGTTCGTCGCCGGCCTGGTAGACCTCGTGATCGAGCGGCTGGAGGGCACGCCGGCGGCCGACCGCCCGCACCTGACCGACCTCGGCCCCTGGTACGACGTGTCGCGCGCCGGTGATTGCGAAAACGTGCGGCTGGGCTTCAAGCCCGCTGCCGCCGGTCTGGTGCCCTGACGCGGGCGGGCACACCGACGCTTCTAGGATGGTGAGCATGCGCATCCATATCGCCACAGACCACGCGGGACTGGAATTCTCCACGAAGCTGCAGGAGCACCTGCGCGCCGCGAGGCACGACGTCATCGACCACGGTCCGCTCGAGTACGACGCCGTCGACGATTACCCGGCCTTCTGCATCCGTGCAGCGCAGGGCGTCGTCGCCGATCAGACGGCGGGCGTCGATGCCCTGGGCGTCGTGTTCGGCGGCTCGGGCAACGGCGAACAGATTGCGGCGAACAAGGTTCAGGGCGTCCGCGCGGCACTGGTGTGGAACCTCTCGACAGCTGAGCTGGCTCGTGAGCACAACGATGCGAACGTGATCTCGATCGGTGCACGCCAGCACACGTTCGAAGAGGTCACCTCGTTCATCGACCGCTTCATCTCCACTCCGTTCTCAGACGAAGAGCGCCACGTGCGTCGCATCGGCCAGATCGCGGATTTCGAACGCGACGGCTCGCTCCTTCCCGATCCGCGGGCCTGAGATGCCCGAGGGTCACTCCGTCCACCGGATCGCTCGGCAGTTCGAGCGCAACTTCATCGGCAAGCGGCTGCAGGCATCCAGCCCTCAGGGGCGGTTCGCCGAGGGGGCGGCGATGCTCGACGGTCGTGAGGCGGTGAGCGTCAAGGCCGTCGGCAAGCAGATGTTCCTCGAGACCGAGGGCGACCTCTGGCTGCGGGTGCATCTCGGCCTCTACGGCGCATGGGACTTCGCCGGCGAGATCCTGATCGATCCGACCATCGCCTCGGCCAACGGGCGGATGGGTCAGACGAATCAGCGCGGCACGGATCTGGATGCGTCGGACCTGAGCGCTGTCCCGATCCTGGACGATGCCGGCGAGAACTCGCTGGCCTCGATCGGTGCGCCCAGGCGAGCACGCGTGCACGTGCGCATGTCTGAGCAGACCAAGGGTCTCGCCGATGAGAGCGCGGAATGGCCACCCCCGATCGTCGGTCAGGTGCGATTGCGCCTGATGACCGACATCACCGCGGCGGACCTGCGCGGACCGACGGCCTGTGTACTCCAGACTCCTGACGAGATGCTCCAGACCGTCGCCAAGCTCGGCCCGGATCCGCTCGTCGGCGACCCGACCGCGAACGAGGAGCGCTTCGTCCTGGCCGTGCGCAAGAAGTCGACGCCGATCGCGCTGCTGCTGATGGATCAGTCCGTGGTCAGCGGGATCGGCAACGTGTATCGCGCAGAGATGCTCTACCGGGCCCGCCTGAACCCGCACACGCCCGGCAGGGACGTGCCAGAGGAGATCGTGCGACAGCTCTGGCACGACTGGGTGCGCCTGTTGGCCATCGGGGTCGAAACCGGTCAGATGATGACCATGGATGACCTGTCGCCGACCGACTACCGTGCAGCGATGGCGAGCCGGGACGATCGGCACTGGGTGTACCACCGGGCCGGCCTCCCGTGCCGCGTCTGCGGCACCGAGATCGCGCTCGAGGAGATCGGCGCGCGCAAGCTCTACTGGTGCCCGAGGTGCCAGGCCTGACTAGTGTGGTCCTTCAACTGCAGAACTTTCAGTTGCAGGACGCATAGACGGGAGCATTGATGGACCTCGCAGGCTTGCAGAGCGCGCTTGAGACATTCAGCGGTTGGATCTGGGGGCCGTGGTTCCTCATACCGCTCCTTCTCGGTACCGGTTTGTATCTCACGATCCGTCTCGGCGGATTGCAGTTCCTCCGCCTTGGTCCTGCCCTAAGGCTGGGTCTTTTCACCCGGAAGGACCCTGGGTCCTCCGGTGACATCTCGCAGTTCCAGGCATTGACGACGGCGCTGGCCGCGACAGTCGGGACGGGCAACATCGTCGGCGTTGCGACGGCGATCGGCATCGGCGGCCCTGGTGCGCTGTTCTGGATGTGGGTGACGGGCCTGCTCGGCATGGCGTCGAAATACTCCGAGGCGTTCCTCGGCGTGCGTTTCCGAACGACGGACTCGGCCGGCGAGAAGAATGGCGGTCCGCAGCAGTATCTCGAGCGCGGCATCAAGGGACCGATCGGGAAGGTTCTCGGCCTGTCGTTCTCGATCTTCGCGGTGATCGCCTGCTTCGGGATCGGCAACATGACTCAGGGCAACTCGATCGCGCAGAATCTCGACTCGAGCTTCAGCGTGCCGACATGGGTGACCGGGCTCGTGCTGACGGCGTTCGCCCTGGTCGTCCTCGTGGGCGGCATCAAGTCGATCGGCCGCGTGACAGCAGGACTCGTGCCGATCATGATCGTGTTCTACGTGCTCGGCGCGATCTACATCCTGATCGCCAACGTCGGTGCCCTCCCGGCGGCATTCGCACAGATCTTCACTGAGGCGTTCACGGGAACCAGCGCGGTGGGCGGCTTCGCCGGTTCCGCGATCATCATCGCCGTGCAGTTCGGCGTGGCCCGCGGCATCTTCTCCAACGAGTCCGGCATGGGCTCGGCAGCCATCGCAGCTGCGGCGGCGCAGACCAGCCATCCCGTGCGCCAGGGTCTGGTGTCCATGACGCAGACGTTCATCGACACGATCATCGTGGTCTCGTGCACCGGGCTCGTCATCATCGCCACGGGGACCTGGAGCAAGATCGATCCGGAGACGGGTGAGCAGATCAGTCCAGCGCTCATGACTGGAGAGGCGTTCTCACACGGGCTCCCGGGGGACTGGGGGCACATCATCGTGACTCTGGGGTTGGTGATGTTCGCGGGCTCCACGATCCTCGGCTGGTCGTACTACGGCGAGCGCAACGTGGAGCGACTGTTCGGGCGGCGCGCGGTGATGCCGTTCCGGATCATCTTCTCGCTCGTGGTGTTCATCGGATGCACGGTGCAGCTCGGTGTGGTGTGGGCCTTCTCCGATGCGATGAACGGCTTGATGGCGTTCCCGAACCTGATCGGTCTCCTGGTGCTCTCCGGCCTGGTGGCGCGTGAGACGAAGAAGTACCTGACGCACGATCCGAAGCTGCGAGCAAGCCGTGAGGAGATCGAGGTGTTCATGGCCGGGGACCCAGGGTGGGAGGCATGGAAGGCTGAGGAGGCGACGGCTGTCGCGCCGCAGGCTCTGCGCAAGACGTGAGCCTGTCGACGGCCATAGGCTGAGAGCATGCGTCAGAATCCCAGCTTCACTCTTGCCGATGTCACGGAGATGCGGCGTGTGATCGAGCAGAATCCATGGGCGACGATCGTCAGCGCATCGGAAGACGGCCAGGTCGCGTCGCACTACGTGATGATGCTCGAAGAGGGACGCGACGACCTCACGATCGTGGGGCACGTCGGTCGCCCTGACGATCGGATCCACGGCATGGGCGGGCGTGAGCTGCTGGTCGTGTTCCAAGGGCCGCACGGCTACGTATCGCCCGGTTGGTACGGCGCCGGCACCCAGGCAGTGCCGACCTGGAACTACATCGCCGTGCATCTCTCCGGTGTGCCGGAGATACTCAGCGATGAAGAGAATCTGCGCGTCCTGGATCGGCTCGTGGAGCGTTTCGAAGGGCGGTTGCCGGATCCGCGGCTCATGTGGGAACGGCCGAACGACGAGGCTTTTGTGCACCGTCTGGCGTCTGGGACGGTCGGATTCCGCCTGACGCCGACTCGAGTGGTGGCCAAGCGCAAGCTCAGCCAGAACAAAGACGCTGAAACGGTCGAGCGTGTGATCGCCGAGCTGCAGAGCGACGGCGTCTACTCGAACGTGGCGCTGGCAGGGGAGATGCGCAGAGCGCAGGATGCCCGACCCGGTCGCACGGCATGACTTTCGTCGGCGATCAGGTCGCCGTGGTCCGCGGTGCGCGGATCGCCGGGCCAGGACGCGAGTTCCTCAGCGACGATGAGCCCGTCGACATCCATGTGGTGGATGGGCGCATCAGCGACATCGCCCCCGTCGGCGCGCTGCCCGCGCCCGGTGAAGTTCTCGACGCCGGCGGCACGTGGATCGTTCCCGGATTGTGGGACAACCATGTCCACACCGTGCAGTGGGCTCTGGCCTCGGAACGCGAACAGCTCGGTGATGCGGTCACTGCCGTCGATGCTGCTTCACGGATGTCCGGCATCGCGCCGCTGGCCGACGGTCGCCGTGTGGGTACGGGATTCCGTGACGCACTCTGGGTCGATTCCCCCTCGCTCGAGGTGCTCGACGCCGCGACCGGAGCGGTGCCGACGTACTTGATAAACGCCGATGTCCACAGTGTCTGGTTGAACTCCGCCGCGCTTGCGCGAGAGGGATACTCCGCTGTGGACGGGATGCTGCGCGAAGAGGATGCGTTCGAGATCTCGAAGCGCGTGAACGCCGTCGAACCGGAGCATGGTGACCGTGCGGTGCGGGCCGCTGGAGAAGCTGCCGCAGCGCGCGGAGTGACCGGGATCGTGGACTTCGACATGGCGTGGAACGCGGATGCCTGGAGTCGTCGTGTGAGCGGTGGATTCCATACGCAACGTGTGGAGTTCGCGGTGTATCCGGCGGATCTGGCGCGAGCCGTCGCCATCGGACTCCGAACGGGCGATTCGCTGGCCGGTACCGACGGGCTTGTGCACGTCGGACCGCTCAAGATCATCACTGACGGATCGCTCGGCACCCGCACCGCGGCGTGCTCGCATTCCTATCCCGGCGATGATGCGGACTTCGGCGTGCTGAACATCTCGCCGGGTGCGCTGATCGACCTTCTGACCGAGGCGGCCGGCTCAGGGCTCGGCGTCGCCGTTCACGCGATCGGCGATCGAGCCGTGTCATCCGCGCTCGATGCCGTCGCGGCGACCGGAGCATCGGGGACGATCGAGCACGCGCAGCTCGTGCGGCACGCCGACCTCGCACGCCTCGCGCGTCTCGGCCTCGTGGCGAGCGTGCAGCCCCAGCACGCGCTCGACGATCGTGACCTGGTCGATGGGTACTGGGCGGCGCAGACGGCCGTCGGCTATCCGATGGCTTCGCTGCTCCGCGCCGGTGCGACGCTGCGGCTGGGCTCAGACGCGCCGGTGGCGCCGTTGGACCCATGGCGGGCGATCGGCGCGGCGGTGGGACGGACGGACGACGAGCGGCAGCCGTGGCACCCGGACGAACGACTGAGCCTCGACGAGGCGCTGAGCGCGAGCGTCCGCAACGCGATTCGTCCTGGTGAACTCGCAGACATGGTGCTGTGCGGCACGAACCCGCACGTTGTCGATGGACGGGCGCTGCGGACGATGCCTGTGCTGGCGACGCTGCTCGGCGGACGCGTCACGCACCTCGGATGACCGACGCGGGTTCGGTCGGGCTCGGCGTTGCGCGTGAGCGCGGTACGCGCACGCTACCGTTGTAGCCGTGAACTCCACAGCGCAGACTCCGCCAGCCACCCGGTCCCAGCTTCGCCGTGACCGCTCACCGGAGCATGCGGCATCATCCCGGTTCATCCCTCACGTTCAGGGGCTCAGGGCGATCGCCGTCCTCTTCGTCGTGCTGTACCACTTCTGGCCTGCGCGCCTGAGCGGCGGCTACGTCGGCGTCGACATCTTCTTCGTCATCTCCGGGTTCCTGATCACCTCGCACCTGGCTCGCGAGCTCACCTCGACCGGAACGGTCAAACTCGGGCAGTTCTGGGCGCGGCGCGCGCGTCGTCTGCTGCCGGCCTCACTCCTCGTTCTGCTGTTCTGCGCGATCGTCGCGGCGATCCCATTCCTCACGCCGACCTCTGCCCTTCCGGCAGAGGTCAAGGAGATCATCGCCTCCACGTTCTACGTGGAGAACTGGTACCTCGTGTTCAACTCGGCCGACTACCTGGCCCACGCCGGAGATCCGACGACCGTCCAGCACTACTGGTCACTCTCACTCGAGGAGCAGTTCTACGTACTCTGGCCGCTGATCATGCTGCTGGCAGCATGGATTGCGGTCAAGTGGTTCCGCGGCGCCCGGCTGCGCGCCGCGGCAGTCGCGATCGGAATCGTCTCCGTCGCGTCGTTCGTCTTCTGCGTGGTGTACACCATCTCGGATCCTGCGCCGGCGTACTTCATCACCATGGGGCGGATGTGGCAGTTCGGAGTGGGAGCGATCATCGCCCTCGTGCCGGTGCTGCGAGTGCGCAACGCCGTCGTGAGCTTCGTGCTGGGATGGGCGGGAATCATCGCCCTGCTGTACACCGCATTCCGCTTCGACGGCCAGACGCCGTTTCCTGGTTACATGGCATTGGTTCCGACGTTGGGCGCTGCGGCGATCATCGCTGCGTCGAACACGGATCGCTGGTGGTACCCGACACGCCTGCTCTCGGTGCCGCCGATGCGCTTCACCGGCGACATCTCCTACAGCCTGTACCTCTGGCACTGGCCGCTGATCATCATCGCGCCCTCGGTGCCGTTCTGGGGACTCACGATCTACCACCGCGTCGCGCTGCTGGTCATCTGCTTCGTGCTCGCGTGGCTCACCAAGCGCTTCGTCGAGGACCCTGCGCGGTCATGGAAGCCCCTCACGTCGCGGCCGCCGAAAGTGACGCTGTGGTCGGCGCTTGCGGCCATGATCCTGGTCGGCGCGGTTGCGGCCGGTGGCTGGGCGGTCAATGCTCCGGCGTATCAGCAGGGCGTGCAGGCGATCGAGGATGTGCGTGAGAATCCGCCTGAGTGCTTCGGCGCAGCATCTATCCTGGACGAATCGTGCGCGGGCACCGACCTCGACACGATCCTTCCGGCTCCTGGCTTCGCCGGAGTCGACCGACCTACCGACGAGCAGTGCTTCATCCAGCTCAACGACTCGCGGCCGGTGTCCTGCGAGTTCGGATCCGACGACCCGGACGCACCTCAGGTGGCGTTGGTCGGCGACAGCCACGCGTACCAGCTGCTTCCGACGTTCGAGAGCATCGCCGACAGGGAGGGCTGGCACCTCACGACGTTCTTCAAGGGTGCGTGCCCGTGGAATGCGACGCCCTTGGCCACCGGCGGCTCATTCGGCGCTGCATGTTCCGACTGGCGCACAGGAGTCGACGCGCAGCTCGCCGACCGTGAGTTCGATGTCGTGTTCACCTCTGCGATCTCGAATACGCCCTACTCTTCTGCCGGGTTCGACTCCTCTCACGACGCTGCGGTGGCCGGTTACCAGAAGGCATGGTCGACCATGACCGAGCGTGGCATCCCTGTGGTGACCGTCGTCGACAACCCGGTCTTCGAGACCGACCCGAACAAGTGCCTCCGCACCCGTGATCAGGCGGAATGCTCCGGCGCGCGTGCAGACGTCCTCCTCGAGGACGATCCGCTGCGGGACGCGGCCGAGGGTGCACAGGATGTGACGCTGCTCGACTTCACCGATGTGTTCTGCGACGAGGACACCTGCAAGACGGTGATCGGCGGGGCCAACGTGTACCGCGATCAGGACCACCTGACGGTGACGTTCGTCGACACGTTGGCACCGCAGTACACAAAGGCGTTGAAAGACGCGATGGCGGCAGCCGCCGGCTGATCCTCCGCGTTCTCACGAAGACACGCAGAAGGGCACCGGACGGATCCGGTGCCCTTCTGCATGTGTGAGGTGCTTGTTACTCCGCGACGTGCGCGACGAGGAACCAACGGTCCTTCTCGAGGCCGCGCATGATCTCGATCGCGACGTCCTGGCTCGTGAGGTCGATCTCGTCGAGGCCGTCGATCGCGGCCTTCGTGTCGACGAGGATCGCATCGATGTCGGCGACGATGTTGCGGATCAGCTCGGTCGACTGCGTGAATCCTGCCGGTACGGACGATGCTGCGACCTTGTCGGCGACGGTGCTGAGGCGTGCGTCGATCGGAAGGCCGAGAGCGACAATGCGCTCTGCAGCGGTGTCGGCGAAGTCGCCTGCATGGGCGACGACGGTATCGAGCAGTTCGTGCACTCCGATGAAGTTGGCGCCACGCACGTGCCAGTGGGCCTGCTTGCCGTTGACTGTCAGAGCCTGAAGCCCGAGAACAACGGGGGAGAGGAACTGTGCCGCGGCAGCAGCGACCGTCGGGTCGCTGGCGGTGGTGGAGATGGTCTGTGCCTTGCTCATTATTCTTCCTCCAGAAACGGCGATTTCGAACCTGATGCAGACAACGCTACTCACCCTGAAACATTCCGCAAGCAAGCTGAGGCTCGGCTCACTTCCGCGGAATCACGCGGAAGTGAGGATAGTCTCGCCTCATGAGCATCTCGTCGTCAGCATCCGTCCTCGCCCTCCAGAGCAAGATTCCACACATCGCCGATGACTCCTTCGTCGCTGACGGTGCGCGACTCATCGGAGCGGTCGTGCTCGAAGCCGGTGCGAGCGTCTGGTACAACGCGGTGCTGCGTGCGGATTCGGCCGAGATCACGGTGGGCGTCGGCAGCAACGTGCAGGACAACGTGTCCGTGCACGTCGACAGCGGCCATCCCGTCGTGATCGGCGAGAACGTGTCGATCGGTCACAATGCCGTCGTGCACGGCTGCACCATCGGAGATGGTTCATTGATCGGGATGGGTGCTGTGATCCTCAGCGGCGCCGTGATCGGCAGAGGCTGCCTTGTCGCCGGTGGTGCCGTCATCCTCGGGGGCACCGAGATTCCGGATGGATCGCTGGTCGCCGGCGTACCGGCGAAGGTGCGACGCGAGCTCAGCGATGAAGAGCGTGCAGGACTCATCGCGAACGCCCAGATCTATCACTCGCACCTGGAGACGCACCGGAGCGCCACGGCGCTCTGACGCCGACGAGCACCGCTAGGCTATTAACCCTGCGGGGCGGTGGCCAAGTTGGTTAAGGCAGCGGGCTCATAACCCGACGATTCGTGGGTTCAAGTCCCACCCGCCCTACTCTCATCCCTGAATGGCTCATGCCCGATCAGGAATCTATTCGTGCTTTCGCCGGCCGGAAGCTGAGACTGGCCGCTGCGGTCGTCGCGCAGTTTTCAGGGGAGCCTCCACCCGACTCTCAATACCAACGAGATTCCTGAGCGTACAGGGCGCGCATTCTGCCGCGCTCTCATCGATGAAGTGCTCGATAAAGCGCATTGAGACCTTCAGCGAGGATTTCATATAATTGCGGTGACGTCTGATGGGTGTCGCACTCATCGAGCATCTGAAGTTCTTCGCTCGCCTTCGTCCTGCTCGACCGTGTGTGACTTCGCCGCCGGCCGATAATGCAACATTGCAATACGCAGTAATCACGGCCGGCGCCTCCGACCCCGTCAGACCCACACTGGTACTGACTGATTGGAGTGTTGATATGTCCCCGATGCCCGATCCCCGGTTCGAGTTGAAGAAGATCACCGACACGGAGTGGCTCGTCCTCGACCATCGGTACGTCGCAAGCGATGCGCGCCGGACTGTCGCCTGCATCTACCAGCTGGAGCAGACCGACGTGGAGGTGGTCTGGCTCCGCGACCTTCCTCTGGCGGAACGCTACACGGGCGCATTCGATGTTCTTGAAGATGTAGAACGGTTCTACACACGGCATCGGTGGCAGCGGCCTGTACTGATCCCGCACATGCCGCCGATGGCCGCAACGGCCTGACCCCCCGCTATGGCGTGGGCGATCCGCCGTTGGCGTTGAGCGTCTCACCTGCGACGAAACTGGACTCCGCAGACGCAAGGAAGACGTACACCGGTGCGAGTTCGGCGGGCTGGCCCATACGCCCGAGTGGAGTCTGTTCACCGAACTCGGCGATCTTCGCCTGTGGTTGTCCGTCCGTCACTTGGAGCGGGGTCCAGACCGGACCGGGGGCAACGGCGTTGACGCGAATGCCCTTCGGTGCCACCTGCTGAGCGAGCGCCTTCGTGAAGGTGTTGATCGCGGCCTTCGTCGTGGCGTAGTCGACCAGGATCTCCGATGGCGTGTATGCCTGGTGCGATGTCGTGTTGATGATGGTCGATCCCGGCTTCAGGTGCGGCAGCGCGGCCTTGGTGATCCAGAACATCGCGTAGACGTTCGTCTTGAAAGTGTCATCGAACTGCTCGTCACTCAACGTCGTGAGATCTTCGTTGAAGATCTGCTTCCCACCGTTGTTCACCAGGATGTCGATGCCGCCGAGTGCTTCGACGGCTTTATCGACGAGATCACGGCAATAGGCGTCATCACGCAAGTCACCCGGTACGGTGATGGCCTTTTGGTCGGCATCCTCAATCAATCCTGCGATGCGCTTGGCGTCCTTCTCTTCGCTCGGCAGGTATGAGAGCACGACGTCGGCGCCCTCTCGAGCGAAAGCGATCGCCGTGGCGGCTCCGATCCCCGAGTCAGCTCCGGTGATCAGCGCCTTACGTCCCTTCAGGCGTTCGGTGCCTCGGTAGGTCTCCTCTCCGAGGTCCGCTTTGGGCGTGAGTTCCGCATCGAGGCCTGGCTCGGATTGATGCTGTTTCTGGGGCTGCTTATCGCTGTACAGCTTGGTCGGGTCGGCAAACGTGTACTGATCTTGCGACATGAGGCTCCTTCGTCTGAATCGGACTCTTCTTCTGACCATATGGTCATGGCCTGCCTTGCTCCGAGGGGGTTGCGTTCGAGGCGACTCTGGTCCAAGACCAGACCCGATACCGGCCGCGGCGCAGAGACGGCATCGGCCGGTAGGGTGACGCCCATGAGTGAGAACATCCCCGTGTCCGCAACCACACCGCTGTCTGTTTGGTTGACGGAGCTGGCTCAGCCAACCGGCGCGCCGGGCGGCGGGGCCGCGTCCGGAGTGATGTTTGCGACGTCTGCAGCCTTGTTGCGCATGGTCGCCGAATACACACCCGACGATTCACGGTCATCTGAGTGCGCCAAGCGCCTCGTCAGCCGACGCCAGGAGGCGCTGGAAGCTGCCGAATCCGATGGAGTCAGATCAGTCGATTTCGGCGCGGCCCTCGGCCTGCCCGCCGACGCTCCGGAACGGGACGCGCGAGTGCGCCATGCAGCACTTGCGGCTGCGCGTGCCTCTTTACAGATCGGTGAAGTCGGTCGCGGTCTGCTCACTGAGCTGCGATTGATCGCGGAGATCGGGAAGCCGCAGCTGGCGGCGGACGTCGCGGTCGCGGCGGTGGCGCTGGCCGCAGGCATAGGCGGCGCCTCCATCAACCTGCGCGCGAACCTGCAGACGGCGCGCAAACACGGTGCGTCTCAGACTGGGCTGACAGGACTTCAAGCCGAGGTGCGGCGCCTGGTAGTGGATCGGGATGCCGCTACGAAGATCTCCGTCGACGCTTCGGCGAACTTCGACGAGTGACGACGCGACGCGCTCACTCGGCCGACGTCACAGCGGGCGCGCGGTGATCGACTCTGCGCCGAGATCCTTCCGGGCGGTGCGAAGGCACTTCGTGCAGAGCAGCTCCACGGTGCGGGGGTGGTTCTCTCCGCAGGTGCAGTCGATCGTCACACGCCATTTGGCGCGGCGACCGCACGGTGCATAGGCCTCTTCGTCACCGTGGTCGCACTCGCACTCCAACGGAACATCCGCGTCCCATCCGAGCGAGATGTCCTCGAAGGCCTGATCGATCGGATCGGCGTCCGTCGGCGCAGCCGGTGCGTCTGTATGAGTCTTGTGTCGCATCACATCACGTTCCCGATGTAGGAGTATTTCACGAACACTTCGGCGGCGATTCCTGATTCTTCCAGTACGCCCTGGAGAGCGCTCATCATATAGTTCGAGTCCCAGCCCATGTAGAGGAAGTGCTCGTCGTCCAGCGCATCCCAGTGGCCCTTCCAGGCCATCTCGTCATAGATCGGGCCACCGTGATTCGTGCTGTACGCGAGCGCTGACGGGCGAGCATCGGTCCATGCGCGGCGGAACACACGATTGAAGAGCGCGCGGACATCCTTGACCTCCCAATGCTCGCCGCGGTACTCGACGTAGTCGAACTCGCGATCCCAGCCTGCCGGCCACCCACGTCGGCGCACGGCATCGAGCACGGGGGTGAGCGCGTCGTCGTCTATCTCAGGAAGTTCGGGGCGGGCCCAGATGCGAACCAGCTCAGCGGTCAGACGCACCGTGCGCCGCGAGATCGTGGATGTGCCCCAGGACGGCGTCGCCACGAGTGCGCGGGTCTCCGCGACGGCGCTGCGGGCGTAGGCATCCGTCCGCTTGTCATCGTATGACGCGCCGAAGACCCGTTCCGTGAGTGACTGCTCCAGCAACGTCAGGTTGCCGAGCGTCGGCGCGAGAGCCCTGTGGCTGTTGCGCTCGTCCTCCGAGTAATCGATCCATGGCCGCGTGCCGTCGCCGGACCAGGCGTCGCTGGGAACCAGCGGCACGATGTGCTCGACATCGAAGTCCGAGGTGTCCTCGATCTGTTCGATGCGTCCGAGCACGTACGCCGCGTGGGGGAGCTCCGCGTACTTCAGCACAGCGCTGACACGTTCGTCCGACGGAGTGATGCGCGCGAAGGCCCTCATCAGCGCGCCGCGACCCTCTGCGCGTGCACGGCACAGCCGGGCGATCAGGCGCTCTGCGGGCAGGCCGACGAGCGCGCGACGCAGATAGAGGGCCTGAATCCATTCGAGCGTCTCGATCAGTTCATCGCGCGGGATGAGTCCACGCGCATGATCGCTGTACGCGCTCATCGCCAGCGGATAGGCCGCCCGCCCGAACGTGTTGACGTACTCGAGCTGTCGGCGGATCTCTGCATCCTTCTCGGATGACGGATCGAGCAGGGTGCCGTAGATCTCGGCGTAGTGGCGCCAGACGTCCGCGTCCGCTTGAAGGCGTTCCACGTCGACGCGGGGGAACGAATGCCGGAACGCGCTGTACACGCCGTGCTCGCCGTTCGCGGCGATCTCCCGACCCGTCGTCATCACCAGGTAGTGACGCCAGAATGCGCCGATGGTCTCGCCGGTGTGACGTTCGATCGGCAGCCAGTAGCGCTCTTCGACGTCGAGCTGCTCTGCGTGAGTGAGCCCCATCAGGATGTAGTTGTGGATGAGCTCGTGATCGCGCAGCGGCTCGCCGGTGGAGTTCAGGCTCTCGAAGATCTGCTGAGCGTTCGCTGCGGGACCGAGAGTGATCGACACGTGCTCGATCCGCCGCAGACCGCGCCAGATCAGCGGCGCCTCATCGGCGTGGACCTGGCTGCGGAAGAACGCGTAGTTGTCGTCGAAGCGCGATTCACGGTCGACATCGTCGCGCCTGTCGAGCACGACTGATTCGTAGAGCTCCGCCCACGCGTCATGGGGACGCAGCTTGGTGCGCGACGAATCGTCCGCGCGCACCAGCACGCGCTCGAGCTCTGCCGCCATGTTCGGATCGGTCTCTCGAACCGCGTGGTGCAGAGCGGCGACGAGAAGCATGAGCGTCGTGATGCGCTGCTGGCCGTCGATGAGGATGAGGTCGATCTCGGATGCATCCTGTGCGGAGAGGATGGAGCCGATGAAGTGCCGATGGGTCGCGCCTTCGCGGGCGACGGCACGTATGTCGGAGAGCAGGCGTTCGCATCCGCCGATGTCCCAGCGGTACTGACGCTGGTAGACCGGGACGACGATCGTCGTATCCGGAGCAGAGAGCCACTCGATCGTGTTGACGGCGGTCGCTTCGACATTGGTGGCGGTTGCCATGTTCTTCGCTCTTGCTCCTCACGACGGCGGAATCCTGCGCTCCGCCGTCAAAGAGTCTAGTCGCCGTCGAAACGCCACCGGCGGGCCACGCTGGCGCTTCTGAACACGATGTTAGGCTTGCCTTATCAGGGCCTGTTAAAACGTGCTGGCCCCCGATGAAAGGACATGACCTAGATCATGGGATACATCAAATCCGCGGCTCTCGAGGAAAAGGGCTTCGTCGTCCTCGACAGTTACAACCAGGACCTCGACCCCAAAGAGTGGCTGGACATCGAGTACAACGACTGGAAGTCGTCGGGTGACACCCGCTTCGCTCCGCTCGCCAGCGCCTTCGGTGACATCGAGTGCAACGGCTTCTGGAACCACAAGCCGCCGCGTACCGACAAGGACGGCGTGTGGATCGACTCTCAGGTCGCCAAGGCGCCGAACCTCACCCGTCGCGCGCAGGAGCCCGGCGCCAACGTCGGCCGCTGCCGTGTGATCGAGCTGCAGCCCACGCCCTACGGCGACTGCCTCTACAACCTCCATCAGGACGACAACAACCGCCTGAACCCCGACGGAACCGGCTGGGTCGTCCGCGGGTTCTTCAACCTCACCGATGACAAGGACAGCTTCTTCGTCCTGCGTGAGAACCGCACCGACCCGGCGGGCGAGGTGCGAATCGCGCTTCCCGCCGGCGCCCAGCTCATCATCGACACGCAGCGTCTGTGGCACGCCGCGACGCACGTCGGCTCCGAGCCCCGTTACAACCTCATCACGTCGTGGACGTCGGGCCCCGAGCTCGACGCCTACATCGAGAAGTACAACGGCACAGACCAGGTCGAGAACTTCGAAGTTCCTCAGGATGTTCTCGAGGCCGGCTATGCGGAGCAGGCGCGCAAGGATGCTGCGCGCGCGGCCTACTATGCAGCCAAGGGGCAGCAGGTCAAGCAGGCGATGAGCGAGGCGTAAGCCACCCGTTCGAAGCTCCCGAAAGCCCCGGCCTGCAGGCCGGGGCTTTCCTCGTAATCACACACTTGTGATTTCCGTCAGTCTGGGCGATAATCAGCGTACAACCGCATATTCTCGCCACACTTCGTTGGCTCAGGTCGTTGGGGAAGACGCACCTGAAGAAACGGAGAGATCATGGCGACGGCTTACGCACGCGGAGTGGTGTACATCCACTCTGCACCTCGCGCGCTTTGCCCGCACCTTGAATGGGCGGTCGGACGCGCTATCGGTCGCGCAGTGAACTTCGAGTGGGCTGAACAGCCGGTGCTCGAAGGCTCTCGTCGTGCCGAGTTCTACTGGGACGGTCCAGTGGGCACCGGTGCAGCTCTTGCCACCGCGATCCGCGGCTGGGAGCACCTGCGCTTCGAGGTGACGGAGGACCCGACTCCGCGCAGCGACGGTGGACGTTGGCTGCATACTCCCGACCTCGGCATCCACTACGCGCAGACCGACGCGGCCGGAAACATCGTCATCGGGGAGGATCGCATCCGCTACGCGATGGAGATCGCGGCCGGAAGCGCGGTCGAACTGCAGCGCGAGCTCGACGTCGCCCTCGGCTCCGCCTGGGATGAGGAGCTCGAGACGTTCCGGCACGCGAGCGACGACGCCACCGTCGTGTGGCTTCACAAGGTCGGCTGACCTTCCGAAACCTGGAGCGCGGGAGGCCGAGTACCGGATGCCGGTGATTCATCCCGGACGCTGAGAAACGTATCCTCGCTCCAATTGACGAGACCCTCCTCTGAGTGCAGAGGAGGGTCTCGTCGTGTGCGACCTGTCTTCGAAGTCAGATGACAGCGGCGTCCGCCACATCGTCCGCGCGGCTGATGGCACCGTCGCGCACGTCATTCCAGGCGAGGCGGAGACGCTCCATCGCCTGGGCTGTGCGTTCGGGCGGGTGAGTGATGGGGATGCGCAGATATCGCTCGAGCACGCCTCCCGTTGAGAAGCGCGGACCAGGCGGGGCGATGAGCTGATGGTCTCGGGCAGCGAGGGAGAGACGCGTCGAGATCGGGGCCCCGAGGTCTATCCAGGCCGACAGGCCGCCGGGTGAATGCGGCATCAGCAGATCCCCGATCCCCTCGAGCCCGGCAGCGACGGCCGCACGTCCGGCGAGCAGCCGGGAACGTACGTGCGCGGTGAGCGACGGCATCTCATCGAGCAGCTCGACAGCGATGCACTGCTCGAGCAGGGCCGTCCCGAGTTCGAACGACGGACGCGTGGCGAGCAACCGCGAGATGAGTGATCGTTCGGCCCTGATCCATCCGAGACGCAGGCCGCCCCACGCGATCTTGGACATCGATCCGATCGTCATGACGTCGGGGCCGAACGCCGACATGGGGAGCGGCGACCATCCGCGATCGATGTCGAGTTCGGTCGTGGTCTCATCGACGATCAGTTGCGTGGCGGAGTTGCGGGCTGCGCTGACGACACGGGCGCGATCCGCATCCGACATCGTCGCACCGGTGGGGTTGTGAAAATCGGGGATCAGATACGCGAGGTGAGGACGGCCGTGCAGCAGCAGGTCGGTCAGGTGGCTGACATCCCACCCATCGACGCCGACGGGCGTCGGCACCAGTCGGTAGCCGTTGCGGCGCAGCGCATCGAGAGCGTGCGGGAAGGTCGGCTGCTCCACGACCGCGCGTTCCCCGCGCCGCCCGATCGTTGCGAGGACGAGGTTCAATGCGCTCATCGCTCCCGAAGTGATGATGATCTCGTCCGCCGATGTTTCGACACCGCGCCGAGTGAAGTGCTGGGCGACGGCATCCCGAAGCCCGGGGAGACCGCGCAGCGAGTAGCCGCTTGTGCTGCGCAGCGCTGCGAGTCGGGGGAGCGACCGGACCGTTGCGTCGTAGAGGCCCGGTGTGGAGTCCATCGACGCGATCGAGAAGTCGATGGCATTGTGGTCCTGCTCGGCCCGTGGGCCTGCGCCGGCGTGGGGGAGCGCGACGCGAGTGCTCCCGCCGTGAAGGCGAGTGACCAATCCGTCGCCTTCGAGCAGGCTGTACGTGCGGGTCATGGTGGATCGGGAACGGCGCAGCTCCAGCGCAAGGGCGCGCTCGCTCGGCAGGCGCTCACCTACGGTCAACCTGCCGTCGAGGATCAGTGCGCGGATCTGCCCTGCAAGCGCAGCCGCGGTGGATCCTGCCGCATTCTGCGCACCGAGCTGTTCCACCAGGCGAGAGGTCATGATTCCAGCATGCCGCAAAGTGGCGTCACTTATGCAGGCCACTTTTCGAGTAGTGGACTCGAGATCCCCCGTCCGATGACGTCCACGATAGAGGCATGCTGCTCCGCTCCGTCTTTCTTCCGTTCACAGCCTCGAGTCGGCGCGACCTCGTCGAGCGCCTCGTGCAGTTGCTAATCGGCCTCTTCCTCTACGGAGTGGCGCTCGGGCTGATGGTGCGCGGCGGCATCGGCGTCTCGCCATGGGATGTACTCGCACTGGGCGTCTCAGGGCGGTCCGGACTCGGATACGGGACGGTGACCAATCTCGTCGCCGTGGTCGTGCTGCTGCTGTGGATCCCGCTGCGTCAACGCGTCGGCGTCGGCACGTTGCTGAATGCGCTTCTGGTGGGCCCTAGCGCCGATGCGGCGCTCGCGATCATCCCCGCGCCGAACTCGGTGTGGGCCGGAGCGACAATGTTCGTGCTCGGTCTCGTACTGCTCTCATTCGCCACAGGTCTTTACATCGCGGCGAGTTTCGGCCCCGGTCCGCGCGATGGTCTGATGACCGGTCTCGTGCGCATCACCGGCTGGAAGGTATGGATCGTGCGCACCCTCATCGAGGGCAGCGTGCTCATCATCGGCTTCCTGCTGGGAGGACCGCTCGGAGCGGGCACGGTACTTTTCGCGTTGGGTGTCGGGCCGCTCGTCGGCTGGTTCCTACCGCGCATCAGCCGTCGACGCGAGGAGCGCTCACGTCGCCTCGCCGCGGTCGCTGCCGACTGATCGACGCGCTGCGGATCACGGCCGAGCCGGTGCGCCGCCGCCGGGTCACCTCGGGTGGATGAGGCGGAACTGTTCGCAGACGACGGGCATATCGATTGCATAGCCGCGAGGGTTCTCCGAGTGTCTCCGCCAGTACTGCTCGTGGACCTCACGCCAATGCGCGAGCGTCCGATCGCCCTCGCCCTCCGCGTGCGCATGCGCTGCGGTGACCTGATCGAACGGCACGATGCGCACATCGGTCGTTTCGATGACCGCCCGTGGTTCACCGGCCCCGTCGAGGATCACGCTCAGCTCACCGACTTCGGGGATCGCGTCCCCACTGGCTTCGTAATCCCACAGCGAGGAGGCGGTGCCTGTCTTGGTTCCGGCGAGTACGAGCGCCAACAGATCATCGGCGTGGGCGGGGGTCGCCCCGAACGCCCACGCGAGCGGAATCGATGTCGGCAGGTCGCGATGAACCGCTCGCACCTCCGTCCAGAATGCGGACAGGGTGCCGGAACCGCTCATCAGTCGTCGTAGGAGGCGAAAGCGGCGACCGCGTTGTGTCCGCCGAAGCCGAACGAGTTGCTGATCGCCAGCTGCGGTCCGTCGCCCAGCGACTGTGCGTCTCCGGACACGTGCAGGGGGATCTCCGGGTCCTGCGTGGTGAGGTTGATCGTCGGGGGAGCGACGCGGTTCTGGATCGCGAGGATCGTGAAGATCGCCTCGAGCGCGCCGGTGCCACCGAGCAGGTGGCCGGTGGATGCCTTGGTCGCCGACACCGGGATGTCATGCACGCGGTCACCGATGACGCTCTTCAGCGCGGCGTACTCATTTGGGTCGCCGACCGGGGTCGACGTCGCGTGTGCGTTGATATGGGTGATTTCGTCCGGTGTGCGTCCGGCTGCTTCCAGCGCGAGCTTCACGGCACGTGCGGCGCCTTCTGGTGCGTTGGCGGTGATGTGGAAGGCGTCTGCGGTGACGCCACCGCCGACGAGTTCGGCGTAGATCTTCGCGCCGCGGGCCTTGGCGTGCTCCTCGGTCTCGAGGATGAGCACTGCCGCGCCTTCGCCCATCACGAAGCCGTCACGGTCCTCCGAGTACGGGCGGGAAGCGGTGGCGGGATCATCGTTGCGACGCGACAGCGCCTGCATCGACGTGAACGACGCGATCGTGATCGGGTGGATTGCCGATTCGGTTCCGCCGGCGATCACGACATCGGCGAGCCCCGACTGCAGGTGTTCGTATGCGTTCACGAGCGATTCAGTGCTCGATGCGCAGGCGGAGGCGACGGTGCGGGCGAAGGCGCGCGCGGTGAAGTGGAGGGACAGGTTGCCGGCGGCCGAGTTCGGCATGAGCATCGGCACCGTCATCGGCATGACACGGCGCGGGCCCTTCTCGCGAAGCGTGTCCCAGGCATCCAACAGTGTCCACACGCCGCCGATGCCGGTGGCGAAGTCGACGCCGAGGCGTTCTGGATCGACATCGGGAGAGCCGGCGTCCTCCCACGCCTCCATGGCCGCGATCAGCGCGAACTGCGAGGAAGGATCGAGGCGCTTGGCAACTGGTCGTGCGAGAACTTCTTCGGGACGGACGATCGCCTCTGCGGCGAAGGTGACCGGCAGCTCGAGCTCTGCGACCCACTCATGTTCGAGAGTGCGGCCTCCGGACATGCCGGCCAGCAGGTTGGTCCAGTTCTCGGGAGCTGTGCCGCCGATGGCGGAAGTGGCGCCGATACCGGTGACGACGATGCGCTTGGTCATTGGGTGTGGTTCCTGTCGAAAGGGACGAGAGCGGTCTCGGGAGGGGGAAGGCAGAGGATGCCACGCCCCGCTGAACGCGAGGGTGGCATCCGTCAGGTCTTACGCCTGGCCGGCGACGATGAAGTTGACGGCGTCGCCGACGGTCTTGAGGTTCTTGACCTCGTCGTCGGGGATGGTGACGCCGAACTTCTCCTCGGCGTTGACGACGATCGTCATCATCGAGATCGAGTCGATGTCGAGGTCGTCCGTGAAGGACTTCTCGAGCGCGACCTCGGAGCCGTCGATGCCGGTCTCGTCGGTGATCAGCTCGGAGAGGCCGGCGAGGACCTCATCGTTGGTGAAAGCCATGTGGTTTTCCTCTTTCTTGCGGGTTGTATTCGGAACCGATGAACAGTTTAGGCAATCGGCGGACGTGATCAGGGGAGGACGACGACCTGCGCGGCGAACACCAGGCCGGCGCCGAAGCCGATCTGCAGTGCGAGTCCGCCGGACAGCTCGGGATGCTCGGCCATCAGACGATGGCTCGCGAGCGGGATCGATGCCGCCGAAGTGTTGCCCGTGGTCTCGATGTCACGCGCGATGACCGTCGTCTCCGGCAGCTTCAGCTGCTTCGCGAATTCGTCGATGATGCGCATGTTGGCCTGATGCGGGATGAAGGCGGCGAGGTCCGCTGCTTCGACTCCTGCGACTTCGAGGGCCTCGCGCGCGACCTTGGCCATCTCCCAGACGGCCCAGCGGAACACCGTCGGCCCTTCCTGGCGGAGTGTCGGCCACGGCACTTCGCCGTCGCGGAACTGGGTGAGTGTGCCGTTCATGCCGACGGCATCCGCTTTCGAACCATCTGATCCCCAGACGGCGGGTGCGATACCAGGCGTCTCGCTCGGACCGATCAGTGCCGCGCCTGCGCCGTCGCCGAGGAGGAACGAGATGCTTCGGTCGGCCGGGTCGACGACATCGGAGAGCTTCTCGGTGCCGATCACGAGGGCGTAGCGCGCGGCACCGGCGCGGATGAGCGCGTCGGCCTGAGCGATCGCATAGGCGTAGCCCGCGCATGCGGCATTGATGTCGTACGCTGCGGCAGGGTTCGAGCCGACGCGGTCGGCGACGATGGCGGACACTGATGGCGACTGCTTGGGGTTGCTGATGGTCGCCACGATCACGAGGTCTACGTCGGATGCCGCGACACCTGACTTCTCGATGGCTTCGGCCCCAGCGATAGCGGCGAGGTCGATCGCGTCGGTCTCCTTGACCGCGCGTGCACGTGTGATGATGCCGGTGCGCTGGCGGATCCACTCGTCGCTGGAATCGATCGGCCCGATGAGGTCGTCGTTCGGCACGGCATTCTCGCCGCGCGCAGCGCCGAACGAAAGAATTCGAGTGAACTGCGGGCCGGTCGCCTGCTTCAGCGTTGCGGTCATGCTGCTGCTCCGTTCAGCAGCTGAACCGCTGCGTCGAGATCTTCTGGTGTCTTGACGGCCACTGCGGGCGTGCCGCGGAGGCCGCGCTTGGCGAGACCGGTGAGGGCGCCGGCGGGGGCGAGCTCGATGAGTCCGGTGATGCCGAGGTCGGAGAAGGAGCTCATGCAGAGATCCCAGCGAACGGGGGAGGAGACCTGGTTGACGATCAGGTCGAGTGCCGCTGAGCCGGACGTGACGATCGAGCCGTCCTTGTTGGTCCAGAGCATGATCTGCGGGTCGCTGGGCACGAGCTCGTCGACGGCGACGCGGAGCGCCTCGACGGCCGGTGCCATGTACGAGGTGTGGAAGGCGCCGGCGACCTGCAGTGGAATCACTCGAGTTCCCTTCACGGGCGCCTCGGCGAGTGCTGCCAGGGCGGGAAGAGCGCCTGCGACGACGATCTGGCCGCCGCCGTTGTAGTTGGCCGGTGACAACTCGATCTCGGCGAGGCGATCGAGCACTGACTGCTCGTCACCCCCGATCACGGCGCTCATGCCCGTCGGGGTCTGTGCCGCGGCATCCGCCATCGCACGTCCACGAACGCCGACAAGACGCATCGCCTGCTCTGCGGAGATGACGCCGGCGCCGACCAGCGCAGCGAGCTCTCCGACCGAGTGCCCTGCCGTGCCGTCAGGGCCACGTCCGGCGCGCGCTGTCAGCGCAGCGGAGGCGATCAGCGAGGCGGCGACGATGAGCGGCTGCGCGATGCGCGTGTCACGGATCGTATCTGCGTCGGACTTCGTACCGTGGAGGAGGAGATCGACTTCGGCGGCCTCGGAGTATGCTGCGAGGCTGTCGGCGACTCCGTCCAGTTCGAGCCAGGGGGAGAGGAAGCCGGGGGTCTGTGAGCCCTGTCCAGGGCAGGCGACGACAATCACCTACTCAGTCTGCCAACCTTCGCGCCAGAACGGTGGATGAACCCTCACAAGATTCCGAGATTCCCTTGTGTGTGGCGTACAGCGTGCGTCGTCGGCTCAGCGCGTGCGGCGATTGGTGGGACGGCGACGCACCGGATCCGTGGCGCCGATGGAACCGATGATCAGTGCCGTCTGCAGGATAAGGGCTTCACGTGGCCCCGTCGCATCCCACCCGATGACCTCGCTCACCCGCTTGAGGCGGTAGCGGACTGTATTCGGGTGCACGAACAGCTCTCGTGCGGTCGCCTCGAGTGAGCGGCCGTTGTCGAGATAGCTCCACAGGGTCGTGACCAGGTCTGTGGAGTGCGCCTGCAACGGGCGGTAGATGCGTTCGATGAGCGTCTGCTTCGCCAGCGGGTCACCGGCGAGTGCGCGCTCGGGCAGCAGATCGTCGGCTTCTACGGGACGCGGAGCGGTGCGCCATGCGCGGGCGACGGCGAATCCGGCGAGAGCTGCGCGTGCGCTCTGCCCGGCATCTACAAGCGCAGCCACCGGCGGGCCGAGCACGACGTAGCCGGGGCCGAAGGACGGCTCCAGACGTGCGGCGATGTCCTCGAACGCCAGGTCATCATCTGCGTCTTCACGACCGGCGACCTGGGCGCGGCCGAGCACGAGGACGAGCCTTGAGCCCTGCACTCCGATGAGCACATCGACCGAGAGCTTGCGTGCTGTGCGACGTACATGGTCCACGTCGAACTGCGGGGGAGTCGTACCCACCAGGACGCATACCTCGCCGTGGCCGTGCCAGCCCAGTGCGGCGATTCGGCTCGGCAGCTCCTCATCGGCCTCACCGGTGAGGATGGAGTCGACCACCAGCGCTTCGAGCCGTGCATCCCACAGACCACGCGCCTCGGCGGCCCGCGCGTATACATCTGCAGCGGCGAAGGCGACCTCGCGCGAGAACAGCAGGATGGCCTCACGCAGATCTTCGCCCTTGCCTGCGACCCGTTCCTCCGTGACCTCGACGGTCACGCGGATGAGCTGCAGGGTCTGGGTCAGACTGACACTTCGCAGAAGCTCCCTGGGCGCAGCCGCGAAGACGTCCGCCGCGATCCACGGAGTGGAGGTCGGATCGTCGAACCACTGGATGAACGAGCTGATGCCCGCCTGCGCCACCAGCCCGACCGCAGAGCGGCGGGCCGGTGGCATGTCGGCATACCAGGGCAGCGTGTCGTCAAGACGCTGAATCGTCGCCGTGGCGAGGTCACCGGAGATCCGGCGCAGCCAGGCGAGCGTCGTTGCCTTGTCCATCGATGCCACAGGCGATCCGGTCACACCGGGCTCAGCTCTCGCCGCCGGCGTTTCCGCTCGTGCCGGCGTTGACGTTGTGCAGGTCGTACTTCGAGATCGCCTGTGCGATCACGGAGCGCTCGACCTGCCCCTTGTCCGCGAGACCCTGGAGCGCGCGGACCACCATGGAGGGGCCGTCGATCTTGAAGAAGCGACGTGCCGCTGCACGGGTGTCCGCGAAGCCGAAGCCGTCGGCGCCGAGTGTGTAGTAGTCGCCCGGAACCCACTGGCGGATCTGGTCCTGCACCGCGTGCATGAAGTCGCTGGTCGCGACGAACGGACCTTCGGCGCCCTGCAGCTTCTGCGTGATGTACGCAACCCGCGGCTCTTCCTCGGGGTGGAGGAAGTTGTGCTCGTCGGCGGCGAGACCGTCGCGGCGCAGCTCTGTCCAGCTGGTGACGGACCACACATCGGCGGCGACGCCCCAGTCGTTGGCCAGCAGCTCCTGCGCCTCGAGCGCCCATGGCACACCGACGCCGGAGGCCAGCAGCTGGACGCGGGGTCCGTCGCCCTGGCCCTCGGAGATGCGGTGCAGACCCTTGAGGATGCCCTCGACGTCGACGTTCTCCGGCTCGGCGGGCTGCTTGAACGGCTCGTTGTAGACCGTGAGGTAGTACATGACATCAGGGTCGGGATGGGTTCCGCCGTACATGCGCTCGATGCCCGCCTGCACGATGTGCGCGACCTCGTACCCGTAGGCCGGGTCATAGGTCACCGTCGCCGGGTTGGTCGATGCGAGCAGCGGCGAGTGGCCGTCAGCGTGCTGCGTGCCCTCTCCGGTGAGCGTCGTGCGGCCGGCGGTCGCGCCGATCACGAACCCGCGGGCCATCTGGTCAGCGGCGGCCCAGAATGCGTCGCCGGTGCGCTGGTAGCCGAACATCGAGTAGAAGATGTAGATCGGGATCAGCGGTTCGCCATGCGTAGAGTACGACGTGCCGGTGGCGGTGAACGCCGCGGTGGCGCCGGCCTCGTTGATGCCGACGTGCATGATCTGGCCCTGCGGGCTCTCCTTGTAGGCAAGGAGCAGCTCGCGGTCGACCGCAGTGTAGTTCTGGCCGTTGGGGTTGTAGATCTTCGCTGTCGGGAAGTACGCGTCCATTCCGAACGTGCGCGCCTCATCGGGGATGATCGGTACGACTCGCTCGCCGAAGCCCTTGACCTTCATGAGGTCCTTGAGCATGCGGACGAAGGCCATCGTCGTGGCGACCTCCTGGTTGCCCGAGCCCTTCTTCGGGAACGCGTAGTCCTTGTCCTCGGGGAGCGTGAGACCCACGTGGGTGGTGCGACGCTCCGGCAGGAAGCCGCCGAGGTCACGGCGGCGGTCCAGCATGTACTGGATCGTCTCGTCCTGGGCGCCGGGGTGGAAGTACGGCGGCTGGTACGGGTTCTCCTCGAGCTGAGCATCCGTGATCGGGATCTGCATGGTGTCGCGGAAGAGCTTGAGGTCTTCCAGCGTCATCTTCTTCATCTGGTGCGTCGCGTTGCGCCCCTCGAAGTGCGGGCCGAGGCCGTAGCCCTTCACCGTCTTGGCGAGGATGACGGTCGGCTGGCCCTTGTGCTCCGTCGCAGCCTTGTACGCCGCGTACACCTTGCGGTAGTCGTGGCCACCGCGGCGGAGCTTCCAGATCTGGTCGTCGGTGTAGTCCTTGACCAGGGCGGCGGTGCGCTCGTCGCGACCGAAGAAGTTCTCGCGCACGAAGGCGCCGCTCTCGGCCTTGTACGTCTGGTAGTCACCATCGGGGGTGACATTCATGAGGTTGAGCAGCGCGCCTTCGGTGTCGCGGGCGAGAAGGTCGTCCCATTCGCGGCCCCAGACGACCTTGATGACGTTCCAGCCGGCGCCGCGGAAGTAGGACTCCAGCTCCTGGATGATCTTTCCGTTGCCGCGCACCGGTCCGTCGAGACGCTGCAGGTTGCAGTTGATCACGAAGGTCAGGTTGTCGAGGCCTTCGTTGGCCGCGACCTGGAGCTGACCGCGCGATTCGACCTCGTCCATCTCGCCGTCGCCCAGGAACGCCCACACGTGGGAGTCTGCGACGCTCTTGATACCGCGATTCTCGAGATACTTGTTCGCCATCGCCTGGTAGACCGCATTGATCGGGCCGAGGCCCATCGAGACGGTCGGGAACTGCCAGAACTCACGCATCATGCGCGGGTGCGGGTACGACGGGATGCCGTTGGGCGCGCCGGACTTCTCCTGGCGGAATGCATCGAGCTGCGCCTCGGTCAGGCGTCCTTCGAGGAAGGCGCGGGCGTACATGCCGGGTGAGGCGTGGCCCTGGTAGAAGATCTGGTCTCCGCCGGACGAGTCGTCCTGCCCGCGGAAGAAGTGGTTGTGGCCGACCTCATACAGCGAGGCTGCGGACGCGTACGTGGAGATGTGACCACCCACGCCGATGCCCGGACGCTGCGCGCGGTGCACTGTGATCGCGGCGTTCCAGCGGATCCAGTGGCGGTAACGGCGCTCAAGCTCCTCGTCGCCGGGGAAGTCCGGCTCGTTCTCGGAGGCGATCGTGTTGATGTAGTCCGTCGTCGGAACCATCGGCACGTTGAGGTGCAGCTCCTTCGAACGCTTGAGCATGCTGAGCATGATCTCGCGGCCGCGGCCGTGACCCTTGGCATCGACCAGCCCGTCAAGTGACTGCTGCCACTCGCCGGTCTCCTCCGGATCGCTGTCGAGGGGGCCCTGGGAGTACGGATCCTGGTCGTGAACGGTCACAAGGAGCCTTTCGTCAAGCTGGCAGGTCTTGCCAAGGAAACGGGAAGCGACGCGGGGAGCCTTGTCGGCTCGGCACAACGCGCGCCGCATTTAGCCTAGCCCTCTTCACAGACTGCGTCGCGCATCCGTGACATGGATAGACTGAACGCACCAGGGCCTTTAGCTCAGCTGGTAGAGCGCCACGTTTACACCGTGGATGTCGTCGGTTCGATCCCGGCAGGGCCCACAGCACGAACGCCAGTGATCATGCTTTGTTCCCTGTGAGGGCCAGCGTTCCACCGAGTCCGATCATCATGCCGCCACCGGCCGCACGTATCGCCGACAGTCGTTTGGGCGACGTTGAAAACCACTGGCGCGCCGTCCCGGCCGCGATCGCCCAGACGGAGTCGCACAGGAGTGCGACGATCGTGAACACGAGTCCCAACAACATCATCTGCAGCGCCACGTTCCCCGCGCTGTAGTTCACGAACTGAGGCAGTACGGCGACGAAGAACACGATCGTCTTCGGGTTCGTTGCACCGACGATCACTCCCTGTCGAAACGTCACCCATCCGGAGACTCCCGGCCGACCCGCGCGGCCACCCGCCTCGAGCCCCTCGCGTCTGTGGCGAATCGCCTGGATGCCGAGATAGACCAGGTACGAAGCGCCGACGATCTTGATGACGGTGAACACGACAATCGATTCCGCGACGATCGTCCCGATGCCGAGCGAGACGGCGATCACCAGCGGGAGGGCGCCGACTTCGTTGCCCAGAACGCTGAGGATGCCGCCGCGCCGGCCCAGTGCGAGCGACCGGCCGATCACGAACAGGACGCTGGGTCCAGGGATCGCGATCAAGATGAAGGACGCGAATGTGAACGCGAGCAGGGCTTCCCAGGAGAGCATGCCCTCATCGTACGACTCGCGCGGGATCTCAGTCCCCGTCGTCCACGACGCGGATGAGAACCTTTCCGATCGTGCCCTGTTGCACCGCGTCGTGCGCGGCGGCCGTCTCCTCTAGGGGAAACCACGTGAGGGGAAGCCCGTCCGCCTTTCCGACCGGAAGCGCGTCATCCTCCAGCGCAGCCGTGATGTCCGCGACCGCTGTGGCGAGAGCATCCTCGCCGACCGTGTACAACAGCAGTCCCTGCCAGCGCGCGTTCTTCGCGAATGTGGGGATGATCGGGACGGCGAATGTGTCGCCCTTGTCGTTCGCGTAGAACGCGATGGAGCCGTGATTGGCCACCACTGCGACATCCAGTGCGGCGTTCATCGCGGGCGAGACCTCGACGATGTGGTCGACTCCCGACGGGGCGACTTCGAGGATTCGTTCGGCCAGCCGATCATCGGGATAGCGGAACACGTGGTGCGCTCCTGCTGCGCGGGCGAGGTTCTCCTTCTCGTCGCTGCTGACCGTCGCGAGAACTCTGGCGCCGGCCCAGACCGCGAGTTGGATCGCCGCGTGACCCACCGCGCCGGCTCCGCCCTGAACGAGGACGGTCCGATCGGAGAGAGCGCCAGGAGCGAGCCGCGACGGACCGTGCTCGTGCACTGTCAGCGCGCGATGTGCAGTCATCGCGGGTACGCCAAGGCTTGCAGCCACATCGAAACCGACCCCTTCCGGAAGTCTCACGGCGCGCAGGGCCGGAATGATCGTCACATCCTGAGCGGTTCCGGTAGGGCGCTGGTGAGCCGCGAGGTACACCCACACACGATCTCCCACGCGGAGGTCAGCGACCCCGTCACCGACGGCATCCACGACACCAGCGCCGTCCTGGTTCGGGACGACCTGATCGAAGGGCATCGGTGCCTCAGACGAGGCACGAGCCTTCCAATCGGTGGGATTCACTCCCGATGCGTGGATGCGGACGCGCACCTCACCGGGACCAGGCTGCCCCGCTTCACGCTCGATCAACGTGAGCGTGTCTGAGCCGCCCTTGTCTGTGTACACGATTGCTCTCATGCCGGATGCAAGGCGCAGTCGCCTGCGGGTATTCCTCGTCCGGGCATCGATGTGACGGGGTGAGTCTTCAGCGACTCGCTGCTGTGCCGGGTCGCCAGCCCTCTTCTTCCCGGACGGCACCGAGGATTCGCCGACTGATCTCCTTCAACTGCTTCATCTGCGACGTCGTCAGCGGATCGATCACCAGTCGTCTGACGGTGCTCACATGGCCGGGGCTTGCCTGGTCGACCTTCGCCAGCCCGGCATCCGTGATGATCGCGAGCGTGAAACGACCGTCGGCGGGATCGGGAGTCCGGTGCATCCATCCGCGTTTCTCCAGGCGCGCGGCCGCGCGGGACAGCCGGGACAGTGAACTGTTCGCGTAGCCGGCGAGCACGCTCATCCGGAGCGTTCTCTCCGGTGCGCTGGCGAGGGCGTAGAGGATTCCGTACTCGAAATGTGTCACCTGCGAGTCGCTGAGCAGCTGTGCGTCGAGTGCGGCGGGCAGCCACTCCAGGAGCGTTGCCAGAGAGGCCCACGTCTCCAGCTCACCGCTGTCGAGAACCGCAGGATCAGAAGGATCGGACATGAGATCAGAGTACGCGATTGACTTGCCCGGTCAAGTCAAATGATGCAAAATGACTTGACTGAGCAAGTAAAAGGAGTGAAATGGAATTGAAACTGGACGGCAGAAGAGCGTTCGTGAGCGGGTCGACGCAGGGGATCGGATACGCGATCGCGAGGGGACTCCTCTCTGAAGGAGCATCCGTCGTCATCAACGGGCGGAGCCATGGCAGGGTCGACCACGCTGTACGCGAATTGAAGGCGGGAGATCTCGACGCGCCTGTCTCGGGAATCGTCGCCGACTTCGAAGACCCACAACAGGTCGCGCAGCTGATCGAAGAGCTCGGAGACGTCGACATCCTGGTCAACAACGTCGGACTCTTCGAACTCGCACCGTTCGGCGACATCGGCGACGACGACTGGCAGCGGTACTTCGACATCAACGTCATGAGCGGTGTGCGACTGTCACGCGCGGCAATGCCGAGCATGCTCGAAAAGGGATGGGGGCGCATCATCTTCATCGGCAGCGAATCCGGCGTGAACATCCCTGCAGACATGGTGCACTACGGCGTGACGAAAGCGGCGATGCTCGCACTCAGCAACGGCCTCGCCAAGCTCACTCGGGGCACCGAAGTGACGGTGAACACGATCGTCGGCGGTCCGACGTACTCGGATGGCGTCGCTGAAACCGTACGCACGATCTCGCGGGCCCAAGACACGTCGACGGACGCGCTAAAAGCAGCCATCATCGCTGCAAACACCACATCTCTGCTGGAGCGGTTCATCGACCCCGAAGAGGTCGCCAACTTGGCGCTGTACCTGGCGAGCCCACTCTCGTCGGCGACCAACGGGGCGGCGATGCGTGCTGATGGGGGCGTGCTGACGACGATGATCTGATCTTGGGTGGACCGGCGGGTTGCGGGTCAGGACTCCTCGTGCGTCCTCGGGTCGGCATCGAAGAGACGGCCGTCGGCCCGGCCCAGCGCAGTGATCGCCGCGACCTCGTCGTCCCCGAGAACGACGGATGCTGCGGCGAGGTTGGCGCGCTGGTGCTCCAGGGAGGACGCCTTCGGGATGGCGACGCTCTCCCGTGCGACATGCCAGGCGAGAACGGCCTGCGCGGGCGAGATCTCGTGAGCCGCCGCGACCTCGACGATCACCGGCTCCTCCAGCAGCGCTTTCGCCCGCCCGATGGGGCTCCATGCTTCCGTGATGATGCCGTGCTCGCGGTGGTAGGCGAGCTGCTCCTCTTGCGGGAAGTACGGGTGCAACTCGATCTGGTTCACCACAGGGCGCACGCCGGTCTCATGTTCGAGGCGTTCGAGGTGCTCAGGGAGAAAGTTCGACACGCCGATCTGACGCACCACGCCGCGCTGCTGTGCGTCGACGAGCGCAGTCCACGCCTGGACGTACTCGTCCTGAATCGGGTTCGGCCAGTGGATGAGGTGCAGGTCGGTGGCATCGAGTCCCAGTCGGAACCTGCTCTCCTCGATGCTCGTACGCGCCTTCTCGATCGGGTGGTGTCGACCGGGTAGCTTCGTGGTGACGATGACCTCGCTGCGATCCGTCGCGGCATCCGCCACTCCGCGTCCCACAGTGCCCTCGTTCTCGTAGTTGAACGCCGAGTCGATCAGACGATAGCCGGAGTCGATGCCGGCTGCGATCGCTGCCGCTCCTTCCGCGCCGTTGAGGCGATAGGTTCCCAATCCGATCGCGGGAAGAGTGAAGCCGTTGTGAGCGGTGCGAGTGGGCAGAGCAGTCATCGTGGTCTCCTTCGTGGTCTCGAATTCAGCGTACGCGGCACAATGGACTCATGCGCTGTCCCTGTCTATCCGGCGACACATACGAGTCGTGCTGCGGTCCTCTGCTGACGGGAGCGGCGGCGGCGCCGACTGCCGAGCGGCTCATGCGATCGCGGTTCACCGCTTTCGCGGTCGGAGATGCCGCGTATCTTCTGCGGTCATGGCATCCGTCGACCAGACCGAACGACGTCGATCTCGACCCCGATGTCCGCTGGACGCGACTCGACATCCTCGGTACCGAGGCGGGCGGACCGTTCGACACCACCGGTTTCGTGACATTCGAGGCGTTCTACCGCGAGAACCGCGTACAGACATCTCTGAAGGAACGAAGTCGTTTCGTCCGCGAAGACAAGGTCTGGACCTATCTCGATGGCGTGCCCGGCTGATCGATCCGCTCGTCGGTCGTCCAAGACCGCGAGTGATCGGCGCTGTGCGCCTGCAACCCTTGCTCGCTCGGCACGGGACACTCGTGTCGCGGCCTCGCTCGCTGCGGGTAGGTTGGAGATGTGAATGCCAGCCCCGAGCAACAGCGCCTCCTTCTCGACGTCGCCGAACTGGATCGCCGCATCCAGCAGGCCGAGCGTGCGCGCACCACGCCGGTGCAGGGTCCGCGCATCAATGAGCTCTCCAAAGAGCGACAGGAGCAGCTGCGCGAATTGACCACTCTGACCGGTGCCCGCGACGATGCCCGCACGGAACTCGCACGTCTGGAATCAGACGTGAAGCTCGTCGAGCAGCGGCGAACGCGCGACACGGAACGGCTGGCCGCCAGCACCAACTCGAAGGATGCCCAGGCCTTCGAGCACGAGCTCGCCAGTCTTGCCAGGCGGGTCAGCGACTTGGAAGACATGGAACTCGAGGTCATGTCGCGAGTGGAAGAGGCCGAGGCCGCAGTCGCAGCGCAACAGGCTCTCATCGATGTGACCACCGCCGAGGGCACCGAACTCACCACGCAGGCGAAGGCCGCTGTGGCGGCGGCCACGACCGAGGGCGAGCACCTGACCCGCGATCGGGCCGCGATCTCCGCGGGCATTCCGGCCGAACTGCTCGCCGATTATGAGCGCCGCGCGTCACGCGGAATCGGCGTCGGTCTGCTGCGCGGCGGCACCTGCGAGGGTTGCCGCATGATGCTTTCCGGAACCCACCTCAACGAGGTCCGCCGGGCCGCGCCAGACGCTGTGCTGACCTGCCCTGAGTGCGGCGCCATCCTGGTGCGCACCGACGAATCCGGCCTGTGAAGCCCGCGTCCGCTTCGGACGCGAGAATCCTGCTGGCCTCCGCCGGTAGCGGTGACTTCTTCGCCGTCGAGATCGACGCCGATGGCGAAGAACAGAGCCGAGTCGCACTGGCCGGCGCCGAGGTCACCGATTGGGTGCGCGATGTCGAGCAGAAGAGATCACCGCGTTGGGTCATCCGCAGCGCGAGAGAGGTCTATCCGCGGCTGCTGTCTGCTGGGGTGCTGCTGACCAGAGCGCATGATCTTCTGCTGTGCCATGCGATCCTCCGCGACACGGATCGTGTCGCTCGCCCGCTCGCACCATCGGCGGACTGGCTTCCGCGAGAGCCGGATGCCGGAGCGCCCGCGTTGTTCGACCTGCTCGAGCGACCCACGGGTGACTCGGCCGAAGACCTCCTCGAGCAGTATCAGGAGCAGTGCCGCGTCATCGCCTCCGACAAGACCGGGCGACTGTCGTTGCTGTGCGCGGCAGAATCCGCCGGAGGATTGATCGCCGAGGAGATGCGTGCGGCCGGCGTGCCTTGGAACGCGGTTGCGCACGACAGCATCCTCGTCGACATCCTCGGTCCGCGACCGGCGGGAGGTGGCCTGCCCGCGCGCATGACTGAGCTCGGCGAGAAAGTGCGTTTCCATCTGGGGGATGAACAGCTTCACCTCGACAGTCACGTGAAGCTGCTGCGCGCGCTGCACCGCGTCGGGGTGAACGTCGAATCGACGAGTCAGTGGGAGTTGAGCGAGGTCGCTCATCCGGTGATCGAGCCGCTGCTCGCCTACAAGAAGCTCTCGCGCCTGCTCAGTGCGAATGGCTGGGCGTGGCTGGCGGACTGGGTTCACGACGGCCGCTTCCGCCCCGTGTACATTCCGGGAGGCGTCGTCACGGGCCGCTGGGCATCCTCAGGCGGGGGAGCGCTGCAGATCCCACGGATCCTCCGCCCCGCGGTGCAGGCCGACCCAGGGTGGATGCTCATCGTCGCGGACGTCGCTCAGCTCGAGCCACGCATGCTGGCGGCGATGGCCGGAGACAAGGCGATGGCAGAGGCGGCGCGTGGCCGCGACCTCTACGCCGGTGTCGTCGCATCCGGGGCCGTCTCCACCCGTGAGGAGGCGAAGTACGCCGTGCTCGGCGCGATGTACGGAGCCACGACAGGTGACAGCGGGCGCCTGGTTCCACGGCTCCGTAAGGTGTATCCGCGGGCAATGCGCCTCGTCGACGAGGCTGCGCGCACCGGGGAGGATGGCGGGGTCGTATCGACGAACCTCGGCCGTTCGTCACCTCGCCCCGATACCGCGTGGCAGGCGCATCAGAGCGATGCGAGCGGCGCCGACGCTGATCCGATCGAGGTGAAGCGCGCCCGGCAGAGCGCGCGGGAGCGCGGCCGCTTCACCCGCAACTTCGTGGTGCAGGGGACTGCTGCCGAGTGGGCGCTCATCTGGCTCGCAGAGATCCGTCATCGATTGCGGAACCTTCCGGAGGCGGCGATGCCGGCCACGCCATCCGGTCCTTTCGCCCGCAATGCGCATCTTGCGTTCTTCCTCCACGACGAAGTGATCCTGCACGTCCCGGCCGAGTCGGCGGATGCGGCAGCGGACGCGGTTCGGGAAGCCGCTGCCGTCGCGACCCGACGACTGTTCGGCGCCTTTCCGATCGATGTGCCTCTTGATCTGCGAATCGTGCAGACCGCGGAGAAGTAGACTGAGGGGGCGAATGGGTCGGCTGGACGGCCGCGTTGCGGGAGACCGCACCGAGGAACGTCCGGGCTCCACAGGGCAGGATGGTGGGTAACACCCACCCGGAGCAATCCGCGAGAAAGTGCCACAGAGAGTAGACCGCCGGGGCATGCCCCGGTAAGGGTGAAAGGGTGGTGTAAGAGACCACCGGGGGTCATGGTGACATGACCCGCCAGGTAAACCTCGTCCGGAGCAAGGTCAGACAGAGGATGTTGACGCGGCTCGCCGAGTCCTCGGGTAGACCGCTGGAGCGGCACGGCAACGTGTCGCCGAGAGAGATGGCCGTCGAAGGGATCCCTTGAGAGAGGCCCCGGAACAGAACCCGGCGTACAGGCCGGCCCATTCGCATTAACCCATCTGATCGGGGATTCCTTGGTTAGATGGGTTTCTTAGTCCGCAGAGAGTCCGCAGAATCGCGCGAAACGCCCAGAACCGAGTCCACGGCATCCCTCGTGCGGTCATCAGAGTCTGCCCAGCGCAGGCCAAAGCGCAGCATGCAGCGTTCCTCGCCGACGCGAACGCCCGAATGTCTGCGGGACTCGTCTCGATCGCCCGCTAACAGACTGGTGCGGCCGTGAACCACGGTTGGCACCACACCAGCGCTGAGGGGACCGGTTACTCGCTCCGCGAGGCTCTCAGCGCAGAGGGGTCCCAGAGTCACACACTGGGACCCCTCATCTTGTCCCAGAGCCGCATCCTGCCGATACGATCGCACTCGTGACCGAAGCGTTAACCATCGCCAGCCTCATCATCGCCGCCAGCACGGTCGTCGTGTCGGTCGTGATCGCTCGCTGGGGATGGACGCGCGACCAGCGGCACCGAGATCTGGCATCGAGAGCAGAGTGCGCAAAGGCGCTCACCCGGCTTATCCAGGCTCGAACCGCACCCTTGACCGATCCAACATGGACCTCGGTCACGGCGACGGCCGCGAACCTGCACCACATCGAAGCGCTTGCGGCTATGGCCGGCATGTCCGCCCAACGCCGGGACGATCGCGTCGTGCGTTTCTTCGCAGACCAGTCCTTCGCTCTGCAGGAGGAGTCGGTCCAATACGTGGTTTCGGGCGACATGCAGCGGGACCGCGTCGAGAACAAGATCGGCCCGCGCCTTGGAGGCCTTCTCTCTGCGGCAGCACAACTGCAGGACGACGTCATCGTGTGGCAAGATCTCGGGACGACTGAGCACACCCAGTCGTTTTGGTCGCACTACGCATCACAGCTGCTGCGACTCACGCCCCGTCCCACCAGTTAGCGCATCAGCGTGACGGGGATTCCGGTCTGGATGTCCGCACCGTTGACGTGGCTGAAGGCCTGGATCGTCCCGACATCCTCGAGGCCGATGCTCGCATCAGGGTAGAAGACCACGATCCGCTCATCGGTGTGCGTGATGCTGGCGCTGGTGTAGTTCGCCTGAGTAGCGCTCGACCATTCGAACACGTGCGCCGTTGCCTGCTCGTGGAACCGGACGCCGTATCGCTTGCCACCGTTGCCATCGACGCCGTAGTAGTCGATCCCATATCCGAAGTACTCGATCTCGCCGGGGATGACTTCGCCGAGCCCCCAAGTGACCGTGATCGACCCGCCTTCCACTTCGATGAGTGCGGACGTGACGTATCGAGGCAGCGGCTGGTTGCTCATGCGCTGACAATAGCGCGCACGTGCGACCGTCCGGAGCACGCTCGCACACAAAGAGGCACGCAGAGGCGAACCTCGCACCGTTCAGCCCGATTCGAGCCTGATCCCAGATCGTCAGAAAATCCAGACATGCCCGACCACTGCCCACCTCCCGCGCGGTCCTGGCGCTTCTCTCCGTGTGTAAATACACGATGTGGGGGAATTGGATCAGCACAGATCATGGCTCTTCCGAGCCGCCGATACCGCGCTACTGTCTTGGCATGCAGACTGGCGACTCGACCATAATCCGACGCCCCGCCGAGAAAGATTCCACTGTGGTCGTTCGCATTCAGCGCGCCGAGTTCCCTTGGGCGCTGCCGCGGAGGCCCGTCGACGCCACCCGGACGCTGTTTCGCGCGATGGAGCAGGCACAGGGCAACGCTCGCGCTCCGTTCTTTGTCGCTGAAAGCGATGGCAAGGTAGTCGGATATGCCTGCGCGCAGCCATACGCGCCGTTCGTCGATGGTGACGATCTAATGAGCCCTGACAGCCCGGTCGCCGTCATACCGCAGGTGGCGGTCATTCCGACGGCTCGAGGGTTGGGGATCGCCACCTCGCTGCTAGACCATCTACACGAAGCGCTGGGACCAGCAGATTTCTCGATCGCGCTCGCACACATTCGACCCGAGCTGCGGCGCTGGTACGAGCGCATGGGGTGGACAGTGCTCCCCGAACATTTCGGCGTCGCGTGGATCGAGCCGCCGTCTGTCCTGAATCGCCGCATACTGCCTGCTGAAGCGCCGGACAATGCGGTTGCGACTCATACTCCACTGATGCATCAGCCCCCGATGCAAATCCACGGCAACACCACGATCGCTTTCCGCTTTCCCGATGCGAGCATGCGCATCATCGCAGCATCGTTCTATGAGGCCACAGACGACGCGATTGCGAATGGGAGACGAGCAGCGCAGTCCCTGATCAAAGCCCTCAACGATGACAGCGGCGCGCGTGCGAAGATCCCCTCGCACTCCGCCATGATGCTCCAGGTATCAGCCCTCGAGCCTGAAGCAGCGGCAGCCTGGATCGAGGAAAACTGGCCGCCGAAATCCCCGCCCGTCTAGGATCGGCAATCGTGAGCGGACCTTCAAAACCCGGCATCGAGCACCGCTATCTTTCGCCAGAACAAGTCTGCGACTTGGTCCCGGGGTTGACCATTGCGAATCTGCAAGAGCTGCGGAAGAAGGGCAGTGGCCCGCGATACCGCAAGCCGACAGGCGAGTTCGGGAAGGTCATCATCTACGCGGAGGCGGACGTCCGCGCGTGAGTGGAGAGCTCCATCGTCACGACGAAGGATCAGCCCTAAATCACTCCCATGCGTGACGGTTTCAGTCCGCAAAAAGTCCGCGAAAGTCCCGATTGTTCTCAATCGGCTACATTCATCGTCAACTTCTAAACTTGTGCCTGAACAGGGTAAACAATCAAGTACCACTTTCGCCGTTTAGGGACGATGAGGGCACGCTCAGAACCCGGCGTACAGGCCGACCCATTCGTTTAATCAGACTTGACCAGGTCTTCTCTTAGACCGCCCATGCAGAGTGCGGGTCAAGGGCTTCCCCAGTCCGGTCGTCAAGTGGGCCCACAGTCCAGGTAAGGGCCAGCCCCTTTCAGCGCACGATCATGTAGGCGCCATCGGACGGATCGACGATGACGGGGAACGACCGTCCCAATCGCTCGATGGCACTGTCACTCCCTCGGTGCGTCGCCTCGAACGCAGGAACGCCAGGTCCGCTGATGCGCAGGGTGACTTCGACACCCGTCTCTTCTCCGAGACTCACAGATCTCGGATCCTGCACCTCGGCCGTCGCGGGACGACCGTGCATCTCGAGGCGGCGCACACGTCGCTGCATGCGGGCGGTGGAGACGATCGTTGCCAGTCCGAGCCCGCCCACGACGATGATGATCGCCACCCCGCCGATCAGCGTGGGCAACTCGAACGCCCCGACGACTGCGAGGGTGATCATCAACGCGGGGCCGATGAGCAGTTCGATCACACCGCCGACGTAACTCGCGAACCGCGCCACAGGGCCTTTGACGCGTACCTGGGCGAAGTTGCCGTCTTGCGCCAGCCAAAGCTCGTCGGGCTTCATGAGAAGACTATAGTCCCCAGCCCATACCACCACGGCGAAGGGCTCGGAGACCGTAGTGGTCGCCGAGCCCTTCGCTTGTCAGAGGGTCGTGATCAGTCGGCTGCGAGAGACGCGGCGCCGATGATTCCGGACGAGTTGCGGTGGATTGCCGGAATGATCGGCGTGTTCAGCTCGAGCAGCGGGATGAACTTCTCAGGGTGCTTGGAGACACCGCCGCCGACGACGAAGAGGTCGGGGCTGAACAGGAACTCGACGTGCGAGAAGAACACCTGGAGGCGAGCCGACCACTCCTCCCAGGAGAGCTTCTCGCGCTCCATCGCGGAGTACGCCGTCCACTTCTCGATGGAGGCGTCCCCGACCGTCGTGCCGTTGTACAGAAGGTGCCCCAGCTCCGTGTTCGGCAGCAGCACGCCATCGTACAGGAACGCCGAGCCGATGCCCGTGCCGAGGGTAGCCAGGATCGTCAGGCCGGAGACGTCACGCGCGGCACCGTGTCGCACCTCGGCGACGCCGGCGGCATCCGCATCGTTCACGAACGTGATGTGACGACCCAGACCGTCCTCGAAGAACTTCTCGGCCTCGAAGCCGATCCACTTGTCGGACACGTTCGCAGCAGAAAGCGTCTTGCCGTTCTTCACGATCGCGGGGAAGGCCACGCCGAGGGGGAGATCAGAGTCCCGGACTTCGAGCGTGTCGAGCACCTCGTTGACAGCCTTGAGGACGTCTTCAGGCGACGCCCCCTTGGGGGTGTCCACCCGGACGCGATCCGAATCGAGCGCACCCTTCTTGAGGTTGACAATGCCTGCTTTGATGCCTGTGCCGCCGATGTCGACGCCGATCGCTTGTGCCATGCGTAATAGCCTAGCGAGCGCCCGCGACGACAGTAGGATCGTGACAGAAGCTTACGAAGGGAGCTGCCATGTCTGACGGCGAGAACAAGTACTGGTACAACACCACCACCAACCAGGTGGAGTTCGGCTACGCGTCGCCTGCTGTCGACAGGGTCGGCCCCTTCGACACCGAGGAAGCAGCCTCGAACGCCCTCAACACTCTTCGCGAGCGCTCAGAGGCGTGGGCCGCCGAGGAGGCCGTCGACGAAGACTGGCGCAAGTCGACCGACGCCGACGGGAAGTAGAAGACACATGGGAATGGACAAGCAGCGAGACTTCGTGCTGCGCACGATCGAAGAACGCGGCGTCAAGTTCGTACGGCTCTGGTTCACCGACGTGATCGGCACTCTGAAGTCCGTCGCGATCGCCCCGGCAGAGGTCGAGGGCGCATTCGCGGAGGGCATCGGATTCGACGGCTCGGCAATCGAGGGGCTGACGCGTACCTACGAGTCGGATCTGCTCGCGCAGCCCGACCCGACGACGTTCCAGACGCTGCCGTGGCGGGGCGAGATCGACCCGACCGCCCGCATGTTCTGCGACCTCACGACTCCGGACGGGCAGCCCGCCGTCGCCGACCCGCGCCACGTGCTCAAGCGCACGCTCGCGAAGGCCGCCGATGCCGGCTTCACCTTCTACACGCACCCCGAGATCGAGTTCTACCTGCTCAAGTCGTCCTTGATCGGGCCGGAGGGCCCCGTCCCGGTGGACTCCGCAGGTTACTTCGACAATGTGCCGGGCGGGACGGCGCACGATTTCCGCCGACGTTCGGTGCGGATGCTGGAAGACCTGGGCATCTCGGTCGAGTACAGCCATCATGAGGGCGGTCCCGGCCAGAACGAGATCGATCTGCGGTACGCGGACGCGCTCACCATGGCCGACAACATCATGACGTTCCGCACCGTGGTCAAAGAGGTCGCGATCGAGCAGGGCGTCTATGCGACGTTCATGCCGAAGCCGATGAGCGACCAGCCGGGAAGCGGCATGCACACGCACATGTCGCTGTTCGAAGGCGACCAGAACGCCTTCTGGGAGGAGGGCGCCCAGTACCAGCTCTCCAAGACGGGGCGGCACTTCATCGCCGGTCTGCTCAAGCATGCCAACGAGATCGCCGCCGTCACGAACCAGTTCGTGAACTCGTACAAGCGGCTGTGGGGCGGCGACGAGGCGCCCAGCTTCGTCACCTGGGGCCACACCAACCGCTCCGCTCTCATCCGCGTGCCGATGTACAAGCCGCACAAGAGCCAGTCCTCGCGCGTCGAGTATCGCGGCCTCGACTCGGCCGCCAACCCCTACCTCGCCTATGCCCTTCTGCTCGCAGCCGGACTCAAGGGAATCGAGGAGGAGTACGAGCTGCCGCCCGAGGCCGAGAACAACGTCTGGTCTTTGAGCGATGCGGAGCGCCGTGCGCTCGGCTACTCCTCACTGCCCGCCAGCCTCGATCACGCGCTGGAGTACATGGAGTCATCTGAGCTCGTCGCCGAGACGCTCGGCGAGCAGGTGTTCAACTACGTGCTGCTCAACAAGCGCAAGGAGTGGGAGGCCTACCGCGGTCAGGTGACCCCGTTCGAGCTGAAGAGCAACCTCGAGCTTCTCTGACCCGATGGCCCGATCGGATCCGACGTTCTCGCTGTCTTCGCTGGCTCGAGTCGGTTTCACCGACCTGAGCGCGGCGGCTGAGGCGCTCGAAGAGCTCTCGACGCTGGTGGGGATCGATCGCGCGACGATCGTCGACGGTGCCGTCTCGGCGGATCCTGACGGTGCCGCCGAGGGGATGCTCCGAGTGGCGCGGCGTGACCCGGTCGCGCTGGCGAGAGTGCTGCGCGATGAGACTGCGCGCGGCATCTGTTGGCGGGTTTTCGGTGCGTCGACCGGCCTGGCCGATTTCTTCCTACGGCATCCCGATCAGCTCTCGGTGCTCGGTGAGGTCGGGCCGCTGGTGCCGAGCGCGACGACGCTGAGCGAGCGCCTGCTCGATGCTGTCGGCGCGAAGGATGGGTTCGCCGACACCGCCGACGATTCCGCATTGGTCTCGCTGCGGGTCGCCTATCGTCGCTCGCTCGCAGAGATCGCCGCCGTCGATCTCTCTGCCCCTGAACCCGCCTTGCGGATCGCTGCGGTATCGGCTGCCCTCGCAGACGTTGCCGGCGCAGCCCTGGAGGCATCCCTCGCTGTGGCGCGCACTCGAGTCGCACGCACCCGCCCACGCGACGAGGTCGCTCTCACGAAACTGGCGATCATCGGGATGGGCAAGGCCGGTGCCCGCGAGCTCAATTACGTGAGCGACGTCGACGTGATCTTCGTGGGTGGCACCGCCGACGAGGAGCGGCTCGAGGAGGGCCGCTCCATCGACATCGCGACCAAGCTCGCCATCGAGACGATGCGCGGGCTGGAAGGCATCGAGGTCGAGCCGCCGCTGTGGGAGGTCGACGCGAATCTTCGTCCCGAGGGCAAGCAAGGCGCGCTGGTGCGCTCTCTCGGCTCTCATCTGGCCTATTACGACAGGTGGGCGAAGAGTTGGGAGTTCCAGGCGCTCCTCAAGGCGCGTCCGCTCGCAGGGGACCCGGCGCTCGGTGCGGCGTACATCGAGGCGGTGCAGCCGAAGATCTGGTCGAGCGCCGCACGCGAGAACTTCGTGGACAGCGTGCAGCGGATGCGCGAACGCGTCACGGAGCATATCGGGCCCGAAGACGCCACCCATCAGATCAAGCTCGGCGTCGGTGGATTGCGAGATATCGAGTTCACCGTGCAGCTGCTGCAGCTCGTGCACGGCCTCACCGATCCGAGCCTTCGTACGAGAGGAACTCTGGAGAGCCTGGATGCTCTCGTCGCAGGCGGCTACATCGGGCGCGAAGACGCCGGGACGTTCGCCTCCGACTACCGCACGCTACGACTGTTGGAGCACCGACAGCAGCTGCGCGAGCTATCGCGCACGCATCTCATGCCCCGGACACCCGACGGACTGCGGATTCTGGCCAGAGCCACCGGACTAGCCGACACCGGCGAAGGCATCTGGGCGCTCTGGGAGAGCATCCGCCGCGAGGTGCGCGACATCCATACCCGACTGTTCTATCGTCCGCTGCTGAGCGCCGTCGCCGCGCTGCCGGAGGAGGAGCGCACGCTGTCCACGGCGCAGGCACATGACCGTCTCGCAGCCATCGGCTTCCGAGATGCGGCCGGCGCACTGCGGCACATCGGCGCACTCACCTCTGGGATCAGCCGCAAGGTCACCATCCAGCGCCACCTCATGCCGATCATGGTGCGCTGGTTCGCCGACGGCAGCGACCCTGACTACGCACTGCTCGCCTTCCGAAGGATCAGTGAACGATTGGGGGATACCTCGTGGTTCCTCCGGATGCTGCGCGATTCATCCGGTGCAGCAGAGAGCCTCACGCGCCTGCTCTCGGCGTCGCGCTACATCGGCGAGCTCATGGAGTGGATTCCGGAGTCGGTGGCGTGGCTGGACAGCCTCGACCGGCTTCGCCCACGGGCCGCGTCGCAGCTGTATGAGGAAGCACGGGCGATCCAGACCCGGCACAAGTCCGTCGCGCCTGCACTGAAGGCCGTTCGTGCGCTGCGGCGGCGGGAGTTGCTCCGCACGGCGATGGGCGCTGTGCTCGATGTGCTGAGCATCGAAGAGATCGCAACGGCGCTCTCCGCGATCACCGACGCGACCATCCAGGCCGGGCTGCGCGCAGTGCGGCGAGAGGTGGTGCCGCCGGAGGACGACGCCCTCGAGTTCGCGGTGATCGGCATGGGGCGGTTCGGTGGTGCCGAACTCGGTTTCGGCTCGGACGCCGACATCCTGTACGTATACGACGCCAACGGGATCGATCCGCAGCGTGCGCAGACGCTCTCGACGCAGCTGGTCGCCGGCCTTCGCGAGCATCTGACCGATCATCGCGTGCCCCTCGACCTTGACGCGGATCTGCGCCCTGAGGGCCGCCAGGGACCAGTGGTGCGATCCATCGCCGCCTACACGGAGTACTACCGGCGATGGTCGGTGTCGTGGGAGGCGCAGGCACTGCTGCGAGCCCGCGGTGTCGCCGGCAGTTCGCGGCTGCTTGCGAAGTTCATGGAGCTTGCCGACAGCATCCGGTACCCGGAGCAGGTCGACGAGCAGGGGCTGCGCGAGATCAAGCGCATCAAGGCCAGGGTGGAGGGCGAGCGGCTTCCACAGGGGGCGGATCCGCACCGCCACCTCAAGTTGGGCCCTGGTTCGCTCAGCGACGTCGAGTGGCTGATCCAGCTGATCCAGTTGCAGCACGCCCATGCGGTGCCGTCGCTGCGGACCACATCGACGCTTGCCGCATTGCAGGCGGCGGTGGATGCTGAACTCATGTCCGCCGACGACGCGGACAAGCTGAGAGAGGCCTGGCTGCTGGCCAGCAGGCTGCGTTCGGCGATCACGCTGCGCACAGGGCACACGGCGGACATACTTCCGGCGGATCGGCGTGAGCTCGACGCGCTGGGCCACTTGCTCGGATACCCCGACGGCTCGGCCAGCGCCGTCGAAGAGGACTACCTCGGCGTAACCCGGCGTGCACGACGGACGTTCGAGCACCTCTTCTACGGCTGAGTTGCGCGATCGCCGTCGCTGGCTCAGGCTGAGCACATGACAGCGACGAAGATCGGCATCATCTGGAACCCGTCGAAGATCGACGAGGACGTATTGCGCTCGGCGGTCGCCGAGACGCTGGACGGGGATGTGCAGTGGTGGGAGACGAGCGAGGACGATCCGGGGCTCGGCATGGCGAAGGATGCCCTCGCGGCCGGATGCGGGACCGTGATCGCTGTCGGAGGAGACGGCACGGTGCGTGCGGTGGCCGAGGCGCTGGCCGGGACCGACGTCGCGCTCGGGATCGTGCCTCAGGGCACAGGCAATCTGCTCGCCCGCAACCTCGAGGTGCCATTGGACGACATCCCCGCTGCGCTGAGGCGGATCGGCACCAGTGAGACTCGGACGATCGACCTCGGTTGGGTGAGCATGAACGGTGAGGAGCGGGCCTTCACGGTCATGGTCGGGTTCGGCATCGACGCGCAGATGCTGGTGGAGACGGACGATGATCTGAAGGATCGCGCCGGCTGGCTCGCCTATGTCGAGGCGATGGGCCGTGCCATGGCCGGCACGGAGATGACCGGCATCAGGCTTGCTCTGGACGGGGGAGACCCGCAGGAGGTGCGTGGTCACACTCTGCTGATCGGAAACTGCGGCATGGTGCAGGGCGGTGTACGGCTGCTGCCGGACGCGAAACTCGACGACGGACTGCTCGACCTGCTACTGGTGAGCGCCGACGGCGCGCTGCAGTGGCTCGACACCGTACGCTCCGTGGTCTGGGACAACGGCATCCGTCGCCTGCTGACACGTGACGAGACGGCGGTGAGCACCGAATCCACCCGTCACCTGACCGCTGAGCGCATCAGCGTGGAGCTGGAGCAGCCGCTGGCTTTCGAAGTCGACGGCGAGGAACTCGGCGAGGTGTCATCGTTCGAGGTCCGTGTGCAGGCCGGCGCTCTGCTGGTGCGCTGAGCGACGGCGGTCACTGAATCTCGACGCGGGTGAGACTCTCGAGCAGCAGCTCACCGGTGGCGTTGGTCGCGTGCATCATCTCCTCCAACCGTTTCGCGTTGATCGGAGGGACCTCTGCATCGTCGAACATGAACACGAGCGGGACCGCGGGGTGGATCCAGGCGCTCATCCGCCCGTTGGAGCCGCCGTCGACAGGCAGCCAGGTCATCATGAAGCTCTCCTGGCGACGGAGCTTCGTCGCCACGACGACCTTCAGATGCGCGAGTGTCTCGTCTTCGATGCCTATCGCCTCAGCGGTGTGGTCGTACTTGAGTCTGCCCATACTGCACCTTAACCCGACACGGTGCGCGCGCTCGAACGGTCAGACCAAGGGGATGGCGCTCGAGCCATAACCCAGGCGGCCGCGAGTGACGACGATGAGCACGAGAGCCGTGACCGTGAAGCCGATCGTCACGGGCAGCAATCCGTACTCGTTCAGTATCGGAGCGGGGAAGAGCGGTGCGGCGATCTTGTTGGCGAATGTGTTGAACGATGCGTGCATCAGCATCGTGATGAGCAGACTGCCTCGCGCGTGGTTGAACACCCAGGTCATGATGATCGTGAGGGCCGTGATCATGACGATGAACATGACCATGTTGGGAATGGTGGGTGGTGTCCACACGCCGCTCCAGAAGAGCGGAAAGTGCCACAGGGCCCAGAGCACGCCCAATATCAGGCTTCCCCGCAGAGGACCCGTTCCGCTCTGCAGGCGGGGCAGGGCGAAGCCGCGCCAGCCGGGTTCTTCACCGAGCGGTCCGCCGAGGAAGAACGTCGCGAGGAACGCCAGAGGATAGGCGGCCAGCAGCGGAGCGACCACGGGGTCGAAAGAGGCGGCCGCCCCCGGCACGACGATCGCGCCCAACAGCACGATGATCGGAATACCGATGAGGATGAAGAGATACCACTGGAGCCCCACGCGCCACTGGACGTACCGTCGCAGCAGGCGCACCACGCCGACCTTGCCCTCGGTCAGACCGGTGACGATGAAGGCCGCCGCTGTCGGGGCGAACGTGGCGACCGGGATCGCGATCGCGAAGGCCAGCAGCGGAAGCTTGGGCAGGATGCCGTTCGCCGAGAGCGCGAGTGGCACCTCGATGAGCCACGCCAGCACGAACGCGATCACGAAGAAGGAGATCAACGGATGTCGGGTCAGTGGACCGGAGCGGGAGCGCGACAGTCGGTTCGTTCCTTCGACACTGGCCATGATGGCTCCGCCCTGGTGAGACCACCTCACTGTTCGAAGCTTGGCCCCCTGCCACGGTGTATGTCAACGCCCGATACCGGGGGCTGAATTCACTCGTCGTTGACGGTCGGCGTAGAAACGGCGATTCCTTCCTCCGACCGAGAGAAGAGTCTGGGTCGGAGGAAGGAATCGCCGGCATGGGTAGTGACGGCTACAGGTCCGGTCTGGCCGGAAAACTCGAGCCCGGGGTTTTACACCCCGTAGTACAGCTCGAACTCGAACGGGTGCGGACGCTGCGCCATCGGCAGGATCTCGTTCTCGATCTTGTAGGAGATCCAGGTCTCGATGAGCTCAGGCGTGAAGACGCCGCCCTCGAGCAGGAACTGGTGATCGTCGCGGAGAGCGTCGAGCGAGTCCAGGAGGGAGTTCGGCACCTGCGGGATGTTCTTGGCCTCCTCGGGCGGGAGCTCGTAGAGGTCCTTGTCGACCGGCTCGTGCGGCTCGATGCGGTTCTTGATACCGTCGAGGCCCGCCATCAGCTGGGCAGCGAACGCAAGGTACGGGTTGCCCGAAGCATCCGGAGCGCGGAACTCGATGCGCTTCGCCTTCGGGTTGGATCCGGTGATCGGGATACGGATCGCGGCGGATCGGTTACCGGCCGAGTAGACCAGGTTGACGGGAGCCTCGAAGCCCTTGACAAGGCGGTGGTAGCTGTTCAGGGTCGGGTTCGTGAAGGCGAGAATGGCGGGTGCGTGCGCCAGGATGCCGCCGATGTACCAACGGGCGATGTCGCTGAGCTGGCCGTAGCCTGCCTCGTCGTAGAACAGCGGCTTGCCGTCGCTCCACAGGGACTGGTGCGTGTGCATGCCGGAGCCGTTGTCGCCGTAGAGCGGCTTCGGCATGAAGGTCGCCGACTTGCCCCACTGCTCTGCGGTGTTCTTGACGATGTACTTGAACTTGAGGATGTCGTCGGCCGCGTGCACCATCGTGTCGAAGCGGTAGTTGATCTCCTGTTGGCCACCGGTGCCGACCTCGTGGTGCGAGCGCTCCAGGATGAAACCAGCCTCGATGAGCTTGAGGGTGATGTCGTCGCGAAGGTCTGCCGTCTTGTCGACCGGGCTGACCGGGAAGTAACCGCCCTTGTAAGGGGTCTTGTTTCCGAGGTTGCCGCCCTCTTCGTCGCGGCCGGTGTTCCAAGCGCCTTCCTCGGAATCGACGCTGTAGAAGCTCGAGTTCGAGGTGACCGAGTAACGAACGTCGTCGAAGATGTAGAACTCGGCCTCGGGGGCGAAGAACGCGGTGTCGGCGATGCCGGTCGAAGCGAGGTACTTCTCTGCCTTCTTGGCGACCTGACGCGGGTCCTTCGAGTAGATCTCGCCGGTGCGCGGGTTGTAGATGTCGAAGAGCATGACGAGAGTGCTCGCCTCGCGGAACGGGTCCACGTATGCGGTCGTGACATCCGGGATGAGCTGCATGTCGGACTCGTGGATGCTGGCGAAGCCGCGGATGGATGAGCCGTCGAACAGCTGGCCATCGGTGAAGAACGCCTCATCGACGGTCGACGCGGGGATGTTGAAGTGCTGCTGGACACCGGGCAGATCAGTGAAACGGATGTCAAGGAACTTGACGTCGTTCTCCTTGATATAGCTCAGAACCTCGGACGAATCGGTGAACATTTATCACTCCAGATGATGCGGATCGGGGCCTTGAAGGCTGCAAGCAGGTTATGGCCGAGGGGTTACTCCGCCGTGTCTTCTATGTTTCCGACATGTTACAGACCGCCGATAGACTGGGGATGTGACGGATGCTGTGAACACGTACCCCGGTGAACGTCTCGGACTTCCCGCCGCCGGCCCGCGCAGTATCGCCAGGGCCGGCCGTCGTATCGGCGCCCTCGCGATCGACTGGGCCGCCGCGGTGGTCATCTCCATCGCGTTCTTCCAATACGACTCGATCGCCACGCTGGTGATCTTCGCCGTCGCGCAGATCGTCTTCATCCCGACGATCGGCGGCAGCCCAGGACACCGGATCCTCGGGATGCGCGTCGTGATGCTGCGCGGTGGCTGGGTCGGACTCTGGCGCCCGATCGTACGCACGCTGCTGCTGGTGGTCGTCATCCCCGCCGTCATCTGGGATCCGGATCAGCGCGGCCTGCACGACAAGGCCGTCGGCACGGTCTTGATCCGGGCCTGACCTCCCGGACTTCAGCTCCGGCCGCGATTGCGACGTCGGGTCTCCTTCGGCGCACGACCGCCGAGGAACGAACGTGCAGGATCGACGATGAAGCCCCGGCGAAGCGCTTCGCGTCCGATCAGCATCCGAAACCCCATCTCGTCACGATTGCTGAGCGTGACCTCCGACACGACGAGCTGATCGACGATGCGGATCGCGAGCATCACCACGAGCCGTTGCTGTGCATGGCCGGAAGAGCTGCGGACAGCGCGCCTGTCATGGACGGGGCATTCGACGATCGTGGCATCCGCGTTGGTGTGCTGCCACGGATTCACGCGGAACCGCACCCAGGCTTCGCCCTCGCGCTCGAACTCTTCGACGTCGAATGCATGCAACGACGACGTGCGCGCGCCGGTGTCGACCTTGGCCTTGATCCAGTCCACTCCGGCGTCCGGCAGGCTCACCCATTCACGCCACCCCGTAAGAGTGTTTGAATGAGATGTCTTGGTCACTCGATACATCTTGGCAGGAAACATACGTGAAGCTCGCAGTTCTCTCCCGCGCTCCGCAGGCGTACTCGACGCAGCGCCTCCGCGCGGCCGCTCTCCAGCGCGGACACAACGTCAAGGTGCTGAACACGCTGAAGTTCGCGATCGATCTGACTGCGGATGAACCCGACCTGCACTACCGGGGTCGCCCGTTGAGCGACTACGACGCGATCCTGCCCCGAATCGGCAGTTCGATCACCTACTTCGGCACTGCTGTGGTGCGTCAGTTCGAGCAGATGGACGTCTACACGCCCAACACGGCGAATGGCATCTCCAGCGCCCGTGACAAGCTCCGCGCCAACCAGATCCTCTCGCGCCACAACATCGCCATGCCTGCGACTGCGTTCGTTCGCAACCGTGCCGATGTGCGGCCGGCCATCGAGCGGGTCGGCGGCGCCCCTGTGGTCATCAAGCTGCTGGAAGGGACTCAGGGCATCGGCGTCATCCTCGCGCCGCAGGTCAAGGTCGCGGAGGCGATCATCGAGACGCTGCACTCCACGAAGCAGAACGTGCTGATTCAGAAGTTCATCGCGGAGAGCAGGGGTCGCGACATCCGGGCGCTGGTCGTGGGGGACCGCGTCGTCGCGGCCATGCGTCGCGTCGCCGCGGGCGACGAGTTCCGCTCCAATGTGCACCGTGGGGGCAGCGTCGAGCGGGTTCAGCTCGACCCCGCGTACGAGCAGGTCGCGGTGCGATCCGCGCAGATCATGGGCCTGCGGGTCGCCGGTGTCGACATGCTGGAAGGCGACGATGGGCCCCTGGTGATGGAGGTCAACTCCTCACCCGGGCTTCAGGGCATCGAGCAGGCGACGAATCTCGACGTCGCGGGTGCCATCATCGACCACATCGCCGCACAGGTCGCATTCCCCGAGATCGATGTCCGACAGCGTCTGACGGTGTCAACCGGTTATGGCGTGGCGGAGCTGCTCGTGCACAACGCCGCCGAGCTCGTCGGCAGGACGTTGGGTGAATCGGGCCTGTGGGAACGCGACATCACGGTGCTGACGCTGCACCGCGGCGTCAGCGTCATCCCCAACCCGCGCAAGCATGTCGTGCTCGAGGCGGACGATCGGCTGCTCTGCTTCGGCAAGCTCGAGGAGATGCGTGGAATGATCCCCGAGCGCCGCCGTCGCAGGGCGAAGGTGCGGCGCCTGCCGAAGGAGCCGTTGAGCTGAGGCTCGCGCTGTGAGCGTCAGCGTTGCGGATCAGCGCGGACGCTGAGCGCGGACCTTCGTCGGGTCGACACCCTTCGGGATCGGCAGTGATGAGACCGACTGCGAGACGGAGTCGATGCGGCGGATCACGGCGGCCATCGTCGTCTTGTCGATCGCCTTCGGAAGCTTCTTGATGGTCTTCGAGAGATCGGCGATCGCGACCTCGTCGTCACCGTGGCCCACGTAGAAGACGTGCACCGGAACGCCGTTCGCGACTCGCTGCGCCTTGCTGCGCTCCTCGTTCACGAGCCGTGTGAGGCGTCCGCGGGCGCCTTCGCCGACGACGACGATGCCGCCACGCCCGATTGCGCGGTAGACGGCTTCCTGAGTCTTGGGGTTGATGCCGACGGGAGTGTCGGAGGACTGCCAGTTGCGTCCGAGGCTCGTGCTCAGCACGTGTCCGGAGGCTCCGGGCATACCGTCGATCTTGGCGTACATCGCGTTGGTCGACAGTCGAGTCATCAGGAACAGGGCGCCGAGGACACCGAGCATGAGGCCCGTGATGGCCCAGAGGACGAGCGTCCACACCTGGAACGGCGGGATGAGGTAGCCGACGACGAGGCCGAGCAGAACACCGCCGACGAGGATCGCGCCCTGGGCCCAGGGGAGCCAGCCGTACACCTCACGAGTGAACCGGAACAGGGACTTGATCTGGGAGAAGAACCCCGGACGCTTCTCGGGTTCTGGAGCACGCTTAGCCATGGGTACAAGACTACCGAGTCCGCACGCCACGCACGTGCGCGTTCGCGGGCGGCGCACTCGTTCTGCACATCTCCAGGAGGTGTGGATCTGTCCACATTCGGCCGCTGTCGGTGTCGATCACGCGCGGGCTGCGCTGTGATGGGGCGATGAACGAAACGGATGCTGTAGTCGACCGTGCGTCCCTCGTACCAGGCGTGCACCGCTTGATCCGCGCGATCGAGGGGAACGAGGGGCCGTTCACCGGGACGCTTGTCGCGTTCGATGATGCCGTCGCAGTCTGCGTCGATGTCGAGCGGCTGAGCGAGTGGGCGGGCTGGGCTTTCTCGGATGCCGAGCACGTGTGCGGTGTTCTGGACATCAGGCGTCGTGCCGACGGGCACGATGCGCTGCTGCCGTGGTGCACACAGCGCGTCGAGGCGTTCCTAGGGCGCCGGGGCGCATCCCAGTCGCCCCCAACGCCGGGGGAGCTCGGCACCCTTGTCGCAAGTCTGCTGCGCGGCGTGCGCGAACTGGGTGCGGATGCTGACGCGCTGGGCGATTGGTGGCTGACTGCCGACGGGCGTCCGTTGTTCGTGCACGGTGAGGGTGGGAGCGCCCGGGCGCGTACGGCTGCCATCATCGAGCGGATGGTGCGCCAGGAGGCAGACCGAAGCACTGTTCGGATTCTCGAGGAAGTGGTCTCCGCGCTGCGCGGGCCGCGCCATCCTGCTGACGACGATCGGCGCTGGGAGGAGCAGCTGTTCGCGCGGGCCGCACCGCGCGCCCTGCAGCTCGATGTGTTCGCACCGGAGAGAGTGAGCGACATCGCCCCGCGACTCGTCGCAGCAGATAAGGCCTCTCGCGATGCCGCCAGCGGGCGGCGACGGCGAGGGCCGGGCGAGAACCGGATCGACGGGGTGACACGAGATGATTCCCGGCGTCGCGAGCGGCGCAGCACGCGCAGCCGGCGATCGAGAGACGAACAGGCCCAGCGAGTGGATCGATCGAGCCGGCGACGGATGTCCGAGGACCAGACGAGACGAGACCGCCCCGCGACTGGCGCTGCAGCACTGCTGCGCTTCCTGGCAGGTGGCGCGCGAGGAGGCCTGGAGCGTCTGCGCGACCGGCTCGTCGTGCGTCCGGTGCTCCAACGCGACGTCGGGAGGGCTGAGAAGTTCAAGCCGTCCCGCCGCCGAGCATTTCTGGTGGCCGGGGCGCTCGGGGCGGCTGTGCTGATCGTCGGACTGCTGTGGCCAGCCGACGGCGGTGATGCACCTGCCGAAGCGTCCTCGCAGAAGGGGCCATCCACGGCAGACTCGAACGGAGGCTCACCACACGAACAGGTGCCTGATGTACCAGCGTCGCCGACGTCCTCTCCGGCACCGTCAGAACCCTCTCCCGACGTGGGCACGGCGCTGGATGCGGTTCCCGCGCTGCTCGATGCGATCCATGCGTGCGTCACGGCCGCCGCAGAATCCTGCGGCGATGCGATCGCAGAGGGCGCCCGTACGCCGACCGAGGGGCTGGCGATCCTCGGCGCTTCCGGGAGCACGTCCACGTTGGTGGACGACTACGGAGATGTCGCCGTGATCCGGCTGACGCCGATTGCTACCGGAGGTACTGAACTTCAGGGCACCGAGCAGATGATGGTCCTGGAGCGCGGAAACGACATCTGGCTGGTGCGCGACGTGTATGACGTCGCGCACCAGCCAGATTAGGTGCGTGCGGTGCTCAGACGCCGAGGTTGCCGGCGAAGTTCGCAGCTTCGAGGCGAGCCTTGATGGCTCCGAGGAATCGCGCGGCGTCGGCACCATCGATGATGCGGTGGTCGTACGACAGCGCCAGGTAGACATACGAGCGCACGGCGATCGCATCGACGCCGTCGACCTTCACGAGGCCCGGACGCTTGACGACGATGCCAGTACCGAGAATCGCGGACTGCGGCAGGAACACGACGGGGGTGTCGAAGAGCGCACCACGCGAACCGGTGTTGGTCAGCGTGAATGTGCCGCCTGCCAGCTCGTCGGGCTTCAGCTTGTTGTCACGCGTGCGCGCTGCCAGATCGGCGATCTCATGCGCGATCTGAGCGATGTTCTTCGACGCAGCGTCACGCAGCACCGGAGTGAGCAGACCACGCTCGGTGTCTACCGCGATCGAGACGTTCTCGGTGGCCGGGTAGACGATGTTCTCGCCGTCGACCGTGGAGTTGACGATCGGGAACGCTTGCAGCGCTTCTGCTGTCGCGAGTGCGAAGAACGGCAGGAAGGAGAGCTTGTCGCCCGTCTTCTGCAGGAACTCCGTCTTCGTGGCATCGCGGTACGCGGCGAGAGCGGTGACATCGACCTCGACCACAGTCGTCAGCTGCGCGGTCTGCTGCATCGACTCGACGGCGCGCTTGGCGAGAACCTTGCGCAGACGCGACATCGGCTGGGTCGTGCCGCGCAGTGGCGAGACCTCGAGCGGCGCGGGAGCAGCGGCCGATGCGGCAGCGGTCGGCGCGGCCGTCTTCGATTCGGCGGCCTTGAGAACGTCTTCCTTGCGGATGCGTCCGCCGACGCCGGAACCCTTGACAGCTGCCAGGTCGACTCCCTGCTGGGACGCGAGACGGCGCACGAGCGGGGTGACGTAGACGTTGTCGCCGTCGGTTGCGGCCGGGGCCGCCTCAGCGGGGGCGGGAGCCGCAGGTGCAGCAGTGGGGGCGGGAGCAGCGACCGGCGCCGCGGCTGCTGCAGGAGCAGGCTCTGCGGCCGGAGCAGGTTCTGCAGCAGGGGCGGGCGCAGCGGCCGGTGCCGCTGCAGCGGGTGCCGACGCAGCCTCTGTCGCGGGAGCTGCCGCAGCAGGGCTTGCAGCGGGCGCACCGGAGCCGACACGTGCGAGCACACTGCCGACCGCGATCGTCTCGTCTTCTGCAGCGAGGATCTCCTGCAGCACACCGGCGACAGGGGACGGGATCTCGGTGTCGACCTTGTCGGTCGAGATCTCCAGCAGCGGCTCGTCAACGGCGATCTCATCGCCGACCTGCTTGAGCCAGCGTGTGACGGTTCCCTCGGTGACGCTTTCGCCGAGCTCAGGGAGCACGACGTCGGTGGCATCGCCGGATGCAGCAGCGGGCGCAGCCTCAGGGGCAGGCGCGGCCTCTGCAACGGGAGCGGCCTCGGCAGGCGCGGCTTCAGCGGCCGGTGCGGCCTCGGCCGCGGGCGCAGCCTCGGCGGCGGGAGCAGCCTCTGCTTCAGGCGCTGCGGCTGCCGGATCATCCGCAGCGGGTGCGGCAGTGCTGCCATCGCCGATCCTGGCGAGCAGAGCACCGACCTCGACGGTCTCGTCCTCGGCGACCAGGATCTCCTCGATCACGCCGGCGACCGGCGAGGGGATCTCGGTGTCGACTTTGTCGGTCGAGATCTCAAGCAGGCCCTCATCCGCCTGCACGGTGTCTCCCACCTGCTTCAGCCAGCGGGTGACCGTACCCTCTGTGACGCTCTCACCGAGAGCGGGGAGGACCACGGATGTGCTCATGACGGAGTCTCCTTCAAGAATGTTTGTGACATGTTCAGCTTAGTGACCCTGACACCGGTTGGTGTTCAGAGGGCGTGCAGTGGTTTTCCGGCGAGCGCGAGGAAGGCCTCGCCCAGCGCCTCGCTCTGCGTCGGGTGCGCGTGGATGAGGGGGGCGATGTCTTCTGGGTGGGCTTCCCAAGCTACGGCGAGCTGACCTTCTGTGATGAGCTCACCGACTCGATCGCCGAGAAGGTGAACTCCCACCACGGGGCCGTCCTTCAGGCGTACGACCTTGACGAGCCCTGCTGTGCCGATGATCTCACTCTTGCCGTTGCCGGCGAGGTTGTACTCATACGATACGACGGCATCCGCGCCGTGCTCGGTGATCGCAGCCTGCTCCGTGACACCCACGGAGGCCACTTCGGGGTTGCAATAGGTGATCTTGGGGATCTGCGACTCGGGGATCGGCACTGGGCTGAGGCCCGCGATCCGCTCTGCGACAGCGATGCCCTGCAGGAAACCTCGGTGCGCCAGTTGCAGGCCAGGAACGATGTCACCGACAGCCCAGAGGCCGGGCACGCCGGTGCGGAGTTCTTCATCGACCGAGACGAATCCGCGATCCAGCGTGATCCCGGCTTCCTCGAACCCGAGATCTGCGGTGACCGGCCCTCGTCCGACAGCGACCAGCAGGTAGTCGCCTGTGAAGGTCTTGCCGTCCTCCAGCGTCACAGTCACGCTCGACTCATCCTGCGTCGCCGTCTGGAAGCGGGTACCGAGGGAATAGGCGATGCCACGGCGTCGGAAGGCGCGTTCGAGCCCCTTGCTGAGTGCGATGTCCTCGTTGGGAACCAGGTGCTCCAGCGCCTCGATGATCGTCACTTCGGCGCCGAATGAGCGCCAGACGCTCGCGAATTCGACTCCGATGACGCCACCGCCGAGTACCAGCACACGCTCCGGAACGACGTCGAGCGCGAGAGCCTGTTCGCTGGTGATGATGCGTCCGCTGATCTCGAGCCCCGGGAGCGACCGGCTGTATGAGCCGGTGGCGAGCACGACATCTGCGCCGACATATGTGTCGTCCCCGACGCTCACGCTGCGATCGGCGTTCAGCCGTCCGAACCCTGCGACTGTGGTGATGCCCCTCGCTTTGATCAGGCCTTCCAGGCCCTTGAACTTCTTGGCGACGATGTTCTCGCGATACGTGCGCACGCCGGCCGCGTCGATGCCCTCGAACGTCGCGGATACACCGACGGATGCCGCATCGCGTACGTGCTCCGCGACCTCGGCGGCGTGCAGCAGCGCCTTGGTGGGGATGCAGCCGCGATGCAGACAGGTTCCGCCGACCTTGTCCTTCTCGATGAGTGCGACGGACTTGCCGAGCTCGGCAGCTCGAAGCGCCGCGGCGTAGCCGCCGCTACCGCCGCCGAGTATGACGATGTCGAACGTATGCGTGGTCATCATGCCTCCTGAGCCCGAGCCTCGGCGAATGCGACGAGGGAGCGAACCGTCGCCGCAGTGGGCCCCTTGTCCGTGAATCCGTATGGTGAACTGCCGTGCTCGGCCGAGCCGGCGACATCCAGGTGCACCCAGGGGATGCGAGGGGCATCGTCCTCGTCGCTCGTTCTGCCGACGAAGCGCTGCAGGAAGAGCCCTGCGAACATCGTGCCACCGGCGCGGTCGCCCATGTTGGCGTTGACCATGTCGGCGATGGGGGAGTCGAGCGAGTCCTGCATGTACTCCGGCAGCGGCAGGGGCCAGGCGAGCTCGCCGACCTGCTCTGACGCCGTCAGATACTCGGCTATAGCGTCGTCATCGCCCATCACGCCGGTGTGGCGGTGTCCGAGTGCCACGAGCACCGCACCGGTGAGAGTCGCGACGTCGAAGATCACATCGGGGTGTTCGCGGCTCGCTGCGACGAGACCGTCCGCGAGGACGAGACGCCCTTCGGCATCCGTGTTCAGTACCTCGACCGTCGTGCCGTCCAGCATCCGCAGCACATCGCCGGGGCGCGTCGCCTTTCCGGAGGGCATGTTGTCGGTGATGCACATCCAGGCCGTCACGCGTACGGGCAGCTTCAGGGATGCGATGGCGCGCAGCGTGGCGAGCACCGTCGCTGACCCCGCCATGTCGAACTTCATCCCGACCATGCTCGCCGCCGGCTTGAGCGAAAGGCCACCGGTGTCGAAAGTGATGCCCTTGCCGACGAGCGCGATGTGTGTCGTGGCGTCGGCAGGCGCGTAGTCGAGGCGAACGACTCGCGGCGGGCGATCCGAACCCTGAGCGACGCCGAGCACGCCGCCGAAGCCCTGCTCCGCGAGCGCGGCCTCGTCGAGCACTTCGACCGTGACGTCGAGATCGGCGACCGCGTCCACGGCGCTCTGCGCGAGTTCCGCTGGACTCTGCCACTCTGCAGGTACGGAGACGAGGTCCTTCACGAGGGCGAATGCATCGCCGAGGATCCGGGCACGTGAGATGTCCTCGTCCGAGAGCGAGTCGCTGTGCACGGTCACGGCGTTCGCACGCGACTTGCCAGGCTTCGCGCGGTACCCCTCGAAGCGGTAGCCGCCGAACACCGCGCCCTCAGCTGCCGCTGACGCGAACTGATCGAGGTCGCCGGCGAGTCCGAGCGCCACGTGATCGAACCCGGTCATGGTGCGCAGCGCCACGCCGGCTGCGTCGCGAACCGCCGCCTCATCCGGCGTGCTGCCTGCACCGACCACTGCCAGTGGCAACGACGTGAGGGAGGGCAGGTGAATGCGGGCGAAGGCGGCGACTGAACCGGTGAATCCGATGGCCGTGAGCACCTCGGCGAGTCCGGGATAGTCCGCCAGAGCCTCGGGGAACGCCGCGGTGTCCGGAACGACGAGCACTGCTGCGTCGGCAGCGCTCCCGGGGAATCGGTCAACGGTGTGCGAGAGCGCAGGAAGCGTCATGCTTCCATCCTAGGCTCGACATGAGCGGCGCTCCTCAGATCTGTTCGCTGTGAGCATGACGCGGCCGCCCCTGTCAGCATCCGGTGCTCGTAGCATGGAAGCATGCCCGTCTCCGGAGAGCTGTACGAACGCGTCGCCAACGCCCCCGCCGTCCCCCAGGGGCTGCCTCTTGTGATCCTGCTCACCGGATTCACGGATGCCGGGAACGCTGTGTCCGGACTCATCGATCACTTGCGTGACGTGTCGGACCCGCAGCCGGTCATCGTCTTCGACAACGATCTGCTCCTTGACTACCGGGCGCGTCGTCCGATCGTCGTGTTCGAGCAGGACCACCTCACCGAGTTCCGTCCGTCGCGCCTCGAGCTCTCGCTCGCGCATGACACCCTCGGGCAGCAGTTCCTTCTACTGGCCGGCTACGAGCCCGACTTCGCCTGGAATGCGTTCAGTGAGAAGATCCTCGCGCTTGCTGAGGAGTTCGGCGTCTCCGGCGTCACCTGGGTGCACTCGATCGCGATGCCGGTACCGCACACGCGTCCGATCAGCACGACGGTCAGCGGGAATCGTAAGGAGATCACGGCGAGCCTCTCGGTGTGGCGCCCGCGCACCCAAGTGCCTGCGACAGCAGGGCACCTGCTCGAGTATCGTTTCGCCGAGCACGGCGACCGGATCGTGGGATTCGTGCTGCTCGTGCCGCACTATCTCGCCGAGACCGAGTATCCGGACGCGGTCATCGCCGCCGCAGACCGCGTGATGGGATCGACCGGTATCGTGCTCGCGCTCGACGATCTGCGCGAGAGCCGTGAGGAGTACCTCACGAAGGTCAACGGTCAGGTCGCAGGCAACGACGAGCTTCGTCAGATGGTGCAGACCCTTGAGCACCGCTACGACGCATATATGGCCGGCCGAGATCCCGAGGACATGGATCGCTACGACGAGGGCGGCTTCGACGAGCGCGATCTGCCCAGCGCGGACGAGCTCGCGGCGGAGCTCGAACGCTATCTGGCGACCCGTCCGCCGGGCGACGAGGACAAGCGTCCACGACCCTGAGCGGACGACGGCTGAGGGGACGATGTGAGGCTGGGCATGTCAGAGACACGTGATGCGCTCGCATCCGCAATCTTGTGCGATACTGGTAATCCGACCCGTTGTCAATCGTTCGCCGCAAGGCTATCGACTTGACAAGGGTCTTACTAGTGTCCGAAATGTCCCGGGGCGGGCGCGCTGCCCCGTGAAAGGCGAAACGTGACTCCTGCCGCGACCAAGAACTCCCGGACGACGAAGACGAAGACCGCAGCCGAGGCTGCTGAGACCGAAGCCGTCGAGCCGGAAACGACCGCTGCCGCAAAGAAGCCGGCAGCCAAGAAGGCTCCCGCAGCCAAGAAGGCACCGGTACGGCGCAAGAAGGCCGACGATGTCGTAGAGGAAGACGCTCCCGACGGGGAGGCCGTCGCCGACGACGCCGAAGACGAGGACAAGAAGCCCGCATTCACTGAGCCGCTTCCTACCGGCGCCATCGTCCTCACGTCCAAGGACGAGGACGACGTCCCGGTCTACTCGACGCAGATCACCGGTGCCACCGCCGATCCCGTCAAGGACTACCTGAAGCAGATCGGTAAGGTCGCGCTGCTGAACGCGGCCGAAGAGGTCGAGCTCGCGATGCGTATCGAAGCCGGCCTGTTCGCCGAGGAGAAGCTGTCGAACATGACGGCGGCCGAGAAGACCGGTCAGCTCGGACTCGACCTGCAGTGGGTCGCTCGAGACGGCCACCGTGCGAAGAGCCACCTGCTCGGCGCCAACCTCCGCCTGGTCGTCTCACTCGCCAAGCGCTACACGGGTCGTGGCATGCAGTTCCTGGATCTGATCCAGGAGGGCAACCTCGGTCTCATCCGCGCGGTCGAGAAGTTCGACTACACCAAGGGCTTCAAGTTCTCCACGTACGCCACCTGGTGGATTCGTCAGGCGATCACTCGCGCCATGGCCGACCAGGCCCGCACGATCCGTATCCCGGTGCACATGGTCGAGGTCATCAACAAGCTCGCCCGCGTGCAGCGCCAGATGCTTCAGGATCTCGGTCGCGAGCCCACTCCGGAAGAGCTCAGCCGCGAACTCGACATGACCCCCGAAAAGGTCGTCGAGGTGCAGAAGTACGGCCGCGAGCCCATCTCGCTGCACACTCCTCTCGGCGAGGACGGCGACAGCGAGTTCGGGGACCTCATCGAGGACACCGAGGCGGTCGTCCCCGCCGACGCGGTGGGCTTCACCATGCTGCAGCGTCAGCTCGAGCAACTGCTCGACTCACTCTCCGAGCGCGAGGCGGGCGTGATCCGCATGCGCTTCGGTCTCGGTGACGGTCAGCCCAAGACTCTCGATCAGATCGGCGACACGTTCGGCGTCACGCGCGAGCGCATCCGTCAGATCGAGTCGAAGACGATGGCCAAGCTGCGCCACCCGAGCCGCTCGCAGTCGCTGCGGGATTACCTCGAATGACCCAGGAGAACGAGGGCAAGGCGAACGAGGGCAAGACGCTCGAGACGAACGTCGACGGCAAGAAGTACGCTCGCATCCCGCTGCGCACGCGAGTCGTCATGCCCGAGGACGACATCGACCAGATCGTCACCGAGTACGCGAAGGACGCCGTGCAGCCGGGGGACCTGCTGTTCGTGACCGAGAAGATCGTCGCGATCACTCAGGGTCGCTCCTACCGCCTCGATGAGATCCAGCCGCGCCGGCTGGCGCTGTTCCTGTCGAAGTACGTCACGCGCACGCCGTACGGCATCGGCCTCGGCATGCCCGAGACGATGGAGATGGCGCTTCGGGAGTGCGGTACGCCGCGCATCCTGCTGGCGGCCGCTGTCGCAGCGGTGACGAAGGCATTCGGTCGCAAGGGCGACTTCTACCGCATCGCCGGTGACAAGGCTCGGGCGATCGACGGTCCGACGAAGCACACCATCCCGCCGTACAACGAGGCGGTCGTGCTCGGCCCGAAGAACCCGCGCCAGGTCGCGACGCATCTCAAGGCGCTCGTCGGCGGCAAGGCCGATGTCGCGGTGGTCGATATCAATGATCTCGGTGGGAACATCCTGGGTTCCACTCTCGACAAGGCCGGCGAGCAGCGTCTCGTGCGTATCCTGAAGGACAACCCGCTCGGACAGGGACGCGAGTCCACGCCGATGGGCATCATCCGCACCGTCTGAGATCGCCCCGTCTGACGTTGATCGCTGACGACGGGCGCTGAGGGGAAACACCACGCATGGGACTCGGTCGCGCCAGCGCCATGATCGCGGCGGGCACGCTCGCCTCGCGGCTGACGGGACTGCTGCGCACAGTCGTGCTCGTCATCGCGATCAACTCGGTCGGTCGCGCACCTGACGCGTTCGCCGTCGCCAATGCACTGCCCAACAGCATCTATCAGGTGATTTCAGCCGGAGTGCTCACCGGCGTGATCGTGCCGCAGGTGGTGCGTGCTGCCACGCAGAAGGACAGCGGGCACGCGTTCCTCGCAAAGCTGTTGACGCTCGGTGCGCTGATCATGGGTTCGGTCACTGTCGTGGCGACGCTGTGTGCGCCGTTGCTGATCGACCTGTACTCGAACTTCGACTCGCCGCAGCAGCACGCTCTGGCGATACAGTTCGCGTACTGGTGCATTCCGCAGCTGTTCTTCTACGGCATGTTCGCTCTGCTCGGCGAGATCCTCAACGCCAGAAAGATGTTCGCCCCCTACGCCTGGGCGCCGATCATCAACAACTTCGTCTCCATCGCGGGGTTCGTGGTGTTCATCGTGCTGTTCGGACAGAATCGCAACACCATCGAAGGGTGGGACAGCTCGATGGTGCTGGTACTCGCCGGCACTGCGACGCTCGGTGTGATCGCGCAGACAGTCGTTCTGACGTTGTTCTGGCGGCGTGCGGGCATCCCGTTGCGGCTCGACTTCCGTTGGCGGGGCATGGGGCTGGGGCACATGGGCAAGCTCGCGACGTGGACGTTGCTCACGACTTTGATCGGCCAAGCGGTCGGCATCGTGCAGTCGCTCACGATCACGACGGCGTCCGGCGAGCACGCCTCCACAGCGGCTTCGCAATACGCCTGGCTGGTCTACATGCTGCCGTACTCGATGATCATTCTCGCGATCGGAACGCCCTACTTCACTCGAATCAGCGAGCATTCCGCGGCTGAGCGACACAGTGAACTGCGAGCAGACGTCGGGCAATCGATCAGAGTCCTCGGACTCTTCACCGTCATCGCGGCTGCGGCAGTCATCGCGGCAGCAGTTCCGGCCTCTCGCGTCTTCAGCAATACCCCGGAAGACGCGAGCGCGATGGCGCCAGTACTCATCGCCTACCTGGTGAGTCTCGTCCCCATGGGGGTGCTGTTCGTCATACAGCGCACTTTCTACGCCTACGGCGATGCACGCACTCCGTTCATCTTCACGATCGTGCAAGGTTCTCTGGTCCTCGTGTTGACGCTCGTCGTCGCAGCGAGCGTTCCGGCAGAGCACTTAGCTGCCGCTGTCGCGCTCGCGCAGTCTCTTTCCGGGATCGTGCAGACGGTGATCGCAACGATTCTGCTGCGCCGCAAGATCGGGCCACTGGGGCTCGGTGCGACATGGTGGGCATTGTGCCGCTTCGTCCTCATGGCCATCCCTGCCGGATTGGCGGGCTGGGGAGTGTTCCTCGCCTCCGGCGGCGCAGACGGCTGGATGCTCCAGGGGATGATCTGGGGAGCGCTCGGTTCTGCGCTCATCGGTGCGACGAGTGTGCTGGTCTACATCGGACTGCTTGCCGTGTTCCGGGCGCCGGAACTCACGGTCGCCATCGACACGGTGCGTCGCCGTCGCGGCTGACACAGCGCGAGGCTGGGCGGTCTCAGCGCTTGTTGTCGACCACGTCCGCGCCGATCGCGTCGCGGTACCGGTACAGCAGCCCGGTACGGATGCCGGACGCCGAGGGCTTCATCTGGAAGACACTCGAGTTGTGGTTCGCCTCGATGAGAGCGGGACCATCCGGTGTGATCGCGATGTCCCAACCGACGTAGGGCACAGTCGGAAGCCGCTTCGCAGCGTCGGCGATCATTTCGACCACCTGCGGGTAGAACGGCACCTGCAAGCCCTTGATGGTCGTGCCGGTGGCCGGATGCTGGTGGTAGATGTTCGACTGCTTGTCGACACCGGGGTAGAGGGCGACTCCGTTGTCGTCGAGCATGGTGAACATGCCTCCCGAGGCGAAGTTGTCGATCACGGCACCGTTGCCGATGCGCAGCACGGAGGCGATCACGTGCAACTCGTCTTGCGGGTCACGGTAGGTGATCATCCGCACGGTGTTCACGCTGTCGGGGTACAGCGCGTTCAGATCTTCGTGCTGGGCCAGCACCTCTTCGAGCAGCGTCTGGTCGCGCTCGATCAGCAGCGCACGCCACGCCGCGACGTCCGCGGTCTCGGCGGTGTCGTAGATTCCGATGCCCGCTCCGCCCTCACCGGCGGCAGGCTTGGCGATCACTCGGGGGTGCCGGTCGATGAAGGCGCGCAGCTCTTCGTCGGATGCGGCAGCGGCATCGATCCACTCGCGGCCGGTCAGGTCGGCGAAATCGCTGAGGAATCGCATCTTGTCGCCGAGGATCACCTTGGAATCCGGCCCGTTGAGGGTGCGGTTCAGCCGGAAGGCCTTGGGGTGCGTCATCCAGGTCGCCCGCTCGCGTGCGTTCAGGATGCGGATGTCCCACACGACGTAGTCGCGGAAGCCCATCTCGTAGCGCACGGAGCACCACAGCATGTCGCCGATGATGATCGGGAGAGGTGCCTTGGACACCTTCTTCACCTGATGCGCCAGTTCGATCAGCTGCGTCGGATTGAGCCGCCGAGCCCGGTCGAAAAGATACCGGACACGCAACCGCTTCTGATCCACCGACCCAGGCTAACACGCGGCTGTCAACGGACCGGAGCAGGCGGAGCGAGTAGCATGAGACGTTCTGACATGCCCCTGCCGAAAGGTCTTTCCTCTTGTCTCGAGACGTCGCACTCACTGCGCGCCTGAAGTACCTTCTGCGGCGCCTGACCTCGTTCGATCCACGTCGGGTGTGGGGGTTCGCGAGCCAGATCTCCAAGGAGCAGGGCAAGTGGGCGCCGAAGGTCTTCGTCGACATGCTCGTATGGGCGGCGCTGCACGACACGGCATACATCGACTACTACGAGGCCGATTTCGCGCTGCTGACGAAGAGCGAGCGCAAGACGTTCATGACCTCGCTGATCCAGCATCATCTGGCGCAGGCGCTCAACGACCGCACCGACGTGCTGCAGTTCGAGAACAAGATCACTTTCAACCGCCGCTTCGCCGAGTACCTCGGACGTGACTGGCTCGACCTCGACGAGGTGGATGCCGATGCCCTGCGCGCCTTCGCCGAGAAGAACCCCGTCTTCATCGCGAAGACTCCTGTCGGACGCGAGGGCAAAGGTGTCTTCCGGTATGAGGCCACCGATGTGACCGATTGGAACGCGTTCCGCGATGAGCTCCGGGATAAGGGCCAGCGGCTCATCGAACAGCGCATCGTGCAGCATCCGTATCTCGCCGAGTACTGCGAGGGCACGGTGAACACGACGCGGGTCGCTACCTTCTTCGATGGCTCGAAGGTGCACGTGCTGATGGCTGCGCAGAAGTTCGGCCGCGGCGCGGTGAGCGACCAGTTCACCTGGGGCGGCTTCTTCACGATGATCGACGAGAACGGCAAGTCCTTCGGGCCGGGCCACACCGGCAAGCACAAGTCGCGCTACGAGACGCACCCGGACTCCGGCAAGTCGATCGTCGACTTCGAGGTCCCCATGTGGGACCGCGTCGTCGACCTCGTCACCCGTGCAGCCCAGGAAGTGCCCACGGTGCCGTACATCGGATGGGACGTCGCTGTCGGCCCTGACGGCCCGATGCTCATCGAGGGCAACTGGACGCCAGGGCTCTACGAGACCCGTGTCAGCGCCACCGGCATCCGCACGGGCAGCCGCGCACGGCACCGTCCGGTGATCGAGGCCAGCAGGCGGTGACGCCGACAGAGAGCCTTCCTCGCGCACTCGTCTCGGCGGGAGCGCTGCGCGCCGGCGCGCTTGAGGCTGCGGCGCTGGGTGGTGAGATCGCCGACCTGCGCGGCGATGCTCTCGGCCACGGCGTTCGTGAAGTCGCCGCTCTGGTGAAGGACGCCGGCATCCATGCCGTCCTGGTCGAAGACGCAGAGACTGCCGAGCGCCTGCGCGACGAAGGTGTCCGCGCCGTCACAGACGGTGGTGCGGACATCGACACCGCCACGCTCTACGGACTTCCCGGCGCTCGAACCGCTCCGGCGATGCGACTCGTCGGTCGGGTGCTCTCGACTAAACCGTTGCATGCCGGAGAAGCCGTCTCCTACGGCTACCTCCATCGCGCCACCGCAGACACCACCGTGGCACTGGTCACCGGTGGCTATGCGCAGGGCATCGTCCGCGCGCTCGGCAACGCCGCGACTGTCGAGATCGACGGCGTGATGCGGCCGATCGTCGGGCGAGTGGCGATGGACGTGTGCGTGATCGACCTCGAGGACTCCGCGGCGGACGTGACCGAAGGCGCGGAAGTCCTCTACTTCGGCGGCACCGGCGCCGGGCAGAACGCACTCGCGAATTGGGCGGAGATCACCGGGTTCGAAATCGTGGAGCTCATCACCGTCGCAGGCTCGAAGGCGGTGCGCATATGGACGCCCTGATGGCTCCCACGCTCGAGATCTCGCGGTCGCGCTTCGTGCGCAATCTGGCCGCCGTTCATGAGCGAATCGCCCCCGCGCAGCTCATGCTCGCGATGAAGGACGATGCATACGGACACGGTGTGGAATGGGCGGTCGCTGCTGCCGTCTCTGCAGAACGCCCCGTCGAGCTGTTCGGCGGCTATGACGTGCACACGTCATTGCGCATCCGTGCGCAGGCCGAGCACGCCAGGGTGTTCGGCTGGGCGACCTCGAGTGACGAAGAGATCGAACTGGCACTGAGCGCGCGCATCGAACTGGGGATCGGCGAAGCCGGCTACCTGCGTCGCGTGATCGAGATGTCGGAGACGCTCGGGCTCAGGGCGCGAGTGCATTTGAAGATCGACACCGGACTGCACCGCAACGGCATCCGTCCGGAGGACTGGCCTGCTGTCGTCGCCGATGCGATGACAGCGCAACGCGCCGGACTGATCGAAGTGGTCGGTGTGTGGAGCCACCTCGCCGAGGCCAGTGACGCGGAAGACGATGAGTCGGCTCGCGAGTTCCGCGATGCGGTCGACGTGCTGCGCGCGTCCGGCGGGACGCCGGACGCTCTGCACCTGACGGCTTCGGCAGCGTCCTGGTGGCGCCCTGAACTACGCGGCACAGTCTGTCGGATCGGAGCTTTCTGCTACGGCATCCGCTCGGCTGAAGGGCCTGATATTCCGGGCGTCGCACCCATCGCCTCGCTGCGCGCGAAGGTCATCGAGGAGCGCGGCGACGATGTCGTGATCGGGGTCGGAGCGTTCCACGGGCTTCCGTCGGTCCTCGCGGGTGCGGCCATCGGCTCGCCTGGTGGACCACGCGAGATCGTGCGGATCGACGCGACCAGCACGGTGGTTCGTGGCTGGTCTGGTGCGCGCGCCGGCGACACGACGACCGTGTTCGGTCCGGGTGCTCAGGGCGAATCGGATGCGACGACGCTCGCCGAGCGCATCGGCACCGTCGGCGAAGAGATCATCACCCGCCTCACCTCAGGGGTGCGGCGGGTGATCAACGACTGAAGAGTTCGTCAGATGGCGGGCTGTATCAGACAGCGTCGGCGAGACGCGAGGTCTCATCGTGCCAGGAGGTGGCGATGCTGCGAAGCTTCTCTTCGTACTTGCGACCGTGGTGGGCGCAGAAGAGCAGTTCAGAGCCGTTGACCTCGGCGGCGATGTAGGCCTGTGCGCCACATGAGTCGCAACGGTCCATCGCGGTCAGACGGTACTCGACAGTGGAGGGCTCACGTTCGGTTGTAGCGTTCATCTCGGTGCCTCCTCGGGTATCGGCATCTCCAGTGGGAATGTTCTCAATACAACCACGGCTGACTGATAGTCATGCCCGCTGGGCGGCGTGTTTCGCTCAGCGCGTACGCCGAAGCAGTCCGACTGGGGCACGAGGGGAGTGTCTGCGACGGTTCGCCGGTCGCCGCGAATAGAATTGAGGATTGTGACCGCTGAGTATTCCGCCCATCATCTTCAGGTGCTTGAAGGCCTCGAAGCGGTCCGCAAGCGCCCAGGCATGTACATCGGATCCAACGGATCCCCCGGCCTCATGCATTGCCTGTGGGAGATCATCGACAACTCTGTCGATGAAGCCGTCGGAGGCAACGGCACGCGTATCGATGTCATCCTGCACGCGGACGGCAGCGTCGAAGTGCATGACAAGGGCCGCGGTATCCCGGTGGATATCGAACCGCGCACGGGACTGACCGGCGTCGAGGTCGTCTACACCAAGCTCCACGCCGGCGGAAAGTTCGGCGGCGGCTCGTATGCGGCATCCGGTGGTCTGCACGGCGTCGGTGCCTCGGTCGTGAACGCTCTCTCGGAGCGCCTCGACGTGGAGGTCGATCGCGGCGGGAAGACCTATGCGATGTCGTTCCACCGCGGCGAGCCCGGCAACTTCAAGGATTCGGGCGAGAAGCGTCCGGATGCGCCGTTCGCGCCATTCGAGAAGAGCAGCGAACTGAGGATCGCGGGCAAAGCACCCCGCGGTGTCACCGGTACGAGGGTGCGGTACTGGGCGGATCGCCAGATCTTCACGAAGGATGCCGCCTTCCAGCTCGCCGAACTCGAGAACCGCGCACGTCAGACGGCGTTCCTTGTTCCAGGGCTCGAGATCGTCGTGCGTGATGAACGCGGCGAAGAGAGCGTCGAGACGTCGTATCGCTATGACGGAGGGATCTCGGAGTTCGTCGACTATCTGGCCGTCGACGCGCCCATCACCGACACGTGGCGCATCCAGGGCATGGGAACCTTCAAGGAGACCGTTCCGGTGCTCCAGGCGAACGGGCATATGACTTCGCAGGAGGTCGAGCGCGAATGCCGCGTCGACATAGCGATGCGCTGGGGAACCGGCTATGAGACGGTATCCCGCTCATTCGTCAACATCATCGCCACGCCGAAGGGCGGTACACACCAGCAGGGGTTCGAGCAGGAGCTGCTGAAGGTGCTGCGCTCTCAGGTCGAGCAGAACGCGCGCCGACTCAAAGTCGGAAACGACAAGGTCGAGAAGGACGATGTGCTGGCCGGCCTCACCGCGGTGCTGACAGTCGAGGTTCCTGAGCCGCAGTTCGAGGGCCAGACGAAGGAAGTTCTCGGCACTCCTGCCGTGCGCCAGGTCGTCGCTCAGGTGCTCCGAAAAGAGCTCGGGGCACGGTTCACCTCCACCAAGCGAGACGACAAGAACCAGGCGAGCCAGCTGCTGGACAAGGTCGTCTCCGAGATGAAGGCGCGCATCTCCGCACGCGCGCACAAAGAGACGCAGCGTCGCAAGAACGCGTTGGAATCCTCCTCGCTTCCGGCGAAGCTCGTCGACTGCCGCTCGAATGACGTCGCACGCAGCGAGCTGTTCATCGTCGAGGGCGACTCCGCACTCGGCACGGCTCGACGAGCGCGCGACAGCGAAGTGCAGGCGCTGCTGCCGATCCGTGGCAAGATTCTCAACGTCCAGCGGGCCTCCATCGGCGACATGCTGTCGAACACCGAGTGCGCCTCGATCATCCAGGTGATCGGTGCTGGATCGGGCCGCACGTTCGATATCGACGCGGCCCGCTACGGCAAGATCATCCTGATGAGCGACGCCGACGTCGACGGCGCGCACATCCGCACACTGCTGCTCACGCTCTTCTTCCGCTACATGCGCCCGTTGATCGAAGAGGGGCGTGTGTTCGCCGCTGTGCCCCCGCTGCACCGCGTCATCGTGATGAATCCCGGCTCGAAGCCGAACGAGACCATCTACACGTACACCGAGCAGGAGCTGCACACACTGCTGGCGAAGCTGCGCAAGGCGAACAAGCGGTGGCACGAGCCGATCCAGCGATACAAGGGCCTCGGCGAGATGGATGCCGATCAGCTGGCGAACACGACGATGGATCGTGGCGGTCGCCTGCTTCGTCGCGTGCGCATGGAGGATGCCGAGGCCGCCGGCCGCGTGTTCGAACTGCTCATGGGCAACGAAGTCGCCCCTCGGCGCGAGTTCATCATCGATTCGTCCGATCAGCTCTCGCGGGAGTCGATCGACGCGTGACGACGAGTCGGCGGGAGAGTGACGGCGATACGGGGGACAACGCCCCTGTGATCGCGCTGATCTCCGCCCCGTCGAATCTCGGTCTGCGGCCCCCGCAGCCGGGTGCGGTCCCCGGCACGGCCAAGGCGCCCGAGGCGTTGCGCGAGGCGGGCCTGCACGAGACGCTGCTCGGCCGCGGAGCTGTCGATTGGGGTGTGGTGCTGCCGGGCCGTTATGTGGACGACGGCGCGAGTCGTGCCCCTGGCACCGTACGCAATCAGGGTGCGATCGTCTACCACGCGAGGCTCCTGGCGCACCGCATCGTCGAAGCCTGCAGCGCGGGATACGCCCCTCTCGTGCTCGGCGGCGACTGCAGCCTGCTCGTCGCTGCCGGAATGGCGTCCAAGGTGTCGGGCGGTGGAGGGCTCGTGCACGTCGACGGGCACACCGACTTCCGGCATCCGGGAAACAGCGACATGTATGGGAGCCTCGCCGGTGAGGACCTCGCGGCTGCTCTCGGGCTTCACCTCCCCGAGATCGCCGACGTCGACGGTCTCGGACCCTACTTCGAGGCGAACGCCACTGCGCACGTCGGATGCCGGCGTGAAGATGAAGACGTCGCCGAACTGTCGGCTCTGATCGCGATGACGATTCCGGCGGACCGTGTGATCCTGCACGGCGGTGTGCGCGCCGCCGCACAGATCCTCGCCGTGCCCGACCTGGAACGAGGCTTCTGGCTTCAGGTCGATGTGGATGTGCTCGATCCTGAGCACATGCCCGCTGTCGACAGCCCTGATCCGGGCGGTCTGGCACCGGACGAGCTCATCGCCCTGCTCAGGGGCCTCGCTCCGCGGGCGTGGGGCGCCTCTGTCACCGTCTTCGATCCGGATCTGGATCCGGACGGGGCCTACGCCGAGACCGTTGCGAGGATCATCGAAGAAGGTCTCGGAGAACTCGGAACGGACGCCGCCGAGAGCGACTGAAAGTACTCGTCGGCGACGTTCCAGTTCGAGTCAGATGACAGGGCGGCCGATCGATCCGATCACACCGTCGATCAGCTGACCGGAAGCATCGCGCTTGGCCGGGGTCTCTGGCAGCTTGCGCACGGCGCCGTCAGTACCGACCGCATAGGCAGGCGCTGCGCCCACCCATGCCACGGTGAGACGATCTTCGCCCCTGAGGAACGAATGTGCGCGAACCCCGCCGGTGCCTCGTCCCTTGGCCGGGAACTCCGTGAAGACGGAGATCTTGGCGCGTCCGGCATCCGTTCCGGGGATCACGCCTTCGGCGCCGGAGACGGTGGCGACAGTCACGTCTTCCGTCGCAGGCGTGGCGCCGAAGAAGAGAACCGCTGCGCCCGAGCTGAGCTTGATACCCGCCATTCCTCCGGCTGCTGCGCCCTGCGGACGAACCGCGGAAGCGGCGAAGTGAAGCAGCTGAGCATCCGTGGTGACGAAGACCATCTCGGCATCGTCCGCGGCGACGGCTGCGCCGACGACTGCGTCGCCGGGCTTCAGGGAGATGACCTCGATCTCGGGGCGCACGGGCAGTGTGGACGGCACGATACGTTTGACCGTTCCTTGTGCGGTACCCAACGCGACGGGCACCTCCGAGGAGAGGTCCACCAGCGCGAGCACCTTCTCCGAGCGAGCGGTGATGCCCAGGTAATCGCGCAGCGGTGTGCCGGCGGCCAGCTGCACCGACGTGCCGGGGACGGAGGGCAGATCGACGGGGGAGAAGCGCAGCAGCCGTCCGGTGGTCGTGATGGCGCCGGCCTCTCCACGCACGGTGGTGGTCATCGTCGAGAGGATGGCATCGTGCTTGCTGCGTCGCGCCGGACGGCTCAGCTCCTGCCCTTCGGCCAGGTCCACACGTACCGCGCGACCGGTCGTCGACAGGGCGAGGACGGTCGGCGCGTCGGCGATCTGCAGGTCGGCCTCACCGGGCTTCGCGCGGCGGGGTGCAACGGGCTTGCCGTTCATCAGCAGCGTGCGTCGCGGCGTGCCGTACGCCTCGGCCGCGGCATCCAGTTCTTTCGCGACCTGTGCACGCAGCAGCATGTCGCTGCCGAGCAGTTCTCGGAGCTGGGCGATCTCCGCCAGCAGCGCGTCCCGCTCGGTCTCCAGTTCGACACGGGAGAACTTCGTCAGTCTGCGCAGGCGAAGCTCGAGGATGTACTCGGCCTGTGCCTCAGAGAGATCGAACACCGCGCGCAGTCGTGAGCGCGCTTGCTCGGAGTCATCCGAGGAGCGGATGACCTGTATGACCTCGTCGATGTCGAGGATCGCGACGAGCAGACCCTCGACGAGGTGCAGACGCTCTTCCCTGCGGGCCAGTCGGTACCGGCTGCGTCGCGTGATGACCTCGAGCCGGTGGCCAACGTAGACGCTGAGCATCTCCTTGAGGCCGAGGGTGCGCGGCTGTCCCTCGACGAGCGCGACGTTGTTGATGTTGAAGGAGTCTTCCAGCGGCGTCAACCGGTAGAGCTGCTCGAGCACGGCGTTCGGGTCGAACCCGGTCTTGATGCCGATCGCGACGCGTAGACCGTGCTGACGATCGGTGAGGTCGTTGACGTCGCTGATGCCCTGCAGCTTTTTCGCCTGCACGGCATCGCGGATCTTCTCGATCAGGCGCTCAGGCCCCACCATGTACGGCAGTTCGGTGACGATGATGCCGGTACGGCGGGGGCCGATGGATTCGACCGAGACCTTGCCGCGCACCTTGAACGCGCCGCGGCCGTTGGAATAGGCGTCCTTGATGCCGTCCAGCCCCATGATGATGCCGCCGGAGGGGAAATCCGGCCCCGGGACGAACTCCATCAGCTCATCGAGCGTGGCATCCGGATTCTCCAGCAGGTGAATCGCCGCCGCCACGACTTCGATGAGGTTGTGCGGTGCCATGTTCGTGGCCATGCCGACCGCGATGCCGCTCGCGCCGTTGACCAGCAGATTGGGGAACGCTGCAGGCAGCACCGAAGGCTGCTGGAACTGACCGTCGTAGTTCGGGACGAAATCGACGACGTCTTCGTCGAGATTCTCGGTGAGGGCGAGTGACGCCGGCGCGAGGCGGGCCTCTGTATACCGCGATGCGGCAGGGCCGTCGTCGAGCGAGCCGAAGTTTCCGTGACCGTCGACGAGTGGGACGCGAAGTGCGAAGTCCTGCGAGAGACGCACGAGTGCGTCGTAGATGGCGGAGTCGCCGTGAGGATGCAGCTTTCCCATCACTTCGCCGACGACGCGAGCGCTCTTGACATGGCCGCGTTCGGGGCGCAGCCCCATCTCTGCCATCTGGTACAGGATGCGACGCTGCACGGGCTTGAGGCCGTCGCGAGCATCCGGGAGCGCGCGGGAATAGATCACCGAGTAGGCGTACTCGAGGAATGATCCCTGCATCTCGGTGGACAGATCGATGTCCTGGATGCGCTCCTCGACGGGCTCGGCGGATTCAGTGCGGGGCATGGACTTCCTGGGGACGTTGCTGGGCCTGTGAAAGACTGGCTCGGATGTCTCTGATTCTACCGTCAGCGCCCCCCTCGGCTCGGAGCCTGACCGGGGTGGCGAACGACTTGCTCGCGGCGCTCAATGGTGCGGACGGGCCGCTCAGACCTGCCCGCTCCGTCGTCCTCGTCATCGTCGACGGACTCGGTGCGATACAGCTGCGCGGACACGCGGGACATGCCCGCCACCTCACGGCCGGCCTGGGCAAGAAGGACGTCGCCTATTCCGTGTTCCCGACGACCACAGCGGCCGCGCTCACAAGCACTCTGACGGGTCTTGCGCCCGGCGAACACGGACTGGTCGGTTACCAGGTGCTCGACCGATCACGCGACAGGCTGGTGAACCAGCTCTCCGGCTGGGAGTGCGACGGGATCGATCCGCTCATCTGGCAGCCGACGCCGACAGTTTTCGAGAGGGCCGCCGCGGTCGGACACGGGTCTTATGCGGTCGGCGTCGCCGCCTATGCGACCAGCGGTTTCACGAAGGCGACCCTGCGCGGTGCCGAATTCATAGCGGCGAAGACACCCGCTGAGCGTGTGGCCGTCGCCTACCAGCGTGCCGCTGATAGTCCTGGCTCACTCGTCTACTGCTACCTCCCCGAGGTCGACAAGGCAGGGCATAAGCACGGCGTCGCCTCGACGGAATGGATCGCAGCGCTCGAAGAGATCGATGCCGCACTCTCCATCAACCCTCCGCGCCAGGTCGGCGTGCTCGTCACGGCGGATCACGGCATGATCGACGTGCCCGCGCATCGGCATGTCGTGCTCGACGAGGGTGACCCTCGCTTCGAGGGGGTGCGCCATTTCGGGGGAGAGCCCCGCATGCTGCACGTGTATCTCGAAGCAGACGCCGACGCGCAGGGCATCGTGGCGACATGGCGCATCGCGAGCGAGGGTGACGCCGACGTTCTCAGCCGCTCGGAGGCCGTGAGCGCAGGCCTGTTCGGTGCGGAGGTGACGCCCGACGCGTTGTCCCGCATCGGTGATCTGCTGGTCATCGCGCGGGGCAACAGAGCGTTCTATGACGGAACGGCCGATGATCAGCGCGCGCGCGGCATGATCGGCCAGCACGGCGCACTCACGCCGGAGGAGCGTCAGGTCCCGTACATCCGGCGAGGGGCCTTCGCGGTCTGATCGACCGCGGTATCGCGTGCCGGATCAGTCGTCCGTGCGAGCGCCGAACACGATCTCGTCCCACGATGGCATGGCATTGCGGCGGCGACGACGACCGGAGTTCTCGGGGGTCGAATCCTCTGGTGCCGGGTCAGGCGTTCGTGCCGGCCTCTGCTCCACGTACTCCGGATCTAGAGACTCGAACAGTGCTATCGGGCCGGAATCCTCCGCACGCTCCGAGCGCTGCGACGATTCGTCATCGAGCAGGGGTGCGCTCTCGCGCTGGCCACGGCGTCGGCGCAGAGCCTCGAGCAGATCCGCTGTCTCAGCGTTGGTCACCGACTCGTCCGGCGCGCGCTTGATCGCTGCGGCCTGTGCCGCGGCATTGGAGCGTTCCGGAGGCTGAGGGTCTTCGATGTCGGCATCAGGAGCGGGCAGGAGTCGCGGCCCGAACGCACCCGAGTCGAAGCGGCTGTCGTCCTTGTACGGAGACTCCGCGCGGTCGCTGTCGACAGCTCGGAGGCGGGGGATGAGTCCCTCGGGAAGAGATCCCTGACGTGACAGCTGGGTCGCATCGGCGTTCAGCGGCGAAAGCGCGCTTCGTCGCGGGTCGAAGCTCCATCGTGCGTCGTGCGAGACATCGTTCGCGTCGAACTCCAGCTTGATGATCCAGCCGGAGTCGTCCTTCCAGCTCGCCCAGCGCTCAGCAGACGCCTGAAGGTCTGCGAGCTTGGCGTGGATCGCGACGCCGAAGGTGGGCTGTGCATCGGGCTCGACCTCGCTGCCGATGAGCACCGGGACGGCGAGTGCTTGGCCGATGATGTGCTCACGTTCCGCGAGCACCGGTCCCTCGAAACGAGAGACGTCGTCGAGGCTGATGCCGAGAAGTTCTGCGACCTCGGCTGCGGAGAGCCCGGCGCGCACGTGAGCCTGGATCTCGCGAGGGCTCGCGTTGATCTTCGGTGCGTCGTCCGTGTCGCGACGGCGCGCGCGGCGGATCTCACGCTGCAGAACGTCGTCGATGGCGAGCGCGAATCTCTCGCCGGAACCGGTGGCGAGGATCAGCAGGTCGTCTTCGGTGCCGACGATAGTGACGTTTTCCATGCGAATGCCCCTCTGATGGGTGTCCGATCATGGTGTCACGGAGAGGCCGTGAGAGCCGGGAATACGCTGGGCGTGCCGTGAGTTTGATCTGTCGCGCGTGGCGGCATTTGCTAAATGTCTCCACGTCGTGCAAACTATGCCCGCCGCGTACCCGACGGCGCACCGCCCACTAGCACCATGAAAGTGGAGATCTACCGCATGGCAACCGACTACGACGCCCCCCGAAAGAGCGAAGACGACTCCGAGTCGATCGAAGCCCTCAAGGAGCGTGTCCCGGACAAACTGTCCGGCACGACCGGCGACGAGGACTCCGACAACCCGTCGAGTTTCGACCTCCCGGGTGCCGACCTCTCCGACCTTGAGCTCGATGTCGTCGTGCTGCCCGCGCAGCAGGACGAGTTCACCTGCATGAGCTGTTTCCTCGTGAAGCATCGCTCGCAGCTCGATCACGAAGGCGCAGAAGGCCCGATTTGCAAGGAGTGCGCTGCCTGATCGCAGACGCACCGCGTTCACGCGCCCCAGCCGCATGGCTTGGGGCGCGTTGTCGTTCACGCGCCTGCCAGGCAGGTCGGCGCGCTACCGCACCATTCTGAACCGGGGTGCTCCGGGGTCAGGCGTGCGTGGATGCTGCGACCTGCGCGTCACGGATCGCAGCGAGCAGCCGGTCCGGAGTGCGCGTCGAGATGGTCCAGCTCGTCGCGGGATCATTCGGGTCGATGTTCTGGACGACCACCACCCCGTCGATCCCGCCGCGGATCAGATGCCAGCCGCGTGCGGGCAGCGCGGTGCCTCGCGCCTGGCGTGCGTCTTCGCCGACCAGTGCCACGCCGGTGCCGAGCCAGCGAGCGTCGATGTGCGCCGTCCCTGCGCGAAGTACGGTGCCGGTCACACGCACCGCGGGTGACGCCGCGATCAGAGTGCCGATCAGCAGCACCGCGGCCGCGGCGCCGAGCAGCAGTGCGGGCAGTGAGCCCAGCGGAGTGAACGAGAGTGTCACCATGGGGCCGGCGACGGCGGCTGTGACCAGAAGCCACAGGCTCGGCGAGAGACGTTCGCGATAGCGAACGAGCGTGTCAGGAGTGGCGTTCTGCATTAGCCTCGTGGGGTGAGCGATTCCGTTGATCTCCCCATTATCGCGTCTGTGCCGCCGCACTACGCCCATCCGGGTGACGCCGGCGCCGATCTGGTGGCCGCCGAGCCTGTGCGCCTCGAGCCCGGAGAGCGTGCCCTCGTTCCCACCGGAGTCCGCATCGCGCTACCGGACGGATACGCCGCGTTCGTCGTACCTCGTAGCGGCCTCGCGGCCAAGCACGGGATCACGATCGTGAACGCACCGGGCACGGTGGACGCGGGATATCGCGGTGAGATCAAAGTGAGCCTGCTCAACACGGACAGCTCGAGCGCGTACGATGTGGCGGTCGGGGACCGGATCGCCCAACTGATCATCATGCCGGTGACACGTGCGAACTTCATCCCGGTCGACGAGCTTCCGGAAAGCGTGCGCGGTGCGGACGGGTTCGGATCCACTGGATATCAGGCGCCGGCGCAGGGCGCCGAACAGGCAGGAAACAGCAGATGACTGAAGAGATCACCCAGCCGCCTTCGAAGTCGGCACCAGCGAACCGCTCGACCGAGGGCCCGTTCGATGAAACCGAAGCGAACCCGATCCGCCCGTACATCGACCTCGGTGGAATCAAGATCCTTCCGCGTGAGGGACTGAATCTCCGACTCGAAGTCGAGGAGCAGACCAAGCGCATCGTCGCGGTCGGACTCGACTATGCCGACTCATCGCTCCAGGTGCAGCCGTTCGCGGCTCCCCGAACGCTCGGCCTCTGGCACGAGACCCGCGCGCAACTGATCGACCAGGTGCGCCAGCAGGGCGGACGTGTGGAGGAGCGGGAAGGACCGCTTGGCAAGGAATTGCTCGCCGAAGTGCCCAGCCCGGCATCGGAGGGTTCCGAACTGCGGCTGGCGCGCTTCGTCGGCGTCGATGGCCCGCGATGGTTTCTCCGCGGCGTGATCGGTGGAGCTGCAGCTTCCGACCCGGACGCCGCTGACAAGATCGAGGACCTGTTCCGCTCGATCGTCGTGGTCCGTGGTGGGGCTCCGATGCCACCGCGTGATCTGATCCCGCTGAAGATGCCGGCCACGCCGGGCTCCGCGTGAGCAGCGACGACCGCGACGACGAGGAGCCGCACGAGCAGCGCACCTCTGAGCTGCTCGGCGCAGCACTCGGCGGAGCTGCGCGTAGGGTAGGCCTTGATCCCGCAGAGAACGCCAGCACGCAGAAGGTCGTGTGGTCGGCCATGGGTGGCTGGCGAGGAGTCTTCGAATCGGTTCTGCCCAGCCTCGCGTTCGTCATCCTGTTCACCGTCAAGCCTGAGCCGCTCATCCTCTCGCTCGGCGTCTCCGTCGGTCTCGCCGCCGTGTTCACCGTCGTGCGTCTGGCGCAGAAGTCGCCGCCCTCGGCTGCGCTGGGCGGGTTGATCGCCGCCGGTGCGGCTGCTGCGCTCGCGCTGTGGACCGGCCGTGGTGCCGACAACTTCGTCCCCGGGCTCATCACGAACGCCGTATACGGAACCGCCTTCCTCGTCTCCGCACTGATCGGATGGTCGCTGATCGGTATCGCCGCAGGATTCCTGATGGGGGAGGCCACCGCCTGGCGCGCGGATAAGCGCAAGCGCCGCGCGTTCCGCCTTCTCGGAATCGCCTGGGCCGCGCTCTTCTTCGCGCGGCTCGCAGTGCAACTGCCGCTCTACCTGACCGATCAGGTGACAGCGCTCGGCACGCTCAAGCTGATCATGGGACTGCCGCTGTTCGCACCGCTCATCGCGGTCACCTGGCTCGTCGTCCGGGCTCTCTATCCGCGCGAGTCGCCGCAGACCACAGCATCCCGTTCGTGATAGATTTATCTTGACATCAAGATAAATTGTGGTCTTTCGCTGGCAGGCTTTCACAGCGCACACTGTTAGGTGTGCCTTGCTAGCCGACAGCGCCGCACGCGAGCAAGATGGAGTCGCCTGTCGCTTCCATCAGACAAGAAGGAGACGGATTCGTGTCCACGGTGAACAGCTTCGGTGCCAAGAGCACCCTGACGGTCGGCAGTACCGACTATGAGATCTTCCGCGTTGACACGGTTCCGGGCTTTGAGAAGCTCCCGTTCAGCCTGAAGGTACTCCTCGAGAACCTGCTTCGCACTGAAGACGGTGCGAACGTGACGAAGTCGCAGATCGAGGCGCTCGGGTCATGGGATGCTGCGGCGGAGCCCAGCACCGAGATCCAGTTCTCGCCGGCGCGTGTGGTGATGCAGGACTTCACCGGCGTGCCCTGCATCGTCGATCTCGCCACCATGCGCGAGGCCGTGACCGCCCTCGGCGGCGACCCGAACAAGATCAACCCGCTCTCGCCGGCTGAGATGGTCATCGACCACTCCGTCATCGCCGACCTGTTCGGCACCGACAATGCTCTCGAGCGCAACGTCGAGATCGAGTACGAGCGCAACGGCGAGCGCTATCAGTTCCTGCGCTGGGGCCAGACGGCGTTCAACGACTTCAAGGTCGTTCCCCCCGGCACCGGCATCGTGCACCAGGTGAACATCGAGCACCTTGCCAAGGTCATCTATGACCGCGTCAACGGCGGTGTGCTCCAGGCCTACCCCGACACCTGCGTCGGCACCGATTCTCACACCACCATGGTCAACGGCCTCGGTGTGCTGGGCTGGGGCGTCGGCGGCATCGAGGCTGAGGCCGCGATGCTTGGACAGCCCGTGTCGATGCTGATCCCGCGGGTTGTGGGCTTCAAGCTCACCGGCCAGATCCCAGCGGCAGTGACGGCGACGGACGTCGTGCTCACGATCACCGACATGCTGCGCAAGCATGGTGTGGTCGGCAAGTTCGTCGAGTTCTACGGCGAGGGCGTGGCATCCGTTCCGCTCGCGAACCGTGCCACCATCGGAAACATGAGCCCCGAGTTCGGCTCGACCGCCGCGATCTTCCCGATCGACGCCGTCACCACCGAGTATCTGCGTCTCACGGGCCGTGACGAGCAGGCCGTGGCCCTCGTCGAGGAGTACGCGAAGCAGCAGCGCCTCTGGCACGATCCGGCCGTCGAGCCGGTCTTCAGCGAGTACATGGAGCTCGATCTGGGCACTGTGGTGCCGTCGATCGCCGGTCCGAAGCGTCCGCAGGACCGCATTCTGCTGTCGGAGTCGAAGTCGCAGTTCGAGAAGGACATCCTCAACTACGCGGATGCCAGCACCTCCGATTCGATCGTGGATCTCGAGTCCAAGCACTCGTTCCCGGCATCCGACCCGGGCGCGGCTCCCGGTGATGAGCACACGGACACCCGTCCTGTGCACATCTCCAGCGGTGTCAGCGGCTCTTCCAAGCCGGTGCCCGTCACCACGCCTTCCGGCGAGAAGTACATTCTCGACCACGGCGCCGTGACGCTGGCTGCGATCACCTCGTGCACCAACACGTCGAACCCGTCGGTCATGATCGCCGCAGGCCTGCTCGCACGCAAGGCGCGCGAGCGCGGGCTGAAGCAGAAGCCCTGGGTCAAGACCACGCTGGGCCCCGGGTCGAAGGTCGTCACCGACTACTACGAGAAGTCCGGCCTCGACAAAGATCTCGAGGGGCTGGGGTTCTACACGGTCGGCTACGGCTGCACGATCTGCATCGGAAACTCCGGTCCGCTGATCGAAGAGGTCTCCGCGGCCATCAACGACCACGATCTCGCGGTCACGGCGGTACTGTCGGGCAACCGCAACTTCGAGGGTCGCATCAGCCCTGACGTCAAGATGAACTATCTCGCCTCGCCGCCCCTTGTGGTCGCGTACGCTCTCGCCGGTTCGATGCACTTTGACTTCGAGACCGATGCTCTCGGCAAGGACGAGCAGGGCGACGACGTCTTCCTGAAGGACATCTGGCCCGCGCCGGACGAAGTGCAGGAGATCATCGACTCATCGATCTCGCGCGAGCAGTTCATCAAGCAGTACGCCACCGTCTTCGACGGTGATGAGCGCTGGACGAGCCTGCCCACGCCTACCGGCCCGATCTTCGAGTGGGACGAGAAGTCGACCTACGTGCGTCGCCCTCCGTACTTCGAGGGCATGACGATGGAGCTGACCCCGGTGAGCGACATCACCGGCGCGCGCGTGCTGGCCACCCTTGGCGACTCGGTCACGACCGACCACATCAGCCCGGCAGGCAACATCAAGGCCGCCACGCCGGCAGCGAAGTACCTCGAAGAGCACGGCGTTCGTCAGAAGGACTTCAACTCCTTCGGATCGCGTCGTGGAAACCACGAGGTCATGATTCGCGGAACCTTCGCGAACATCCGTCTGAAGAACCAGCTGGTCCGCGCTGTCAACGACGGTGCCGAAGTCGAGGGCGGATACACGCGCGACTTCACGCAGGCAGAGGCCCCGCAGTCGTTCATCTACGACGCCAGTCAGAACTACCAGGAGGCCGGCACTCCGCTGGTCATCTTCGGTGGCAAGGAGTACGGTTCCGGGTCCTCGCGTGACTGGGCGGCCAAGGGCACCAGCCTGCTGGGCGTCAAGGCGGTCATCACCGAGAGCTTCGAGCGCATCCACCGCTCGAACCTGATCGGCATGGGCGTCGTCCCGCTCCAGTTCCCTGCCGGCGAGAGCTGGGAGACGCTGGGTCTTGACGGCACTGAGGTCGTGTCGATCTCGGGTCTCAAGGAACTCAACAACGGCACCACACCGAAGACGGTTCACGTCACGGCCACACCGAGCGAGCACTCGCCAGAGGGCAAGCAGGCCGTGGAGTTCGACGCGGTCGTCCGCATCGACACCCCCGGTGAGGCGGACTACTACCGCAACGGCGGCATCCTGCAGTACGTTCTGCGTTCGCTGGTCTGATCAACGCTGTGAGAGGGCCCGGGCGCTGTGCCGCCCGGGCCCTCTTGCATACCCGGACACGTGGCGCCGCGCAACCGGGTTAACCGTAAGTTCTCGGACTGCGAGGATAGAATCTACGGGCGGGACTGAGTGGGTGACCACCCGGTTCCCGGAACCAGGAGGAGGGCGGATGCCGATTCTGCAGCGCATCACCGGACCACGAGATCTCGATGAGCTCACCCCTGACGAACTCGTCGAGCTCGCCGCGGAGACCAGAGAGTTCCTCGTCCAGAATGTGTCTCGCACCGGCGGACATCTCGGTCCCAACCTCGGCGTCGTGGAACTCACCATTGCTCTGCACCGCGTCTTCGAATCTCCGGATGACCCGATCATCTTCGACACAGGCCACCAGTCCTACGTGCACAAGCTGCTCACCGGCAGGCAGGACTTCTCCGCTCTGCGCGTACGCGGTGGGCTCGCAGGCTACCCGCAGCGCAGTGAGAGCCCGCATGACGTCGTCGAGTCCTCCCATGCGTCGAGCTCGCTGAGCTGGGCCGACGGCGTCTCGCGCGCGCTGACAGCCACGGGCCGCTCAGATCGGCATGTGGTGGCGGTGGTCGGCGACGGCGCACTCACGGGGGGAATGACCTGGGAGGCCCTGAACAACATCACTGACGACAACGACCGTAATCTGGTCATCGTCGTGAACGACAACGGCCGCTCCTATGCTCCGACCATCGGCGGGATGTCACGTTATCTCAACCGTGTGCGCACGGCCGGGGCGTACAAGGATCTGCACCGCAAGTCCGACCGCCTCTTCCGAGTGTTTGGACCAGTGGGCCGCGCGATGTTCCGCGGTATCCGCGGAGGAACGCACGGCTTCCTCTCCCGGTTCACGAATAATGAGGCGCTGTATTCCAACCTCGACATCAAGTACCTCGGGCCGGTCGACGGACATGACATCCCGGCGCTGATCGAGACGCTGGAACTCGCCAAGTCGTATGGCGCTCCGGTGCTCGTGCACGCGATCACCGAGAAGGGCCGCGGTTACCAGCCGGCTCGCGATGACGAAGCCGACCAGTTCCATGCCGTGAACCGCATAGATCCCGCGACGGGCGAACCGTTGTCGAGCAGCGGGCAGAGCTGGACAGACGTGTTCTCCGATTCGCTGGTCCGCGTGGGGGAGCGCGATCCGAAGGTCATCGCGATGACAGCGGCGATGCTTCGACCGACCGGCCTCGCTCCGTTCGCCGAGCGTTTCCCGGATCGCGTGTATGACGTCGGCATTGCGGAGCAGCACGCTGTGGCATCGGCTGCCGGGCTTGCATTCGGCGGCTTGCATCCTGTGGTCGCTCTCTACGCCACGTTCATGGGCCGAGCGTTCGACCAGGTGCTGATGGATGTCGCGCTGCACAGGGCCGGCGTCACCTTCGTACTCGACCGCGCAGGAGTCACCGGGCCTGACGGCCCGAGCCACCACGGCATGTGGGATCTCGCGATGCTGCAGATCGTGCCGCACATCCGCATCGCCGCGCCACGCGACGGCGCGCGGCTGAAGGAAGCGCTCGACGAAGCAGTCGCCGTGGATGACGCACCTACGGTGATCCGATTCCCGAAGGGCGAAGTGGCGCCGGACATCCCTTCCGTTGAACGGCTGGGTGACGGCGTTGACGTGCTTTCGCGCGGCGAGAGCGAGGACGTGCTGATCGTGGCCATAGGTCCGTTCGCCGCGATGGCGATGGACGTCGCGGCGCGACTGCGGGCCCAGGGCATCGGCGCGACGGTCATCGACCCTCGTTGGGCGATTCCGGTGCAGCGGTCGGTCATCGACCTGGCGCGGTCGCATCGTCTCGTGATCACGCTGGAGGACGGCATCCGTGTCGGCGGCATCGGCACCCGCGTGCGCCAGGTGCTCCGCGAAGCAGGAATCGACACCGCCGTGGACGAGCTCGGGCTTCCCGACGAGTTCATCGACCACGCTTCTCGTGATCAGATCCTCGCGGATGCCGGCCTCACTGCACCGAAGATCGCACAGGACATCGTGTCGCAGGTGCTCGGAACCCGCATCCCAGTTGCTCGCAATGCTGGAGAGACCGGCGCCATCGATCTGCCGCTGCACGACCGGCGCTGAGCCCACGAGTCCCGCCTACTCGTGTGCGGTGATGGTTCCTGCGCGCGCACGCCAGGCATCATCACGCAAGGCGCGCCGTGATGTCAGCCACCACCCGGCTGGGGCCGCGGGAACCGCGGCCAGCACGACGGCGACGGAGATCGCGGAGCCGAGGTCGCCGAGCCCTTCCAGGAGCGGAGCGGTGATGAAGGCGCCAAGTGCTGCCGCGGCGATGCTGAGCAGGCTATAACTCAGCAGGTGCAGCGCCGGACCGGTCGTGCGCCGTAGAGCGTGCCCGATCGGCAAGGCGATCAGCGTTCCCAGCACCATCGCGAACAAAGACACCGGTCCGCCGATGAGCGCTCATCCGATCAGCGCCGCCAGCAGGGTGAACCACAAGCTCGAAAGCAGCCCCGACCCGGGACGTAGTGCGAAACTCACGCTGAGCACGATCATCACGCCGACGGCCATCAGAGAGATGAAGGTCAGCCAGGCAGACCATGCGCCGCGGGTGAGTTCATCGCGAGTGAACGCCATCGGTTCGTCGTCTGTTCGTGGCGACGGAAGTGGACGATCCTCGCTCATGATCGCATGCCCGCGTAGATCTCCGGTGGGAGGCGCATCTTGGAATGATAGCAACGCGGCATCTCAGAAGCGCCGCGGTGACGACGCCTCAGTTGAGGGCGTGCAGTGCGGCGACAGCCGCAGGACCGCGGTCCGTTTCGCGCAGCGCCTGGGAGAGCAGATAACCGTCGGTGAGCGCATCACCGGTGATCATGACGGAGAGGATCTCTATTCCGCCCGCTGACAGCGCTCGCTCCGCGCAATGGGCGAGAACCGTGACGTTGATGTCTTCGTTGCGGGGGAGCACCGGGCCATCCGTGGCGTGGATGACGTCGCGCAGAGCGGCGCCGACGATGTTCGCCGCGCGCTCCTTGACGTTGACGACGTCGAGCTCGAACACCCTCAGGTCGCGACCTGAGGGAACGGGGCGCCACTCGAACGACGCGTGGATGAGATGCTGATGTCCCGTCGCGCCTGTGAGATGACGAGCGGGCAGATCCGTCGAGCGCACACGGACATCGATGAGCTTGTACCAATAGAACAGTGGGAACGCACCGTGTGAGCCGGAATGGAGGACTACGACCTCGCCCGCAGTGCCCTTGCCGGTGCGGACACTGCGTGAGGTGGCCTTGCGGACGATGGGTTTGCCGTTGCGGGTCCGAATGGCTGCCCATCCCTCGTCGACGGTCACGATGAAGAGCTTCAGAAGCGCGGGGACTACCAGCAGAGTCGTGAGGACGGCAGTGCCTGACTTCACGAGTGTGCTCATCGTGCCGGTGCCCAGTGCGCTGAATATCGCATCCACACTCACACTCTGCCTGTTCACCCGCGCAAAGCGCCGCGAGTTCATGGCTCCGCACGAGTTGTTCACCCGGATTTCGTGAGCGGTTGGCCGGGTGGACGCAGAGAAGGGGCCGCGTCCGAGGACACGACCCCTTCAGAGGGAGCTGCGCAGCGTCAGCTGTGCGCGATTCCGCGGATCGGCGGCGTGTGGAATGTCCCATCGAAGACACGTTCGGAGGCACCCTCTCGATCCAGGTAGACCGAGGCCCCACCGTCGATGAAGGGCCAGCCGGCGCCGAGGATCAGGCAGAGATCGATGTCTTCGACCTCCGGCACCACATCCTCGTCGAGCATGAGCCTGATCTCCTGAGTGAGACCGTCCTGCACGCGCCGCAGGATGGTCTCAGAAGAGGCGGGAGCAGTGCCGACGTGGCCCTTGAGCGCCTTCTCGGCGGCCTTCGTCCAGCCGGTCACTCGGCCGCCCTTGTCTTTCTCGACGACCTGGTCGAGCTCAGCGAGCGCGTGGAAGTTCTCGTTCGCGTAGAAGCGATCCGGGAAGTGCCGCACCATCGTGTCCTGCACGTGAGCCGCGACCTTCCAGCCGACCAGGTCGATGAGCTGGAAGGGTCCCATCGGCAGGCCGAGCGGGCCGAACGCCTTCTCGACCTCGGCGACCGGCGTGCCTTCGTAGACCGCGCGAGCCGCCTCACCCATGACCTTCGCCAGCAGGCGGTTCACCACGAAGCCGGGCGCGTCGGCCGTGAGAACGGCGTTCTTCCCGAGCCCCTTCGCGACGACGAACGCCGTCGAGAGCGTCTGCTCGTTCGTGCCCGGCGTCTTCACGATCTCGATGAGTGGCATGACTGCGACCGGATTGAAGAAGTGGAAGCCGACGAGACGCTCGGGGTGAGTGAGCTTCGCGCCGATCTCCTCGACAGAGAGCGACGAGGTGTTGGTTGCCAGGATCGCGTCGTCGGCGATGAACTTCTCGATCTCGCCGAACACCTGCTGCTTGACTCCGACCTCTTCGAAGACTGCCTCGATGACGAAGTCGCAGTCGGCGTAGTCGCTTTTGTCGACGGTGCCGTGGATGAGTCCGCGCAACTGGTTGGCGCCGTCGGCGTCCAGCCGCCCCTTCGCCTCGAGCTTGCCGATCTCATCGTTGATGTAAGCCACGCCCTTGTCGACGCGGGCCCGGTCGATATCGGTGATGAGCACCGGCACGCGCAGTTTGCGCACGAACAGCAGCGCGAATTGGCTGGCCATGAGACCTGCGCCGATGATCCCGACCTTGGTCACCTTCTTCGCGAGCGCCTTGTCCGGCGCGCCGACCGGACGCTTGGCCCGCTTCTGCACCAGGTCGAACGCGTACATCGATGCGGCGAACTGATCGCCGGTGACGAGCTCGCTGAGCGCCTCGTCCTCGCGGGCGAAGCCTTCTGCCTTGGTGCCGCTCTTCGCCTTGTCCAGCAGGTCGAGCGCCGCGTAGGGCGACTTCGGTACGGTGCCGATCTTCGACTCGAGCATGCCGCGGGCCATCTTGATCGCAATGGGCCACTTCGTCAGGCGCTCCAGTTTGCCCGGCTCGTTCTTGCGCTCCACCTTCTTGCCGCCGAGTACTGCATCCGCCCAAGCCAGTGAGTTCTCGAGGTAGTTCGCCGCGGGGAAGATCGCATCGAAGATGCCGAGCTCGAACGCCTGCTGCGGCTTGAGCATGCGGTTCTGCTTCAGCGGGTTCGAGATCACGACCTCGAGTGCGTTCTCGATACCGATGAGGTTCGGAAGCAGGTAGGCGCCACCCCATCCGGGGATGATGCCGAGGAAGACCTCTGGCAGCGCGACGGCGGCTGCAGAGGCATCGACCGTGCGGTAGGTCGAGTTCAATGCGATCTCGAGGCCACCGCCCAGAGCCAGGCCGTTCACGAAGGCGAACGACGGCACTCCGAGGTCGCTGAGCGAGCCGATGACCTTGTGGCCGAGCTGCGCGATGAGACGAGCCTGTTCCTTCGACTGCACCTTCGAGATGTCGGAGAGGTCTGCGCCGGCGGCGAGGATGTACTGCTTGCCGGTGATGCCGACTGCATGGACCTCGCCGGATGCCGCGCGGGCCTTGACGCTCGCGAGCGTCTCGCCGAGTTCGGTGAGAGTCACCGGGCCCAGGGTGTTCGGGCGATTGTGGTCGCGCCCGTTGTCTAGCGTGATAAGCGCCATCACCTTGCCGGATGGCAACCGGACCTCGCGCAGCACGGAGTGGGTGACGACCTCATCTTCCCCGGCGAGTGCCACGACGGGGGAGAAGTCGATCTTTTCGTAGTCAGTCACGTCGCCGCTCACTTCCGCTTCTTGCCGTCGTAGAAAGGGTTCTCCCAGATGACAGAGCCACCCTGGCCGAGACCCACGCACATCGCGGTGAGCCCGTAGCGCACGTCAGGACGCTCAGCGAACTGCGCCGCGAGCTGGATCATCAGTCGCACACCGGATGCTGCGAGTGGGTGCCCGATCGCGATCGCGCCGCCCCATTGGTTGACACGCGGGTCGTCATCAGCGATGCCGAAGTGGTCGAGCAGGGAGATCACCTGGATGGCGAAGGCCTCGTTCAACTCGAACAGGCCGATGTCGGAGATCGTCAGGCCGGCCTTCTTGAGCGCCTTCTCTGTCGATGGGATCGGACCGATGCCCATGATCTCAGGCTGCACGCCGGCGAAGGCGAACGATACCATCTTCATCTTCGGCTTCAGGCCGAGTTCCTTCACCGCGCCGCCACCGGCGAGCAGCGACATGGTCGCGCCGTCGGTCAGAGGAGACGAGGTTCCTGCGGTCACGCGACCGTGCGGACGGAACGGCGTCTTGAGCGAGGCAAGGTCTTCCATCGTCGTCTGAGGACGGCGACCCTCGTCTTCCGTAGCGAGGCCCCAGGCGCCGTCGGCGCCCTTCGTGGCGACCGGCACCAGATCAGGCTGGATCTTGCCGGCATCGTAAGCGGCCTGCACCTTGTGCTGGCTCAGCATTCCGTAGCGATCGGAGCGCTCCTTGGTGAGATGCGGGAAGCGGTCGAAGATGCGCTCGGCCGTGACGCCCATGTTGAGTGCCCCTGGGTCGACCATCTTCTCAGCGACGAAGCGCGGGTTCGGGTCGGCGTTGGCGCCGATCGGGTGGTGCCCCATGTGCTCGACACCACCCGCGAGGGCGAAATCGTACATTCCGATGCCGATCGATGCGGCCATCGTGGTGACGCTCGTCATGGCGCCTGCGCACATGCGCTCGACTGCGAGACCTGGAACGGTGTTGGGCAGGCCCGCTAGGATCGCGACCGAACGGCCGAGCGTCAGGCCCTGATCGCCCGTCTGCGATGTCGCTGCGATCGCAACGTCATCGATTCGGTCCGCGGGAACGCCTGAGTTGCGCTCCATCAGGCCGATCGTCGCCTTCACGGCGAGATCGTCGGCGCGGGTGTTCCAGTACATGCCTTTTTCGCCGGCGCGCCCGAAGGGTGTGCGTACGCCATCAACGAAGTAGACGTCCGATATCTCGGCCACTCTGCCTCCAAGGTTAGGGAATGACCTCAGACTACGAGTCGCCGCAGAAGCAGGGGAATCGGTTGGATCGAACCTACGACTCCGGCGCGGCGGGCTGATCGACCGATTGACCGGCTTCTACAAAGGCATCCACGATCTTCTGTGCAGTCTGATCAATCTGCCACGGCCTGGCGCCGAGATCGGCGAGGGCAGAGGCGACGGCATCCGTGGTCAATTCGGGCGGAACCCATGCCACGCGACGAAGGGTCTCAGGCTTCAGCAGGTTCTCGGTGGGCATGCCCAGTTCTTCGGCCTGAGCTTCCACCAAGGACCGGGCGAGCTTGAGCCGCGCATCCGCTTCCGGGTTCCGATCGCTCCAGGCTCGAGCGGGAGGAAGGGCGTCACTGTGCCCCCGCTCGCGAGGAACGGCAGGAGCCTCGCGCCCGCGGACGATCGCATCCCACCAGCGGTCGAGCTGCGACCTGCTCGCGCGGCCGTTGAACGCCTGCACTCCGGCGAGTGCCTGCTTGCTCTGAGGATTGGCGAGCACGGCTGCGACCAATGATCGGTCAGGTACCAGACGCCCGGGGGAAGTGTCCTGCTGCTGGGCGAACTCTTCTCGTGCTTCCCACAATGATCGCGCGATGGCGAGACCCCGCGCGCCCTTGACCTGATGCAGACCGCTCAATCGGCGCCAAGGGTCTTCTCGTGGTGGCCGGGGCGGCTGAGAAAGCGTCGCTGCGAACTCCTGTGCGGCGAATTCGGATTTGCCCTGCTCTTCGAGTTCGGCAGCGATGGCGTCACGCACATCGACCAGGTGAAGCACATCGAGTGCTGCGTAGTCCAGCCACGAATCCGGTAGGGGACGCGTCGACCAGTCGGCCGCAGAGTGCTCCTTCTTCAGTGTGATGCCGAGGGTGTCTTCGACCACGGCCGCGAGGCCGACACGCTCGTGGCCGAGCAGCCGGGCGGCGAGCTCGGTGTCGAAGATCGTCGCAGGCTCCAGCCCGAGTTCACGAAGCGACGGGAGATCCTGACTGGCAGCGTGAAAGACCCATTCGACGTCGCCGATCGCTGCCTGCAGAGGTGAGAAGTCGCCGATCGCCGGCGGGTCGAAGAGGAAGACGCCGGCGTCGCGCCGGAACACCTGCACGAGGTACGCACGCTGCGAGTAACGAAAGCCGGAGGCTCGCTCGACGTCGACGGCGACAGGTCCGGTGCCGGCGGCGAGCAGACGACAGGCTGCCTGGAACTCGATCGGATCGTCTATGACGGTGAACTCAGTCACGCCCTGCCTTTCGTGCGCCGAGTACGGCGATGTTCTCTGAGCCGGGCGGGAGACCGGCGAGCATACCGACGAGTTCGGCCCATGCTTCCACGTGCGGACGGAACGGCTCTTCCGGCGTCCAAGACGATCGTAGTTCGATCTGCGCGCCATCGCCTTCGCTGGTCAGCGCCCCGAAACCCTTTGAGAGCGTCTTCGTCGAGGTTCCGGACGCCGAGTGGTAGACCGCGTCTCGTGATTCCAGCGCGTCGACCAGCCACGACCAGGTCACATCGGCGAGAAGGGGATCGGTGCCGATCTCGGGTTCGAGGGGCGCCTGCGCGAACGTCACGATTCGCCAGGCACCGCCCCACGCCGCAGGAGCGTCAGGATCGTGCAGCAGCACGAAGCGGCCGGTTCCGTAGACGGAGTCGCCGTGGTCGTCCGGACGGACATCGGCGGCGAGTGCGATCGAGAACGGGGCGAGCCCCTGCGGAGAGGGGATCTCGCGGATCACGATGTCGTCTCGGAACACCGTGTCGCGCAGCTCGGCTGCGGCACGTTCGAAATGCGCTCCGGCATCGGGATGTGCGCTCACGCTGACAGGCTAGAGTCAGGAAGCGATGAAGAGTCTCAGGCACGCCGTTGCACTGCTGGTCCCTGCGCTGATCGCGATGCTGGGCACCGCGGCGGCGTTTCTCGTGTTCGCGATAGCCCGCAGGGTGGTCACGCCCTCCGTCCGGGCGGCCGACACCGATATCCTCGCGGTCGACACCGGTGCACAGACCATCGAACTCTCGCGCACTCGCGATACGGAGCTGCCCGGCCGCTACGGCCTGTTCACAACCGGCACCCACGGGTACGTGAAACTCGGTGCCGTGCTGAGCGCGGATGCGAAGCGCGTGAGGCGGAAGCTGCTCACCCAGATCGAATCTGGTGCCAGGATCGATCGCGCAGCAGGTTTCAGCGGCTGGTACTACTCGACGCCGAGCGAACTGCATCTGCCGTGGGAGAGCGTGCTGATCGGTTCGCCAGCCGGACCCTGCCCTGCCTGGCTGTTCCCCGCCGAATCCTCGACGTGGGTCATTCAGATCCATGGTCGGGGAGTGACCCGTGCAGAATGCCTTCGGGCAGTGCCGGTGTTCCACTCACTGGGCATGCCGAACCTTGTCGTCTCGTACCGGAACGATGGGGAAGCACCACGCAGCAAGGGTGGCTCCTATGCGCTCGGCGCGTCGGAGTGGCGCGACGTGGATGCTGCGATCTCATACGCGCTGCGTCATGGGGCGACGCAGGTGCTTCTGATGGGATGGTCTATGGGCGGTGCGATAGCGCTGCAGACTGCCGTCTCGTCGGCGCACAGGGAAACGATCGCCGGACTAGTGCTCGACTCGCCCGTGGTCGATTGGCGGACTGTTCTGCGTTTCCAGGCGCGCGAAGAGGGCATCCGCGATCCGTTCCCGGCGCTGGCCATGAATGCGTTGTCGTCACCGTTGACCGCGCGGCTGTCCGGTTCGGAGTTCGTGATTCCATTCGACAAGCTCGACATGGTGGCGCGAGCAGACGAACTCACGGTGCCGATCCTCGTGCTGCACAGCGAGGACGATGGTTTCGTGCCGGCCGACGCGTCCCATGCCCTCGCCGAGGCGCGCCCCGACCTCGTCACGATGCCGAGATTCACCGGCGCACGGCACACGAAGATCTGGAATTACGACCAGATCGGATGGACTGCGGCGATCACCGATTGGATGGGCGCGAACGGCTTCAGCGCTTCTGCCTGACCTGCTTCTTCGCCCGCATCAGCATCCCCGTCATCCCGCCGATCCGCAACGGCGAAACTGCGCGAGTGAGACCGATGCTCTGCGGAAAGTCGTCGGGGATGGCGAGCACCTCGTCGGCCGTCAGCCCGCTGATGCCCTGCACCAGGATGCTGGCGAAACCGCGCGTGGTCGGAGCTTCCGGCGGCGCCGTCGCGTGCATCGTGACGATGTCGTCCGCGACTTCCACGTAGATGTAGACGGGAGACTGGCACTCTGCCACCCGCTCGTACATCTCGGGATGGTTCGCGACTTCTTCCGATACTGCGGGGAGCTCGTTGGAGAACTCCAGCAGCAGCTGGAGTCGCTCATCCTCCGGAAGCTCGAGGAAGTCGTCGCGGATCTCCGCGAGGGAATCAGGAACGTGCGTGGTGCTCATCCCTGTCATTGTCACATGCTCAGAGAGCACCGGGCTCTGCACCGGTGACGATCGGCACGCGCACGGCGCTGCCCCATTCCGTCCAGGACCCGTCGTAGTTGCGGACGTTCTCGAACCCCAGCAGGTGCTTCAGCACGAACCAGGTGTGGCTCGAGCGCTCACCGATGCGGCAGTACGCCACGACGTCGTCGCCATCCTTGAGTCCTGCACCGTCGCGGTAGATCGAGTCGAGTTCTGCCCGACTGCGGAAGCCGCCATCCTCAGCGACAGCCTTGGCCCACGGCACGCTCTGCGCGGTGGGGATGTGACCCGCGCGCAATGTGCCCTCTTCGGGATACGCGGGAGCGGTGGTGCGCTCTCCGCTGTACTCCTCCGGAGACCGGACGTCGATCAGGGGGCCCTTGCCGATGAACGCGACGACGTCGTCCTTGTACGCCCTCAGCAGGGAATCATCGCGCTCGACGACCGGGTACTCGGTTGGCGTGACTGCGGTGGTCTCCGTGGTGATCTCCCGACCCTCGGTGATCCAGCGATCGCGGCCGCCGTCGAGGAGGCGCACATCCTCATGCCCGAAGAGGGAGAAGACCCAGAGCGCGTATGCCGCCCACCAGTTGTTCTTGTCGCCGTAGATGACGACGGTGTCGTCGCGCGAGATGCCCTTGCGGCTGAGCAGTGCGGCGAAGCCCTCGCCATCGACGTAGTCGCGCACGACGGGGTCGTTGAGCTCGGTGTGCCAGTCGACCTTCACCGCGCCGGGGATGTGTCCGGTCTCGTAGAGGAGCACGTCTTCGTCGGACTCGACGACGACCAGCCCGGGCTCGCCGAGATGCGCCGCGAGCCATTCGGTGGTGACGAGTCGTCCTGGCTCGGCGTATTCGGCGAACTTCTCAGATGAAGAATCGAACTCGATGGTCACGTTGCGCTCCTCGGTGGGGTGCGAGCGAAGGCTCGGGCTGTGACGGCGTAGTGTGGAGCCGTCCCTTCGACGATAGAGCCGTTCGGTGCGCCGGGCACCCGTTCTGTAAGACTTCGACACAGGAAACGAATGACAGACACCGACAGCGCGAACGCTGCGCATCTCACCGAGCGCCTGCCCGTGGTCACCGGGCCCGAGATGCTCGCGAGCCTGGTTCCGCCGCCGCAGTTCGATGACGCCACGTTCGAGACCTATCGCTCGGATGCCGCGTACCCGTCGCAGGCGGAGTCGAAAGCGCTGCTGGAGAAGTTCGCCGGTCGCGGTGCGCCCGCCAGGCGCGGAGGATTCTTCAGCCGTGCGAAGAAGGAGCCGGCGCTGAAGCCCGGCGTTTATCTCGACGGCGGCTTCGGAGTCGGAAAGACCCACCTTCTCGCATCGATCTACCACGCGATGCCCGCGCGTCGTAAGTACTTCGGCTCATTCATCGAATACACGGCTCTCGTCGGTGCGCTCGGCTATCGCAACACCGTCGATCTGCTGCGCGGTGCGGATCTGATCTGCATCGACGAGTTCGAGCTCGACGACCCGGGCGACACCATGGTGATGACACGCCTGCTCGGAGAACTCGTGAGCACAGGCACCCGCCTTGCCGCGACGTCGAACACGCCGCCGAATGCGCTCGGAGAAGGCCGGTTCGCGGCTCAGGACTTCCTGCGCGAGATCCACGCGATGTCGGACAGCTTCGAGACCATCCGCATCGACGGTGTCGATTTTCGTCAGCGTGCGCTCGACGGTCACGCCGTCGCACTTGACGAGGTGGAGTACGCACGGAGGATCGCGGACGCGGCGGGCACGGCATCTGACGACGCGTTCGGTGATGTCATCCGTCACCTGGCGAAAGTGCATCCCTCGCGTTACATCCGGCTGATCGACGGGCTGTCGCTCGTCGGCCTTCGAGACGTGCAGATTCTGACCGATCAGTCCGAGGCACTGCGATTCGTCGCGTTCGTCGACCGGGTCTATGACGCGCAGCTTCCGATCGTCGCGACCGGCGTGAGCCTGGACCAGGTCTTCGCCGACGAGATGCTCGGCGGTGGATACCGCAAGAAGTACCTTCGCGCCATCTCCAGGCTGAATGCGCTCACACATTCTGCGGAGCAACCCAGCGTCGCGTAACGCGATGGTTACACACGGCATCCGGGTGTAACCGTACGGAAACACTCACAGCGCTTCCCGGAAATCGGGCCTCGCCACACTGAAGCTCTCAATTACTTCGGATGTGAGGTTTTCCTATGGATTCTCCCGGCAACATCTCGTGGGCTATCACCGCCACGGCGCTCGTGCTGTTGATGACGCCTGGCGTGGCTTTCTTCTACGGCGGACTCGTCAAGGCGAAGAGCGTCGTCAGCATGATGATGATGAGCTTCGGCTCCATCGGTCTCGTCGCGGTGCTCTGGATCCTGTTCGGCTTCTCGATGAGCGCGGTGGAGAGTCCGACCCAGTTCGCCGGCAATCCGTTCGCGGACTTCGGCCTGAGCAGCCTCGCTGCAGGCGAAGGCTCGAACGTCGCTCTTCTCGGTGTCGCTTACGGCGCGACCTTCGCGATCATCACCGTCGCGCTGATCTCGGGAGCCATCGCGGATCGCGCCAAGTTCGGCAGCTGGCTGATCTTCGCAGGTATCTTCGCGACGGTCGGCTACTTCCCGATCGCCGCCTGGGTCTGGGGCGGGGGCTGGATCATGAATCTCGGCACCACGCTGTTCGGTGAGGACAGTGGCATCGCGGTGATCGACTACGCCGGTGGAACGGCCGTTCACATCAACGCAGGTGCGGCTGCGCTGGCGCTCGCGCTCGTGCTCGGCAAGCGCATCGGGTTCCAGAAGGGCATCCTCAAGCCGCACAACGTGCCGCTGACGCTTCTGGGTGCTGCGCTGCTGTGGTTCGGCTGGTTCGGCTTCAACGCCGGCGCCGAATGGTTGTCGGAAGACATGGGAGGTGTTGGTCTGATCGGACTGAACACCCTCGGCGCGACGGCCGCCGCGATCCTCGGCTGGATCCTCATCGAGCGCATCAAGGACGGCAAAGCCACCTCGGTCGGTGCAGCCTCTGGCGCCGTCGCCGGTCTCGTCGCCATCACTCCGGCCTGCGCGAACCTGACTCCCGGTTGGTCGCTGCTCCTCGGCGCAGTCGCCGGAATCGTATGCGCCCTCGCCGTCGAGCTGAAGTTCCGCCTCGGTTTCGACGATTCACTCGACGTCGTCGGCATCCACCTCGTCGGTGGTCTGCTCGGCACGATCTACCTCGGCTTCTTCGCCTCGGAGACCGGGCTGTTCGTCGGTGGCGACGCCCGCCAGCTCGCCGTTCAGGTGATCGCAGCCCTCGGAGTACTGATCTACGCCTTCGTCGTCGCCTTCATCATCGGCTTCGCGATTCAGAAGACGATCGGATTCCGCATCACGAACGAGGACGAGATCGCCGGTGTCGACTCCGTGGTCCACGGCGAGGAGGGTTACGCGCTGGTCGACGCCTGATCCTGAGCCGCTTCGGTGGCCGGGCCGCCGATAGGGTGACGGGGTGACTTCTTCGAAGAACATCCTGGCTCAGCTCGCAGACATCATTCTGAAGGCGCTGACATCTCGAACGTCCCGTTCTCCTGAGAAGGAGGCGGGACGTTCGACTGCGTCCAGCGTCGAGTCGGAGCGTTCCGATGCCGGCCGGGCGCAGGGCAGTGATACGCGGCGCATCGATCCTGAGCGCATCGAGGGTCTTCGAATCGGCTACACCCCGTCGAAGGACGGTGCTCCGGATTCCGGGGAGATTATCTGGACGTGGGTCCCTTATGAGGAGAACGACGGCCGTGGCAAAGACCGTCCGGTGCTCGTGATCGGTCGGGAATCCGCCGACCGCGTGTATGCGGTGCGGATGACCAGCAAGGCACACGATCGTGATCGGGATTACCTGTCGATCGGCAGCGGCGCGTGGGATTCGCAGGGCCGCGAATCGTGGGTGGATATCGAGCAGCTGTACAGCGTGCACGAGGATGGTATGCGGCGTGAGGCCGCCGTGCTGGGCCGCCCGCTCTACGATCGCGTCGCCGCGGCGTTGACCGCCCGCTACGGATGGGCCCGTTGACCGCGTCGCGGTACGTCAGGACTGCAGCGCCTCGCTGAGCCAGCGTGCGTAGAGCTGCCAGGGATCGCCGACGGCTCGTAATCTCGCGATGTGAGCACTGAGTTCGTCGGTGAGCGTGAACCACTCACCGCCTTCACGGGCGTCCGCGAATTCGCGATGGCGCTGGTGTTCTGTGGCCCTGCCGCCGCGCTCGAAGGCGAGAAGCTCTTCATGACGGATGCTGGCCAACCGCTGACGCGGACGCATGCTCGTGCCGATCTTCACCCTGCGATCGAACCGCAGGTAGTAGACGACGTCGATACGGGGGAGCGGCAGCTCCGCATCCGGCACGTCGCCGTAACGCCAGCCGCATGCGGCGCAGTGCCACGAGCCGTGCCGCCGCTCCCCGTCGACGCCGCCGCACAGCGTGCACGGGCCGGGGAGCGCAGCGTTCTTGACCATCAGGTGGAGCGTACTCGGGGGCAGCGACGTCGGAGAAGGCGATTCCGAGAGCGATACTTGACTCTCACACTGTGGGAGGCGGGAGAACTGAGACATGTTGTCCATCGGAGCATTCGGGCAGATCGGCCAGGTGACTCACCGGATGCTGCGGCATTGGGACACCGCAGGTCTGCTCGTGCCGGCTCATGTGGATGAGTTCAGCGGCTATCGATCCTATGATCCCTCGCAACTCGAGCGTCTGCATCGGATCGTCGCGTTGCGTCAGCTCGGTTTCGGGCTTGACGACATCTCGTCGATTCTCGACCAGGGGGTCGATGCGGATCGCATCGAGGCCCTGCTGCGCATTCGTCGCGCGGAGGTCGAGCAGGAGCACCGGATCGCCGCCGCCAGACTCGTCGACGTGGAACGGCGGCTCCAACTCATCGAGAAAGAGAAGCACATGTCCCAGATCGAGATCATCGAGAAGCCCCTGCCTGCTGTCCGTCTCGCCGCACGCCGCGCGGTCGTCGCCGATCAACCAGAGGTCGCAGGTGTCGTCGGTCCTGCCTTCGACGCCGTCGCGGAGATCATGGGCGATGAGTGCGGGTCTCTGGCGACACCGATCGCGCAGTACGACACGACTGAAGACGGGCTTCAGATCGTCGCCGGGTACGCCTACAACGGACCTGCACAGGACGGCTTGGAGATCGTCGAGCTGCCCGCCGCCGAGACCGCAGTCTGCGGCATCCATCTCGGTCCGATGGATCACATCGCCGAGAGCTGGCAGGCGATCCACGCCGCGATCTTCGCTCGAGGCCTGGTCCACGCGGGTCCCTGCCGCGAACTGTATGTCCGCGCGATCTCGGAGGACCAGGCGGATTGGGTGACCGAACTGCAGCAACCGGTCAGGCGGGGCTCTGCGTGAGCGCCTTCGAGAGTTCGGGGAATGCCTGCAGCACCATGTCGACCAGATTGCTCAACGGGCGCGTCAGTGGGTCGGTTGCCGGGACTCCGAGATCGAGCTCGATCTCATCGATGGCAGCAGTGATCTGGGCATCCGTGAGGTGCTCGTGGTTGACCGTCACGCCGATCACCCTGGTATCGGCGAACGCCTCGATGAGTGCGACCTCGCTGGCGACGTCGGGCATCGGCATCATCGGGAAGTCGCCGAGCACGCGCCTGCCTGGTGCATGCTGCACGATCACGCCCGCCGGCCGGCTGCCCCGCAGGATGTGCGCAGAGGTGAGGTACGCGGGATGGCTGAGAGCGCCCTGGCCCTCAACGATGATGATGTCGGGGTTCTCGCCCTCGAAGGCCGCGACGACCTGGTTCTCCACTTCGCCGGAGCAGAACTGCGGAACGAGAGCGTCGAGTGCGACGCCGTAGCGTCCGCCCTGGATGATCGTGGTCTGTCCTGTACCGACCATGACAGCGTGGATGCCGCGGTCGTTGAGCGCCTGCACGAGCAATGTGGCCGTGGTGCGCTTTCCGATGGCGCCGTCGGTGCCGAGTACGGCAATGCGCGGGCAGGTGACGTCGAAGATGCGCCCGGAGAACAGGTGAAGATCCTTCTTGTCTTTCGGGCGACGCACGTCGGTGATGGTGACGCCCGAAAGCAGCGCGGCTGCGACGAACTCCGCGTCGTCGTTCAGGAACTCGTGCAGACCGTTGATGATGTGCATGCCGTGGGCGATGCCGTCCAGCAGTACCACACGCTGCGCGTCGGAGAGAAGGCCGTCGGCTGGTGCGACACCGCAGATGAGGTAGTCGGGAACCTTGCCTGCATGGGCGATCGCCTCTGCGAGGCTCGACAGGATCGGGATGCCGTTCGCGGTGCCGTCGAGAAAGTCACCGGCGTCCGCGCCGGCATGGCGGCTGTCGATGACGCTGAGGATCTCGTACTTCTCGGAGTGGCGGACCAGGCCGTTCGCCGTTTTGCCGTCCTGTTCGCCGAACTGGGCCTCGCAATAGACGATCGCTGTCGAACCGACCGGAAGCATCGGAATCGGCACCGATGAGTCGTTCGACTTCGAATCAGCGGAATGGGTATACGGGTACACGGAAATCGGGTCTCCTCGAGATGATCCAGAGGAGGCGACGGAGAACGAAATGGCCCGTAACGGCCCGTTGGTCGACAAGAAGTCTTCCCTGACGCCGACAAGATGCCGACTTCGCTCACCGTAGCAGTGAAACCTGCGGGTCAGGCGTGAATTGAATCCGGGGCGGTCGTTCGCCTAGTCGTGCCGACGACCAACATCAACCCCCTGACCTCCGGGGGTGGTCCGCGGATACCTTGAGTCTTCCGAGGAAAGGACACGAGGTGTCGCACGAAGAGATGACCCCAGATCAGAAGCGCCACGATCAGCTCACGACGGCGCCGAACGCCACTGAGGCGGACGCGGCGCCGCGTGTGGATGTGACCGAACACGATGGAGTGACACGGGTGGACGTCGCCGAGAATGCTGCCGTGCGGCCCGGGCCGGGCCCGGGGATGCCGGAAGCGGACGGAGAAACCGAATCCGACTGAACCGCATTCGGCTGGACATCCCATCCGATTTCCCCGCCGTGACGAACCTCCCATGACAGCCGCGATATCGCGGCCATACTCAAGGAGGAATCATGCGCTTCATCCCCACCAAGGTTCACGGCGTCCTCGACTATCTCGTCGGCATCGCGCTCATCGCGGCGCCGTGGTTGTTCGGGTTCGCGGGAGTCGGAGGACCTGCCGTCGTCATCCCGATCGTGCTCGGCGTCGGCCTGATCGTTTACAGCCTCTTCACGAAGTACGAATGGGGACCGTTCGGGTTCATTCCGATGCCTGTTCACCTCGTGTTCGACATCGTGGCGAGCTTGTTCCTCGCGCTGTCGCCATGGATCTTCGGCTTCGCAGGCGAGGCGCTCAACGTGTGGCTCCCGCACGTCGTAGTGGGCGTCACGGTGATCATCGTCGTGCTGTTCTCCAAGCCACAGCCCGGACCCAGTGCGACCCGAAACCGCTGACCCGAGTTCCGAGGTGCGGGGGGAGCTGCGCGTGCGCCGTGTCTATTCGTCACGGCGCACGCGCAGCACCGTGTCGACGAGAACGACGTCCTGCTCGTCACGCCACTTCGCGGTTCGTTCGATCAGCGCGTTCGTCTCGACCGCCCATCCGCTGGGCAAGTGGAGTGATGCCAGAACGTCGTCGGGCGACGGGAACGACGGGAAGTCGGTGCCGTGTGCATGCTCAGACATGGGCGGGAACCCGCCGTGTCCGACGATGAGCAGGCTGCCGCCCGGCGCGACCGCGGAGACCGCACGCCGGAGGACTGCCTCCCGTGGGAACTCGACGGGGGAATGCAGGAACGCAGACATGACGAGGTCGTACTGCGCGGACGGACGCCAGGTCGCGAGATCGGTCTGAACCCACTCGATCCGGTCGGAGAGTCCCTCCTTCGTGGCCTCCGCTGCGCCGACCGCCAGGGCGACGGATGAGATGTCCAGTGCGGTGACGTTCCAGCCTTGGGCGGCGAGCCAGAGTGCATCTGCGCCTTCTCCTGATCCGAGTTCGAGCGCGGAGCCCGGCGGCAGCCCTTTCAACTGCTGTTCCACCGTTGAATTGACGTCTCCGCTCCAGATTCGACCGTGTTCGGTGCGTCTGCTCACGTATCGCTCGTCCCAGAACTGCATCGCATCCGTAGCGGCGCCACCCGGCTCTCCGGTCATCGCGCTTCTGCTTTCTGCTGGGCGTTCACCGCTGCAGCGGCGACCGCCACCTCTTCGGCGACGAACTCTCCGTTCAACGCAAGAGCGGCTGTTGCGCCCGATCCCATCGCGATCGGCACCAGCGCGGCCGGATTCGCAGTGTTGCCCACTGCCCAGACGCCGGGGATGCTCGTCCGCCCGAACTCGTCGACAGCGGGCCATTCGCCGAACGGAGTTTCCTTGCGTGCGGCACCGAGTTGCTGCAGCGGTTCGTCAAGGGGGACGAGTCGTGGTTCCGCGAAGAGGGCATCGATCTGCGTGACCGTGCCGTCGGAGAGGGCGAGTCCTGTCAGCCGATCTCCATCGGACACGACGCGCGTCACGATCTGGTCTTCTAGACGGATGCCGCGTTCCTCCAGAATGCGTCGTTCGATCTCGGGGATGGGCTCCGCGAGTGCGGTGAACACCGTGATGTCGGCGGAGTACGAGCGCAGCATGTGCGCTTTGTGGATGCCTGCCACAGAGCCCAGCAGTAAGCCGATCCGGCGTCCAGCGGCCTCGTAGCCGTCGCAGTACGGGCAGGCCACGACGCCGCGGCCCCACTGCTCTGCGAGTCCATCGATCTCGGGGAGCGCATCGCGGGTGCCTGTTGCGAAGATCACGCGACGGGCGGTGACTCGGGCGCCGGCTTCAGTGGTGAGCTCGAATCCGTCAGCGATCATGCGGGCGTCGGTGACGCGCGCGTTCTGGATGACTCCATCCGCGGCCAACACCTCGCGACGGCCGTCGGCCACGAGGTCGAGAGGGGAGTAGCCATCCCTGCTCAGTACGCCGTGCATGTGCGGCGCGAACCGGTTGCGGGGCGCTTGCGCGTCGAGCACGAGGACTCGTCGTCGGGCCCGCGACAGGATGAGCGCGGCGCTCAGGCCTGCGGCTCCGCCGCCGATGATCACGACATCCCAGGTCGCTGCCTCGGGGTCGGATGTGGATACTGTTGTTGATCGGTCGTCGCGTGTCATGATCTCAGCCTGCGCCGGTGATACCGTTGTGGCAAATATCCATGCCGAAATAGCAAGGAGGATGCTGATGCCCGACGATTCGGTGGCGCTCATCGGTCCGCGACTCAAGAGCTGGCGAGAGAAGCGCAGCATGACGCTTGTCGACCTCTCCGAGGCGACCGGGATCTCATCGAGCACGTTGTCGCGCCTTGAGGCCGGCAAACGCGCCCCGAATCTGGAGCTCGTCGTGCCGATCGCGAGGGCTCTGAGGCTGGAGCTCGACGACATCGTCCCTCGCAAAGCGCCGGATCCGCGTGTGGCGCGCACCAAGAAGCGCATGGGAGACACCTGGTATGAATCGCTCTCACCGGAATCGAGTCCGGTGCAGACGTACAAGGTGACGTTTCCGGCGAATCCGGCCGGCGTCTCCGCGGTGCCGGAGCCGAAGGTGCACGACGGGCAGGAGTGGCTCTACGTCCTCTCGGGACGCCTGCGTCTGGTGATCGGGGAGCAGGACGTGATCCTCGGCCCGGGCGAGGCCGCGGAGTTCGACACGCGCATCCCGCACTGGTTGTCGGGCGTCGGCAACCAGCAGACGGAGCTGCTGTCGATCTTCAGCAAAGACGGCAAACGCATCCATCTGCGTGCGCGGCCGGCCGCGCCGTCCGTTCCACCTCAGTGAACGAGATGCAGGGAACGCTGTGTGTCAGTCCGCGCGCCGGTAGTGCATGGCCACCACGCCGTCGCGGAGCGGCGTCGCCGAGACCAACTCAAGCCGCCGCGTGTTGGGCAGCCCGCTCCGGTAGAGGGTTGGACCGTGGCCGGCGATCATGGGGTGGACGAGGAACTTGTACTCGTCGATCAGCTCCAGCCGGTCAAGCTCCGCTGCGAGTGCAGCGCTGCCGAGCAGCACGCCCGCCGGAGTCATGTCCTTGAGCTTCTGGACGCCGGCTCGCAGGTCGTCGGTGATGTGGTGGCTGTTGGTCCACGGGAAGTCATTTCGCGTGGACGACACCACATATTTCGGCTTGACGTCCAGCTTGACCGCCCATTCGCGTAAGGCCGGCGGTGCATCCGCGTCACCGCGAGCGACTGCGGGCCAGGCGCTCTCCATCATCTCGTAGGTGACGCGGCCCCACAGCATCGCTCCTGCCTCGTCCATGAGACGGGTGAAGTAGGCGTGGGTCTCGTCGTCGGCGATTCCCTCTTGATGGTCGACGCACCCGTCGAGGGTGACGTTGATGCTGAAGGTCAGGATTCCCATGCGGGGATTCTAGATCTGAGAATGTGGTGGGCGATACCGGACTCGAACCGATGACCTCTTCCGTGTGAAGGAAGCGCGCTACCAACTGCGCCAATCGCCCATGACCCAGGGGGTCGAAAAACGATATTACCTGAACGTCAGACGCGCTCACGACCAAACCGCAAGACACGCGCGAGATCGTGTTTCGGTTTTGCGGGATCGAAATGATCGGCTAATGTTTTACAAGTGCCCGGTCAGCCGGAACACAACGCGGATGTAGCGCAGTGGTAGCGCATCACCTTGCCAAGGTGAGGGTCGCGAGTTCGAATCTCGTCATCCGCTCGAGTGCAGGAGTCTCTTTCTGAGGGGCTCACGGCACGTGGGGTCAATCCACACGGTGGCGTGGCCGAGCGGCTAGGCACCGGCCTGCAAAGCCGTTTACACGGGTTCGAATCCCGTCGCCACCTCGTCGCTTCAACTTAATAGCCTGAATAGGCGCGATTGGCGCAGCGGTAGCGCGCTTCCCTGACACGGAAGAGGTCACTGGTTCGATCCCAGTATCGCGCACAGATAAACCCCCGGTTTTCCGGGGGTTTTCTCGTTGGTGGGGGACTCCGTGCAATATGCGTGCAATACCGGATTTCTCAGCGCGCGAATCCCTCGGTCGAGTGTCGCCCAGCGGCGCGCCGTTCCTGCCCGAGCTTTACCCAGTCGGGTGCGCCGGGGATCTCAAGCAGCGCGCGTGCCAAGGTAAGCGTGTTCTCGTCCTCATAGACGCCTGCCCACGATCCCGCTTCCATCGCGACGATGTCAGCCCTGCCGCCGGCCACGCGCTGTAGATCCTCGAGCACCGGTCCGGGCCAGGACTCCACGGCGGCTGACATGTCTATCGCTATGCTTCGGAAATGGCACTCATCCCGCAGCAGAAGGTCATCTCCGTTACGGCACTGGGCGGCGGTGAGGCTCAGGCGATTCAGTCGCTCGAAGAGGCGTTGAGAGACTGGCCACCCGTGCGGATTGTGTCGATCGCGGTCCGTGGCGTGGCCAACCCCCTAGGTCGGGGCGAAATGGGAACATCGATCACCGCTGTTGTAGAGACGGTGTGAGCGGCGAGTCGGGGTCTCGGCCATACGGCGAGCGGCCCGCAGCGGGTCCGATCGGCGCTCCAGCATCCTCGAGTCCCGTCCCGACGAATGGTGACAAGCCCCGAAAAAGCGGAGTGGCGAAGAACATCTTCTTTGGCATCGCGGTCGTTCTGGCGGCCGGGTTCCTCTGGGCCTCATTCTCGGGCGCTCTGGCTCCGAGTGGGACTGGCAAGTACGCCGTCGAGCAGGAGTGCATACAGATCGTCGCTGACTGGGCAGGCGTGGATACGGATCAACTGACAAGCGCATCAGTGGGAACAAGCAAAGTCGCGCTGGACTACCGCGGGGAGTATCCGGGGGGCGAGTGGGCCTGTGGGGGCGAGATCAACGTGGCGAAGCCTTACCAGGTAATGGTGTATCCGGGCGGGGCTGATTCAAGCGGGATTCCAGAGCAGATCTACTCCCGCTAAGTGCGCGGTTTCGACGCTCAGTAGCCGACGAGATCTTCGATTTCGCCAAGCTCAAGGCCGAAGTCGAGCCGTACCGAGACGATGTGCGAAATGGACGAGTTCGACACCTGCGGTTCCCTCGTAACCTCGATGCCTTGAAGTCGACCTTTGCCGAAGTCCAGCCCGTACTTCTCCTTCAGGAGAGTGATGATCTTCTCGTCGCTGATTGGAACTTCGATGCTGGCCATGTTGGGAGCGTACTGTCAGTGTCGCACCGGGCGATAGGTTCATGGGCATGACCGCAGATCAGATATCACTTGCCATCCAGACTGCAGCAATCGTCGTTGCTGTCGCGGCTTCGATTGTCGCTCTCGCTACCTCGGCGGCAGACCGACGCAACACTCGGGAGATCGCCCGCCGGGAGCAGGCGGCATCTTTGAAGCGTGAGCATCTGATGTTTCAACTCGATGTTTTGGCCCGACTCACCGAGAATTTGAACCGGGGCGGATCGACAGACCGCGACGAATCCGCGCGCATGGGTACTGAAGCGCTAACTCTCGTGGGCCTTCTCGATGCCGAGTTGGTGCCGAACCTGTGGTCACAGAAGCTTGACTCGGAATCCGCGCTACGTCGACTTCTTGACGATCCCGAGATGCCAGAGTGGAAGAAGTGGGCGATTGAATCGCAACTTGGGACTCTCACGTTGCTGGCGGAGATCCGGCGAGCGAGCTAGACCCCGTGCGCCACGGTGTCGACAAGTTCACGGCGTTTGGTGACGGCATCTCGGATGCATCGGGCGCTGTGTTCGCGCCACGTGTTTCGTTCTTCGATCGTGTGCGCGAGCTCGGCTGTGACTTATCGGTGGGCGCGGGTTGTCGCGGTGGTGATGACGTAAGGGTCGATGCTGTCGCAGACGACAACCACACGGCCACCAGCGATCCCGAATCGCACTGGTGGGATGCCGATCTGATGGGCGGTCGGTATCCACGTCAGCGGGACTGGGGCCTGTAGTCGGGAACGATACGACTGAGACGGTGCGTTGCTCTCGGTTGATGCCCTGCACGAGCTGTGGGGCATCCCAGTTGATCGTGGGTAGGGCGATGTCAATGCTGGCTATGATCGATACGGCGGGGTCGAGCTCTGGGCCGAACGCGCAGGCTCGAGACGGTAGACGGCGGCGATGCCGGCCACGTAGTGATCATCGAGCATGTCGCGCAGTAGTGGGCCGTTGAACATGCGGACGGGCTTGGGTGGGGTCAGGTTTACGGTCATGGTCTTTATCCTTAGAACGGGGCGCGTGCGCCGGTGGGGGTGCCATTGACGTCAGGTAGGCGGGTCTCGTCGGCGTCGGGTAGCGCGATGGCTTCCCATCTCGGTGAGGCCGTCGGCGGTACTGATGGGTTTCTCGGCCCATGGTGCGAGCGTGGGGCGGGTCTCGATCAGGTGCAGTCGTTCGCGCTGACTCATGGGCGCGTACGGCGAATCGATGATGTCGTCACGGTCGACGGTCTCTGGCTCTGCGACGTCGGCGGGGTCGCGCTGCGGGGCCGGGGCGATGACCGGCAGGAGATCCGCGCGGGTCGTACCGTTCACGCCGAAGCGCATCGCATCCCAGAGAGATGGCTTCTTGGAGCGGTCGACCATGCGTCAGGTGTGCCCGGGGCCTAAGCTCCGGGCCTCACCCGAGTTAGTAGGTTCTCACTCCGGCTGCGAGACGTGTTCGTCCTCCCAGGCTCTGAACTCATCGGCGATCTCGGCGGCGTGGGTGTGGTGGAGGTAATGCTCGCCGTCCATCGGCACGACCGTGCCGTCGTTCGCATTCAGTGCTTGCCGCTCGTGCAGCGGGAGCCAGTCAGGGTTCTTCACATTGTCAGCCACGACGAAGAGGAGCAACGGCAGGTCCGACGGGAAGCGCGTGTTGAGAGCGCGTTCGAAGTTCGAACTGATGTGAGCCATCTCGTCGAGATAGGTGGGGCTGAGCGAGTTCCGATTGGCGATCATGCCGATCTGCTCACGAGCACGCTCGGTGTACGCGGGGCCACTGTAGCCCTCGTCGCCGGCGATTGCTGCAGCGAGGCGGAGCAACCCGAGGTTCTTCGCTGCCGCGAGCAGACCGGTGGGGAATTGCATGTCCATGTTCGGCTGCCCGGGGACGCTCGAATCGATGCCGACGAAGGCCGTCACCTCCTCTGGATAGCGTGCAGCGAACTCGATTCCGTAGATGCCCGCAATGGAGTGTCCCATCAGCACGTAGTTGTCGACGTCCAACGCCTCGAGCGCTGCGTGAATCTCGGTGACGATGTTCTGCGTCGTGCGCTCCCGATCGGTGCCGTCGCTCAGACCGTAGCCGAAGGGTTCGACCACGATCACACGATGGTCTCGGGAAAGGTCAGCGACAAGCGGTTCGAAATCGAGCACCGGAGACGCTGTGCCGAAACCAGGTAGAAGAACGACGTCTTCCGGCCCGTTCCCGGCGACGAGGACGTTCATGTCGCGCCCGTCGACGGACACGCTCTGGCCATAGGGCTCAATCTCACTGCTTTCGATCTCGGTTGCCACTGCGTGCACAACAGTCGTGGTCGTCAGACCGACCGCGAGCATTGCTCCGATGGCCGTCACAACCACCAGCGCTCTCTTCGCGAGCTTCTTCATATCTGCCTCTCCCGGGGTACGCGACGTGCCCTCTTCTCCAGCGTCCAGGGCAGAGGAGACCAGCACATCACCCCGACGTGGGCATCTCAGTACTGCGTTCGCAGTACGCGCATGTGGTCCTCGTGGTGGATTCGGCCCCAAAGGGAGCGGGGGATACTGGGGGAGTGCCGACACTTCGCCCACCCGGGATCGCGACACCACTGGGGGATGTGATCGCCGTCGCCGTTGTCGTGCTGTTCGGCGTCGTGCCCTTCCCCGACGAGACCTCCCGGGCGCACGGACCGCTTCTCGCCGTCGCGCTGCTGCCTGCCGCAGCGATGCCGTTCCGTCGACGTTGGCCGATTGCTGCACTCGGGGTCAGCGTCGTGTGCGACGTCGTCATGGCCTTCGCAGGCGTGCTCGCTCCGAGCACGCTCATCGCCGTCGCGATCACGACGTTCTCGGTGACCTCGCGGAGCCGGCGCTGGATCGGGATTCTCAGTGTCGCTGTCGCGACGCTGGTCGTGTTCTTCGTGAACTCGGTGCCGCTGGGAGGTGACCTGTTCGACTCTCTTGCCATGCAGTTCGTCACGTTGATCGTTCTGGCCGGTGCGCTGGGCGATGCCGCTCGATCGCGACGCGAGTACCTCACGGCGATGATGGAACGCGCGGAGCGGGCAGAACGCGGACAGGAGGACGAGGCCCGCCGACGCGTCGCTGAAGAGCGCGTTCGCATCGCCCGCGACCTGCACGATGTCGTCGCACACCAGATCTCGGTCATCAGCCTCAGCGCAGGCGTCGCGTCCTCATCGCTGGAGAGTCGACCCGAACGAGCTCGAGAAGCCCTTTCGAACATCCGCAGCGCCTCGCGCACCGTCCTCACAGACATCGGTGGACTGATGACGCTCCTTCGCGCCGACGACCCGGAAGATCCTCACGGCCTTCATCCGCAGGCGGGCTTGGACAGCGTCGGTGATCTCATCACCCGCTTCGCCGACGTCGGTCTGCGCGTCGAACTGGAGCCGGCCCAGGTCATGCCGGTGCTCTCGCCAGCTGTGAATCACGTCGCCTACCTGGCGCTGCAGGAAGGACTCACCAACGCACACAAACATGGCGCTGAGGGCCGCGCTGCCGTCCGTCTGCGCAGTGGTGACGGCGAAGTCGTGCTGATCATCGCCAATCCGCTCGGCGACGGACCTCCCTCCACGACGGCGAGCGGGCATGGACTACGCGGTCTGCGGGAACGAGTCGCCGCAGTGAGGGGCCGTGTCGAAACCGCGCACGACGCTGAAGAGTTCCGGCTCGAGATCTCGTTGCCGGCCGAGGAGACGACGGCGCGATGATCACCGTCCTCGTCGTAGATGATCAGCCTCTCGTGCGGCACGCGATCCGCGACATCCTGACCGACAGCGGCGATATCCAGCTCGTAGGCGAAGCCTCGAACGGCCGCGAGGCGGTGTCCGCCGCGATCACGTTCGCCCCAGACGTCGTGCTCATGGACATCCGGATGCCGGAACTCGACGGGATTGCCGCCACGGAAAAGATCTGTGCCCCTTCAACCGGCAACGAGACGCGTGTGCTCATCCTGACGACTTTCGAAGAGGACGAGTACGTCGTGGCTGCCCTGCGGGCAGGTGCAAGCGGGTTCATCGGGAAAGGGGCGGAGCCCGACGAGATCGTGCGCGCGGTACGGACGATCCACTCGGGTGAGTCGCTGCTGTCCTCCGCCGCGACGAAGGCTCTCATCGAGCGCTCTGTGCTGCAAAGCGCGCAAAGGACAGCTGCGTGGGATGACGACAGGCTCGCACGTCTCACGATGCGAGAGCGGGAAGTGCTCATCCTGGTCGCAGCAGGGCGAACGAATCAGGAGATATCCGCAGAACTGGTGATCTCCCCGCACACGGCCAAGACCCACGTCAACCGGATCATGTCGAAGGTGGACGCTCGCGACCGCGCACAGCTTGTGATCCTCGCCTACGAGTCGGGTCTCATCAGCGCCGGTGCGTGAACGTCACTTCAATCACGTGCGATACTGGAAGAGTTCACGCGTCGTCCCTTCTAGACGAACGTGATCGCCGCTCCCGTGGACTTCCACTCCACGGGAGCACTTTTCGTTAACGGGGTCGCACCCGAGTGGCGTCCGCTCGGAGCGCGCAGACGATGCCGGGAGGCGAGTAGCCTAGAGGCGACCCAAATGGAGTGATTCAGTGCCTGAAAACGCCCAGCCGACAGACGGCTTCGCCTTGTTCTCTGACCGATCCGTCGTCGCGATGCGCGTCAACGGCGACCTGAAGGATCTTGCGACCACCGTGACGAAGACCGACGAGGTCGAACCCGTCACGATCGACAGCGAAGACGGGCTCGCGATTCTGCGTCACTCGACGGCGCATGTTCTCGCGCAGGCGGTTCAGCGCATCAACCCCCAGGCGAACCTCGGTATCGGCCCTCCGATCACCGACGGCTTCTACTACGACTTCGGCGTCGAGACGCCTTTCACTCCGGAGGACATCAAGGCGATCTCGAAGGAGATGCAGCGCATCGTCCGCGAGGGGCAGCGCTTCGTGCGCCGCGTCGTGACCGACGACGAGGCTCGCGCCGAGCTCGCGAACGAGCCGTTCAAGCTCGAGCTGATCGGGCTCAAAGGCGGCAGCAAGGAAGCTGCCGAAGGCGCATCCGTCGAGGTGGGCGCCGGCGAGCTGACGATCTACGACAACACCACGAAGGACGGCGAGGTCGTCTGGAAGGATCTCTGCCGCGGACCGCACCTGCCCAGCACCCGCATGATCGGCAACGGCTGGGACCTCACCCGCATCGCCGCCGCCTACTGGCGCGGCAGCGAGAAGAATCCGCAGCTGCAGCGCATCTACGGCACGGCGTGGCCGACCAAGGAAGAGCTTCGCGCCTACCAGCACCGCCTCGAAGAGGCAGCCAAGCGCGACCACCGTCGCCTCGGCAAGGAACTCGACCTGTTCTCGTTCCCCGAGGAGATCGGCTCTGGGCTTTCGGTGTGGCACCCGCGCGGCGGCATGATCCGCGGCGAGATGGAGCAGCACGCCCGCAAACGCCACATCGAGGGCGGCTACACCTACGTGTACACGCCGCACATCTCCAAGGAAGACCTCTTCCTCACCTCGAACCACCTCGTCACCTACAAGGAGGGCATGTTCCCTCCGATCGTGATGGACGAGGAGCGCGACGAGAACGGCGAGATCACCAAGCAGGGCCAGGACTACTACCTGAAGCCCATGAACTGCCCGATGCACATCCTGATCTACAAGGAGCGTGCACGCAGTTACCGGGACCTGCCCCTGCGCTTCGCGGAGAACGGAACGGTGTATCGCAACGAGCTCTCCGGCGCTCTGCACGGCCTCACCCGCGTGCGCGGGTTCACCCAGGACGACTCGCACCTCTTCGTCACGCCCGATCAGCTGGAGGACGAGGTCGCGAAGGTCCTCGAGTTCATCCTCTCGATGCTCCGCGACTTCGGGCTCACCGAATTCGAGCTCGAGCTGTCGATGAAGGACGACGAGAAGTCCAAGTGGATCGGCTCGGACGAGTTCTGGGAATCCTCGACCGACGCGCTGCGGCGGGTCGCCGTGGCATCCGGTCTCAAGCTCACCGAGGTTCCCGGTGAGGCTGCCTTCTACGGCCCGAAGATCGACCTGAAGACGCGGGATGCGATCGGCCGCACCTGGCAGCTCTCGACGGTGCAGGTCGACCCGAACCTGCCAGAGCGCTTCGATCTCGAGTTCATGGACAAAGACGGGCAGAAGAAGCGCCCGATCATGATCCACCGTGCGCTGTTCGGCTCGATCGAGCGCTTCTTCGCGATCCTGCTCGAGCACTACGCCGGCGACTTCCCGGTGTGGCTCTCGCCGGTGCAAGTCGTCGGGATCCCCGTCGCAGATGACTTCGCGGATTACCTCGGCGAAGTGATCACGACGCTGCGTGACGGCGGCGTACGCGCCGAACTCGACGTGTCGGACGACCGGATGCAGAAGAAGATCCGCACGCACACCACGGGCAAGGTGCCGCTGATCCTCATCGCGGGGGAGAAGGACCGGGACGCCGGCACCGTCTCATTCCGCTTCCGTGACGGTACGCAGGAGAACGGTGTGCCGATTGCGGATGCCGTCGCCCGCATCCGCACGGCCATCGACACCCATGCGCTCGTGCACACGGTGGAGGACTTGGCGTGACCTCGACGCCGGACCCATCGCTCACTGACGCCGCGTCGGGGACCGAGGCGTCCGGCGTAAGCGCGGAGGATGCCGGACACCTCGCCGGGATCCCCGATGAGTTCCAGCGGCTGTGGACCCCGCACCGGATGGCGTACATCCAGGCGGGGCCGCAGCCGCTGCGCGATGAATGCCCGTTCTGCGAGGCGCCGAAGCACCCGGATGCCGAGCGGCTGATCGTCGCCCGCGGCAAGACCGCCTACGTGCTGCTGAACCTGTTCCCGTACAACTCCGGACACCTGCTCGTGTGCCCGTACCGTCACATCGCGACGTACGACCAGGCGACGGCGGAAGAGGTCGCAGAGATCGGCGCACTGACGCAGACCGGCATGCGCGTGCTGCGAGACGTGTCGAACTGCGATGGCTTCAACCTCGGCATGAATCAGGGCGCGGTCGCAGGGGCCGGGGTCGACGGGCACCTCCACCAGCACATTGTCCCGCGCTGGGGATCAGACGCGAACTTCTTCCCGATCATCGCGAAGACCAAGGCGCTGCCGCAGCTGCTCGGGCAGGTTCGGGAGGCAGTGGCGCACGCCTGGCCACAGGGCTGACCGGCGGCGGGTTCAGCGCACCTGACGGGCGGCGAACTGCAGCTTCGGGTGCGCGTACGATTCCTGCGCCTCGATGAGCAGCAGCTCGCGCGCACCGGCGTCGAGAGTCAACTGCAGCAGGTCGAACACGCTCGAAGCCGTGCGCTCGAGCGCTATCTGAGCGCTGCCGGTTTCGACGTAGTGCGCGGTGAACAGCGCCGCGGTGACATCGCCCGAGCCGTTGGCCTTCATCGGCAAGTACGGGGTCTGCACGATCCACGCTCCGGCGTCATCGGCCGCGAGCATCTCGATCGTGCCCTCCTCGCGGTCCGGACGCTCGACGCTCGTGACGAGCACAGTCGATGGCCCCATCGCGCGGGCGGCGTCGACCGACGCGAGCGTCGATTCCAGCGTGTCGGGCTCGGTACCGGTGAGGAAACCGAGCTCGAACTGGTTCGGCGTGATGATGTCGGCGACCGGAACCACACGCTCACGCAGCAGTTCGGGGATCGCCGGTGCGACGAAGCATCCGGATTTCGCATTGCCCATCACCGGATCGCACGCATACAGCGCCTTCGGATTGGCAGCCTTGACGCGGGCGACCGCATCGATGATGACATCGCCGATGCCCTCGCCGCCCTGATATCCGGACAGGATCGCGTCGATCTGGGGGAAGGCGCCCCGCTCCTCGATTCCTGTGATCACGTCGGCCACATCGCTCGGGTCGATCAGAGGTCCGCGCCAGGCGCCGTAGCCGGTGTGATTCGAGAAGTTGACCGTGTTCACCGGAAGCACGTCGACGCCGATGCGCTGCAGGGGGAACACTGCGGCCGAGTTGCCGACGTGGCCGTAAGCGACGGCGGACTGGATCGAGAGGATCTTCATCCTTCGATCTTCTCACTGCCGAAGACCACGCTGCGCATCTCAGCGCACCGCGCCGGCGATGTCTGCCACGAGCTGCTCCGCCTCGGCCTGCGTCAGATCGTGCACGGTGAGCCGCAGATGTCGCGACGGCGAGTCAGTGTCTGTGAGCGAGAAGCCGTCGCCGGTGCGCACCAGCCAACCGCGGCGCATCAGCCGCTCCGACACCGTCCGCGCCGGAATCGGAAGCTCGACCCAGAGGTTCATGCCGTCCACATAGCGCGTCTCGATTCCGTGCGCGCGCAGCTGTTCCGCGAACGCCTCGTTGCGCTCGGCGTAGTGGGCGCCGGCGGCGCGGATCGCCGCGCGCACACCGCCGTCATCGAGCAGTCCCAACGTGAGACGCTGCAACAGGTGGCTGACCCAGGTAGTGCCGGGGCTCAGTCTCATAGCGAGCCGCTCGGCCGTCTCCGGGTCGGTCGCAGCGACGGCGAGGCACATGTCGGGGCCGAGGAACTTCGATACCGACCGCAGTAGCGCGAAGCGCTTGTGATCGGGGCCGATCAGGCTCTCGTACCCGCGCGAAGACAGCATCGAGAAGTGATCGTCCTCGATGATCAGGACGTACGGATGCGCAGTCAGCAACGCGCGCAGCGCGACAGCACGTGCGGGCGAGAGGCTGACCCCGGTCGGATTCTGCGCGCGCGGCGTGCAGATGATCGCTCTCACACCGGCATCCAGAGCCGCACGCAGGCCCTCGACAGTCATGCCTTCGTCGTCGACCGGCACCGGCACTGCCCGGTAGCCTCCGAGGCGGACGGTGTGGATGCTGGCGAGGAAGCACGGATCCTCGAGTGCCACGGCGTCGTCGCGCATCAGCGCCTGTGCGAGCAGGCGCTCGACAGCATCCACCGCTCCGCTGGTGACGGTGATGCGGAAGTCGGCCGCCTGCAGATCGGGGGAGATCCACTCCCGCGCCCAGGCTTCGAGGCCAGTGTCGATCACGGGCTCGCCGTAGAGCACCGGACGACCGGTGACGGTCGACAGCACCGGCGAAGGATCGGGGATGAGACGCGGGTCCGGGTTGCCGGTGCCGACGTCGCGCAGCACGGTGTCGGCGGCGTAGCCCTCCTGCGCGACCGCATCGTGCTCTACGAGCATGGTGCCTGCACGCCCACGGCTGACGACGAGGCCGGCGTGGGCGAGCTGCCGATAGGCGGCGACAGTGGTGTTGCGGTTCACGCCGAGGCGGGCCGCGAGCTCACGAACCGGGGGGAGCGTCGCGCCGGGGCGCAGGATGCCGCGGTCACGCAACTCGCGCACGCTCGTGGCGATGTCGGCCGCCGTGGTCCCTGTGATCTGGTCGTTCATGTCACCCCTCGACATGTGAGTCTACGGGGCGCGCCGACAGTGATATCTTTTGGCATAGATCAAAGTGCACGTTTGAATACCCGGAAGGAACAGCTCATGGCTGCAGACCAGAATCCCACCACCGGATCGTCGCGCGTCAAGCGCGGTCTTGCCGAGATGCTCAAGGGCGGCGTCATCATGGACGTCGTCACGGCAGAGCAGGCCAAGATCGCCGAAGATGCCGGCGCCGTCGCAGTCATGGCGCTCGAGCGCGTTCCTGCCGACATCCGTGCACAGGGCGGCGTCTCGCGTATGAGCGACCCCGACATGATCGACAGCATCATCGACACGGTTTCGATCCCGGTCATGGCGAAGGCGCGCATCGGCCATTTCGTCGAGGCCCAGGTGCTGCAGGAGCTCGGCGTCGACTACATCGATGAGTCGGAGGTGCTCTCGCCCGCCGACTACGTGAACCACATCGACAAGTTCGGATTCAAGGTTCCGTTCGTCTGCGGCGCCACCAACCTCGGCGAGGCCCTTCGGCGCATCAACGAGGGGGCGGCGATGATCCGCTCCAAGGGGGAGGCCGGCACCGGCGACATCTCGGAGGCGATGAAGCACATCCGCAAGATCCGCGGCGAGATCGCCGCGCTCACCGCGCTGCCCAAGGACGAACTGTTCGTCGCCGCGAAGGAGCTGCAGGCACCGTACGAGTTGGTCGCCGAGATCGCCGAGACCGGAAAGCTCCCAGTCGTGCTGTTCGTCGCAGGGGGCGTCGCCACCCCGGCGGACGCCGCGATGATGATGCAGCTCGGCGCGGACGGCGTGTTCGTCGGTTCAGGCATCTTCAAGTCGGGCAATCCTGCTGAACGCGCCGCGGCGATCGTGAAGGCCACGACGTTCTATGACGACGCCAAGGTCGTGGCCGAGGTATCGCGCGGACTGGGAGAGGCCATGGTGGGCATCAACGTCTCCGACCTGCCTGCACCGCACCGCCTCTCCGAGCGTGGCTGGTAGCACCACCGTCGGGGTCCTGGCGCTGCAGGGCGACGTCCGCGAGCACGAGCGGGTTCTGCAGGATCTCGGGGCGGATGTCATCCGTGTGCGCCGTCCCGAGGAACTCGCCCAGGTCGCCGGCCTCGTGATACCCGGCGGGGAGTCGAGCGTGATCGACAAGCTGTCGCGCTTGTTCGGTCTGCAGCATCCGATCCGCGACGCGATCCTGGACGGGATGCCGGTGCTCGGCACGTGCGCCGGGCTGATCATGCTGGCCGACACGGTGGTGGATGCGATCGACGGCCAGCAGTCGTTCGGCGGGCTCGACGTCGTGGTGCGCCGCAACGCCTTCGGGCGTCAGGTCGAGTCGTTCGAAGCCGATCTGATCGTCTCGGGGATGGATGACGGCCCCGTCCACGCGGCCTTCATCCGAGGGCCTGTGATCGACTACGTCGGGCCGAATGCTGATGCGTTGGCGTCGCTCGACGACGGACGTATCGTCGCGGTGGCACAAGGGAACCTGATCGGTTTGAGCTTCCACCCGGAGATCACGGGGGAAACCCGCTTCCACGAGCGACTGCTCGCACTGGTCGCGGCCGAACACTAGAGCAGCGCGGTCGACCATCGCAGTGCGGGGATGGCCTGAGCTCGCTGGAACGAGCGCAGACCTGGCAGCTCCGCGATGGCAGCCTGAGCCTGGCCGAACCAGAGGAACGACGCGAATCCGGATATGACCGGGAGAAGCTCGGCGGGCGACGGAGCACCGTACGACCGGAAGATCTTCCAGGCGTCCTCGCAACGGGGGCCGCCGACCGCTTCGATACTGGGCAACAGCAGCGGAAGGTCGAGCCAGGCGGCGCCGCGGCGCGCATGCGGCCAGTCGAGAAATCGGACACGTCCGTGCGAGATGAGCACATTGTCCGCGCGCAGATCGCCGTGTGCGAGAGTGACGCCGCGCACGGCATCGGCGAATTCGCCATCCAGCGCGATGAGGTCGGGCAGCCGACCCCGCAGCGAAGTGGGCAAAGAGCCCCACAACGAGTCCTCGTCCGCGATGCGCTGCCACCGCGTGAAGCCCGGCATCATCGCGTCTTCTGCGGCAACGACGGATGGTGGCGCCGTCGTCTCGGCCAACTGTGCGATGCCCTCGGCTATGGCGTGGAGCTCCTGCGTGTGCCATGGAGCGCCGGGCTGGCTGCCGTCGATCGACTCGAGGACGATGGCGGTGCCCGAGTCGTCGTCGATCGGGTCCACGAGCGACGGTGCCAGTGATGACATCGTCGCACGAAGCACTGCGATCTCGCGGCGAAGGACCGTGCGTGAGTCGGCGTGCGAATCGGATGCGATCGCCTTCACGAATGCGTCTCCCGCTGTAGTGCGGACCACGGCGGCGTACCCGGCGCTGAAACCGCCGTGCGCGGGGGAGTCCGAGACGAAGTCACCGCCGATCGATGTGAGGATCGGCGTACGCAGCTCCACAGGCAACGACGCCCATGACGGCCGCAGCCGGTCAGCACCCATGCGCATGGTCGGTTCCTCTCATCGTTCGTGCACAGGCGTCGAAAGTAGCATCCGACCGTTCGCCGCGGGCGGTGGACGCTTTTCGTTAGACTGGACGACGCCCTGCGACGTCAGCAGGGCGGATACGACGAGCGGAGACATATGTCCGGGCATTCCAAGTGGGCGACGACCAAGCACAAGAAGGCGGTCATCGACTCCAGGCGCGCGAAGTCGTGGGCCAAGCTCATCAAGAACATCGAAGTCGCCGCGAAGCTCGGCGGTGCCGACATGGCGGGCAACCCGACACTGTTCGACGCTGTGTTCAAGGCGAAGAAGATGTCTGTGCCCAAGGACAACATCGACCGTGCGGTCAAGCGCGGCGCCGGCATCGGCGGCGAGAGCGTCGAGTACACCTCGATCATGTACGAGGGCTACGGCGCCAACGGCGTCGCCCTCATGATCGAGTGCCTCACGGACAACAAGAACCGTGCGGCCGCTGAGGTGCGCACGACCCTCAGCCGCAACGGCGGCACGCTCGCCGACCCCGGCAGCGTCGCGTACAACTTCACCCGCAAGGGCGTCATCGTCGTCGGCTCCGAGGGCACGACCGAAGACGACGTCATGATGGCTGCGCTCGAGGCCGGTGCCGAGGAGATCGAACCGCACGCCGAGGGCTTCGAAGTCATCACCGATGCGTCCGACCTGGTGACGGTGCGCACCGCGCTCCAGGATGCCGGCATCGACTACGAGTCGGCCGACGTCGAGTTCGTGCCGAACCTCAAGGTCGAGATCGACGCCGACACCGCCCGCAAGATCTTCCGTCTCATCGATGCACTCGAAGACAGCGAAGACGTGCAGAACGTCTACAGCAACTTCGACCTGAGCGCAGAGGTGCAGGCCGAGCTCGAGAACGACGAGTAAGGCGCGCCCTCGAGGCCGTCGCTCTCCTGGCGCATAACCTGGGGGAGTGGCGGCTTCTTCTCTGCGCGTACTCGGCATCGACCCCGGTCTCACCCGGTGCGGCGTCGGCATCGTCGACGTCGATCGCTCCCGCCGCGGAACTCTCGTGCACGTCGGTGTGATCCGCACTCCACCGGACATGCCGATCGGCGATCGACTCGCCGCAGTCGCGGCCGGCATACGAACCGTTCTCGAGCAGCACCGACCGGATGCCGTCGCCGTTGAGCGCGTCTTCGCACAGCACAACAGCCACACCGTGATGGGCACGGCTCAGGCGAGCGGAGTGGCACTGCTGCTCGCCGCCGAGGCCGGCCTGCCTGCCGCTACCCATACGCCGAGCGAGGTGAAAGCCGCGGTCACCGGCTATGGATCCGCCGACAAGAAGCAGGTGCAGGCGATGATCGCCCGCATCCTTCGCCTCGACGCGCCGCCGCAGCCCGCTGACGCAGCCGATGCTCTCGCGATCGCTCTGTGCCACGCGTGGCGCAGAGACGGCGCGGCGCCCGGCGCATCTGAAACGCTGACCCCGGCGCAGCGCGCGTGGGCGGATGCCGAGCGTGTCGCTCGAACATACATACGATCGGGCTCGTAGGCTGGGAAGATGATCTCCTCGCTGCACGGGACCGTGCTCTCCACAGGTGCAGACCATGTCGTGATCGAGGTCGGCGGGGTGGGCTTCTTCGTCTTCGTCCCCGGTGATGTCGCGCACACGAGCCGTATCGGTGAGCAGCTGCGACTGCACACGAGTCTTATCGTGCGTGAAGATGCCCTGACGCTCTTCGGCTTCACCGAATCCGTCGAGTTGGAGGTCTTCGGGCACTTGCTCAGCGTCACCGGTGTCGGGCCGAAGTCGGCGCTCGGTGTCCTCGGTCATCTCACGGTCGACCAGATCGCCGCAGCCGTCGCCGATGACGACGACGCGCCGTTCCGGCGGGTGTCGGGTATCGGACCGAAGACCGCGAAGTTGATCGTCGTGCAGCTCGCAGGCAAGCTCAAGGCGCCCTCGCCGCGCGCGGCCGATGCGCGCACGGCTACCGCGACGGATGTCGTCACGCAGCTGACTGCAGCGCTGGTCGGTCTCGGGTGGTCCGAGAAGGTCGCGAACGAGGCCGCAACGGAGACTGCGGATGCGGCGAGCGACGCCGACAGACAATCCGTGTCGGCGCTGCTGCGTCAGGCTCTCGCCGCGCTCGGCCCCGCCAAGGCGGGAACGCCACGTGGTTGACGACGGCGAGTTCGACGGCAGGAGCGCCGAGCCGATCGATGAAATGGAACTCGCGATCGAAGGCGCGCTGCGTCCCGGCAGCCTCGGCGAATTCGTAGGACAACCCAAGGTGCGCGGTCAGCTGCAGCTCCTGCTCGATGCCGCACGGATCCAGAACCGCTCGCCTGACCACATCCTCCTCGCCGGCCCCCCTGGCCTCGGCAAGACCACCCTGGCGATGATCGTCGCCCATGAGAGCGAGCGCCCGTTGCGCCTCTCCAGTGGCCCGGCGATCCAGCACGCCGGCGATCTCGCCGCGCTGCTGTCGAGCCTGGTGCCGGGCGAGGTCCTGTTCATCGACGAGATCCACCGCATGGCCCGCTCCGCGGAAGAGATGCTCTATCTCGCGATGGAGGACTTCCGCATCGACATCATGGTCGGAAAGGGCGCTGGGGCCACCAGCATCCCTCTTGATCTGGCGCCCTTCACGCTTGTCGGCGCCACCACACGCTCCGGGTTGCTTCCCAATCCGCTGCGTGACCGCTTCGGCTTCACCGGGCACCTCGAGTTCTATGACGACAGCGACCTCGAGAAGGTCATCCTGCGCTCATCCAACGTGCTGGGAGTATCCATGCCGGGTGATGCGCGTGCGGAGATCGCCCGCAGGTCCCGGGGGACACCCCGAATCGCCAACCGATTGCTGCGCCGGGTGCGCGACTACGCCCTGGTGCACGGCGAGCACGGGTCGGCCTCGATCGCCGAGGTCCGGGCTGCGCTCGAGTTGTACGACGTCGACCCGATCGGCCTGGACCGCCTCGACCGCGCCGTACTCGACACGCTTGTCCGCCGGTTCCGCGGAGGCCCCGTCGGCCTGAGCACTCTGGCAGTCGCCGTGGGCGAAGAAGCCGAGACGGTCGAGAGCGTCGTCGAACCCTTCCTCGTGCGTATCGGCTTTCTCGGACGCACGCCGCGAGGTCGTGTCGCGATGCCGGAGGCCTACGAGCACCTCGGACTCCAGCATCCGGAGACTGCCGCATTGTTCGATGACCTATAATCGCTGAAGGCTTCCCCCGACCCCCTCTGCGCGTCCATCGATGGCGCGCGCACTTTGAAAGGCTTCGCCTGATGGAAATCGTCCTCTTCGGACTCCTCGCAGTCCTCCTCGTCTTCATGTTCATCAACACGCGCAAGCGCCAGAAGCAGATGAAGGCCGAGCAGGAGGAGAAGGCCACCAAGACGGTCCCCGGCGTCAAGGTTCTGATGCAGGGCGGGATCTACGGCACGATCGTCGCGTACGACGCAGAAGACCTCGACTCGCCCGCACTCGTCGAGATCGCACCTGGCACCATCATCGAGGTGCACAGCCAGGCGATTCTCCGAATCGTCGAGCCCAAGGATGCGGTCACAGAGGCCGATGACGCCGAGTCCGACCTCGCCGACGAGATCGTCGACGAGCCGCAGACGCCGCTCGACCCTCCCGCCGATCCCTCGCTCGAGACTCCAGAGGAGACCCGCGCCCGTCTGGATCGCGACTCCGACGGCAAGTAGTCCTTCGCCTCGACCGCCCGGCATCGTAGAAAGCTGAACGTACGTGGCATCTTCTTCTCCAGTCCGTCACGCCTGGAAGGTTCTTCTCAGCCTTCTGATCGTGACGGCCGCGCTGTTCGGCGTGAACACGGTCGGCGTCATGCTCGGGAAGAGCTCCTGGATGCCTGAGCTCGCACTCGACCTCCAGGGCGGCACGCAGATCGTGCTCGGCGCCGTCACGGAGGACGGTGCCGACCCGACGCAGGAGCAGCTCGATCAAGCCGCCGCGATCATCCGGCAGCGTGTCGACGCCGCCGGCGTCGCCGAAGCCGATGTCACGACCGAGGGCGGTCGCAACATCGTCGTCCAGATCCCCGGTACGGCGGATGAGGAGACTCGCGCGCGGATTCAGGCGAGCGCTCAGCTCGAGTTCCGTCCGGTGCTGTACGCCGGTGATCCTGCAACGGAGTTCGTCGGCGAAGACGGCAACGCCACGCCGTATCCGACTCCGGACCCCAGCGCCAACGACGTCCCGACGGCAGAGCCGACGGATGGCAGCGACATGGCGTGGATCACGGAGAAGCTGCAGTCGGAGTTCCTCGCATTCGATTGCGCGGACCCTGAGAACACCGCGGCAGATGCCCCCGAGGACGAACCGCTGATCACCTGCGATGAGACCGGGACGGCGAAGTACATCCTCGGGCCGATGGAGCTCTCCGGAGACGCCATCGATGATGCGACCAGCGGTCGCGACCCGCAGACCGGTGCGTGGACCGTCAACCTCGTGCTCGATGGCAACGGTACCGAGGTCTTCGGCAACATCAGCCAGCGGCTCTACCAGAACAAGCTCGATGGCCTCAGCCCTCGTGATCAGTTCGCCTTCGTGCTCGACGGCAAGGTGATCTCGGCCCCGCAGATGAATGCCGCCATCCTGAACGGCAAGCCCAGCATTTCGGGCTCCTTCACGCAGGAGACATCAGAGACTCTTGCAGATCAGCTCAAATACGGCGCACTGCCGCTGAGCTTCACGACCGAGAGCTCCGACACCGTCTCGGCGACACTCGGTACCCAGCAACTCCAGGTCGGTCTCATCGCCGGTCTCATCGGCCTCGCGCTCGTCGCCGTGTACTCGCTGCTGAGCTACCGTGCGCTCGGCTCGGTGATCATCGCTTCGATCGCCGTGATGGGGGTGCTTACCTACATCATCGTCTGCATCCTTGCGTGGCGACTCGGGTTCCGGCTGTCGCTCGCCGGCGTCGCAGGACTCATCGTGTCGATCGGCTTCACAGCTGACTCGTTCATCGTGTACTTCGAGCGAATCCGAGACGAGCTGCGTGATGGGAAGTCGATCACCGGTGCGGTGGAAGACGGATGGGGCCGAGCCAAGCGCACGATCTACATCTCGAAGTCGATCAACATCCTCGCGGCTGTCGTGCTCTACATCCTCGCCGATTCCACGGTGAAGGGCTTCGCCTTCACTCTTGGTCTCACGACGCTGATCGACGTGTTCATCTTCGTCATCTTCACGCATCCCGTGATGCAACTGCTGGCACGAACCCGGTTCTTCGGGGGCGGGCACAAGCTCTCCGGCCTCGACCCCGAGGCCCTCGGCGCGGTCTACCGCACGCGTACCCAGTACCGTCAGGTGACGCCGGGGACCGCAGGACGTGCCGCGAAGAACACTCGCTCGCGCGCTGAAGCAGAACGCCGACAGACCATCGCCGAGCGCAAACGCGCTGAGGCGCTGGCAGGCGACAGATCGACCGATGCCGGAAGCGAGGGAGAGCGCTGATGGCCTCCATGAATGAGTTCGGCAACAACCTCTACAGCGGGAAGACCTCGTTCCCGTTCGTCGGCAGGCGTCGCCTGTGGTTCGTGATCGCGATCGCGCTGGTCGTGGCATCCGCTCTCGTGCCGCTCCTGCGCCCGGTGCAGTTCTCGATCGAGTTCACCGGTGGGTCGCAGTTCACGGTGCTCGCACCGGACAGCACCGATCAGTCGACCGCCTCTGAAGCGGTGCAGTCCGTCGTTCCTGAGGCTGCGGCCAAGGTCGCGATCGTCAACGGCACCGACGTGCGCGTGCAGACCTCCCAGATGAGTCCGGAAGAGACTCAGAGCGTCGCCGGTGCATTGGCAGAGGCGTACGAGGTTCCGGCCGATGAGGTCACCTCATCGTTCATCGGCCCGGTCTGGGGCGAGAGCGTCACGAGGCAGTCGCTCTGGGGCCTCGCGATCTTCCTGGCGTTGACCTTCCTGATCCTCGCGATCTACTTCCGCACCTGGAAGATGTCAGCGGCGGCCATCATCGGCCTCCTCGACGTGCTGGTGATCACAGTCGGCGTGTACGCGCTGGCCGGCTTCGAGATCTCGCCGGCGGCGGTGATCGGTTTCCTCACGATTCTCGCCTATTCGTTGTACGACACGACGGTGGTGTTCGACAAGATCAGGGAGAACACGACGGAGGACGGCGAGAACTCGTCGCGAACCTTCGGAGAGTCCGTCAACCTCGCGGTCAACCAGACGCTGATCCGATCGATCAACACCTCGATCGTCGCAGCGCTCCCTGTCGGGGCGATCCTGTTCATCGGCTCATTCTGGCTCGGCGCCGAGACCCTCACAGACATCTCGCTGTCGATCTTCGTCGGCATCCTCGTGGCCACTTACTCCACGCTGTTCGTCGCCGCTCCGCTCTACTCCCTGTTCCGCGAGAAGGAGCCGCAGCTCGTCGCTCAGGACAACCGTGTGCGCGAGCTGCGCGAACGTGCAAGGGCTGACGTATAGGGCCGACGTGCACGAGCCCGTGCCTCTTGTGCACGCGTAGGATGTTCTGACCCGGAGGTGCAGTGATGGCGGAGGCGAACACGTCGACGCAGGGATCCAGTCTGAGAAGGCTGGTGCCCCGCATCTTCTCGCGCGCGCCCCGCATCAACGACCTCGACAACCTGGTCCGCACGGTGCGGGTGAACCACCCCAAGGGCGACCTCGCGATCATCGAACGCGCGTACCGGGTCGCTCATGAGAAGCACGAGGGACAGAAGCGTCAGAGCGGCGAGCCGTACATCACCCATCCGCTAGCCGTCGCTCAGATCCTCGCCGAGATGGGCCTCGGTCCACGTGCCATCGCGGCCGCGCTGCTGCACGACACCGTCGAGGACACGGGCTACGCACTCTCCGAACTGACCGAGGCCTTCGGCGACGAGGTCGCCATGCTCGTCGACGGCGTCACCAAGCTCGACAAGGTCAAGTACGGCGAGAGCGCGCAGTCCGAGACCGTCCGCAAGATGATCGTCGCGATGTCGAAGGACATCCGCGTGCTGTTGATCAAGCTCGCCGACCGCCTGCACAACGCACGCACCTGGGGATTCGTGCCGCCGGAGAAGGCGGAGAAGAAGGCCAGGGAGACGTTGGAGATCTACGCTCCGCTGGCGAACCGTCTCGGCATCCAGGCGATCAAGTCCGAGCTCGAGGATCTCTCGTTCGCGGTGCTCCATCCCAAGATCTACGCCGAGATCAACTCTCTGATCGCGCAGCGCACTCCGCAGCGCGAGAAGTATCTGGGTCAGGTCATCGAGTCCATCAATGAGGACCTCCATGATCTGAGGATCCGTGGCAAGGTCGGAGGTCGGCCCAAGCAGCTGTACTCGGTGTACCAGAAGATGGTGATCCGGGGCCGTGAGTTCGACGACATCTACGACCTCATCGGCATCCGAGTCCTGGTGAACTCCGTACGGGACTGCTACGCCGTGCTCGGCGCGATCCACGCGCGCTGGACGCCGCTTCCCGGCCGGTTCAAGGACTACATCGCCACGCCGAAGTTCAACCTGTACCAGTCGTTGCACACCACGGTCATCGGGCCGAGCGGACGCACCGTGGAGATACAGATCCGCACTCACGAGATGCATCAGCAGGCCGAGTTCGGCGTGGCCGCGCACTGGATGTACAAGGAGCGGATGAACGGCGGCAAGCCGCTCGCCGGTCCGACGGACACCGACATGACCTGGCTCGCCCACATCTCGGACTGGCAGGCGGAGACCGCCGACCCCAGCGAGTTCCTCGATTCGCTCCGCTTCGAGATCGGGGCGAAAGAGGTCTACGTCTTCACGCCGAAGGGGCGGGTCATCGGGCTTCCCGCCGGCGCCACGCCGGTCGACTTCGCCTATGCCGTGCACACCGAGATCGGTCACCGCACCATGGGGGCGAAGGTCAACGGGCGCCTCGTGCCCCTTGAAACGGCCGTCAAGAGCGGCGACGTCGTCGAGGTGTTCACCTCGAAGAACCCGGATGCCGGTCCCAGCCAGGACTGGCTCAGCTTCGTCAAGAGCACCCGGGCGCGGAACAAGATCCGTGGATGGTTCACGAAGGAGCGGCGTGAGGAAGCCATCGAGCAGGGGAAGGAATCCATCGCTCGCGCGATGCGCCGGCAGAACCTGCCGCTGCAGAAGCTGATGAGCCAGGATTCCTTCGCCGAGGTGGCGCAGCAGCTGCATTACGAAGACGTCTCCGCGCTCTACGCCGCTGTCGGCGAGGGCCACGTCTCCACGCAGTCCGTGCTGGAGAAGGTCACCGCTCTCATCGCGGCGAACGACACCACGACCGGCGCGATCGAGATCCCTGGCAGGCCGCGTAGCCGGGAACCGCGCACGGGTGACTCCGGCATCCTCGTTCGCGGAGCCGACGACATTCTCGTCAAGCTCGCGAAGTGCTGCACCCCGGTGCCCGGCGACCCGATCGTCGGCTTCGTCACCCGCGGCAGCGGCGTGTCAGTGCATCGGGCGGATTGTGTCAACGTCAAGGCCCTCAGCGCCGAGGAGCAGCGTTTCGTCGAGGTCGAATGGGCCCCGACCACGAAGAGCGTGTTCCGCGTGCAGATACAGGTCGAGGCGCTCGACCGCGCGGGTCTGCTCTCCGATGTCACACGTGTGCTCAGCGAGCACCACGTGAACATCCTCTCCGCGACGGTGAACACGAATGATGAGCGGCTGGCGATCAGCAGGTTCGTGTTCGAGATGGGCGACTCGGTGCATCTCGATCGCGTGCTCAACGCCGTCCGCCGCATCGATGCTGTCTACGACGTGTACCGAGTGACCTCATCCTGAGCGCCTTCCTCCTGTTCGCGCCCGGCTATGAGCTCGGCGAGGGCCGCCAGCGCGGCGCGTTTTCCTGGCAACCGTGACCGCGCGACGAGCAGGCTCTGCACCCGCGGCACCAGCGACGGGCATGCCGTCGCCATCGACCGCATCCACGCCGCGCACTCGTCATACCGACCAGAAGTGAGGACGAGGTCGGTGAGGGTGCGCAACGGCGTCGTCACCGGCACTGCTCCGACGAGCAGCAGATCGCTGGGCGGGACCCGCCCCTCATGCATGATCAGGTTCTGCCGAGGGTGGACACGAGGGCGGTGATCGACAGCGCGCTGGATGTGGTGGCGCAGTGGTGGTGCATCGCCGATTCCGTGGACCCAGGCGGCAGTGGGGCCGCTCGCGGCGAAGCCGGGGGACAGGATCGGTATGAGAGCCGCTGCTCTGGCACCGGCATCCTCCGGCAGATCGACGGGCATGTAGCCTTCACCGACCTCGACGAGAAGCCCGTCCAGACGCGCCGCGATCAGCTCCTGTTGAGACAGCAACGCCCCGGGGCGGTAGAACAGTGAGGGATCCACACGTTCAGTGTGGCTCGCTGCTCTCCTCTCCGGGGCGGGCTGTGGATAAGGTGTTCAGCCGTCCAGGGCGTTCAGCCAGGCGCGACGAGCCTCCAGAGCATCGGCTGCTTCCTTCGCCGCCTTCTTGTCGCCGGCCTTCTCGGCCGCGGCCTTCTCACCCTCGAGCTTCTCGATCGCATCGAGCAGCTGCTGGCTCATGTCGTTCGCGCGTGCCTTGGTTTCAGGGTTGTTGCGCTTCCAGTCGACCTCTTCACGCGACTTGAGCGACTGCTCGATCGTGCGCAGCTTGTCGTCAAGCGCACGCTCGCGGTCACGCGGGAAGATGCGGCCCACGTCGTCCCACTGGCGCTGGATGCGGGTGAGAAGCGCGCGTGCCTGCTTGATGTTGGGCTCGTCGGCGACGGCCTTGGCCTCTTCGAGCAGCGCCTCACGGGCCTCGATCTTGGGGGCCGACTCCGCCTCTTCCGCGGCGGACTGCTCGGCGCGCGCCGCGTACAGCGCATCGCCCGCGGCCTTGAACCGCGCCCAGAGTGCATCGTCCGCCTTGCGCCCTGCACGACCTGATGCCTTCCAGTCATCGAGCAGTGCGCGATACGCGGGGATGCCGTCGACGCCCTTGGGCGCGAGCGCCTCAGCCCGCTCGATCAGCTGCGCCTTGCGGTCGCGTGCGGCCTTGTGGGTCTCGTCGAGATCGGAGTAGAAAGCGCGACGGCTCTTGTCGACGATGGAGCGGGCATCGCGGAATCGCTTCCAGAGCTGCTGCGAGATGCCCTTGGGCAGGCGCGGACCGCTCTGCTGCTGTGCCTGCCATGCATCGAAGAGGGTCGTGACCTCCTCGGTGACCTGCTTCCACTGCACCTTGGAGAGGTCCCTTGCGGCGACCTCCTCGATGCTCTCGACGAGAACCGTCCGCTCTGCGATCGCAGCGTCCACCAGTGCCTTGGCCTGCTGCGCTTCGGCTGCGCTGGCCTCTGCGAGAGTGGTGGTGAGCGCGTCGAGTCGTGCACGCAGCGATGCGAGATCGCCGACGGCCGCGGCGTTCGTGACCTCGTCGACGAGATGCTTCGCCTGCGCGGTCAGATCGCCGGCAGAAGCGCCGCCGGCCTGATGACGCTGCTCGAGCGTGTGCACCTTGAACGCGAGGTCGTCGAACTTGCGCACGTAGTACGCGAGAGCCTCATCGGATGTGCCGTCAGGGTACTGGCCGACGACACGCCATTCTTCGCCCTCCCGCACCTCGACGGTGCCGTCTTCGGTGACGCGGCCCCAATCAGCGGAATCGGCCGCGGCGACAGGCGACACCGGTGCGGCAGCGGCCGCAGGGGCCGGAGTGCGCGGCGGCATCGGGATGCGCGGAGGTGCCGGAACAGGCGGTGCGGGGACAGGGGGAGTCGGCTTCGAAGGCTCGGTGGCAGACACGATGTGCTCCTTGCGCGGTCAGCCCGCGGGAGGGGGAAAGGACGTTGATCAGCCTAGTACGAGGCGGCACCGCGCGAGATGCCTCGGATCTCACAACGCCGTTACCGTTTTGTGAGCAGAACGTTCGACGCGCGTAACGGGAGCCGCTCGGTCCGCGAAACACCGCGCTCATAGTGTCTGGGGCATCCCCGACGTGCTGGAGGCGCTGTGAACGAGAACACCGAACCGGTGATGCGAGTCGTCGTCGTGGGGGCCGGCATGGTCGCGCACCGCTTCGTCGAGAGCGTGCTGAGCCAGTCTGAAGGGGCGATGCTCATCACCGTGATCGGAGACGAGGACCGGCATCCGTACGACCGCGTCGGACTCACCGGGTACTTCTCCGGATCGACGCCGGGGGAGCTGACCCTCGACCCTGAGGTCTTCGAAGACGAGCGCGTCACGCTGCTCCCCGGCGATCGGGTCGTGCGCATCGATCGGCGCGCACAGACGGTGGTCACGCGATCGAGACACGAGATCGGTTACGACGCGCTGGTTCTCGCCACTGGTTCGTACGCCGCGCGTGTCGCGGTGGACGGTGCGGATCTACCCGGATGCTTCGTCTACCGGACTCTCGACGACGTTCAGGAGCTGCGCCGATTCGTGCAGCACCGCAGCGGTGAGCTCGGCAGACCGCTGCGCGGTGCCGTCATCGGCGGAGGGCTGCTCGGGCTCGAGGCCGCCGGCGCGCTGCAGGGGCTGGACGTCGACTGCACGGTGGTGCAGTCATCCGACCGTCTGATGTCCGCACAGCTGGATCTTGCCGGAGGCGGGATGCTGCGGCGGTTGATCGAGGCGAGGGGGATCGCGGTTCGCACTGAGTCGCGCACGACCCGTCTCGACCCCGACGAGTCCGGTGCCGTCACCGCGCTGGAGTTCCAGGACGGGAGCTTCCATCGCGCCGACGTGGTCATCTTCACGGTCGGAGTGCGCCCACGCGACGAACTCGCCCGGAACGCGCAGCTCGAAGTGCACCCCCGCGGCGGCGTCCTGATCGATGACCGCTGCCGCACGAGCGACCCGGCGATCCTCGCGATCGGCGAGGTCGCGAACTTCGACGGCCGCAGCGTCGGACTGGTGGCCCCGGGCTACGCGATGGCGGAGGTCGCTGCGACTCGACTGCTCGGCGGAGACGCGACCTTCCCCGGCTACGACGAATCCGCCAAGCTCAAGCTCTCCGGAGTCGACGTCGCGAGCTTCGGGGATGCATTCGCGCAGACGCCGAACGCTCTTGATGTCGTATACGCCGACCCCGTCGCCGGCGTGTACAAGAAGCTCGTGCTCTCGGACGATGCCCAGACCCTGCTGGGTGGCATCCTCGTCGGTGACGCGGCCGCATACGGATCACTGCGCCCGCTGGTCGGTGCCCGTCTCGGTGCGGATCCTGTCGCCTACCTCATGCCGGAGGGCGGCGTGGAGGCACCGGGGGGTGCGCTGCCGGATGAGGCTGTGGTGTGCTCCTGCTCGAACGTCACGGCCGGACGGATCCGTCAGGCCGTGCACGAAGAGGGCTGCATGGATGCCGGTGCCGTCAAGGCCTGCACGAAGGCAGGGGCGACCTGCGGATCGTGTGTTCTCATGGTCAAGAAGGTCGTGGGGCAGGAGCTCACGAAGCTCGGCCAGACCGTGTCGAACGCGCTCTGCGAGCACTTCGACATGTCACGCAGGCAGCTCTTCGATGCGGTGCGAGTGTCGGAGCTCAGCACCTTCAGCGCAGTGATCGAGAGGTTCGGGCGCGGCCGGGGTTGCGACATCTGCAAGCCGGCTCTCGCCAGCATCCTCTCGGTCCTGGTGGGCGCGCACGTGCTCGACGGTGAGAACGCGACCCTGCAGGACACCAACGATCACGTGATGGCCAACATGCAGAAGGACGGCACCTATTCGGTCGTTCCGCGGATGCCGGGCGGCGAGGTGACACCCGCGGGTCTCGTCGTGATCGGGCAGGTCGCCGAGGACTTCGGCCTTTATACGAAGCTCACCGGCGGACAGCGCATCGATATGTTCGGCGCGCGCCTGGAGCAGCTGCCGCTGATCTGGCAGCGCCTGGTGGATGCCGGTTTCGAATCAGGACAGGCCTATGGCAAGTCGCTTCGGACGGTGAAGTCGTGCGTGGGCTCGACCTGGTGCCGGTACGGGGTGCTGGACTCGGTGGGCATGGCGGTGCGACTGGAGCTGCGCTACCGAGGGCTCAGGGCTCCGCACAAGCTCAAGATCGGTGTCTCAGGGTGTGCGCGCGAATGCGCGGAGGCACGCGGGAAGGACGTCGGCGTCATCGCCACCGAGACCGGCTGGAACATGTACGTCGGGGGCAACGGCGGCTTCACACCGCGCCACGCCGAACTGCTCGCCTCGGATCTGTCCGACGATGAGCTCATCCAGGCCATCGACCGGTTCTTCATGTACTACATCCGCACTGCCGACCGGCTGCAGCGCACCGCTCCCTGGTGCGAAGAGCTCGAAGGCGGGCTCTTAGGTCTCAAGGAGGTCATCTTCGACGACTCCCTCGGCATCTGCGCCGACCTCGACTCGGCAATGGCCAGGCATGTCGACAACTACGAGGACGAATGGGCGGCGACCCTGCGCGACCCGCAGAAGCTGAAGCGCTTCGAGTCGTTCGTGAACGCGGCGGAGACACCTGACCCCTCACTCGCGTATGTCGCGACCCGTGGCCAGCTCCGGCCTGCCACGGCAGAAGAGCGCGAGGCGGGTGGCGTGATGATCGCCGGAACCACATTGGAGGTGCGTCGATGACGCTTCTGACAGATCGCGCGCGCGCAGGCAGCGCAGTGCGCGTGTGCAGCATCCAGGATCTCGAGGTGGAGCGCGGCCGTGCGGCGCTTCTCGGCACCGACCAGGTCGCGCTCTTCCTGCTGCGTGACGGCAGCGTGCACGCGGTGTCGAACCTCGACCCGTACAGTCGGGCGAATGTGATCTCGCGCGGCATCGTCGGCACCAGGGGCGACGCCCCGACGATCGCATCGCCGATGCACAAGCAGGTGTTCGATCTGCGTACGGGCGAGTGCCTCGAGACCCAGGGGAAGCCGGCTCTGCATCTCGAGGTGTGGCAGGTGCGGACCGTCGGCGATGATCTCTACCTGCTGAGGGATGCCGCGCCACCCTCTGATGGCACGGCCTCTGATGGCACTCCGACGGAAGGTGCTCGGACATGACCACGATGCTCGGACTCGCTCTGACGGGTCGTCGCGTACTGCTCGTCGGTGGCGGCGCTGTCGCGGCCCGCCGTCTTGAGCGGTTCCTGGCCGATGGTGCGCTGGTGCGGATCGTCGCGCCGGAGCTCGCGCCGCAGACGCACGCGCTGATCGTCGCCCACGGCGACGCGGCCGGCCAAGAGTCCGATTCGGTGCACGATGTCGAGTGGGTCCGGCGTCGTTTCGCCCCCGAAGACATCGACGACGTGTGGCTCGTGCACTGCGCCACCGGCGATCTCGGGGTCGATCGTGAGATCGCCGCGCTCTGCGATCAGCAACGGGTGTTCTGCATCAACGCCTCCGACGGCGCCCACGGCAGCGCCCGGATGACGGCTCAGACGACATCCGGTGATGTCGTCGTCGGCGTGTCCAGCGAAGTGGGAGTCGACCCGCGTCGTGCAGCCGGCGTCCGCGACGCCATCGCCGCGATGCTGGAGTCCGGTCGGCTTCCGCTCCGACGACGCCGCGCAGCTCATGCCGGGCGCGTCGACCTCATCGGCGGGGGCCCTGGTCCTGTCGATCTCATGACAGTGCGTGCACGACGTCTGCTCGCCGAAGCCGACGTCGTCATCGCCGATCGTCTGGGACCGACGAACGGAGTGATCGCAGAACTGGACTCCGACGTGCTCGTGATCGACGTGGGCAAGCGTCCGCATGATCACCCGGTGCCGCAGGACGAGATCAACGCACTGCTGGTCGAGCACGCGTCGGCAGGCAAGCGCGTCGTCCGGCTCAAGGGCGGAGACCCGTTCGTGTACGGCCGCGGCGGTGAGGAAGTCATCGCCTGTCAGCTGGCCGGCATCCCTGTCGAGGTGACTCCCGGCGTCTCCAGCGCGATCTCGGTTCCTCAGGCTGCAGGCATCCCTGTCACGCATCGGGGCACGGCATCCGCTCTTCATATCGTGAACGGACAGGGCGATGTCTCCGCCACGACCCTTCAGTCGCTCGCCGACCCCCTGGTGACGACGGCGATGCTGATGGGTGTCGCGGCTCTGCCGAAGGTGGTGCGCGCAGCGCTGGGGCACGGGATCAGCGATGATCTACCGGTCGCGATCGTCGAGAACGGTCATACCCCGCGACAGCGCACGACCCGCAGTACGCTGGGTGAGGTCGTCGCGCATGCGGCCGCCGTCGGCGTGCAGAACCCCGCAGTGATCGTGTTCGGCGAAGTCGCCCGGGCTGGTCTGCTCATGCCGGAGTCCGTTCGACCACGGGAGTCCCATAGGTGAGTTCCCGGAGCATTCTGGAAGCCGCCCTCGCCGGCTGCTCGATCGTCGTCGCCGCCGATCGCCGCGCCGGCGATCTGGCGAGCGCGCTCGAGCGACGAGGGGCTCAGGTCTGCCGTGCACCGGCGCTGAGCATCGTTCCCAACGCCGATGACGAAGAACTCATCCGTCGCACCCGCGAGCTCGTCGAGCGCCCGCCGGACATCGTGGTCGTGACGACGGGTGTCGGCTTCCGCGGATGGATGGACGCCGCTCACGAGCACGATCTCGCCGAGGCGTTGACGGTTGCGCTGAGCGGTTCGCAGTTCGTCGCCAGGGGTCCCAAAGCACATGGTGCCATCCAGCAGGCCGGATTCGTCGCGGACTGGGTCGCGGAGTCCGAGACTGCGGCCGAGGTGGGGGAGTATCTCCTGTCGTCGTCGTTGGCGGGCAAGCGCGTGGCCGTGCAGCACCATGGTGCCGGCTCGGACGGACTTGATGCCCTGCTGTCGGGCGCGGGCGCGGATGTCGTGAGCCTCACGGTGTATCGCTGGGGGCCGCCGGCCGACCCGCAGCTCGTGGAGCGATCGGTTGCCCATGCGGCGAGCGGCGAGGTCGATGCCGTCCTCTTCACGTCAGCGCCGGGAGCTGCGGAGTGGCTCCGGTCGGCGACGCGGCTCGATGCCCTGGACGACATCCGCGACCGCGCCGCATCCGGCCGGTTGCTGCTTGCGGCTGTCGGACCCATCACCGCTGCGCCGCTGCGGGAGCACGGGCTCCATGCGACGATCGCCGATCGAGGTCGGCTCGGCTCGCTCGCGAGGTGCGTGATCGGCTACTTCGGCACGGGGGGAGCCGCGCCCTCGTTGACCACTGCTGCAGGAATCGTGTCGATGCGCAGCGGCGGTGTCGTCATCGACGGCGAGTTCATCGCGCTCTCACGTGCGGGCGCGAGTCTGCTGGGCGCACTGTTCGACGGAGGCGGCCGTGTGCTGTCCAGAGAGGAGATCGCCGTGGCACTGCCTCGCACCGGTCAGAATGCGCACGCCGTCGAGATGGCCGTCGCACGCGTGCGCGAGGCTCTCGGCACGATCGATATCGTCAGGACCGTGGTGAAGAGGGGATACCGACTCGCGGTGGAGGACGCAGCGTGACCACACTCATCGCCTGTTCGCACGGAACGAACGATCGTGCTGGACAGGAAGCCGTTCGCAGACTGATCGATGATGTCCGTGAGCTGCTGCCGGAGGTCAGGGTCGTCGCCGCCGTCGTGGACGTCGAGCAGCCGCAGATCGATGAGGTCATCGCTCAAGAGGCACCAGGGGACGACGTGGTCGTCGTACCGTTGCTGCTCTCGGTCGGCTACCACACCGCTGTCGACATCTCGCGGGCCGTGGAGTCGCACGCGAATGCGCGCCAGGCGGAGCCGCTGGGCACGCACCCTCTCATCGCGGACGTCCTCGTCGATCGTCTTTCCGACGCGATGCCCGATGGCTGGATGCCAGGAGACCATGTCGTGCTCGCGGCTGCGGGCTCGAGCAACCCCGCAGCGCTGGTCGATGTGGAGGCCGTCGCCACCAGGCTGCGCTCGATGGTTCCTGCTCCGGTGACCGTCGGCTATGCATCGGCATCAGTTCCCCGTATCAGGGACGCTGTCGCTCATGCCCGAAGCAACGGCGCAGTGCGCGTCATCGCGGCGAGTCATGTGCTGGCACCAGGCTTCTTCGCCGGTCTCGTCGGCGGGGCAGGGGCCGACATCGTCAGTCTGCCGCTCGCTCCGGACACGCGCATCGCCCGCGTGGTCGTCGATCGGTACCACGCCGCCCGCTGATCATCGACGACACAGCAGAACACCCCGGTGAGCTTCGGTCTCACCGGGGTGTTCTGGGTCGAGCAGGGTGCGGGTGTGGTTGCGCAAGCGCGTCCTGTGCCGCGTGGAGCGTCAGACGATGCCGACCGGTTCCCGCTCTGATGAGGAGCCGGCGGCGGCCCGCTCGGACGAGGAACCGGCGGCGAACACCGGCTGCACGATCGGCCTCGCAGCCGGGTGCGCTGTGGCAGAGGGTGTCGTCCCAACCGCTCGTCTCGCGACAGGCTTGGACTCTCGACTGCGACGGGTCGCGGTGCGCCCGTAGGTGATGAACAGCGGGAGTCCGACGAAGAGCAGACCGCCGACGAGGTTTCCGAACACGGTCGGGATCTCGTTCCAGATCAGGTAATCCATGATCGTGAAGTCTGCGCCGAGGAGCAGACCGGAGGGGAACAGGAACATGTTCACGATCGAGTGTTCGAAGCCCATGTAGAAGAACAGCATGATGGGCAGCCACATGGCGACGATCTTCGCGACGACGTTGTCGGAGACCATCGAGAGCACCACACCGGTGGAGACCATCCAGTTGCAGAGGACCCCGCGGATGAACAGCGTCAGCATGCCGGCGGCACCATGATCGGCGTAGCCGACCGTGCGTCCGTGACCGATCTCACTGATCGCCTGCCCCACGGCGCTCGGTTCTGCGGAGAAGCCGTATGTGAAGTAGATCGCCATCAGGATCGCGACCATGAACGCGCCGCCGAAGTTGCCGACGAACACCAGGCCCCAATTGCGGAACATCGCGCCGACCGTCGCTCCTGGGCGCTTGTCGAGAACTGCCAATGGCGTGAGAGTGAACACACCGGTCAGCAGGTCGAAGCCGAACAGGTAGAGGATGACGAAGCCGACGGGGAACAGCACGGCCCCGAGCAGAGGCTGCCCCGTGTTCGTGGAGACGGTGACGGCGAAGGCGGCCGCCATCGTGAGCAGCGCTGCACCCATGAATGCGCGGATGAGTGTGTCGCGTGCGGACAGCTGCATCTTGTAGGCGCCTGCGTCGACCATTCTGGTGACGAGCTCGGCGGGCTTGACGTAGGACACGGGCAACCTCCACGGACGTACCGGATGAGCACAGTTGCTGAGCTCGGACCCAGCGTGGCTCACCGGCATTTCCGGAAGAGACCTCGATCGTTACGACTCTGAAGCGAACCGCTCACATTCGGCGGTGCGCGTGCGTGAGATGCGGACTATTCGACGGCGGCGTCGTCAGAGAACAAACCGGAGAACGGGTTCTCCACCGGCCCGGGCGTCGACGTCTCGGTCGGCTCAGGCTCGGGGGCGACGACGGCGGCGTGCACCGACTGGCTGGCGATCGCGCCAACGACGAGGAGTCCGCCCACGACGCCGGCGATCAGGTTGTCGCGCGTGCGCCGACGGTTCTGCCGCTCATGCCAAGTCGCGCGGGCCGTGTAAAGCCGGGCGCGCTCTGTCTCGGTGCGCGAGCGCTGTGCGTTCTTCGGTCCGCGACCGGCCATGTTGGTCCTCCTCCGACGCCTCGCCTGGGCGCCGAGAGCGAGCCTATCGTGGAGTGCTTTGTCGAAGTGTCTGTGCATCGCATTAGCCTGGACGGATGACATCCGCACCTCTGCTCTCGGGACAGACACCCCTTGCGGTGCGGATGCGACCCGTTTCGCTCGCCGAGGTGGCCGGGCAGCAGCACCTGCTGCGTGCTGGATCGCCGATCGTCGCGCTGGCCGACCCTGAGGCGACGTCGCCCGGCGCAGTGTGTCGATCATCTTGTGGGGACCGCCCGGCACGGGGAAGACCACGCTCGCGCAGGCGATCGCGCGCTCTTCCGGCCGTCGATTCGTGGAGCTCTCCGCGGTCACCGCGGGGGTGAAGGATGTGCGTGAGGTGATGCAGGAGGCGATCACTCAGCGCGATCTGTACGGTCAGACGACGATTCTGTTCCTGGATGAGATCCACCGTTTCACGAAGGCGCAGCAGGACGCATTGCTTCCCGGTGTCGAGAACGGCTGGGTCATCCTGATCGCCGCGACCACGGAGAACCCCTCGTTCTCGGTCATCTCACCGTTGCTGTCTCGATCGCTGCTCCTCACGCTGCAGTTGCTCACCGATGACGACATCGCGTTGCTGATCGACCGGGCGATCTCGGATGCGCGCGGGTTGAACGACGCCGTCGCGATCGACGATGAGGCGCGCGCCTCACTCGTGCGCCTCGCATCCGGCGACGCGAGACGCGCTCTCACGGGGCTCGAAGCCGCGGCAGCGGTCGCGATGTCCGGAACATCGGACGGCGAAGGGGCAGACGTCAGCACGATCACCGCGGACGACGTGGCTCAGGCCGTCGACCGCGCGCTCCTGCGCTACGACCGACAGGGCGACGAGCACTACGACGTCATCAGCGCATTCATCAAGTCGATTCGCGGGTCGGATGTGGATGCATCGTTGCACTACCTGGCCCGCATGATCGAAGCCGGGGAGGACCCGCGCTTCATCGCGCGGCGCCTGGTGATCTCAGCATCCGAGGACATCGGCCTGGCAGACCCGCAGGGTCTTGTCATCGCTACCGCCGCCGCAGACGCGGTCGCGTTCATCGGCATGCCAGAGGGACGCATCCCTCTCGCCGAGGCGACGGTGTATCTCGCGACCACTGCGAAATCGAATGCGGCCTACAAGGGCATCGATGCGGCTATCGCCGATGTGCGCGCCGGCAGTTTCGGTCGCGTTCCACTGCATCTGCGCGACGCCCACTACGCCGGAGCCAAGCGTCTGGGTCACGGCAAGGGCTACATCTATTCGCACGACAGCGAGCACGGCATCGCGCCGCAGCAGTATCTGCCTGACGAACTCGTCGGACGTCGCTACTACGAGCCCAAACAACTCGGCGCGGAGCGCGATATCTCGGCCAGGCTTGAGCGGATCCGCCGTATCCTCGGCGACCGCTGAGGGGCGCAGCCCGATCTGTTAGACTTGAGCGGCTCGAAACACAGTTTTCGGGCATCCCCTCGTTCACACCCCACCTTCTCGGCGCCCCGGCGTGCGCCCGAAGGCAGAGCGGCGGAGATACGTCCGTGAGGCGTGAAAGACACGTCCACGTCATCGGAAGGAAAACTTCGTGGTCACGAAGTCCCAGGACCGCCGCAAGGTCCGCCTGTCCCGCGCCCTCGGCGTGGCACTCACCCCGAAGGCCGCCCGCTACCTCGAGAAGCGTCCCTACGCTCCCGGCGAGCACGGCCGCACCAAGCGCAAGACCGACAGCGACTACGCCGTCCGTCTGCGCGAGAAGCAGCGTCTGCGCGAGCAGTACGGCATCCGCGAGAAGCAGATGCGCAACACGTTCAACGAGGCCCGCCGCCGCGACGGCCTGACCGGTGAGAACCTGGTCGAGCTGCTCGAGATGCGTCTCGACGCACTCGTCGTGCGTGCAGGCTTCGCCCGCACCACCGCGCAGGCTCGCCAGCTCGTCGTGCACCGCCACATCCTCGTCGATGGTGGTCTCGTCGATCGCCCGTCGTTCCGCGTGAAGCCGGGTCAGCTCATCCACGTCAAGCCCAAGAGCGAGGGCACCGAGCCCTTCCAGGTGGCAGCAGCCGGCGGTCACGCCGAAGTGCTTCCCCCGGTTCCGGGCTACCTCGAGGTCGAGCTCGACAAGCTCCAGGCACGCCTGGTCCGTCGTCCGAAGCGCGCCGAGGTCCCCGTGACCTGTGAAGTGCAGCTCGTCGTCGAGTACTACGCGGCTCGCTGATCCAGCGAAAGATATCTGCAAGAGGCGTCGGGTTCATCCCGACGCCTCTTGTCGTTTCCGCATACGATGGAGAGACCGCGCCTCGCGGCCCAAGGCAAGGATGACGACATGAAGACGTTCCTGTGGTTCCTGATCGGTGTGATCGGCGGGTTCGTCGCCGCCCATTTCATGAACAAGGATCCCCGCGGTCACGACATCCTCGCCGAGGTCGACGCCAGGATCAACGGATTCACCGCGGTGCTCGGCGACGCCTACCGAGCTCAGGAAGCCCGCCTGGTCGAACCAGGCGAGCACTGACCACCAGCGCACGGCATCGCGGTCGTCGCGGTGCTCATCCTCCTCACTCAAGGACAGCCGTACCCCTATGAAAACTGCGGACATCGCGCAGCGTTACCTCAACTACTTCGAGAAGAACGACCACACGATCGTGCCCTCGGCATCGCTCGTGAGCGACGACCCGACGGTGATGTTCACCATCGCCGGGATGGTGCCGTTCATCCCGTACCTGACCGGCGTCGTTCCTGCGCCGTACTCGCGTGCGGCTGACGTTCAGAAGTGCATTCGCACCAACGACATCGAAGAAGTGGGCAAGACGGTTCGTCACGGCACGTTCTTCCAGATGCTCGGCAACTGGTCGTTCGGCGACTACTTCAAGGAGGGGGCGATCACGTACGCGTGGGAGCTCCTGACGACGAGCGAGGCCGACGGAGGACTGGGGTTCGAGGAGAAGGACTTCTGGGTCACGGTCTACGAGACCGATGACGAGGCCGCTGACATCTGGCGCCGCGTGATCGGCCTGCCGGAGGAGCGCATTCAGCGACTCGGACGGGCCGACAATTACTGGCACACCGGTCAGCCCGGCCCTGGCGGCCCTGATTCGGAGATCTTCTTCGACCGCGGTGCGGAGTTCGGCCGAGACGGCGGCCCGGCGGCGGACGACAACCGGTACATGGAGCTGTGGAACCTCGTGTTCATGCAGGAGCTGCTCAGTGATGTGCGCTCCCAGGTCGACTTCGACATCGCCGGCCCTCTGCCGCGGAAGAACATCGATACGGGTATGGGCCTGGAGCGCGTCGCCTTCCTCAAGCAGGGTGTGGCGAACATGTACGAGACGGACCAGGTGCGCCCGGTGCTGGACCGCGCTGTGGAGCTGTCCGGCAAGCGTTACGGCGCCGTGCACGAGGACGACGTCCGCTTCCGCGTGATCGCCGATCATGTCCGGTCCTCGCTCATGCTGCTCTCCGACGGCGTGAAGCCGTCGAACGAGGGCCGCGGGTATGTGCTCCGTCGGCTCATGCGCCGCACCGTCCGCGCCATGCGGCTGCTCGGTGTGGATGCACCGGTGTTCCCCGAGCTGTTCGCGGCCTCTCGCGATGCCATGAAGACGGCCTATCCGGTTCTCGAGACGGATTGGGACCGGTTGTCCCTCTCAGCGATCGCCGAGGAGGAGACCTTCCTGCGCACGCTCGCTCAGGGATCGACGATCCTCGACCTCGCACTCGCTGACACGAAGAAGGCCGGCAAGCAGACTCTCGCGGGACCCGAGGCGTTCCTACTGCACGACACGTATGGCTTCCCGATCGACCTCACACTCGAGATCGCCGAAGAAACAGGGCTCAACGTCGATCGCGCGGCTTTCGACAGCCTCATGCAGGAGCAGCGGACGCGTGCGAAAGCCGATGCGAAGAGCCGGAAGCGTCAACTCGCCGATGTCTCGGTGTATCGCGAATTCCGAGCCCTCGGCGAGACCGGCTTCGCGGGCTACACCGATCTTGACATCGAGTCCCGCGTCCTCGGCATCCTCGTCGATGGTCAGCCTGTGGCATCCGCGGGCGAGGGCCAGGTCGCCGAGGTCATCCTCGCCGAGACGACCCTGTACGCGGAGTCCGGTGGTCAGGTCGCTGACAAGGGCACGATCGTGGGCGCCGGATTCGAACTCGACGTGCTCGATGTGCAGAAGCCGGTAGCCGGCCTCATCAGTCACACGGTGCAGGTCGCCAGCGGCAGCGTCGCTCTCGACGATCGCGCGACGACGCTCGTCGATGCCGCGAACCGCCGTGCCGCACGTCAGGCGCATTCCGCCACGCATCTGGTCCACGCCGCCCTTCGGGACACGCTCGGTCCGACCGCGACGCAATCGGGGTCGCTCAACCGTGCGGGCTACATGCGCTTCGACTTCTCGTGGTCGCAGGCGCTGTCGGCTGACGCGCGCACCGAGATCGAGGAGATCACCAATCGGGCCGTGCAGGAGGCTCTCGAGGTGACGACGCGCATCGTGTCGCTCGATGAGGCCAAGGAAGCCGGCGCGATGGCATTGTTCGGCGAGAAGTACGGCAACGTCGTGCGGATGGTCGACATCGGCGGTCCGTGGTCGCGGGAACTCTGTGCGGGAACGCACGTGAGCACCAGCGCCGAGGTCGGACTGGTCAGCGTCGTCGGTGAATCATCCGTCGGCGCCTCCAACCGCCGCATCGAAGCGCTGGTCGGTCAGGATGCGTTCCGCGAGCTGGCGGCCGAGCGTGCAATCGTCTCGCAGCTCACGACCGCGCTGAAGACGCCCCGCGAGCAGTTGCCGGAGCGGATCGCTGAGATCGCGGCGAACCTCAAGACCGCCGAGAAGCGGATCGCGCAGTTCGAGGCGAAGCAGCGCGAGGGCCAGGTGCCCTCGATCGCCGAGTCCGCCGAGCGCGTCGGTGCGTACCGGGTCGCCGCGGTGTCCCTCGGCGACGTCGCTTCTGCGGATGATGTACGAGGACTGGCGCTCAGCGTGCGTGAGCGGCTCGGCTCCGATGCCGCGGTCGTCGCTCTCGGTGGCATCGCCGCCGGTCGGCCGATCGTCGTCGTCACCACGAACGATGCGGCACGCGCGGCGGGTGCGAAGGCCGGTGCCCTCGCGAAGCGAGCGGCCGGGGTACTCGGCGGCGGTGGCGGCGGGCGCGACGACGTCGCTCAGGGCGGTGGCACGGATGCCTCGGCACTGGGCGCAGCGCTCGAGGCCGTGACGCAGGAGCTGCGCGGCGCGTGAGCGGATTCCGCCGCGGTGTGCGGCTCGGCATCGATGTCGGTAAGGCGAGAGTGGGCGTCGCCCGCTGCGACCCCGACGGCATGCTCGCCGTGCCGGTGGAGACGGTGCCGCGCTCGGACACGTCGCTGACCCGTATCGCTGAGATCGCGGCGGAGTACGATCCGCTGGAATTCATCGTGGGGCTCCCGGTCAACATGCGAGGGGAAGACACCCCTTCCACGGCCGACGCTCGAGACTTCGCGGCCGCTCTGCAACGACTCACAGCCGTGCCCGTGCGCTTGATGGATGAGCGACTCAGCACCGTCACAGCGCATGCGGCGCTGCGATCTTCTGGCAGAACTCAGCGAAACTCTCGTAGCATTGTCGATCAGGTCGCGGCAGTGGTGCTTCTGCAGCACGCGATCGACACGGAGAAGAGTACCGGCAACCCGGCCGGGTCCGTGGTTCCAAAGGACGAGGAGCCCACTTGAGCATGCCCGAACGTGAGAGTCCAGAGCGCGGCTCGAACTCGCTCTCCGACGACCTGTTCTCCAAGCTCCCTGCCCCGTCGCATCAGGTGCCGAGCGTGGAGTCGACACCACCGGCTCCTGGCTCCCGTCGAGCGCTGCGTGAAGCCAGTCGGTCTGAAGCAGCACCCTCCGACGTGGCCGCCGAGCCCGCAGACGCCTCGACGAATGACGCGCCTGTCGACGTGCCCGCAGAAGCAGCCCCCGCTTCTGCGGGCACGTCGTCGCCGGCATCTCTCGACGATCTGTTCGCAGCAGAACACGACGACACGCACGGTGCGCCGCGCAAGAAGAAGCGACGTACCGGCTGTCTCGTCGCCCTCATCATCGTTCTCGCTCTGATCGGCGGGGCTGTGGCCGGTGGTGCGTGGGCGATGAACACGTATGGCGACAAGATCAACGAGATCATGGGATGGGGAGAGCCTGACGACTGGGAGCCCGGAATCGCGTCCGGCGAGGCGCTCGTCACCATCCACGAGGGCGATACCGGTTCACCGGTCTCCACCGCGCTGTACGAGGCGGGCGTGACCAGGACGGAAGATGTCTTCTACGACTACCTCGTCAAGGAGAACATCGCGGTCACCTTTTATCCCGGCGTGTACAAGCTGCAGAACAAGATGACCGCTGAAGCTGCCCTGGCCGCGCTGAACGATGACGCGAACAAATTGGAGAACTCCGTCGGGATATCCGAAGGCGGGACCCTCGAATCATCGCTCCCCGTGATCACGGAGAGCATCGGCATTCCGCTGGAGGATCTGCAGGCGGCTGTCGCCGATCCCAGCGCGTACGGGGTAGCGGCCGAAAGCCTCGAAGGATGGCTGTTCCCGGCGGTGTACACCTTCGATCCCGAAGCGACCGCAACTCAGGTCATCCAGCGGATGGTCGACCGCACCCGTGAATCCTTGACCGCAGCGGGAGTGCCGGCCGGCGACGAGCAGAGGATCCTGACGATCGCGTCGATCATCCAGCGAGAGGGACGCACCGACGACTTCGCGAAGGTGTCGCGCGTCATTCAGAACCGTCTGGATGACGGGATGATGCTGCAGATGGATTCGACCGCGCAGTACGGCTACGGCGAGCTTCATGCCGGTGTGGTGAGCACCTCCACTGAGGCTCAGAACGACGACAACCCGTGGAACACCTACGTCCACACCGGACTGCCCGTAGGGCCGATCGCGAACCCGAACGACGCCGCGATCGAGGCCGCGATGCACCCTGTCGACGGACCGTGGTTCTACTTCGTCACCGTCAATCTTCAGACCGGTGAGACGGTCTTCTCCACGACCTACGAAGAGCACCAGGCTGCGATCAAGACCTGGCAAGAGTGGTGCCGCGCGAATCCCGACCAGGGATGCTGACGGAATGAGCGTCAGTCGTCTCGCGGTGTGGGGCGATCCGATCGCTCACAGCAAGTCGCCGGCCCTGCACTCTGCCGCGATTCGCGTTCTCGGACTGGATTGGGAGTACGGGCGTCGACAGGTGGATGCCGGCGGCTTCAATGCTGCTTTCCACGATCTGGACGATTCATGGCGCGGACTCTCCCTCACGATGCCGCTGAAGGAGCAGGCATTCCGTGCAGCCGTCCGACGCGACCGTCATGCTGAGCTGACCGGTGCGGTGAACACACTGCTCCTCGGCGAGACGCCGCTCGGTTTCAACACCGATGTCGGCGGCATCGTCGACGCATTCGCCGAACACGGCGTCCGCAGCGCCGAGCGTGCGCGGATCCTCGGAGCCGGTGCGACCGCGTCGTCGGCTCTGGTCGCCGTCGCGGAGATGGGTGCACAGCGGATCGACGTCCGCGCGCGGCGCCCGGAGCGCGCCGAAGCGCTGCGCGTGCTGGGGGAGCAGCTCGGCGTGGAAGTCACCGTGGACGGATTCGCTGCAGGCGCCGCGCCGGTGGACGTCACGGTCGCCACGCTTCCCGGCGGTGCCGTGCTCGAGGACTCCGCCGCTTTCGCGGCAGCCGGTGGCAGCCTGTTGGACGTCGCGTACGCCCCGTGGCCATCCGCGCTGGCAGCAGCGTGGCCGGGCGACGAGGTCACCCCAGGACATTCGATGCTGCTGCACCAGGCACTGCGGCAGGTGCGCGTGTTCGTTCACGGGAGCCCGCTTCATGAACTCGGCGACGAGGCGACGGTTCTCGCCGCCATGCGCACGGCTCTGGAGGTTCCGTCGCTGTCTTGATCCGCCGTCCATGACACGCGGCGAAAACAAGGTCGGCGCTCATGGGAGACTGGAGCAATGCTCCGCGTGCTCACGGCCGGCGAATCGCACGGCCCCGAACTCATTGCCGTCATGGAAGGGCTGCCGTCCGGCGTCCCGATCTCGTCAGAGGCGATCCAGAAGGATCTCGCCCGCCGCAAGCTCGGCTATGGTCGCGGATCGCGCATGAAGTTCGAGCAGGACGAGCTCACGATCTCCGGTGGCGTGCGCCATGGGAAGTCCCTCGGCAGCCCGGTCGCGTTGCGCATCGGCAACACCGAATGGCCGAAGTGGGTCGAGGTCATGAATCCCGAGCCGGTGGAGATCACCGACAGATCACGCGGCCGTTCGGCGCCGTTGACCCGTCCTCGTCCTGGGCACGCCGACCTCGTCGGCATGCAGAAGTACGATTTCGACGAGGCGCGACCGATCCTCGAGCGGGCAAGCGCTCGCGAGACGGCGGCACGCGTCGCGCTCGGTGCGGTCGCACGCTCGTTCCTGGGTGAGCTCGGCATCCGTCTCGTCAGCCACACGCTCTCCATCGGCCCGGTACGAGTGCCCGACGGTGCGGCGCTGCCGACGCCTGACGATGTCGACGCGCTCGATGCCGATCCGCTGCGGTGCTTCGACGCCGGCACGTCTGCCGCGATGGTCACCGAAGTCGACGAGGCGCGCAAGGATGGCGACACACTCGGCGGCATCGTCGAGGTGCTCGCTTACGGGCTTCCACCAGGACTCGGCTCGCACGTGCACTGGGACCGCCGCCTGGACGCGCGCCTCGCTCAGGCGCTCATGAGCATCCAGGCGATCAAGGGCGTCGAGGTGGGTGACGGCTTCGAGACGACACGACGTCGAGGTTCTGCCGCACACGATGAGCTCTTCTCCGCCGACGCGGGCATCACCCGCGGCTCCGACCGCGCCGGCGGCACGGAGGGCGGCATGTCCACCGGTACTGTGCTCCGCGTACGCGCAGGGATGAAGCCGATCGCGACCGTGCCGCACTCGCTGCGCACGATCGACGTCGCTACCGGCGACGCCGCGACCGCCCACCACCAGCGCTCCGATGTGTGTGCAGTTCCGGCGGCGGGCGTGGTCGCCGAGGCCATGGTCGCCGTCGAGCTCGCGAATGCCGTGCTGGAGAAGTTCGGCGGTGACAGCGTCCGTGAGACGGCCCGCAACCTGCAGGGCTATCTCGACGCGATCCCGGCCGAGCTGCGCACCGCGCCCGCCTCGGAGGCAGCGCTGATCGCCCACGATGAGCACGCCTGAGCAGCTGACCGTCGTGCTCGTCGGTCCGATGGGCGCGGGCAAGACCAGCGTCGGTCGGCAGGTGGCCAAGCGTCTCGGTGTCGGATTCATCGACACGGACAAGCGGATCGCTGCCGAGCACGGCCCGATTCCGGACCTTTTCGAGAAATACGGTGAGTCGCACTTCCGTGCGCTCGAGCAGTCTGCGGTCGAGGCGGCACTCAGACAAGGGGGAGTGATCTCGCTCGGGGGCGGTGCGGTCAGCTCGTCGGCGACACGCGAGCTGCTGCGCCAGCATCCGGTCGTCTTCCTCGCCGTGACGCAGGATGCTGTCGCCGATCGGATTCGCACCGGCGGTCGTCCGCTCCTGGCCGGAGACGACGACCCGCTGGAGCGCTGGAACCAGATCTACGAGCAGCGCCGCGCCTGGTACGAAGAGGTAGCGGATGCGATATTCGATACGTCACGCCGGCCGATGCAACGCATCGCCGATGAGATCGCAGCATGGAGGAGAGAACAGGCATGAGCACGACCACGATCAGCGTGACAGGGCAGGCGTCGTACGACATCACGGTCGGACGCGGCATCCTCGACCAGGTGTCGGCCGCACTCGATCCCGCGGTGCGGAAGATCCTGGTGGTGCACCCGCCCACTCTCGCCGCACGCGCTGCCGAACTGCGCGACCGCCTGCTCGCCGACGCTGCTGAGGGACCCCGCGAGGTGCTGCTCGCCGAGGTGCCCGACGCCGAGCAGGGAAAACGCATCGAGGTCGCGGCCTTCTGCTGGCAGATCATGGGGCAGTCCGACTTCACGCGCACCGATGCCGTCGTGGGATACGGCGGCGGCGCTGTGACCGACCTCGCCGGCTTCGTCGCGGCGACCTGGTTGCGCGGTGTGCAGGTCGTGCAGGTGCCGACCACCGTGCTCGGCCTCGTCGATGCTTCGGTCGGAGGCAAGACGGGTGTGAACACTGCGGAGGGCAAGAACCTCGTCGGTGCATTCTGGGCGCCCCGCGCCGTGATCGGCGACCTCGACGAGCTGGCCAGCCTCAGCACGCATGAGGCCACTGCAGGCTTCGCCGAGGTCGTGAAGGCCGGTTTCATCTGGGCACCCGAGATCCTCGACATCATCGAGGCAGATCCTGCACGTGCCGTCGATACGACGACCGATGAGTTCCGCCGCACGATCGAACTCGCGATCGATATGAAGGCGCGAGTCGTGTCCGAGGACTTCCGCGAAGCCGGCCAGCGCGAGATCCTCAACTACGGTCACACGCTCGGGCACGCCATCGAGCATGCCGAGCGCTATCGGTGGCGTCACGGCGCGGCGATCTCTGTCGGGATGCTGTTCGCCGCCGAGATCTCGCGACTCGCAGGGCGTCTGTCCGATGAGTCCGCCGACCGCCATCGCACTGTGCTCGAGTCTCTCGGTCTGCCGACCAGCTACCGGGCCGGCGCGTGGCCGCAACTGCTCGCCACCATGCAGCGCGACAAGAAGAGCCGGGGCGGGATGCTGCGCTTCATCGTGCTGGACGACATCGCCAAGCCGACCGTTCTGCAGGCTCCGGACGAATCGCTGCTGTTCGCCGCCTATCAGGAGGTCGGCGCATGATCTTCACCGTGCGGCGTGTTCGTGCGGACGAATGGGAGCAGGTTCGTGACCTGCGACTCGATGCGGTCCGGGACCAGGCGGCAGCGATCGCGTTCTTGCACTCCTACGAAGAGGAATCGGCGCACGACGACGAGTTCTGGCAGCAGCGCACCGAAGGCGCAGCCTCCGGCGATGCCGTCGCACAGTTCATCGCGGAAGCCGACGGCGAATGGAACGGCACTCTTTCGGTGCTGCGACGTGTCGCTGGTTCGACCGACCACCACGGGCGCACCGTCACCGCGCCTCGCGGCGACGTCGTCGGCGTCTATGTCCGCCCTGAGCACCGCGGAGTCGGAATGATCGACGCGCTGTTCGACACGGCAGCGCAGTGGGCCGACTCGTTGGGCGACTCCCGGCTCACGCTCGATGTCCATGCGGACAATGCCCGTGCACAGGCCGCGTATCGGCGTATCGGATTCGTCGACACCGGCGTGCGGTTCACCGCATCGATCGGCCCGGAGCTCGAGATGACGCGTCCGATCGGCGGGGGAGCACGATGAACGCCGAGACCCCCCGCCGACGCATCCTGCTCGTCAACGGACCGAACCTCAATCTCCTCGGCACCCGCCAGCCGGAGATCTACGGCAAGGCGACGCTCTCCGATGTCGAGAGGATCACGACGGAGGCCGCTGCGGCGGCCGGCTACGAGGTGCGCAGCGTCCAGAGCAATCACGAAGGCGCCCTGATCGATGCGATCCACGCCGCCCGTGCGGACTGCTCCGGCATCGTGATCAATCCGGGTGGACTCACTCACACCTCCGTCGCACTGCGTGACGCGCTCACCGGAGTGTCCATCCCGTTCGCCGAGGTGCACATCTCAGACGTGCATGCGCGAGAGGAGTTCCGACACTTCTCGTACCTCGAAGACGTCGCGGCAGTGCGTGTGATCGGCGAGGGCGTGGACGGGTACGCGAATGCCGTTCGTCAGCTCACCGCTCTCATCCCGTAGAATCGACTGTCGGCCGCTCCCATCGAACCCGAAACGGCGAGCCGGCCCCATCAACGGAAACGGAACTCTCAGCGCATGGCATCCACTGCAGACATCAAGAACGGCGTCGTCCTCAGCATCGACGGACAGCTCTGGAACGTCATCGAGTTCCAGCACGTCAAGCCCGGCAAGGGCGGCGCATTCGTTCGCACCAAGCTGAAGAACGTCGTCTCAGGCAAGACCGTGGACCGCACCTACAACGCCGGAGCGAAGATCGAGATCGAGAACGTCGATCGCCGCGACTTCACGTACCTCTACGCGGATGGCGATGGATTCGTGTTCATGGACACGACCGACTACGACCAGATCACTGTGGGAGGTGCCACCGTCGGCGATGCTAAGAACTTCCTGCTCGAGAACCAGCAGGTGACGATCGCGCTGAACAACGGCAACCCGCTGTACATCGACCTCCCCGCATCCGTCACCCTCGAAGTGACCTACACCGAGCCCGGCCTGCAGGGCGACCGCTCATCGGCCGGCACCAAGCCCGCGACCGTCGAGACCGGGTACGAGATGCAGGTACCGCTGTTCATCGAGGCCGGCACGAAGATCAAGGTCGACACCCGCACAGGTGACTACCTCGGTCGCGAGAAGTAAGGCGTGGGCTCCCGGACGAAGGCGCGCAAGCGCGCACTCGACATCCTCTTCTCCTCGGATGTCCGCGGGGACGATCTTTCCGTCACCCTCGCCGCAGAAGCAAGGCGCGCCGCCAGCGAACCCGCTCGTGAGGCCTCCTGGCTCTACGCTCGCGAGATCGTCGACGGGATCGTCGATCACCGCGATGAGATCGACGAGCACATCGTGACGCACAGTCGCGATTGGAAGCTCGATCGGATGCCGGCCGTGGACCGTGCTCTGCTGCGGATCGGAGTGTGGGAGATCCTGCACAACGACGAGGTGCCGACCGCGGTCGCCATCGACGAGGCCGTCGAACTCGCCAAGGAGTTCTCGACAGACGATTCCGGCGCATTCGTGCACGGCGTGCTCGCCAGGGTGGCCCGCGCCAGCTGACGTGCGGGCACGCTGCACTGGTTGCGCACCGAGTGCGCTGATCAAGTGTCTGTGCTCGCTGAGAGGATGTCGGCATGCCAGCGCCGTACATCGATCCCGCTGACATACGTGCTCTCACCGACGAAGGCGGGTACCAGCGGGGCGTGTCGTATCAGCGATCCGGCATGGTCACACGCACATCGTGGGACGACGCCGAGCACATGCTCACCTCGGTGGTCGCCGGCTCCGGCGACCACTCCTACCGCTGCACCGTTCGATTCTCCGCCGCGGGCATCACCGCCACCGTCGCGTCGACATCCTGCAGCTGTCCGGTTCCACAGGTGTGCAAGCACGTCGTCGCGACCCTCCTGGTCAACAATGACGATGCAGTTCTGACGAAGGCTGTCGTGCCCGCCCGCCCGTCACCACCGGCGTGGCGGACCCTCGTGCCGTCCACGGCCGCGGATGCCCCCACTGCGATCGCGCTGGGTGTCGAGCTGCGGCAGCGGGCTGACAGCGGAGTGCACCACTGGTCACCGCGACCGGTGCGCCCCGTCACGCCGCGCGACCTCGCCAAGGGAACGGGCGAACTGATTCTGGGCATCCGCCCGCTGATGCGCAGCGTCGCAACAGGTGCGTGGATCCAGGGCGATGTGTCCTGGGACTCGGTGCGCCGTTCGGCAGGTCTGTTCGGTCGTGAGCGCGTGCGCTGGTTCGCCGATCTGCTGAGTCTGTCGCGCGACTCTCTGCTCTCCGGCACCGCAGGGGACTGGCTCTCGATGGATCTGATCGAGTCCTCGCTGCTGTGGGGGCATCTGCGTCACGGCGCGGCTCTCGGCATCCCGCTGATCTCGACTCAGAAGAGCACTGTCGTCGCGCTCGGCGACACGGCGTCGGTGTCCGCCGAGTTCGCCAGGGCCGACGACGGCGGGCTCGACATCACCGCCGAGATCATCGTCGACGGGCGCGTGGTCCCGACAACCGGCGTGCGCCCCATCGGGCACTCGGGGGTCTATGTCGCCGAATCGCTCGGCAGCCGCATCGCACTGACACTGGCCGAAGCCGAACTCAGCGACTCCGTGTACGCGCTTCTCAAGGCGCAGGGGCCTATCGTCGTCTCCAAGACGGACGAGGCGGCGTTCCTGCGAGAGGTATATCCAGCACTCGCGAGACGCGCGCCGATCCGCACGGTCGGCGCGGTGAAGCTGCCAGTGGTCCCCTTGCCGCAGCCGACGCTGGTCGTCACGTTCCGCACCGGCGACACGATCGATTACGCCTTCGAATGGACATACAAGGGCTACGGACGGTTCCCGCTCTCCTCGACATCGGATGCCGTGCGCGACGACGCTGCCGAATTGGAGCGTCAGGGCACCATCGAACAGCTCTGGCAGCAGCTCTCCGACTCCGTCTTCGCGGCAACAGGCACCCTTCATGACGTCGATGCTGCGGAGTTCGTCGCCCACGTCGTGCCGGCATTCCAGGAGCAGGGAGTGAGCGTCGTCGAGAACGGCACTCGCAAGGACTATCAGGAGTTGACCGGCACCCCGGAGATCACCGTGTCGACGGTGGAGAGCACCGACGCGGACTGGTTCGACCTCGGAGTCCTCGTGAAGATCGACGGGCGGTCGATCCCGTTCACGCCGCTGTTCAAGGCGATGTCGAAAGGACGACGCAAGCTCCTGCTGGTCGACGGCAGCTATCTGTCGCTGAACCACCCGGCGCTCGATCGCCTCCGCGAGCTCATCGACGAGGCCTCCGAGCTGCAGGAGTGGGAGACCGGACCGCGCATCAGTCGCTATCAGACTGATCTCTGGGAAGAGTTCGAGGACCTCGCAGACGAAGCGCTGCCTGCTGTGAGCTGGCGCGCGACGGCCGAGGGGCTGCGCCAGGCGACAGGTGTTCCTACGACGCCGGTTCCCCGCGGACTCGACGGCGAACTGCGCCCGTATCAGAAGGCAGGGTTCGACTGGCTGGCCTTCCTCTGGGCCCACCGTCTGGGCGGCATCCTCGCCGACGACATGGGGCTCGGAAAGACCATCCAGCTGCTGTCGCTCGTGCTGCACGCCAAAGAAGCGGGGGAGGAGCGGCCATTCCTCGTCGTCGCACCGACCTCGGTGCTCGGTTCCTGGCAGAGCGAAGCCGCCCGCTTCGCGCCGAACCTGCGCGTGCGCGTGATCGACAGCAGCAGTGTCAAGCGCGATGCGATGAAGGATGCCGCGCAGAACGCGGACATCGTCATCACTTCGTATACGCTGGTGCGCCTCGACGAGAAGGAGTTCGCCGAGACCCGGTGGGCCGGACTCATCCTCGACGAAGCGCAGTTCGTGAAGAATCCCAAGACGAAGCAGCACCGCGCCGTCGCCGCGCTCAACGCCGACGTCGTATACGCCGTGAGCGGCACGCCGATGGAGAACAGCCTCACCGACCTGTGGGCGCTGTTGAAGCTCGCGGCCCCCGGCCTGTTCGCGTCCGCCAGGAAATTCGGCGAGGACTACGTGCAGCCGATCGAGAAGGGCAAGGTTCCGGAGAACGAAGAGGGCGGCGAGTACCGGCAGCGAAGGCTGCAGCGGCTGCGCCGCCGCATCCGTCCGCTCATGCTGCGTCGCACGAAGCAACTCGTCGCCGCCGACCTGCCGGAGAAGCAGGAACAGCACCTGCACGTCGAACTCAGCCCCGCGCATCGTGTGCTGTACGACACCGTGCTGCAGCGTGAACGGCAGAAGGTCCTTGGACTGCTGGAAGACCTCGATCGCAACCGCTTCATCGTGTTCCGTTCGCTCACGATGCTGCGACTGCTGAGTCTGTCGCCAGGGCTCGTCGACCCGGCCGACGCGAAGATCGGTTCGCGCAAGCTGGATGCTCTGCTCGAACACGTGCAGGAACTGCAGGCGGAGGGCCACCGTGCGCTGGTCTTCAGCCAGTTCACGTCGTATCTGCAGGAGGCGGCGGCCCGGCTCGATAAGGCCGGCATCGACTATGCGTACCTCGACGGCTCGACTAGGCACCGACCACAGGTGATCGACGGGTTCAGGGCCGGCGAGCAGCCCGTGTTCCTGATCAGTCTGAAGGCAGGCGGATTCGGTCTGACTCTCACCGAGGCCGACTACGTGTTCCTGCTGGATCCGTGGTGGAATCCGGCGGCTGAGGCTCAGGCCGTCGACCGGACGCACCGCATCGGACAGCAGAACCCCGTCATGGTGTACCGGATGATCTCGTCCGGCACGATCGAGGAGAAGGTGCTCGCTCTGCAGGAGCGCAAGGCGCGCCTGTTCACCGCAGTGATGGATGACGAGGAGATGTTCGCCCAGTCGCTCACGGCCGACGACATCCGGGGCCTGTTCGAGTCCTGACACCCCATGCGGCCGTCTGTTACACGAATGTCACGAGCCCCTCACCGGTCCCGACTGCGCGGGTGATGCAGAAGTGATCCGTCGGAAACGAATCCCGCGCTCACCCGAAACACCGCGCTCATATGGTCGATGCCGTACCGTCCGGAAGTTTCGGACCCGCGCGTCTCAGGGAGCCAGCCGTGGTCATTTCGTCCGTATCACCAGCACAGGACCAGCACGCACGTTCGATTGCACTCACCCGTCGACCGGGGCGGTGGATCGACGGCTTCGACCCCGAGAACACCGAATTCTGGAAGGGCGAGGGACGCCCGATCGCACGGCGCAACCTCGGCTGGTCGATCTACGCGGAATTCCTCGGTTTCATCGTCTGGCAGCTGTGGAGCGTCGTGGTCGTGCTGCTTCCCGCGGCAGGCTTCACCTTCACCAGCGCTGAGACGTTCTGGCTGTTGTCCGTGCCGAGCCTCGTCGGAGCGACGCTGCGCTTCCCCTACACGTTCATGGTGCCGCGCTTCGGCGGACGCAACTGGACGATCGTCTCCGCTCTGCTGCTGCTGATCCCGGCGTCGCTGCTCGCGATCTCGGTGGGCAACCCGGACACGCCGTTCTGGATGATGCTGATCATCGCCGGCCTCGCAGGTTTCGGCGGCGGCAACTTCGCCAGCTCCATGGCGAACATCACGTACTTCTTCCCTCAGCGGGAGAAGGGGTGGGCACTCGGACTCAACGCAGCGGGTGGGAACCTGGGGACCTCGGTCGCGCAGTTCTTCGTACCGATCGTGGTCTCGATCGTCGCCGGCATCGGTCTCGGTCTGCCGATCGCCGGTTGGATGTGGGTGCCCTTCATCCTGCTGGCCGCCTGGGGCGCCTGGCGGTACATGGACAACCTGTCCTCGGCGAAGGCCGATTTCGCAGGATCCGCAGCAGCGTTGCGGGAACCTCACCTGTGGCTGCTCGCACTGCTGTATGTGGGCACCTTCGGATCGTTCATCGGATTCTCGAGTGTGTTCCCCAAGCTGATCGTGGATGAGTTCCCCGAGTTCGGCTCCCTGCACGTCGGCACCGCCGTGGTGTCCCTGGCATTCCTCGGCGCCCTCGTCGGTTCCCTGTTCCGACCGTTGGGCGGGCGTCTGGCCGACCGCTTCGGTGGCGCACGGGTGACGATCGCAGCCTTCGCGGTCATGGCGGTCGGCGCCTTCAGCATCCTCGGGGTGCTCGCGCTCGGCCAGTTCTGGCTGTTCCTCGCCTGCTTCCTGCTGCTCTTCGCCGCAACGGGAGTCGGGAACGGCTCCACGTACCGGATGATCCCCATCGTGTTCTCCGCGAGGGCCGTCGCGCGTCGGGAGGGCGACGGCGCCATGGTGGCGCGTCGTGCCGCAGCCGCGCTCGGGCTCATCTCCGGGCTCGGAGCTTACGGCGGATTCGTGGTTCCACAGGTGCTGAACGCGTCACAGCTCGCATCCGGCGGCTACCAGGCGGCGTTCATCGGCTTCGGTGTCGCGTACCTCGTCCTCCTCGTGATCACGGTGCTCGCGTATGCCGTGCCCCGCGCTTCTCTCGACGGACGGCGGATCTGAAGGTGTCCGACCGCGAATCGCGACTTCGGGTCGTGATCGTCGGGTTCGGCCCGGTCGGCGCCCGGCTGTGCGAAGAGCTGCTTCCTGCGATGAAGAAAGGCCTCATCGATCTCACTGTCATCGGCGCGGAGAAGGAGGCCCCGTACAACAGGGTTCGAGTGGCGGAGATGACGGTCGGTCGAACGGATGCCGCGAGCATCACCCTGCACGACCCGCAGGCGAGCATGAACGCCGGCGTGCACGTGCATCTGGATACCAGGGTCACCGATATCGATCGGCTGAGCAGGCAGGTGGAGCTGTCGACCGGAGAGAGCGTGTCGTACGACCGGCTCGTGCTCGCGACCGGTGCTCGTGCGAACGTGCCCACGCTCACCGGCATCGATCGGCCGGCCTTCGATCTGTCGTCGTTGTCCAGAGCGGGATCCGGTGCGATCGGTGCCGACCCGGCGCTGCCGGCCGGCGTCACAGTGCTGCGTGATCTTGCCGACGCGGAGCGCGTACGTGCGGCCGTAGACGAGCGGTCGCGGATCATCGTGCTCGGGGCCGGGGTCCTCGGCCTCGAGTTCGCGCTGCTCGCTGCGAAGGCCGGCGCTGAGGTCGGCGTCGTGCACCACGGCCCCACGCCCATGCCGCGCAGCCTCGATCGAGGATCCGGCACTGTGCTCTCGCGCGCGCTGCGCGCGAGCGGTGTGGCGGTGTACGCGCATAGCAGGGCCGAGGCGGTCGCATTCCACACGGACGGCGACGGCGTGCGCACATTCGACGCGCTGGTCACGGCTGACGGCAACTACGTTCGAGGAGACCTGCTGGTGCTGTCGTGCGGCGTCGGTGCGCGAGCGGAACTGGCGACGCTGGCGGGGCTGCGCACCGCTGCCGGGATCGTCGTGGACGAGAATTTCCGTTCGTGGACCGACGAGCACATCTACGCGATCGGCGACTGCGCCCACGTGGTGGAGCGAACGGATGACACGGCCGCGCTGACGCGCCTGCCTGGTGCGCCATCAGGGCTCATCGGTCCAGGATGGCGACAAGCCGACTGGCTGGGCCATCGGCTCACAGCGGACGCCGCAGGCGAGGCGATCCCCATGGCGGCACCAGTCGAGAGAGACACCGTCGTCATGCTGAAGGCCGACGAGATCGATGTGGTGGCGGTGGGCGATGTCGATGTGGACGTCTGGGATTCCCCACCGCCCGGCGAGCCGATGCCGCACCGGCACGTCGCCGAGTGGGCCGATCCGCAGCACGGCCGCTACCTCAAAGTGGTGACCAGAGACGGGATCCTCGAAGCCTTCGCCTGCGTCGGGATGCCGCGCACCGGCGCCGAGCTCACGCTCCTGTACGACCGTCGCGGCGAGCTGCCTGCCGATCGTTCTCTGCTGCTGCGATTGGACGGCGCGGATGACGGTGCGATCGCGAGTGCCGACGCCTTCGCCCCGACGGCGACGGTGTGCTGGTGCAACGGCGTCACCGTGCAGCGCATCGAGGAATCGGTCGCCGCCGGCAGCGATACCGTGGCGTGCCTGGGCCGTGACACGCGCGCCGGCACCGGCTGCGGGGGATGCAAGCCTCGTCTTGCCGAACTCATCGACAGGTTCGCGTCGGCCGCGCAGGCAGCGCCGGCATGAACGTCGAGACCCACACCCATTGCCCATACTGCGCGCTGCAATGCGCGATGACTCTCACGCCGAGAGCCGCGGATGCTGCGCTCGACGAACCGACGCTGACAGTCACAGGCCGCTCCTTCCCGACCAACCGCGGCGGCCTGTGCAAGAAGGGCTGGACCTCTTCGACCCTGTTGGATTCCGATGAGCGCATACGCACACCTCTCGTCCGAGACGCTCGCGGCGAACTCGTGGCGACGGAGTGGTCCACCGCGCTCGACCTCCTCGCGCAGCGCATTCGAGACCTTCAGATCGAGTCCGGCCACGACAGCATCGGCGTCTTCGGGGGCGGCGGCCTCACGAACGAGAAGGCCTATCAGCTGGGAAAGTTCGCGCGCATCGCGCTCGGCACATCGCGCATCGACTACAACGGTCGCTTCTGCATGTCGTCCGCAGCAGCGGCGGCGAACCGCGCGTTCGGTATCGACCGGGGTCTGCCGTTCCCGCTGACCGATCTGGATGCAGCGAAGACCGTCCTGATGCTGGGCTCGAACGTCGCAGAGACCATGCCTCCGTTTCTGTCGCACCTCGCCGGTGTCCGAGAGGCTGGCGGCCTCATCGTCGTCGATCCGCGCCGCAGCGCGACGGCACGGCTGACCGAAGACGGGCAGGGGCTGCACGTGGCACCTGCGCCGGGGACCGACCTTGAGCTGCTGCTCGGTCTCACGCACATCGTGATCTCGGAGCGGATGTACGACGCGAAGGGGGTAGAGGAGCACACCATCGGATTCGATGACCTGCGCCGCAGCGTGGCTGCATGGTGGCCGGCCCGTGTGCAGCAGGTGACGGGCGTACCCGTGCACGCGTTGCGCGATGTGGCGCGGCGTCTCTCGTCAGGGGCGGAGACGTTCATCCTCACCGGCCGCGGCGTCGAACAGCACGCCAACGGCACCGACACTGCGACAGCGGCCATCAACCTCGCTCTCATCCTCGGACTGCCCACCCGGCCCGGCAGCGGCTACGGAACGCTCACCGGGCAGGGAAACGGTCAGGGCGGTCGTGAGCACGGCCAGAAGAGCGACCAACTACCCGGCTACCGCAAGATCACCGACCCTGCTGCACGCGCTCACGTCGCCGATGTGTGGGGCGTGAACGCCGACGACATCCCCGGTCCCGGTCTGCCTGCCGTTCAGCTGCTCGCCTCCATCGACGAGCCGGACGGGATCCGAGCCCTGCTGGTGCACGGTTCGAACCCGGTCATCTCGGCGCCGGATGCGGGTGCAGTGCGAAGACGGCTCGGCCGGTTGCAACTTCTCGTCGTCTGCGACTTCTTCCTCTCCGAGACCGCGGCGATGGCCGACATCGTGCTTCCGGTGACGCAGTGGGCTGAGGAGGAGGGCACCATGACGAACCTGGAAGGGCGAGTGCTCCGGCGCAGGCGCGCGACGGCGCCGCCTGACGGAGTACGCAGTGAACTGTGGATCTTCTCCGAGCTGGCTCGTCGGCTGAACGCGCCTGGTCGTTTCGACGTCGATCCCGCACTCGTGTTCGACGAACTGGCGCGAGCCTCTGCGGGCGGCATCGCGGACTATTCCGGGCTCAGTCATGCTCTGCTGGACGACGGTCGGGAGGCCTACTGGCCGTACCCGAGCGGAAGCATCGGCACACCGCGTCCGCTGCTCGACGGGTACCGGCATCCCGATGGCCGAGCCCGCATCGTGGCGGTATCGGTCACTGCGCGACCAGAGAACGTCGCGACCGGCGACGAACTGACACTCGTCACCGGTCGGTTGCTGGAGCACTATCAGTCCGGTGCGCAGACTCGACGGGTGCCGGAACTGATGGCCGCGCGGAGTGTGATGGAAGCGACGATGCATCCATCGACGGCTGCCGACCGAGGGCTCCGCGATGGTGACCCTGCCGTGCTCGAGAACAGCCGCGGCACCGTCATGGCGACGGTCGCGACCAGCACGACCATCCGGCCGGATACCGTGTTCCTGCCCTTTCACTTTCCCGGCGAACACAGTGCGAACCTGCTGACGATCGATGCCACCGACCCTGTGTCGGCGATGCCGGAGTTCAAGACCGCGATCGTGCGCGTGCGTGCCGCTGCGGCTCGCTGACGCCATCGGTGCGATCGTTTCGCCCGGCCCGGCCTCGGCGTGCGCTCAGAGGGCCCCGGGTAGAATCGTGAGGTCAATCTCAGAAGGAGCGCAATGCGGATCACGGGGCTCGGTCACGCCGGCATGTTCATCGAAACGGTCGGCGGAAACATCATCTGCGACCCGGTGCTCGGTCCGTCGTTCTATGGTTCCTGGTTCCCGTTCCCCGACAACCGGGGTCTCGACTGGGAGAAGTATGGGCGGGAAGCGGATTTCCTGTACATCTCGCACCGCCACCGCGATCACTTCGATCCGACACTGCTGCAGCGCTACATCCGCAAGGACATCGAGGTGCTGCTGCCGGACTATCCGATCGACGACCTCGAGAAGGACATCCGCGCGCTCGGCTATGACAACATCACCTACGCACCGGCAGGTGAAGTGATTCAGCGCGGTGAGCTGAAGATCATGATCACCCCGCTGCGCGCTCCCAGTGACGGCCCGATCGGCGACTCATCGCTCAGCGTCGACGATGGCACGGCATCCGTGCTCAACCAGAACGACTCGCATCCGCTCGACCTCGAGAGGCTCTTGAGCTTCGGCAAGCCGGATGCGTACTTCACGCAGACGTCCGGCGCGATCTGGTGGCCGATGGTCTACGACCTGCCGCAGGATGCGAAGCAGAACTTCGCCCGTCTGAAGCGCGACGCGCAGAACAAGCGCGCGATGTTCTACATCGAGAAGGTCGACGCTCCGCATGTGTTCCCGATGGCAGGGCCGCCGATGTTCCTGCGCGACGACCTGTTCAAGTACAACGGCTTCGGTCTCGACGACGACTCGATCTTCACGGATCAGAAGCAGTTCCTCGCGCACCTCGAGGAAAAGGCGCCGCAGTACGACGGGCAGCTGTTCGTGCCCGGCACCGTGGTCGAGCTGGATCACACCGACATGGCGATCACGCAGACGCTGTACACGGATGCCGAGATCGCCCACATCTTCGACGAGAAGTGGGAGTACCTCGAGTCGCAGCGCGCCAGTCGCCAGCAGGAGATCCGTGACGAGGAGGCGTCGCGCGCAGAGACCATCCCGCCCGCGGAGATGCTCGAGACACTGAAGGCGTGGTGGGAGCCGCTGCTGAAGAAGTCGCGCACCATCCGCCTCGGCGTCGGCGGTTGCGTGCGGTTCCGCATCGGCGATCTCGACATGGTGGTCGACTTCCCGCGGGCCAAGGTCCGGGAGTACGCGGGGGAGGAGTGCATCTACTGGTACACGATCCCCGCTGATCTGGTCTCCACCAACATCCGCGATCACGAGATCGACTGGTCGAACTCGATCTTCCTCTCGATGCAGTTCCACGTCGGACGCAGCGGCAAGTTCAACGAGTTCCTCACGACGTTCCTCAAGTGCCTCTCGGTCGATCGGATCGAGTACGTGGAGAACTGGTACTCCGAGCAGACCGACCAGACCGAGGACGCCGAGATCGGCGACTGGGTCGTGCAGCGACGCTGCCCGCACCTGCGCGCCGACCTCACAAAGACGGGCAAGGTCGACGAGGACGGCGTGCTGACCTGCAGCATGCACGACTGGAAGTGGGATCTTAAGACCGGGCGCTGCCTGAGCACCACGGGGCATCCGATCCGGGCGAAGAAGGTCGACGACGTCACGGACGACGCCCTGCGCCTGGGAGTCTGAGCGCGGGTGGATCGTGCGCTCCGCTAAGCTGGACCAGCAAGCAACCTTTAACACCGTCCAGAGAGGCGGAGAAGGGAGCGGTGAATGAGCGCACGTACTGTGCTGCATGAAGCCGATATCTCGCGGGCTCTGACCCGTATCGCGCACGAGATCCTCGAATCCAACCGGGGAGCTGAGAACCTCGTCCTGCTGGGCATTCCGACCCGCGGAGTCACTCTCGCCCACCGCCTCGGCACGCTGATCAGCAGCATCGCCCAGACGTCGGTGGCGACCGGTTCTCTGGACGTCACGCTTTTCCGCGACGACCTCGCCAAGCACCCGACCAGGTCTCCGCAGCCCACCGACATCCCCGCCGGAGGGATCGACGGCAAGACGGTCGTGCTCGTCGATGATGTGCTGTTCTCAGGGCGCAGCATCCGCGCCGCTCTCGACGCGATCCAGTCGATCGGGCGACCGTCGACCGTGCGACTGGCGATCCTCGTGGACCGCGGACACCGTGAGCTCCCGATCCGCCCCGACTTCGTCGGCAAGAACATCCCGTCGTCCCGCCAGGAGCGCGTCAACGTGCGCCTGTTCGAGAACGACGGCGCCGAGGCGGTGACGATCGGAGAATGAGACACCTCCTCGACACCCGAACCCTCGATCGAACGAGCGCTCTGCGCATCCTCGACGTCGCTGAGGACATGGCCGACACGCAGTCGCGCGAGAACAAGAAGCTCCCGACCCTGCGCGGCAAGACCGTGGTGAACCTGTTCTTCGAAGATTCCACGCGCACGCGCATCTCCTTCGAGGCCGCCGCCAAGCGCCTCTCGGCCGATGTCATCAACTTCGCCGCGAAGGGATCCAGCGTCTCGAAGGGCGAGAGCCTCAAGGACACCGCGCAGACCCTGCAGGCGATGGGAGCGGATGCCGTCGTCATCCGCCATCACGCCTCCGGAGCGCCGCGCACACTCGCGACGAGCGGCTGGATCACCGCCGGCGTGGTCAACGCAGGTGATGGCACGCACGAGCACCCGACCCAGGCGCTGCTCGACGCCTTCACGATTCGAAAGCGTCGGTTCGGCGCCGGGAGCCGAGGCCGCGACCTCTCCGGCGTCCGCGTCGTGATCGTGGGCGATGTGCTGCACTCGCGGGTCGCACGATCGAACGTCTGGCTGCTCACGACCCTCGGCGCAGAGGTCACGCTGGTCTCGCCGCCGACGCTGGTTCCGCAGAACGTCTCGCAGTGGCCGGTGCGAGTGCTCTACGACCTCGACGAGGCACTCGCCCACGGTCCGGATGCCGTGATGATGCTGCGTATCCAGCTCGAACGGATGAACGCGGCGTATTTCCCGAGTGAGCGGGAGTATTCCCGGCGCTGGGGGTTGGACGCGGTGCGTGCTGCGACGCTTCCGAGCGATAGCATTGTGATGCACCCCGGACCCATGAATCGCGGCCTGGAGATCTCCGCCGAAGCCGCGGACTCGCCGCGCTCGACAGTGCTGGAACAGGTCACCAACGGCGTGTCTGTGCGGATGGCCGTGCTTTACCTGCTGCTGGCGGGAGAACGAGAAGACGAACGAGGAGAAGGCAGTTGATGGATACCCTCGTGATCACCGGGGCACAGCTCCTGGGAACGAAGGCCGCCGACATCGTGGTGGAGAACGGCATCATCGCCGAGATCGGCACCGGCCTCAGCCGTGCCGGCGCCCGTGTCGTCGACGCCGACGGGCTCGTCGCACTTCCCGGCCTCGTCGACCTGCACACGCATCTTCGTGAGCCCGGCTATGAGGCGTCCGAGACGATCCTCACCGGCACGAGGGCCGCCGCGGCCGGTGGCTTCACTGCCGTCTTCGCGATGCCCAACACCTCGCCGGTGGCCGATTCCGCAGGCGTCGTCGAACAGGAGCTCGCCCTCGGCGAGGCTGCCGGGTACGCAACGGTCCAGCCGATCGGCGCCGTGACGGTCGGTCAGAAGGGCGAACGGCTCGCAGAGCTCGGAGCCATGGCGACCTCACGGGCCAAGGTCCGCGTGTTCAGCGACGACGGCTTCTGCGTCTTCGATCCGCTGATCATGCGGCGTGCACTCGAGTACGTGAAGTCTTTCGGTGGCGTCATCGCGCAGCACGCTCAGGATCCGCGCCTCACAGAGGGAGCGCAGATGAACGAGGGGGCGGTGTCGGCGGAGCTCGGCCTCGCCGGTTGGCCGGCCGTCGCCGAAGAGTCGATCATCGCCCGGGATGTGCTCCTCGCCGAGCACGTCGGCTCGCGCCTGCACGTCTGCCACCTGTCCACCGCAGGTTCTGTCGACATCATCCGCTGGGCCAAGAAGCGCGGCATCAACGTCACCGCCGAGGTCACCCCGCACCATCTGCTGCTCACCGATGACCTCGTGCGCGGCTATGACGCGCGATACAAGGTGAATCCGCCTCTTCGTCGCGAAGAAGACGTGCTGGCTGTGCGTGAGGGCCTCGCCGACGGCACGATCGACATCGTCGCCACCGACCACGCCCCGCACCCTAGCGAGAACAAGGCCTGCGAGTGGCAGGCCGCTGCCAACGGCATGGTCGGGCTCGAGAGCGCCCTGCGCGTCGTGCATCAGTCGATGGTGCAGACCGGCCTCATCGGATGGGCCGACGTCGCCCGCGTCATGAGTGCGACACCCGCACGCATCGGCCTGCTCGAGGGCCACGGCACCCCGCTGGAGGCCGGTCAGCCCGCGCAGATCACCCTGTACGACGCTTCCCGCGAGGGTGCTTTCACTGCGGCCGATCTGCACGGTCGTAGCCAGAACTCGCCGTATCTCGGCCGCGATCTCCCCGGTCGCGTCGAATGGACTGTTCACCATGGTCTGGTCACGGTCGAATCCGGCGCTGTCGTCGAAGAGCTCACCGCATGAGCATGCGAGACATCGCGGTCGCCATCACCATCCTGGTGGCGATCCTGATCCTGCTGTCTATGTACCTGGCCTGGCGACGACGGCTGCGTCGAGACGGCGTGCACGTCGCCCCGATGGGTGTACCGGAGCACGCGGAGGTCCTCACCAGGCACGAGGTGCTCTACGTCTCGACGACACGGCACGACCAGCCGCTCGAACGGTTGGCGATCACACCGCTCGCGTACCGGGCCCGCGGTGAGATCGCGGTGACCGACCGCGGGGCTGCGCTCTGCCTCGACGGCGTGCCCACGGTGTTCCTCGCCTCCGCGAAGCTGGTGCAGGTCGACCGCGCCACGGTCACGATCGACCGTGTCGTGGAGCCGAACGGCCTCGTCCGACTCGCATGGAACGTCGCCGACGACATGATCGTCGACTCGTATCTGCGCGTCACCAGCGGCGAACCCCAGAACCTCATCTCAGAACTCCAGCGGCTCATCCCCGCGAAAGACACAGGAGCCGAATCATGACCCTGCCAGATCCCGCCGTTCTCGTCCTCGAGGACGGTACCCGCCACATCGGCCGTGCATACGGCGCTCAGGGGACCACGCTAGGCGAGGTCGTCTTCTCGACCGGCATGAGCGGATACCAGGAGACGCTGACCGATCCGTCCTACGCCGGACAGATCGTGCTGCAGACCGCTCCCCACATCGGCAACACCGGAATGAACGACGAAGACCACGAGTCGCGTCGCATCTGGGTCGCGGGCTACATCGTTCGCGATCCCTCCCGTGTGGTGTCGAACTGGCGCGCGAACGCGTCGCTCGACGAGATCCTGGTCCGTGACGGCATCGTCGGAATCAGCGGCATCGACACGCGGTCGATCACACGCCACATCCGCTCCGCCGGTTCCATGCGCGGCGGCATCTTCTCGGGTGCGGACGCCACGATTGATGCTGATGAGCAGCTGCGACGCGTGCAGCAGGCGCCCGAGATGAGCGGACAGAATCTGTCGGCTCAGGTCTCGGTCGATGTCGCGACGGTCACGATGCCGGTGGGGGAGCGCGTCGGCAATCTCGCCGTGCTCGACCTCGGCGTCAAGCAGGCCACGATCGACAACCTCGCCGCGCGCGGCTTCGAAGTGCATGTGCTGCCGCAGTCGTCGACCATCGACGACATTCGCGCCGTCGATCCGGTTGCGGTGTTCTACTCCAACGGCCCGGGAGACCCCGCGGCGTCGGGCGACCATGTCGCGCTCCTGCGCAGTGTGCTCGACGATGGGCTGCCGTTCTTCGGCATCTGCTTCGGCAACCAGCTGCTCGGGCGGGCACTGGGACTCGGCACGTACAAGCTCCCGTTCGGTCACCGCGGCATCAACCAGCCCGTTCTCGACAAGTCGACCGGCAAGGTCGAGATCACGGCGCACAACCACGGCTTTGCGGTGGACGCGCCGCTGGAGGGCTCCTTCGACAGCCCGAACGGCTACGGCAAGGTCGAGGTCAGCCACATCGGTCTCAACGACAACGTCGTGGAGGGGCTTCGCGCCCTCGACATCCCCGCCTTCTCGGTGCAGTACCACCCCGAGGCCGCCGCCGGCCCGCACGACGCCAACTACCTCTTCGACCGCTTCCGCGACCTGGTCGTCGCGACTGTGAAGGATTCCAAGTAATGCCAAAGCGCGACGACATCAATTCCGTCCTCGTCATCGGATCCGGCCCGATCGTGATCGGCCAGGCCTGCGAGTTCGACTACTCCGGCACCCAGGCCTGCCGCGTGCTGCGCGAGGAGGGCGTCCGCGTCATCCTCGTCAACTCGAACCCGGCCACGATCATGACGGATCCCGACTTCGCAGACGCGACGTACATCGAGCCGATCACCTGGCAGGTCATCGAGACCATCATCGCCAAGGAGAAGCCCGACGCGATCCTTCCGACGCTCGGCGGCCAGACGGCGCTGAACGCCGCGATCGAACTGCACAATCACGGCATCCTGGAGAAGTACGACGTCGAACTGATCGGCGCCAGCTTCGAGGCGATCAACAAGGGTGAGGATCGTCAGATCTTCAAGCAGCTGGTGCTCGACTCCGGCGCAGACGTCGCGGCGAGCCGCATCGCTCATAGCATGGACGAGGTGCTCGCCGCAGCCGACGAGCTGGGCTACCCGCTCGTCGTGCGCCCCAGCTTCACCATGGGCGGTCTCGGATCGGGATTCGCATACGACGAGAAGGACCTCCGCCGCATGGCCGGTGCCGGCCTTCACGACTCGCCGACGAACGAAGTCCTCCTGGAGGAGTCGATCCTCGGCTGGAAGGAGTACGAGCTCGAGCTCATGCGCGACACCGCCGACAACACGGTCGTCGTCTGCTCCATCGAGAACGTCGACCCGGTGGGCGTGCACACGGGGGACTCGATCACAGTCGCCCCGGCGCTGACACTGACCGACCGCGAATACCAGAAGCTGCGTGACATCGGCATCGACATCATCCGCGCCGTCGGCGTCGATACCGGCGGCTGCAACATCCAGTTCGCCATCGATCCCAGCAACGGCCGCATCATCGTGATCGAGATGAACCCGCGCGTCTCGCGCTCGAGCGCACTTGCTTCCAAGGCCACCGGCTTCCCGATCGCGAAGCTCGCCGCGAAGCTCGCGCTCGGTTACCGTCTCGACGAGATCCCGAACGACATCACGGGTGTGACGCCCGCGAGCTTCGAGCCGACGCTCGACTACGTGGTCGTCAAAGTCCCTCGCTTCGCGTTCGAGAAGTTCCCCGCAGCTGACCCAACGCTGACCACCACCATGAAGTCGGTGGGCGAGGCCATGGCGATCGGCCGAAACTACGCCACAGCGCTGCAGAAGGCGCTCCGCTCGCTCGAGAAGCGAGGCTCCAGCTTCCACTGGGGCGACGAGTCGCGCACGGTGGATGAGCTGCTGGAGATCTCGAAGACTCCGACCGATGGCCGCATCGTCGTGCTGCAGCAGGCGCTGCGCAAGGGCGCGACGATCGAGCAGGCGTTCGACGCCACAGCCATCGACCCCTGGTTCCTCGATCAGATCGTGCTCATCAACGAGGTCGCTGAGACCGTCCGCACCGCCGGTCAGTTCGACACCGAGATCATCCGCTACGCGAAGGAGCACGGCTTCTCCGACGTACAGCTCGCGGAGCTCCGCGGCATCAGCGAGGCAGAGGTGCGCAGCATCCGCCACGGTCTCGGCATCCGTCCGGTCTACAAGACGGTCGACACGTGCGCGGGGGAGTTCCCCGCTCTCACGCCGTACCACTATTCGAGCTACGACTTCGAGACCGAGGTCGCGCCATCCGAGCGCACCAAGGTCGTCATCATCGGCTCGGGACCGAACCGCATCGGTCAGGGCGTGGAGTTCGACTACTCGTGCGTGCACGCCTCCTTCGCACTCTCGGATGCCGGCTACGAGACAGTGATGGTCAACTGCAACCCCGAGACGGTCTCGACCGACTACGACACCTCGGATCGGCTGTACTTCGAGCCGCTCACGCTGGAGGACGTTCTCGAGGTGCTCGACGCCGAAGCCGCCAGCGGCACCATTCTCGGCGTGGTGTGCCAGCTCGGCGGCCAGACCCCCCTCGGGCTCGCCAAGGGCATCGAGGCAGCCGGTTACACGGTGCTCGGCACGAGCCCCGAGGCGATCGACATCGCCGAGGAGCGCGAGCTGTTCTCCCAGCTGCTGAACTCCGCCGGACTCATTGCTCCGCGTCATGGCACGGCGATCGACGTGGAGGGCGCCGTCGTCATCGCGGAGGACATCGGCTACCCGGTGCTGGTGCGCCCGAGCTTCGTGCTCGGCGGGCGCGGCATGGAGATCGTGTACGACACGGCGAGCCTGCGCGACTACTTCGTACGCACGGCCGGCGAGGTCATCGTCGGACCCGGAACGCCGCTGCTGGTCGACCGCTTCCTCGACGACGCGATCGAGCTCGACGTCGACGCGCTCTATGACGGGAACGAGCTGTACATCGGCGGCGTCATGGAGCACCTGGAAGAGGCCGGCATCCACTCCGGCGATTCCAGCTGCACGCTGCCGCCGATCTCGCTGGGACGCAGCGACATCGACCGGGTGCGCATCGCGACTCTCGCGATCGCTGAGGGCGTCGGCGTACGAGGACTGCTGAACGTGCAGTTCGCGATCAGCGCCGGTGTGCTGTACGTGATCGAGGCGAACCCTCGGGCCAGCCGCACCGTGCCGTTCGTGTCGAAGGGCACTCGGCATCCCGTTGGCGAAGGCCGCGAGCCGCATCATGGTCGGAGCCACCATCGACGAGCTGAAGGCAGAGGGCCTGCTGCCGAAGTCGGACGGCTCACGGGTGCCCCTCGGCGCTCCTGTGGCCGTCAAGGAGGCCGTGCTGCCGTTCAAGCGGTTCCGTACCAGGGACGGCAAGATCGTCGACTCGGTGCTCGGCCCTGAGATGCGCTCGACCGGTGAGGTCATGGGCATCGACAAGGACTTCCCGACGGCGTTCGCGAAGAGCCAGGCTGCTGCCTACGGCGGCATGCCGACTTCCGGCACGGTCTTCATCTCGGTCGCCGACGCCGACAAGCGCGCCGTCATCCTTCCCGCGCACCGCCTGCAGCAGTTGGGCTTCAACCTGGTCGCGACCGAGGGCACCGCGGAGATCCTGTCGCGCAACGGCATCGCTGTCACCGTGGTGGCGAAGTACAGCGAGACGCAGGAGGACGGCGCTCAGAACATCGTCGACTTGATCAACGATGGGCAGATCGACATCATCGTGAACACGCCTTCGGGTGGCGCTGCGCGCGCGGACGGCTACGAGATCCGTGCTGCCGCGGTTGCCGCTGACAAGGCGCTGTTCACTACGATGGCTGTTCTCGGCGCCGCTGTCAGTGGAATGGATGCCGCCGACGAGGGCTTCGATGTGAGAAGCCTTCAGGAGTATGCGCTCGACCGAGAGGCAGCCCTGTGAGCGAACGTTTCGGGGAGCGGGTGAGGGCGGCGCTCAGCGCCTTCGGCCCGCTCTGCGTCGGCATCGACCCGCACCAGGCGCTCCTGGCCGCATGGGGGCTGCCCGAATCCGCCGCCGGTGTCCGCGAGTTCGGCTTGCGGGCAGTGAATGCCGCTGCGGGACGAGTAGGGATCGTCAAGCCGCAGGTGTCATTCTTCGAGCGCTTCGGCTCCGAGGGATTCGCCGCCCTTGAAGAGGTCCTCGCCGCCGCACGTGCCGCCGACCTCCTCGTGATCGCCGACGCGAAGCGCGGCGACATCGATACGACCATGGACGCGTACGCAGCGGCGTGGCTCTCCGAGGGCTCGCCGCTCGAAGCCGATGCGCTCACGGTGAACCCGTTCCTCGGCGTCGGTTCCTTGGAGACCACGTTCGCACTGGCCGAAGCAGGCGACAAGGGCGTGTTCGTGCTCGCCGCCACCAGCAACCCGGAGGCAGGATCCGTTCAGCGGGCCCGCGCGACGGATGCGCAGACTCTTTCGGCCGCGATCATCGACCAGGTCAGCGCTCGCAACGCCGGCTCCACCCCGGATGGAGAGTGGGCGAGCGTCGGTTTCGTGATCGGTGCGACGGTGGACTGGAGGGATGCCGGCATCGCAGAGTTCGCACCCGCCGCTCCGATCCTCGGCCCCGGATTCGGCGCGCAGGGTGCGGGTCCGGCAGATCTTCTCGCCCGTTTCGGCGCGCACGCGTCGATGGTCGTGGCCGCAGAGAGCCGCAGCATCCTCTCGGCCGGACCCGACGGGCTCGCCGACGCCATCGACGCTCGCGCGGCGGAGTACCGGGAGGCGCTGAATGTCTGATCGCAGCGTTCCCGAAGTCGACCGTGCGGCCGCCGCACGGCGGGCCGTCGAACGACGACGTGCGAGGGCTTCGCTCAAGCGCGACCTGACGATGCGCGTCGTCGCTCCGCAGGCCGTCGCCGCGCAGGCATTCGATGACGCGGACTCCGTCGCCGGTTCCATGCGCATCACCGACTTCCTGCTGGCACTTCCCGCAATCGGCGTCGGCAAGCGCGACCGCATCCTCGTCGACCTCGACATCTCTCCGGTGAAGCGTCTGGGCGGACTCGGCGTGCGCCAGCGCGTCACCCTGCGGCGCTGGCTCGATGAGCGCTTCCCGGTGCAGGGCCCGCGTTCGGGGCGGAGCCGGCTGCTGGTGCTCGCAGGCCCGACGGCCGTCGGCAAGGGGACGGTCGCGGCTCATATCCGCGAGAACCACCCGGAGATCCATCTCTCGGTGTCCGCGACCACCAGGCCGCCGCGCCGGGGTGAGATCGACGGCGTGCACTACTTCTTCGTCGACGACGCGGAGTTCGATCGGATGATCGCCGAGGACGCACTGCTGGAGCATGCCGTCGTGCACAACCGCTCCCGCTACGGCACGCCGCGCGCGCCCATCGACGCCGCTCTCGCGGAAGGCAAGACCGTTCTGCTCGAGATCGACCTTCAGGGCGCCCGCCAGGTCCGAGCCGCTGAACCTTCTGCGACGCTGATCTTCCTCCTGCCTCCTTCGTGGGACGAACTCGTCCATCGATTGGTCGGCCGCGGCACCGAGGACGAAGAGGAACGCACTCGCAGATTGCGCACCGCGAAGGTCGAATTGGCCGCCCAGAGCGAGTTCGATTATCGCATTGTGAACGAGGACGTCGCCACAGCTGCTCGCGAGGTCGTAGAATTGTCTGAGGCGACTGCGCGCTGAGAGTATTCGCGCGCCTGCCGATTCGACTTCGCGACGAACCCGTCGCCTGATCTGGAGGTCCCACCATGGCCGGACACCACACCAAGGGCATCATCGACCCGCCGATCGACAACCTGCTCGACCGCGTCGAGTCGAAGTACGAGCTCGTCATCTACGCGTCCAAGCGTGCACGTCAGATCAACGACTACTACGCCGACCTCCACGAGGGAAACCTGTTCGACAACGTCGGGCCGCTGGTGGACTCGTCCGTCGAGGACAAGCCGCTCACCATCGCGCTCCACGAGATCAACGAGGACAAGCTGCGCCTTCGCCACGCTGAGTGAAGGCAGCTTCCTCGATGAGCGCACTGCGCCTTTTCACGTCTGAGTCCGTCACCGAGGGGCACCCCGACAAGATCTGCGATCAGATCTCGGACAGCATCCTCGACGGTCTGATCGCCCAGGACACCGGTTCGCGCGTCGCTGTCGAGACGCTCGTCACCACCGGCCTCGTGCATGTAGCAGGCGAGATCCGCACCGAGGCGTACGTCGACATCCCCACGATCGTCCGTCAGGTGGTCAACGGGATCGGCTACACCTCGAGCGAGACGGGTTTCGACGGCGACTCGTGCGGCGTCAGCGTCTCGGTGGGGGAGCAGTCCAGCGATATCGCGCACGGCGTCGATCAGGCGCAGGAGCAGCGCGACGGCAGTTCCGTCGACGCGCTCGACAGCCTCGGAGCCGGCGACCAGGGCATCATGTTCGGGTTCGCGACGATCGAGACGCCGGAACTCATGCCGATGGCCGGTCATACGGCGCATCGCATCGCGGAGCGTCTCACCGAGGTGCGCCGATCGGGCGAGCTCGCCTTCCTCCGTCCCGACGGCAAGACGCAGGTCACGCTCGGCTATGAGGGCTTCACTCCCAAGACCATCGATGCGGTCGTGCTCTCGACGCAGCATCACCCTGAGATCTCGCAGGACGAGCTCAAGGAGCAGGTGCGCAGGCTCGTCATCGACCCCGTGCTCGAGGGAACCGGGCTCGAGATGCCGGCCGATGAACGCTATTTCATCAACCCGGCCGGCCCGTTCGTGACCGGCGGGCCGAAAGGCGATGCCGGTCTCACCGGTCGCAAGATCATCATCGACACGTACGGAGGCGCGGCGCGCCACGGCGGTGGTGCCTTCAGCGGCAAGGACCCGTCCAAGGTCGACCGCTCCGGAGCCTACGCGATGCGCTGGGTCGCGAAGAACGCCGTCGCCGCAGGGCTCGCAGAACGCCTGGAAGTGCAGGTCGCGTACGCGATCGGCGTCGCGCGCCCCGTGGGCCTCTATGTCGAGACGTTCGGCACGGGCAAGGTCTCCGACGAGGTGATCACGGCTGCGATCCGTCAGGTGTTCGATCTTCGCCCTCAGGCGATCATCGAGCAGCTCGATCTCCTGCGTCCGATCTATCGTCAGACCGCCGCATACGGCCACTTCGGCCGCGAGCTGCCGGACTTCACCTGGGAGCGCACGGACCGCGCCGACGAGCTCCGCCGCGCTGCCGGACTCTGATGCACGGCCGCGGGGCGCGGATGCCCGCGTGCGGAGCCACCCGTTGAGCCGGCGCATCGCGCGGGTACTCCTGGATTCCCCGCTTCCCCAGCTGGATCGCCTGTTCGACTACGCGCTGCCACAGGAACTCGGCGACGTGCCGGTCGGCGTGCGGGTGCGTGTGCCGCTGCGCACCGCCGGACGGATGATCGACGCCTACGTCGTCGAGGTCGCTGAGGAGAACGACTCGGAGCGCCCGCTCTCGACGGTCGATGCAGTCGTCTCATCGGCCGCTGTGCTGCCTGAACGCCTCTACCGACTTGCCCGCAGAACGGCTGATCGTGCGGCGGGATCTGCGAGCGACATCCTCCGACTCGTCATCCCGAAACGCCAGGTGCGCGTCGAGAAGGCGTGGAAGGGCGATGCCGAGGTTCCGCTTCCGTCACCGGAGTCGATCGAGCGCGCTGATGCCGTGATCGCGGAGTACACCGACCTCGCCGTCCTGCTCTCGAATGGGGAGCGCGGGGCAGTGGAGGCGATCCCAGGTCTGCGTGACGGCGTGCTGCGCTGGACAGAGCTTCTCGGCGCGGCCGCGACGCGGATGCTGGCATCCGGCGATTCGACGATCCTCGTCGTGCCCGACCACCGCGACCTCGACAGGCTGCTCGCCACGCTCGAGACGCTGCTTCCTGCCGAGGCCATCGTGCGGTACGACTCCAGGCAGACGAATCCGGACCGTTACCGCGGATTCCTGAGGACACTCGAAGACGCCCCATGCGTCGTGGTCGGGAATCGCTCGGCCGTCTACGCGCCGGTGCAGGCGGGGCTGGTCGCGATCTGGGACGACGGCGACTCCCTGCTCGGCGAGCAGCTCGCGCCATACGTGCATGCGCGCGACGCCGCGCTTCTGAGGCAGGAGCAGGAAGGTTCTGCTCTGCTCCTGGCAGGTCACACCCGCACGACCGACGTGGAACGACTGGTCGTGCGAGGGTGGCTGAAAGACGTCCGTGCGACGCGTCGGGTGCTGCCCAAGGTCGTGTTGAGCACGCCGCAGGAGATGGAGCAGCCGACTCAGCGCGTCCATTCCAGCGCGTTCAGCGCGGCACGCAGGGCCACCGAGGAGGGTCCTGTGCTTGTGCAGGTCTCGCGCCCTGGATTCTCGCCGACGCTGGTCTGCGCGGAATGCCGTGCACCAGCGCGCTGTCTGCCGTGCGGCGGTCCACTCGGCGCGAGGCACCGCGGTGCTGTCCCGGTGTGCGGCTGGTGCGGACGCTCGGCCCGCGCGTGGGCGTGCCCCTCATGCTCCTCCACGAAGCTCCGGCTGGCGTCATCCGGAAGCGAACGCACCGCAGACGAGCTCGGCCGCGCATTCCCTGGCGTTCGCGTGATCATCGCCGACGGCGCGCACCCGGTGGAGCGGGTGTCAGACAAGCCTGCTCTGGTCGTCGCGACCAGAGGCGCCGAGCCGGTCGCCGACGGCGGCTATCGTGCCATCGTGCTGCTGGACGGCTCCCGAATGCTGCAGGCACCCGATCTGCGTGTCGGCGAGTCATGCCTGAGGTGGTGGTCGAATGCTGCCGCCCTCGCGGCTCCCGGTGCTCCGATCCACCTCGTCGGAGTCGACGGTCCGGTCGGTCGTGCCCTCGCCACCTGGAATCAGGCGGGATACGCACGCTCCGAGCTCGATGAACGCGCTCCGCTGCACATGCCGCCCGCCACTCGCGTCGCGCTCGTCGAGGGCGTGCCCGCTTCCGTCGAACGTGCCCTCGCCGACCTTCGGGAACTGCCGCTTCCGGCCGATGCGATCCTCGGCCCTGTGCCCATAGAGACCGACGAGGGGCGTGTGCGCGCGCTCGTGCGCTTCGAGTACGCCGCCGGCACCACGGTCGCCACGACGCTTCGAGCTGCAGTGGTGGCGGAGGCGGTGAAACGTCGCCGCGGCCGAGGTCAGAGCAACCGCAGCCCCCTGTCCCTTCGGCTCGATATCCTCGATCCTGAGCTGTAACCCATCCCTTCCGGAGAACCTTCATGCGACTCGTCTTCGCCGGCACACCTGCTGCGGCCATACCCACCCTGCGCACGCTCGCGCTCTCGCACGAGATTGCAGCGGTCGTCACGCGCCCTGATGCACCGCTGGGGCGCAAGCGCGTGCTGACGCCGTCGCCGGTGGCGCAGGCCGCCGCAGAGCTCGGGCTGCCGATCATCAAGGCGGCCCGGCTGGACGATGAGGCGACCGGCCGCATCGCGGCGCTCAGACCTGAGCTCGGGGTGATCGTGGCCTACGGCGGACTCGTCCGCGAGCCGCTTCTCTCGACGCCGGAGCACGGCTGGATCAATCTGCACTTCTCGCTGCTCCCGCAGTGGCGCGGTGCAGCGCCGGTGCAGCGTGCCCTCATCGCGGGGGATGCCGAACTCGGGGTGAGCGTCTTCCAGCTCGTCGCCGCAATGGATGCCGGGGATGTATTCGCTTCGCGGGTCGTGCCGCTGGCTGCGGACGCCACGGCTGACCTCGCCCTGGAGGTGCTCGCACAAGACGGCGCAGCTCTCACCGCTGACGTGGTCGCAGAGATCGCCGCAGGCACTGCCGTCGCCGTGCCGCAGGAAGGTGACGTGTCGCTCGCTCCGAAGCTCGCGATCGAGGACGGACTGCTGGACTGGACGCTGCCGCTCGAGGCGGTCTTCGCGCGGTTCCGGGGAGCGACCCCGGAGCCGGGAGCGCATACGACCGTCGGCGAACTGCGGGTGAAGGTGCTCGACGCCGTTCCCGCCGCCGCAGCCGAGCCGCTGGCCCCGGGTGAGATCGCCTCGACCCCGCGCGCCCTGCTGATCGGCACCGCCACGACACCGCTCGAAGTGCGACGCGTGCAACCCGCGGGCAAGGCGCCGATGAGCGCGACGGACTGGTGGCGCGGCTTCCGAGGCGACGACACGATCCGAGCGGGCGCATGACCGGCGAGAACAGGCGCGGCGGCCGCCACGAGGGTGACAAGAGCCGCGGCCCCGCGCGCGGAGGGCGCACTCAACGGTCTTCGCCGTCCGACCGTGCGACCCGGCAGACGAGAGGCGTGCAGCCGGCCCGTCGCGTCGCGTACGACGTCCTGCGAGCAGTGAGCGGATCCGACGCGTACGCGAACCTGCTGCTGCCGTCCGCGATCGCAGAGGCGGCGCTGAACCCGCAGGATGCCGCTCTTGCCACGGAGCTGGCATACGGGACGCTTCGCCGTCGCGGCACCTACGACGCCATCATCGCGTCAGCAGCCGGTCGTCCGATCGACGACATCGACGAGGCGGTGCTGGATGCGCTGCGCCTGGCGACGCATCAACTGCTCGCCACGCGTGTCGCGTCGCACGCGGCCGTCAACGAGTCGGTGAACCTCGTCGCCGCGGAGCTCGGAAGAGGCCCATCCGGTTTCACGAATGCCGTGCTCCGACGCATCTCGCGCGACACCCCGGGGGAATGGCAGGAGCGCATCGAGCGCGAAGCCCGCTCGGATGATGAACGCCTCGGACTGCGCACAGCGCATCCGGTCTGGATCATCCGCGCGCTGCGCCGCGCCCTTGCGTCCGAGAACCGCGAAGACGAGCTGGAGGCGCTCCTCGAGGCAGACAATGTCTCGCCCGAGGTGACGCTGGTCGCGCTGCCAGGTCTGGCCGAGCGCGGTCTTCCCGCCAGACCCTATGCGACCACCGCTTTCGGCTCCCCGGGCGGTGATCCGCACACGATCATCGCGGCATCGGGTGGCACGGTCCGCGTGCAGGACGAGGGCTCGCAGCTGGTCGCACTCGCACTCGCCGGCGCCGCCCCGATCAGAGCGGGGGAGCAGTGGCTCGATCTCTGCGCCGGTCCCGGCGGCAAGACGGCGCTGCTCGCCGCGATCGCCCGGCAGCACGACGTGACCCTGGAGGCGAACGAGGTCGTGCCGACGCGTGCGCGCCTGGTGCGGAATGCGCTGAAGTCGGTGCCGGTGGACGTCACGGTGCACGAGGAGGACGGGCGAGGGCTCACCGCTGCCAACCCAGGGCGCTACGACCGCATCCTCGTCGATGCACCGTGCACCGGTCTCGGAGCCCTGCGCAGACGGCCGGAGGCGCGCTGGCGCAAGACCCCGGCCGACGTCGCTGAACTGGTCCCGTTGCAGGAGCAGCTGCTCGCCGGTGCGCTCGATGCACTCGCACCGGGAGGCATCGTCGCCTACGTCACCTGCTCGCCGCATCTGGCCGAGACGTCCGGCGTGGTGAGCGAGGTGCTGTGCGCGCGCGAGGACGTGGTCGAACTCGATGCCGGGGCCGTGCTCTCCCATGTGGCGCAGAGCCCGATCGATCTCGCCTCGGACGGGAGCGGCCGCGTGCAGTTGTGGCCGCATCGCCACGGCACCGACGCCATGTTCCTCGCGCTGCTTCAGCGCACAGACACCTCCAGAACCATCAACGACACAGAGACAGGAGAATGACCGGATGAGTCTTCCTGCAGCTCCCCGAATCAACCCCAGCGTCCTCGCGGCCGACTTCGTCAACATGCAGGCGGGCCTCGCTCGCATCGCCGCAGCGGATTTCGCGCACGTCGACATCATGGACAACCACTTCGTGCCGAACCTCACCTTCGGGCCGCAGATGGTCGAGCGCATCCAGGCGACGAGTCCGATCCCGCTCGACGTGCACCTGATGATCACCGACCCCGATCGCTGGGCACCCGAGTACGCCGAGATCGGCGCCGCGAGCGTCACGTTCCATCTCGAGGCGGCGGCCGAGCCCGTTGCCCTCGCACGCCGGCTGCGATCGATCGGCGCACGTGCCGGTGTCGCGCTCAAGCCCGGCACAGGCGGCGAGAGCCTCTATGAACTGTTCGACGAATTCGATCAGATCCTCGTGATGACCGTCGAGCCCGGCTTCGGCGGGCAGAGCTTCATGGCCGAGACCATGCCGAAGCTCCGTGCGCTCGCGGACGAGGCCGCGCGCCGCGGATCCGACGTCTGGTTCCAGGTCGACGGCGGGATCACCGATGACACGATCGCCCAGGCCGCGGAAGCAGGCGCTGACACGTTCGTGGCCGGATCCGCCGTATACGGCGCGGCAGACATCGAGGCGGCGATCACCGGGCTTCGAGAGCGCGCGCGAGCCGCTAGCCTTGAAGCGTGAAGACTTTCGACGAGCTGTTCGCTGAGCTCAGCGTCAAGGCCGAGACCCGCCCTGCCGGATCCGGCACCGTCGCTGAACTCGACGGCGGTGTGCACACGATCGGCAAGAAGATCGTGGAGGAGGCCGCAGAAGTCTGGATGGCCTCCGAATACGAGTCAGACGTCGCAGCGGCTGAGGAGATCTCCCAGCTGCTGTATCACGTGCAGGTGATGATGATCGCGAAGGGGCTCAGCCTCGAGGACGTGTACCGACATCTCTGATGCGCACCGTCCCCTTCCTCTGATCTGAAAGCTCCCCATGCTGCGCATTGCTGTTCCGAACAAGGGCTCGCTCTCCGAGACCGCCGCCGAGATGCTCGCCGAAGCCGGTTACGCCGGCCGTCGAGACTCCAAGACCCTGCACGTGATCGACGCCCAGAACGACGTCGAGTTCTTCTTCCTCCGACCTCGCGACATCGCCACCTACGTGGCATCCGGCGCCCTCGACGTGGGCATCACCGGCCGTGATCTGCTGCGCGATGCCCCTGAGCAGGCCAGGGAGGTGCAGGCGCTCGGGTTCGCCCGATCTACATTCCGCTTCGCGGCTCCCGCCGGCCGTTACAGCACGATCCAGGACCTCGCAGGCGTGCGAGTCGCGTCGGCGTATCCGCAACTCGTCGACGCGTTCCTGCGCGAGCACGGCGTCGAGGCGACGCTGGTGCCGCTGGACGGCGCGGTGGAATCCGCTGTGCAGCTGGGCGTCGCCGATGCCATCGCTGACGTCGTCGAGACCGGCACCACCCTGCGTCAGGCAGGGCTCGAGATCTTCGGCCCGGTCATCATCGAGTCCGAGGCCGTGCTCATCAGCCGTCCTGGCGACGCCGATGGCACCGAGCGCCTGCTGCGCCGCCTCCGCGGGGTCATCGTGGCACGCCGTTACGTGCTGCTCGACTACGACCTTCCCGTCGAACTGATCGAGAAGGCGACGGCGATCGCGTCCGGTCGCGAATCGCCGACCATCTCGCCGTTGCAGGACCCGAAGTGGGTCGCCGTCCGGGTCATGCTGCCGCGCACGGGCATCAACCAGGTGATGGACGACCTCTATGCGATCGGTGCACGCGCGCTGCTCGTCACGGCCATCCACGCCGCGAGATTGTGATCGGGGGACTCAGATGACTCTCACGAGTCGCGTCATCCCGTGCCTCGATGTCGCCGCCGGTCGCGTCGTCAAGGGCGTGAACTTCGAGAATCTCCGCGATATGGGCGACCCGGTCGAACTGGCCGCGCACTACGCCGCTCAAGGTGCGGATGAGATCACCTTCCTGGACGTCACGGCGACAGTCGATGCGCGCGCCACCACCTACGAGGTCGTGCAGCGCACGGCGGAGCAGGTGTTCGTGCCGCTGACGGTCGGCGGGGGAGTGCGAAGCGTCGAGGATGTCGCACGCCTGCAGGGCGTAGGGGCGGACAAAGTGGGTGTGAACTCCGCCGCGATCGCCAGGCCCGAGCTGATCGGTGAGATCGCGGATCGTTTCGGCGCCCAGGTGCTGGTGCTCTCGCTCGACGTCAAGCGCGCGCCCACGACGGCATCCGGATTCGTCGTCACCACGCACGGTGGGCGTACCCAGACGTCACTGGATGCTCTGGAATGGGCACGTGAAGCCATCGAACGCGGAGCCGGTGAGCTTCTCGTCAACTCCATCGATGCCGACGGCACGCACGACGGGTTCGATCTGGAACTCGTCCGCCTGATGCGCGAGGTCTCCTCCGTGCCGGTGATCGCCTCCGGCGGAGCCGGAGCGGTGACCGATTTCGCACCTGCGATCCAGGCGGGTGCGGATGCCGTTCTCGCCGCCAGCGTCTTCCACTCGGGAGCGCTCACCGTCGGAGAAGTCAAAGACGCGATGCGTGCAGAAGGGGTTCTGGTGCGATGACGGATCTGGAGACGCGAATCGCGCAAGTTGCGTGGAATTCTGACGGGCTGACCCCCGCCATCGTGCAGCAGTGGGACACCCGCGAGGTGCTGATGCTCGCCTGGCTGGATGCCGAGGCGCTTCGCCGCACGCTCACAACGGGTCGCACAACCTACTGGTCGCGCTCACGTCAGGAGTACTGGCGCAAGGGCGACACATCGGGCAACATCCAGCGCATCCACGAGGCGCGCCTGGACTGCGACGGCGACGCGATACTGCTGCTCGTCGATCAGACCGGCCCCGCTTGCCACACCGGCACACGCACCTGCTTCGATGCTGCCGATCTGGAAGCCGTGGACGGCCTGGCCGTGCCGGAGTCAGACGCCGAATGAAGTTCCTCCGCCGCGGACGCAGCACCGCCGTCGTCGCGTTCCTCCTCGCGGGAGCCGTCGGCATCATCTCGTCCACGCAGACCTGGCTGAGCGTGGTGCGTGCGGATGCGGGGGAACCGATCCTCGTGCCCGGAGCGGATGCGCTCGCACTGCTCGCCCCTCTGAGCCTCGCCATGCTGGCTCTCGGAGCCGCTCTCGCCCTCGTCGGCCGCACGCTTCGCTACGTGTTCGCGACACTGGCGCTGCTGGCGGGCGTCGTGCTGACCTGGTGGACTGCTGAGATCGTGTTCACCGCGCCGGTCTCGGCGGTCGCTGCGACGGTGACCGAGACCACAGGGCTTGCCGGCGGTACCGCCGTGACCGACGTGATCGCCTCCGTCACCCCCACGTTCTGGCCGGTACTGGCGCTGATCGGTTGGGTGCTGCTCATCGTGGCAGCCGTGTTCACGATCCTGACGGCCAATCATTGGAAGAGCAGTGGCCGGCGTTACCGGACCGACGTGGCCGAACACGACGAGGCAGAAGGCCCGGTCGATGCGATCGATTCCTGGGATGACCTGTCGCGTGGCACGGATCCGACCCGGTGACCCCGGTAGACTGACTCTGCATTCCCACGACCGCTTCGGAGGAGACCATGACCAACCCGATCGCTGACCCCGGCCACGGACACTCGCCTGCTGCCTGGACCGCTGTGGTGGTCATGTTGTTCGGCTTCACGCTGGGCACCGTGGCTTTCTGCCTCGCGGAGTTCAGCCCGATCTGGACCCCCATCCTGTGGGTCTCGGTCGGCATCATCGTCGTAGGTCTGCTCCTCGGCTGGATCCTCACCAAGGCCGGTTACGGCGTGAAGGGCCCTAAGTACGCACCGAAGGGCCACTAATGGTGCTCGCCGACCTGACGGCCGGCGCAGTCGCAGACGCCGAACGCCGTGCCCAGTCGCGACCGCTCGCTGAGGTCGAGAAGGCCGCTCTTGCGCGCCCTGCAGCCAAGGACGCGCGTGCCGCGCTCGCTCCCGCTGCGCGCGTGAAGATCATCGCCGAAGTCAAGCGAGCGAGTCCGTCGCGTGGCGCCCTCGCCGACATCCCCGATCCGGCGCATCAGGCGGCACTCTACGAGACCGGCGGTGCGTCGGCGATCAGCGTGCTCACCGAGGAGCGGCGATTCGGCGGAAGCCTCGCCGATCTAGAGGCCGTCACCGCCCGCGTCACGCTTCCGGTACTGCGCAAGGACTTCATAGCGACGCCCTACCAGGTGCTCGAGGCGCGCGCCGCCGGAGCCGATCTCGCCCTTCTGATCGTCGCCGGCCTCGAACCGAAGGTTCTGCACGACCTGTTCGCACTCATCAACGAACTCGGAATGACTCCGCTCGTCGAGACCCACTCGGCAGACGAGCTGGAGGCGGCGATCGATCTCGGGGCACCTCTGATCGGCGTGAACGCACGCGATCTGAAGACCCTCGAACTCGACCGCGATCTCTTCAGCCGTCTGGTCGATCGCATCCCGGCCGATGCCGTGAAGATCGCCGAATCCGCTGTGCTCACCCCGGCCGACGTCGAGCACTACCGCTCGGCGGGCGCCGACGTCGTGCTGATCGGCGAAGCGCTCGTCACCGGCGACCCAGTCGCAACACTGAAGAGCTTTCTGGAGGTGGGCGAGTGAGCCTGCGCGAGCAGCCGGGGCCGTTCTTCGGCGAATTCGGTGGGCGTTACATGCCGGAATCGCTGATCGCCGCGATCGATGAGCTCACGGTGGCGTACGAGCAGGCGATCGCCGACCCGGAGTTCCGCGCGGAACTCGCGGGACTGCTCAGCTCCTACGCCGGTCGGCCTTCCGCGCTCACCGAGGTGCAGCGGTTCGCCGAGCACGCCGGGGGAGCGCGAGTCTTCCTCAAGCGCGAAGACCTCAACCACACCGGCAGCCACAAGATCAACAATGTTCTCGGCCAGGCCCTGCTCACCAAGCGACTGGGCAAGACGAGGGTCATCGCGGAGACCGGAGCCGGTCAGCACGGCGTCGCGACCGCGACCGCCGCCGCATTGTTCGGCCTGGACTGCACCATCTACATGGGCGAGGTCGACACCGAACGTCAGGCGCTGAATGTCGCCCGTATGCGGCTTCTCGGCGCCGAGGTCGTTCCGGTCACCACGGGGTCGCGCACTCTGAAGGACGCGATCAACGATGCGTACCGCGACTGGGTCGCCACGGTCGAGACCACCAACTACATCTTCGGTACAGCCGCCGGCCCTCATCCGTTCCCGGCGATGGTGCGCGACTTCCAGAAGATCATCGGCGAAGAAGCGCGTCAGCAGTTGCTCGATGAGACGGGCCGGCTTCCCGATGCGGTCATCGCATGCGTCGGCGGAGGCTCCAACGCGATCGGCATGTTCGATGCGTTCCTCGATGACGCAGATGTGAAGCTGTACGGTGTGGAGGCCGCCGGCGACGGCGTTGACACCGAGAAGCACGCGGCGTCGATCGCGCGCGGTCGACCGGGCGTTCTGCACGGTGCGAAGACCTATGTCCTGCAGGACGAAGACGGCCAGACCGTCGAATCGCATTCGATCTCGGCCGGACTCGACTATCCGGGTGTCGGACCGGAGCACTCCTGGCTCGCCGACATCGGCCGCGCGCACTACATCCCTGCGACGGACGACGAAGCGATGCAGGCGCTGCGCCTGCTGAGCCGCACCGAGGGCATCATTCCCGCGATCGAGTCGGCGCACGCCCTCGCCGGCGCTCTGCGCATCGGCCGGGAACTCGGCCCTGATGCCATCCTCGCGGTGTGCCTCTCCGGTCGCGGTGACAAGGACATGGACACCGCCGCACGGTATTTCGACCTCTACGATCGCGAGGCGGCCGAGCGGGACGCCGCGGACAAGGATGCTGTGACACAGGCTGCAGCGGATGCGGGGACAGCACGATGAGCCGCGTCGAAGCCGCCATCCAGAAGGCGCACGACGCCGGACGCGGCGCATTCATCGGCTATCTGCCGGTGGGTTTCCCCGATCTTCAGACCAGCATCCGAGCAGCGATCACGCTCGCCGAGAACGGTGTGGACGTCATCGAGCTCGGCCCGCCGTACAGCGACCCGGTGATGGACGGTCTGGTCATCCAGGAAGCCACCCAGGCCGCCCTCGCCGCCGGATTCCGCATGCGGGACCTCTTCACGGCGGTACGGGAGATCTCGGCGGCCACCGACGTCCCCGTCGTCGTCATGACGTACTGGAACCCCGTGATGCAGTACGGCGTCGACCGCTACGCCGACGACCTGCTCGCCGCGGGCGGTGCGGGTCTCATCACACCCGACATCACGCCCGATGCCGCCGAGGAATGGATCGCCGCCAGCAAGCGCACAGGTCTCGATCGCATCTTCCTCGCCGCCCCCACCTCGACGGATGAACGCCTCGATCTGGTCGTCAAGTCGTCAACCGGTTTCATCTACACGGTCTCCACGATGGGCATCACGGGCGAGCGGGCCGAGCTCGACAAGGCTGCGCGCATTCTCGTCTCACGCCTTCGCGATCACGGCGCGCTCCGCGCCTGCGTAGGAATCGGCATATCCACCGCCGATCAGATCGCCGGCATCATCGAGTACGCCGACGGCGCCATCGTCGGCACCGCACTCGTGCGCGCTCTCCGCGATGGGGGCCTCGACGCCCTCGCCGCCGTCACAAAATCCCTCGCTGCTGGCACGCCGTCCGCAGTCCCCTCACACGAGAACTAGAATCGCACTCATGTCCCTCGCGCTTCACACCGCCTTCAGCGGCGTGCTCACCAGCATCCCGAGCCCTCCGGTCAGCTACATCGATCTCGGGCCGCTGCGGATCCACTTCTACGCGCTCTGCATCATCGCCGGCATCATCGCCGCGACGCTGCTGACGAACCACCGTCTCACCAAGCGCGGGGCTGAGCCATGGGTCGTGATCGACATCGCGATCCTCGCCGTGCCGCTCGCGATCATCGGTGCACGCATCTTCCACGTGCTCACGCACCCGAACTTCTACTTCGGCGAGGGCAAGAACACCTGGAACCCCTTCGAACCAGGCTCCGTGTGGGCGATCTGGGAGGGCGGCATCGCGATCTTCGGAGCGCTCCTCGGCGGCGCCGTCGGGGCGTACCTCGGCTGCAGATGGACCGGCATCCGCTTCTGGACCTTCGCAGACGCCCTCGCACCAGGACTTCTGCTGGCTCAGGCGATGGGCCGCTTCGGCAACTGGTTCAACCACGAACTCTTCGGTCTGCCGACCGATCTGCCGTGGGGGCTGGAGATCGAGCCGGACAACGTCGCGTTCCCTCCAGGACTCGCTGAGGGGACGCTCTTCCACCCGACGTTCCTCTACGAGGTCATCTGGAACGGTCTCGGCGTGCTCTTCCTGCTGTGGATCGGCCGTCGTCTGCAGCTGCAGTGGGGCAAGCTCTTCGCCGTGTACCTCATCTGGTACAGCGCCGGTCGCGTGCTCTGGGAGTCGATCCGGATCGACCCGAGCGAGATCATCCTCGGGCTGCGCAGCAACGTCTGGGCATCGATCCTCGGTGTCGTGGTCGGCATCGTGATCCTGTTCGTCCAGACGCGCAGGCACACGGGCACCGAAGCAGGGCCCTACGCACCTGGGCGCGCCCGGAAGGACGTCGATGCTGATGTAGTATCGCAGGACAGTATCGATGACTTCGTCGACGTGAGCGAGCCTCCGGTTGAAGTCACCGCCGGAGCCACAGCCACAAGCACTGCTCCCGCGAGCGAGGACAGCTCCCGATAAGCATCCTCGTCGAGTGAGGAAACCACTGCATTGAACGAGCGGGCCGACGTCGTCCCCGGTGTCACTTGATTACCTGAGGACGGTAACCGATGTACTTCCAGCCTCCGTACGGCGCCTCCGGGGCTTACCCCCCGAAGCAGGGCATGTACAACCCGGCATTCGAGAAGGATGCCTGCGGCCTGGCGATGGTCGCGACCCTGCGGGGCACAGCCGGACACGACATCATCCAGCTGGCGCTCGAAGCCCTGCGAAACCTTGAGCACCGCGGTGCGATCGGCTCGGATGCCGGCACCGGAGACGGCGCGGGCATCCTCACCCAGATGCCAGACGAGTTCCTGCGTGAAGTCACCGCATTCGAACTGCCCGATGCCGGCTACTACGCCGCCGGGCTCGCATTCCTCCCGCTGCAGGCCACTGAGCGCCGCACGCAGAAGGCCGGCGTCGAGAAGATCGCCCGCGAAGAGGGCCTCAGGGTACTCGGCTGGCGGGTCGTGCCCACAGCCAACGAGAATCTCGGCAAGCTGGCCGACGAGGCGCGTCCCGCGTTCGAGCAGCTCTTCGTCGCGTCCGCCCCCGACCAGGAGGCCCTTTCCGGTATCGCGCTGGATCGGGTGGCGTACCGGCTTCGCAAGCGCGCAGGTCACGAGATCGGCGCGTACTTCGTCTCCCTGTCCAGCCGCACACTCGGTTACAAGGGCATGGTCACGACCCTGCAGCTCGAGCCGTTCTACCCCGACCTGCAGGACGAGCGATTCACATCCGAGCTCGCCGTCGTCCACTCCCGGTACTCGACCAATACGTTCCCGTCCTGGCCGCTCGCTCAGCCGTTGCGGATGCTGGCCCACAACGGCGAGATCAACACCGTCGGCGGAAACCGCAACTGGATGCGTGCGCGGCAGTCGCAGCTCGAATCGGAGCTGCTCGGCGACGTACGTCCGCTGCTTCCGATCTGCACACCGGGTGCGAGCGACTCCGCCTCATTCGACGAGGTGCTCGAGCTGCTCACGCTGACCGGCCGCAGCCTGCCGCACGCCATCATGATGATGGTGCCGGAGGCGTACGAGAAGCAGACCGACATCGCGCCTGACCTGCGTGCGTTCTACGAGTACCACTCGAACCAGATGGAGCCGTGGGATGGCCCCGCCGCACTCATCTTCACCGACGGCACACTCGTCGGTGCGACGTTGGACCGCAACGGACTGCGTCCAGGGCGCTGGACCGAGACCACCGACGGACTGGTCGTCATCGGCTCCGAGACCGGCGTGCTCGAGTTCGCCCCCGAGCGCATCAAGCGCCGCGGCCGCCTCCAGCCAGGCAAGATGTTCCTCGTCGACACATCGGCAGGTCGCATCGTCGAGGATGATGAGATCAAGCGCGATCTCGCCGCCCTGCACCCGTGGCAGCAGTGGCTGGACGACGGCGCCGTCCGCCTGGCCGAGCTGCCTGAGCGTGAGCACATCGTGCACCCGCCGGCATCCATCACGCGCCGCCAGCGCACCTTCGGGTACACCGAGGAGGAAGTGCGCATCCTGCTGACCCCTATGGGGCAGAACGGCGTCGAGCCACTCGGCGCGATGGGATCCGACACTCCGATCGCGGTGCTCAGCGAGCGCCCGCGTCTGCTCTTCGACTACTTCACGCAGCAGTTCGCCCAGGTGACGAACCCGCCGCTGGATTCGATCCGCGAGGAAGTCGTCACCAGCCTGAAGTCCGGCCTGGGGCCGGAGGGCAACCTGCTCAGCTGGGGACCTGATCACACGCGCACGGTGACGCTCGATTTCCCGGTGATCGACAACGACGAACTCGCAAAGATCCGTCACATCGACAAGGCGCTCGAAGGGCGCTCGTCCGTGACCATCCGCGGCCTGTACCACTTCGATGCCGGCGCGCACACGATGCAGGAGCGCCTCGAGGAGATGTGCGCCGAGGTCGATGAGGCCATCACAGCCGGCGCGGAGTTCATCATCCTGTCGGATCGCGATTCCAACAAGGATCTCGTCCCGATCCCTTCACTGCTCATGGTGTCGGCGATCCATCACCACCTGATCCGGCGCGAGAACCGCATGAAGGTTGGTCTGATCGTCGAAGCCGGCGACGTCCGTGAGGTTCATCACGTCGCGACGCTGATCGGTTACGGCGCCTCCGCAGTGAACCCGTACCTCGCGATGGAGACCGTCGAGCACCTCGTGCGCACGGGCTTCATCACCGGCATCACGCCGGAGAAGGCGGTCAAGAACCTGATCTACGCGCTCGGCAAGGGCGTGCTCAAGATCATGTCGAAGATGGGCATCTCGACCGTCTCGTCATATGCGGGCGCGCAGGTGTTCGAGGCTGTCGGTCTCAGCCAGAAGCTGATCGACGCGTACTTCACTGGCACAGAGACCAAACTCGGCGGCATCGACATCGAGGACGTCTTCGCCGAGAATCAGGCGCGGCACGACTACGCCTACCCCGAGGACGCCGCGGCTCGCGCCCACGAGCGCCTCTGGACGGGTGGCGAGTACCAGTGGCGGCGCGACGGTTCCCCGCACCTCTTCAACCCGGAGACCGTGTTCCGCCTGCAGCATTCGACGCGCAATCGTCGCTACGACATCTTCCGCGAGTACACGAAGCTCGTCGATGATCAGGCCGCCGAGTTGAAGACGCTGCGCGGCCTCTTCACGCTGCGTGCGGGGCGCAAACCCGTCCCGCTCGACGAGGTCGAGCCGGTGAGTGCGATCGTGAAGCGCTTCTCGACCGGGGCCATGAGCTACGGCTCCATCTCCCGTGAAGCGCACGAGACGCTGGCGATCGCGATGAACAGCATCGGTGCCAAATCGAACACGGGTGAGGGCGGCGAAGACGTGGATCGCCTGCTCGATCCTGAGCGCCGCAGTGCGATCAAGCAGGTCGCCTCCGGCCGTTTCGGTGTGACGAGCCTCTACCTCACCGAGTCGGACGACATCCAGATCAAGCTCGCGCAAGGTGCGAAGCCGGGGGAGGGCGGCCAGCTGCCGCCGACCAAGGTCTATCCGTGGGTTGCGCGCACTCGCCACGCGACGGCCGGGGTCGGGCTGATTTCCCCGCCGCCCCATCACGACATCTACTCGATCGAAGACCTCAAGCAGCTCATCTTCGATCTCAAGCGCGCGAACCCTTCCGCCCGCATCCACACGAAGCTCGTCAGCCAATCCGGCATCGGCGCGGTCTCCGCAGGTGTCGCCAAGGCGCTCAGCGACGTCATCCTGGTCTCAGGCCACGATGGCGGAACCGGCGCCAGCCCGCTGAACTCGCTCAAGCACGCCGGCACCCCCTGGGAGCTCGGCCTTGCCGAGACGCAGCAGACGCTCATGCTCAACGGCATGCGCGATCGGGTCGTGGTGCAGGTCGACGGGCAGCTCAAGACCGGTCGTGACGTGATCATCGGCGCCCTGCTCGGCGCCGAGGAGTTCGGCTTCGCGACGGCCCCGCTGGTCGTCAGCGGGTGCATCATGATGCGCGTCTGCCATCTGGACACCTGTCCGGTCGGCGTCGCGACGCAGAACCCCGCACTGCGTGAGCGTTTCACCGGCAAGCCGGAGTTCGTCGTCAACTTCATGGAGTTCATCGCCGAGGAAGTGCGTGAGATTCTCGCAGAACTCGGCTTCCGCACGCTGGACGAGGTCATCGGCCGGGCCGACCTGATCGAGGCGAATGCCGCCATCGAGCATTGGAAGACCGACGGACTCGACCTCTCGCCCGTGCTGGAGGGGCCCGTCTTCCCGGCATCCGAGCCGCGCCGCAGCGGTCGTGAGCAGCAGCACGAACTCGACAAGCACTTCGACGTGCCGCTGATCGAGATGGCTCAGAACACGCTCAACGACATGGCACCCACCATCGTGGAACTGCCCATCCGCAACACAGAGCGGGCCGTCGGCACGATGCTCGGTCACGAGGTCACCGCGCGCTTCGGCGAGGCCGGTCTGGCGCGCGAGACGATCGACGTCACCCTGCATGGCACGGCGGGCCAGTCACTCGGGGCATTCCTGCCGTCCGGAATCGTGTTGCGCCTCGAGGGCGACGCGAACGACTACGTGGGCAAGGGCCTTTCCGGTGGCGACATCACCATCCGTCCCGCGCGTGGCTCGACCATCGCTCCGCACGAGAACGTCATCGCCGGAAACGTGATCGGCTACGGCGCGACATCCGGCACCATGTTCATCTCCGGCGTCGTCGGCGAGCGGTTCCTGGTGCGCAACTCCGGTGCGACCGCAGTCGTGGAGGGGGTGGGTGACCACGCTCTCGAGTACATGACGGGTGGACTCGCGGTGATCCTCGGTTCGACCGGCCGCAATCTCGGCGCCGGCATGTCCGGTGGTGTCGCCTATGTGCACGCGCTCTCCACTGAGAAGGTCAACCTGCAATCGCGCGAGAGCGGCGAACTGCGGTTGGAGAAGCTGGATCGTGCCGATCTCGAGGTGCTGCGCAGCCTGCTCGTCGAGCATGTGGAGCGCACGGCGTCTCCGCTTGCGAGCGGGATGCTGGAAGACTTCGACACCGTCGCATCCGAGTTCGTGAAAGTACTGCCGCGCGACTTCGCCGCGGTGCAGACAATGCGTCAGGAGGCAGAGGCAGACGGGCTCGACCCGGATGGCGACGTCGTCTGGAGCCGGATCCTGGAGGTGACCGGTGGCTGACCCCAAGGGCTTCATGAAAGTGACGGAGCGGGAGCTGCCTGCTCGCCGTCCCGTTCCCGTGCGCATCATGGACTGGAAAGAGGTCTATGAGCCGGGAGACAAGGCGGTGCTGCGCCGCCAGGCCGGACGCTGCATGGATTGCGGTGTGCCGTTCTGCCATCAGGGCTGCCCGCTCGGCAACCTCATCCCGGAGTGGAACGATCTGACGTGGCGTGGTGAGGATCGCTCGGCGATCGAGCGCCTGCACGCCACGAACAACTTCCCGGAGTTCACCGGACGGCTGTGCCCCGCCCCCTGCGAGAGCTCGTGCGTACTGGGGATCAACCAGCCCGCAGTGACGATCAAGCAGGTCGAGGTCTCGATCATCGACGAGGCCTTCTCCAACGGCTGGGTCGAACCGCAGCCTCCTGAGCGCCTCACCGGCAAGACGGTGGCCGTCGTCGGCTCCGGTCCGGCCGGACTCGCCGCCGCGCAGCAGCTCACGCGCGCCGGACACACCGTCGCCGTGTTCGAGCGCGACGACCGGATCGGCGGACTGCTGCGTTACGGCATCCCAGACTTCAAGATGGAGAAGAGCCACGTCGAGTCTCGTCTTCGCCAGATGCAGGAGGAGGGCACACGCTTCCGCGCCGGCGTCGAGATCGGCAAGGACATCAGCTGGGCCGATCTCAGAGCGCGCTATGACGCGGTGGTGATCGCCACCGGCTCGACCGTGCCGCGTGACCTGACGATCCCCGGACGCGACCTGGACGGCGTGCACTTCGCCATGGAGTACCTCGTCGAGTCGAACCACGCGGTCGCCGGCGACGTCGTGCACAACCAGATCAGCGCAGCGGGCAAGCATGTCATCGTCATCGGTGGCGGCGACACCGGCGCGGACTGCATCGGCACGGCGCACCGTCAGGGCGCACTGAGCGTGACGAATCTCGCGATCGGTGTGCAGCCCGGCACCGATCGACCGGAGCATCAGCCCTGGCCGATGATGCCCACGGTCTTCGAGGTCTCTTCCGCGCACGAGGAGGGCGGTGAGCGCCACTTCCTTGCGTCGACCGTGGAGTTCCTCTCGAACGACGCCGGTGAGGTGCGCGCCCTGCGTGTGGCCGAGACCGAGTACGTGGACGGACGTCGTGTTCCCAAGAGCGGCACCGAGCGGGAGATCCCGGCTGACCTCGTGCTGATCGCGATGGGCTTCACCGGTCCCGAGCAGGATGGCTTCACCGAGGACATGCGTCCGCAGGCCACCGACCGTGGTGCGTTCCAGCGCGATGACTCGTACGAGACCACCGTCCCCGGCGTCTTCGTCGCCGGCGATGCCGGCCGCGGGCAGTCGCTCATCGTGTGGGCGATCGCAGAGGGCCGCGCAGCGGCCGCGGGTGTGGATCGGTTCCTGATGGGAGAGACAGTGCTCCCCGCACCGGTACGCCCCACGGATGTCGCGATCGGCCTCCAGCCCGCGTAGTCTGGCTGAGGCACCGTCGCCAGTTCTGTTCCCCCCCACTCTCACCCTGGAGATTCTGTTGAGACGCGCGAAAATCGTCGCCACGCTGGGCCCGGCCACCTCGAGTTACGAGAACGTCCGAGCCATCATCGAAGCGGGGGTCGACGTCGCCCGGCTGAACCTCAGCCACGGTGACTATTCCGTCCATGATGCAAACTACGCCAACGTCCGCCGCGCTGCGGATGACGCAGGTAAGGCCGTCGCCATCCTCGTCGACCTGCAGGGCCCGAAGATCCGTCTCGGCAAGTTCGAGGCGGGCCCTTACGAGCTCGCTGCCGGCGATATCTTCAAGATCACCACTGAAGACATCATCGGCAACCGGGAGATCTGCGGCACGACCTTCAAGGGTCTGCCGCAGGACGTCAAGCCCGGCGACTTCCTCCTCATCGATGACGGCAAGGTCCGCGTCGAGGTCGTGGAGACAGACGGGACGGTCGTCACCACCCGTGTGATCGTCGCCGGCGCGGTGTCGAACAACAAGGGCATCAACCTTCCCGGTGTCGCCGTGAACGTCCCCGCGCTCAGCGAGAAGGACGAAGCAGACCTCCGATGGGGCCTGCAGATCGGCGCCGACCTCATCGCGTTGTCGTTCGTGCGCGATGCATCCGACGTCGAGCGCGTGCATGAGATCATGGCCGAAGAGAGCGTCAAGGTCCCTGTCATCGCGAAGATCGAGAAGCCGCAGGCCGTCGACAATCTCGAGGAGATCGTCGACGCATTCGACGGCATCATGGTCGCCCGTGGTGACCTGGGTGTGGAGCTCCCGCTCGAAGCAGTGCCGATCGTGCAGAAGCGCGCGGTCGAGCTCGCCCGTCGCAACGCCAAGCCGGTCATCGTCGCGACGCAGATGCTCGAGTCCATGATCTCCAGCCCCGTGCCGACGCGTGCCGAGACCTCTGACGTCGCGAACGCCGTCCTCGACGGCGCCGACGCCGTGATGCTGTCGGGGGAGACGAGCGTGGGGGAGTACCCCATCGTGGTCGTCGAGACCATGGCGCGCATCGTCGAGTCGACCGAGGAGCACGGACTGGAGCGCATCGCGCCGCTCACGGCCAAGCCGCGCACGCAGGGTGGCGCCATCACCCTCGCCGCTCTCGAGGTCGCAGACTTCGTCGAGGCGAAGTTCCTGTGCGTGTTCACCCAGTCCGGTGACTCCGCTCGTCGCCTCTCACGCCTGCGCTCGCGCATTCCGATGATCGCGTTCACGCCGGAACCCAGCATCCGTCGTCGCATGGCACTGACCTGGGGCATCCGCTCCAAGCTGGTCGAGAACGTGCAGCACACCGACCTGATGTTCCTGCAGGTCGACGAGTACCTGCTGAAGAACGAGCTCGCGAAGGAAGGGGACAAGGTCGTCGTGATCTCCGGTTCCCCTCCCGGGATCGTCGGCTCCACGAACGACATCCGCGTCCACAAGGTCGGGGATGCCGTGAACGGTGCGGCGCCTATCTACAAAGCCGTCGTCTGAGACGTGGCACGAGAAAGGGGCGAGGTGAGAACCTCGCCCCTTTTCGGCGTATCCGCTGCTGTGCCGGCGGCGGGACTCGAACCCGCACGTCCTTTCGAACAAAGCATTTTGAGTGCTCCGCGTCTACCATTCCGCCACGCCGGCTCGCGTGTTGCGTCTACGACTTTAGCGCAGGAATACGGCTCGCTTGTCCCACCCGGCGGGTTCCTGGGACTGTTGCTCGGATCCACTCCACTACAATGGATACGTGACTGAGCAAGAACAGGCAGAACCGGCTGAGCAGCCCACGGCATCCGCCCCGCGACGTGTCGTCGTCGCCGAGGACGAATCGCTGATCCGCCTCGACATCGTCGAGATCCTCCGCGACAACGGCTTCGACGTCGTCGGAGAGGCCGGTGACGGCGAGACTGCTGTCGCCTTGGCGACCGAGCTGCGTCCCGACCTCGTGATCATGGACGTCAAGATGCCTCAGCTCGATGGCATCAGCGCCGCAGAGAAGCTGCACAAGGGCAACATCGCTCCTGTCGTGCTCCTCACCGCCTTCAGCCAGAAGGAACTCGTCGAGCGCGCGAGCGAGGCCGGCGCCCTGGCGTACGTGGTCAAGCCGTTCACTCCGAACGACCTTCTCCCTGCTATCGAGATCGCTCTCGCCCGCCACGAGCAGATCATCACGCTCGAGGCCGAGGTCGCCGACATGGTCGAGCGCTTCGAGACCCGCAAGCTCGTCGACCGCGCCAAGGGCCTGCTCAACGAGAAGATGGGCCTCAGCGAGCCCGAGGCGTTCCGCTGGATCCAGAAGGCGTCCATGGACCGCCGTCTGACGATGCAGGACGTCGCCAAGGCGATCATCGAGCAGCTGGCACCCAAGAAGTGACTTTCGACCTCGGCGACGGCATCCGCCTTCGCCTGGTCGATCACGGCGATGCTGCGTCGTACGCCGCTGCGTACGACGCCAACCGCGCACATCTCGCCCGCTGGGATCCGATTCGCGACGAGAGCTTCTACACCGTCGAGTGGCACAACGGACTCGTGACGCAGTTCCTGCGCGATCACGCAGACGGCCGCGCGGCGCGGTTCGTACTCGCTCATGAAGACGGTCGTATCGTGGGCGTCGCCAATATCAACAACATCGTCAGGGGCGCGTTCCACAGCGCCGATCTCGGCTATTGGGTCGACGCGTCGCTGGCAGGTCGTGGCGTGATGAGCCGCGTCGTGGCGATTCTGATCGAGTACGCCCGCGCCGAGCTCGGACTGCACCGCCTTCAGGCGAGCACACTGCTCGACAACAACGCATCGCAGCGCGTGCTGCTGCGCAACGGCTTCGAACAGTTCGGAATGGCACCGAAATACCTGCGGATCGCGGGGGAGTGGCAGGACCACCTGCTCTTCCAGCGGATCCTCTCGGACCGCTGAGACCGGGCTCAGTTCTCCGGCAGGTCCTTGATCATGTTCGTGATGCGGATCGTCGAGCAACGACGGCCCTGTTCATCCGACACGGCGATCTCGTGGACGGTCACGCTGCGGCCGAGATGGATCGGCGTGCACACGCCGGTCACGACGCCCGAGGTGGCGGATCGCGTGTGCGTGGCGTTGATGTCGACGCCGACGGCCAACCGACCGGGCCCGGCATGCAGGTTGGCGGCCATCGAACCGAGCGACTCTCCGAGCACGACGTAGGCGCCGCCGTGCAGGAGACCGACCGGCTGGGTGTTCCCCTCCACCGGCATCGTCGCGACACTGCGTTCGACGGTGAATTCGGTGAACTCGATGCCCATCCGCTCCGCCAGCGTGCCCATTCCGCGTTCCATGATCCACCGCAGTCCGGGTGTCAGGGTGGTGTCGCTCACGTGTCCTCCTCAGCGCGTGTCCGTCGTCCTCGTTAGGCTGACAGGGTGACGGACTCCGCAAAGCCTACCCTCATGGTCGTCGACGGCCACTCGCTCGCCTATCGTGCCTTCTTCGCCCTGCCGGTCGAGAACTTCACGACGAAGGACAACCAGCACACGAACGCCATCTACGGGTTCCTGTCGATGCTCGTGAACCTGATCAAAGCAGAGCAGCCGACGCACATGGCGATCGCATTCGACACGTCGCGGCACTCGTTCCGCACCGACCAATACCCCGAGTACAAGGCCACCAGATCCGAGTCCCCGCAGGAGTTCCGAGGGCAGGTCCCGCTGCTGCAAGACGTCCTCGCGGCCATGTCGATACCCGTCCTCACCAAGGAGGGCATCGAGGCGGATGACATTCTCGCGACGCTCTCCGTGCAGGGGGCCGAGCAGGGCTACGACGTGCTTCTCGTCTCGGGCGACCGCGACACGATCCAGCTCGTCAACGACAAGGTCACGCTGCTCTACCCGTCCGTCCAGGGCGTCTCGCAGCTCAAGCGCTATGACCCCGCGACGGTGCACGAGCGATACGGTGTGCGCCCCGAGCAGTACCCCGACATCGCTGCTCTCGTCGGAGAGACGAGCGACAATCTGCCGGGTGTCCCGAAAGTGGGCGAGAAGACGGCTGTCAAGTGGCTCACGCAGTTCGGCAGCCTGGACGAGCTGCTGGAACGCGCAGAGGAGATCAAGGGCGTCGTCGGCGGCAACCTGAGAGAGCACGTGGAAGATGTCCGACGCAATCGCCGGCTCAATCGTCTGCTCACCGACGTCGAGCTCCCGGTGGCACCGGCCGACCTCGCCACAGCGCCGATCGACGCGCAGGCCGTGCGCGACATCTTCGCTCGCCTGGAGTTCCGCACTCTGCTGCCGCGCGTGTTCGATGCGGTCGGCGCCAGCGATGAATCCGTGCACGATGAGCCGGCGGTCGCCATGCCCGCGCCGATCGAGTCATCCGTCTCCGAGCTCGCGCAATGGCTCACAGATCAGAGCGAAGAGCTGGCTGTGACTCTCGTGACGGGTGGTGGCGAGATATCGCGCATCGGCGTCGCGAGCATGACAGAACTTCGCGAAACCGATTGGAGCGAAGCCACGGCCGACGCACTCCGTTCCTGGCTCGAATCAGACTCGGCCAAGGTGCTCAACGACGCGAAGCCGCAGGTGAAGGCTCTGCTGCGCGCCGGCATCCGCCTCGGTGGTCTGGAGTACGACACGCTCCTCGCCGGTTGGCTGCTGCGTCCGAGCTTCCCGGACAAGACGCTCGCGCACCTTGTCGATCGTTACCTCGACGAGAGACTCCCCGTGGCCGATCCGACTCAGCTCGTACCGGAGACCGACGGTGCGACGCCCTCACAGGAGGCCTGGTTCACGCTGCGCGCCGCGGCAGCGCTGCGCGATGATGTGCCCGAGTCGGTCGCGACTGTGCTCACAGACATCGAGTTGCCCACGCTGCTCGCGCTTGCCGACATGGAGATCGCGGGCGTGGCTGTGTCGCACGACGTGCTCTCCACGTTCTCCGGCGAGCTCGCCGCTCGAACCGACGGCCTCGCCACCGACGCGTTCGCGCTCGTCGGACGCGAGTTCAACCTCGGCTCGCCGAAACAGCTCCAGGAAGTGCTCTTCGAAGACCTGCAGCTGCCGAAGACCCGCAAGACCAAGACCGGGTACTCGACCGATGCCGCCGTGCTCGCAGACCTGCAGGAGAGCAATCCGCATCCGTTCCTCGATCTGCTGCTGCAGCATCGCGAGGCGACCAAGCTTCGGCAGATCATCGAGTCGTTGGACACGGCGATCCGTGATGATCACCGCATCCACACGACCTACGTGCAGACCGGCAGTCAGACCGGCCGCCTTTCCAGTACAGACCCGAATCTGCAGAACATCCCGGTGCGCACCGAAGAATCCCGCCGCATCCGCAGCGCGTTCGAAGTGGGCGAAGGGTACGAGACGTTGTTGACCGCCGACTACTCGCAGATCGAGATGCGCATCATGGCGCACCTCTCCGGCGACGAAGGCCTGATCGAGGCGTTCAACAGCGGGGAAGATCTTCACCGCTTCGTCGGAGCGCGCGTCTTCGGCGTCGAGCCGTCCGAAGTCACTTCGGCCATGCGCACGAAGGTCAAGGCGATGTCGTACGGCCTTGTGTACGGTCTGTCCGCATTCGGCCTGTCCAAGCAGCTGCGGATCGAGCAGTCCGAAGCCAAGAAGCTGATGCTGGAGTACTTCGCGCGGTTCGGCGCTGTGCGCGACTATCTTCGTGCGTCCGTGGTGAAGGCGAAAGAGGTCGGTTACACCGAGACGATCTTCGGCCGCAGACGTCCGTTCCCCGACCTCACGAGCCCCAACCGCGTGCTGCGTGAGAACGCGGAGCGGGCAGCGCTCAACGCTCCGATCCAGGGCAGTGCAGCCGACATCATGAAGATCGCCGTGTACGAGATCCATGCCGATCTGCGCGCGGAAGGCTTGCGCTCTCGCGTGCTGCTGCAGATTCATGACGAACTCGTGGTCGAGGTCGCTCCAGGGGAGTGGGACGTCACAGAGAAGATCGTTCGCACTCGAATGGCTGATGCCGCAGATCTGTCCGTGCCGCTCGACGTCCAGGTGGGGCGCGGGCACGACTGGAACGAAGCCGCGCACTGAGTGCGTCTGCGGAGACCCTACGGTCGGCCGCGGCGCTACGCTGAAGGACATGACGACTACCCCTCGCACGCCCTCAGCGATCGACAAGGTCGCTGAGGAATGGGTCGACACCCTCGTGGACCTCGAGCCCACCCTCGGCACCTATATCGGACGCAATGACGCCAACGACCGCTACGGCGATCTCAGCCCGGACGGTCACGAACAGCACGCCGCCGAAGTGCGTAAGACTCTCCGTGCGTTGGAGGATCTGACGCCTGCCGATGCCGTCGATGAGGTCACCAAGGCTGATCTCAGCAATGAGCTGACGCTCGACCTCGAATTCCACGACGCCCAGTGGCACCTGCGCGACCTGAATGTGATCGCCTCAGCCGCGCAGGACATCCGTCAGGTGTACGACCTCATGCCGACGTCCACGGCCGACGACTGGTCGGTCATCGTGAAGCGTCTGTCCGCAGTGCCGCAGGCGCTTCGCGGTTACACGGCGACGCTGCGAGAGGGCATCGCCAGGGGAGTCGTGCCCGCACGGCGCCAGGTCGTCGAGGTCGCCGACCAGATCGTCCGGTACACGGCAGACGACGGCTTCTTCGCCGCGTTCGTCGCGGATGCGACGCCGGACGAGGGCGAGCTGCCTGCGTCCCTGGCACGCGAACTCGCCGACAGCGCGTCGGCGGCACGCGTGGCCTACGACGAGTTGAAGAGCTTCCTCACGGGAACGCTCGCACCGGCCACGAGCGAGGTGGATGCTGTCGGCCGTGAACTCTACGCACTCAACTCCCGCCGCTTCCTCGGTGCCGAGATCGACCTCGACGAGACCTATGAGTGGGGCCGGGAAGAACTCGCCCGCATGGTCGAAGAGCAGACGGCGATCGCGAACGAGATCCTTCCGGGTTCCACCGTCGAAGAGGCAGTGGCGCATCTGGAGTCAGATCAGTCGCGCAAGCTGCATGGCACTGAGGCTCTGCAGCGTTGGATGCAGGAGACCAGCGACCGTGCGGTCGCCGAGCTCGGTGCCACTCATTTCGACATCCCGGAGCAGATCCGCACGCTCGAGTGCCTGATCGCGCCGACGCAAGAGGGCGGCATCTACTACACCGGTCCCACCGACGACTTCTCACGCCCAGGACGCATGTGGTGGTCCGTGCCGGAAGGCGTCACCGAGTTCGACACCTGGCGCGAGCTCACGACGGTCTACCACGAGGGCATTCCCGGTCACCATCTTCAGATCGGTCAAGCGGTGTACAACCGTGCCGAGCTGAACTCCTGGCGCCGACTTCTGGCCGGTACTTCCGGGCATGCGGAGGGCTGGGCGCTCTACGCCGAACGTCTCATGCAGCAACTCGGCTACCTGGACGATCCGGCCGACAGGCTGGGCATGCTCGACGGGCAGCGTATGCGCGCGGCGCGGGTCGTGCTCGACATCGGCGTGCATCTCGGCAAGCCGCGCCTCGACGGCACGGGAACCTGGGATGCCGACTACGCGCTCGATTTCATGCGTCAGAACGTGAACATGTCAGACGAGTTCGTACAGTTCGAGGTCAATCGCTATCTCGGTTGGCCTGGACAGGCACCGTCCTACAAGGTGGGCCAGCGCATCTGGGAACAGGTTCGAGACGCGTACCAGGTTCAGCAGGGTGATGCGTTCGACATCAAGCAGTTCCACAAGCGCGCCTTGGATCTCGGCGGCGTGGGACTCGACACCCTCCGCACCGCACTCGTGAACAGGTAGACGCGCATGCGAATCGAGTTCGGCCTCGACACGTTCGGCGACATCACGCGCGATGCCGAAGGGAATCTGCTCACCGCCGCACAGACCATCCGGAACGTCGTCGAACAGGCCGTACTCGCCGACAGTGTCGGTGTGGACTTCTTCGGCGTGGGGGAGCACCACCGGGAGGAGTTCGCCGTCTCCGCGCCGGAGATGGTGCTCGCCGCCATAGCCTCTCGTACCGAACGGATCAGATTGGGCACAGCAGTCACAGTGCTCTCATCGGACGACCCGGTGCGCGTCTATGAGCGGTTCGCGACGCTGGATGCTCTGTCCGGCGGTCGCGCGGAAGTCGTCCTCGGCCGCGGTTCCTTCACCGAGTCGTTCCCGCTCTTCGGATACGAACTACGCGACTACGAGGCGCTGTTCGAGGAGAAGCTCGAGCTGTTCGTCGAACTGACGAAGGAGAACCCGGTCACCTGGTCGGGAACCATGCGTCCGGCTCTCGTCGATGCCGACGTGTTCCCGAAGACCGAGAAGGGGCTGCGCACCTGGGTAGGCGTCGGAGGAAGTCCCGAATCGGTCGTTCGCGTCGCCCGGCACGGCGTGGGTCTGATGCTCGCCATCATCGGCGGTCCAGCGGCGCGCTTCGCCCCCTTCGTCGAGCTGTATCACCGCTCGATCGCCGCTTTCGGCACACCGGAGCATCCGATCGCCGTTCATTCGCCTGGGCACATCGCCGACACAGACGAAGACGCCTGGGATGGCGCGTACTCCGGGTTCGAGGCCATGAACAACACGATCGGTAAGGAGCGCGGCTGGCCGGAGTACAGCCGCGCACGGTTCCAGAACGACGTGGGCCCGGCCGGTGCGATCTATTCGGGTTCTCCCGAACGCGTCGCGCAGAAGATCGCGGACACGGTGCGCACGTTGGGAGTGGGAAGATTCGATCTCAAATACGCCACTGGCACGCTCGGACATGAGCAGATGATGCGCAGCATCGAGCTGTACGGCACCGAGGTGATCCCGCGTGTGCGAGAGCTGCTGAAATGAGCAATCCCGGCATCCCGAGCCGTGCGGCGTTGGCCGAGCGGCTCGATGTGCTCCCCTTCACCCGCCGGCATCTGAAAGTGCTCTCCGGCTCCGGAATCGGCTGGGCGCTGGACGCGATGGACGTCGGCCTCATATCCTTCGTCATCGCCGCCCTCGCGCAGCAGTGGGACCTGTCGAAGACGGAGACCGGGTGGATCGCCTCGGTCGGGTTCATCGGCATGGCGATCGGTGCCACGTTGGGCGGCCTGCTGGCCGACCGCTTCGGAAGACGGCAGGTGTTCGCGGTCACTCTGCTGATCTACGGGGTCGCCACCGGGGCGAGTGCCCTCGTAGGCGGGCTGGCAATGCTGCTCGTGCTGCGATTCTTCGTCGGGCTCGGTCTCGGTGCGGAGCTTCCGGTCGCATCGACCTATGTCAGCGAGTTCGCGCCGCGGCGCATCCGTGGCAGGCTCATCGTCATCCTGGAGGCGTTCTGGGCAGTCGGGTGGACCGCTGCCGCGCTCATCGGCTACTTCGTCATTCCTGCTTCCGAGTCGGGCTGGCGGTGGGCGTTCGCCCTCGGCGCGGTACCGGCCGTATATGCACTCGTCGTGCGCTGGGGCCTCCCGGAGTCGCCTCGTTGGCTCGCGTCCAGGGGAAAGATCGCTCAGGCTGAGCGGATCGTCGCGACATTCGAAGCGGATGCGGGGATCACCAGCGGCCCGCTGATGCAAAAGGCACCCGTCTCGCGCGTCCTCGCGGACGATGCCGCCACGCGACTCGGCACTCTCTGGTATCCCGAGTTCCGGGTGCGGACGCTGTGCATCTGGCTGATCTGGTTCTGCGTCAACTTCGCGTACTACGGCGCTTTCATCTGGATCCCCAGCATCCTTGTCGATGCCGGGTACGACCTCGTTCGCTCCTTCGGATTCACACTGCTCATCACCCTCGCGCAGCTGCCGGGATATGCCGTCGCCGCGTGGCTCATCGAGGTGTGGGGACGCCGCACCACTCTGTCGGTGTTCCTGGCCGGGTCGGCCGTGTCCGCCGTGCTGTTCGGCACGGCGACGGGCGTCGGTTCGATCATCGCGACGGGGATGGCGTTGTCATTCTTCAACCTCGGCGCGTGGGGTGCGCTGTACGCGGTGACCCCGGAGATCTACCCGACCTCATTGCGCGGTACCGGATCCGGGTGGGCCGCCGGGGTCGGCAGGGTGGCGTCGATCATCGCTCCGCTGATCGTTCCCGTACTGCTGGGAGTCGGGGGAGCGCCATTGCTGTTCGCCATATTCGCCGGCTTCTTCATCGTTGCGGCGATCGTGACGTGGGGGCTGGTCGACCGACGAGGTCAGGCGTTGGACGACCGCTGAGCCATGCTGGCGGCAGGCGGGCATAGGCTGGTTCGGTGAGTGATGTGAGGTTCGTGGCGATCGGCGATTCGTTCACCGAGGGCGTCGGCGATGAATTGCCGGACGGTCGTGTGCGCGGGTGGGCGGACATCGCCGCGCAGGGGTGGGCGGATGCTGTCGGCCATACGATCCAGTACGCGAACCTCGCGATCCGCGGCAAGCTCGCCTGGCCGATCATCGAACAGCAGCTCGAACCGGCATTGGCGCTGAATCCCACACATCTGTCGTTCAACGGGGGTGGCAACGACATGCTGCGCCCTCGGACCGACCTCGAGCACATCGCTGACACGTTCTCCCGCGTACTGCGACGATGCGATGAGCAGGGTGTCACCGTCATTCTGCTTTCCGGTGCGAATCCGGCGGGTCAGCTGCCGATGGGGTCGTTGATCCAGCGCCGTGGAGATGAGCTGTCGGCGGCAGTGCTGAAGCGGGTCGCGAATCGTCCTGACGTCATCCGTGCGCTGAACTGGCCCGATCGAGAACTCGCGAGAAGTCCCTACTGGTCTGAAGACCGTCTGCACATGAACGCAGCCGGTCACCATCGTGTGGCGGCCAGGGTTCTCGCCGCGCTCGGTTACGAGCCACCGGCGGAATGGTGGGCGCCGAGCGAACTGAGCACGGCCGGGGCGGCCGGCTTCGCCTACTATCGGCAGCATGTGGGCCCCTGGGTTAAACGGCGGCTGACGCGCACCTCTTCAGGTGACGGTCGGGTTGCCAAGTACGCCTCGTGGGTCGAACGAGATCCGCGTTGAGTGCACTGCACGGGCGTAGGCTGCCACGTCGCACTGCGCAGCTGCTGCTCGGCTTGTTCCTTTACGGCATCGGCATCGCTTTCATGGTGCGCGGTCAGATCGGCGCCGCGCCATGGGATGTGCTGTCACAGGGCATCACCCGGCACGTGCCCTTGTCTTTCGGGGTCGTCACGATCCTGATCAGCCTCGTCGTACTGCTGCTGTGGATTCCACTGCGGCAGAAGCCCGGGATCGGCACCGTACTCAACGCCGTGCTCGTGGGACCGGCCGCTGACGTCGGACTCGCGTTGATCCCGGCGGATCAGCCGCTATGGCTGCGCATCTGCTTCTTCGTGATCGGGCTGCTCGTCCTCTCCGCCGCAACCGGACTCTATATCGGCGCACAGTTCGGCCCAGGCCCGAGGGACGGCTTGATGACCGGCCTGCACAAGCGGACCGGGTGGCGGATCTGGATCGTGCGGACCGGCATCGAGGTGGTCATCGTGGCGGTCGGCTGGGCCCTCGGAGGCAACGTGGGAATCGGCACGGTCGCGTTCGCGCTGCTGGTGGGTCCGCTCTGTCAGTACTTCATGCGCGTGTTCGCGGTGCCGATCGGGCGGCAGCCGCAGAAGGGCGTTGCGAGGTGAGCGACATCGAGATGGCCCGGCTGCCTGCCGGCGAGGTCATGCTGCACGATGCTCGGCGTGAGCGTCACCGAATGGTTGCCCTCGAGCCTTTCGAGATCGGTGTGTTCGCCGTCACCGAGGAGCAGATGGCCGAGGTCCTCGGAATCGCATCCCGGCATCCACGTCGACCGGCGGCGGACCTGAGCTGGTTGCGTGCCGTGCGATTCTGCAACGCGGCATCCGAATGGGAGGGCCTCGACCGTGCCTACACGTTCGACGGTGAGGACGTCACGTGGCACGTCGACAGCGACGGGTACAGGTTGCCGACCGAAGCCGAGTGGGAGTACGCGTGCCGTGCAGGATCAACGGGTCCGCATTACGGTCCGCTCGCCGACGTGGCGTGGACTTCCGCAGACGGCGTCACTGCGCCCCAGAATGTCGGCGGCAAGCTCCCCAACCTCAACGGTCTGTTCGACACGCTCGGGAACGTGTGGGAATGGTGCTGGGATCTGCTCGATCCTGCCCGCTATGACGCCTACCGCGTGTTCCGCGGGGGAGGATATGCGGACGACGCGTGGAGCGTGCGCGCTTCGGTGCGTCGAGGCGGAGCGCCGCGCATGCACCATGAGGATGTCGGAATGCGACTCGCCCGCGGCGGCTTCGACGGTGTGGATGCCGCACAGGGATGGTCGGCGGCGGTCGACAGAGAGCGCGCCGTCTCGGATGACGCGGCGCCGATCGGATGGACTCCGCGTCGATAGGTCAGGCGTGAGCGGAAACCGCCGCCTCGACATCCGTGGCCGTGTCAACCCCCTCCGCCATCGCTGCTGCCTCTGTCATGCTCGAACCACCGAACGAGTACTTCGCTCGTCATCGGGGTGTCGATGGTCGGCACCTGGAAGGAATGCGCACATGAGTATCGGCACTGGAGTCGTCCTCTTCGTGATCGGCGCGATTCTCACATTCGCGGTGAACGTCGAAGTGGAGTGGGTGAATCTCGATCTGGTCGGCTACATCCTGATGGGCGCCGGCGTTGTCGTGTTCCTGCTCGGATTGGTGCTGCTGGCCCGGCGCCGCCGTGCGGACACCGTGACGCGCACGACGGTCGACCCGACTGCGGGGGAGCGGACCACCCGCCAGGCGACTACGTCAAACGACCCGGCTTCGGAGCTCTGAGCGATCCAGCGATCGGACGAGTCCGCTGTCAGGACATCGCCCGGATCATGTAGCGGTTCGGGTCATCAGGAGCGGCGAAGCCGTACTGCGCGTACAGGCCGTGAGCGTCGGCCGTGGCGAGCAGTATACGGCGAAGCCCTAGTGGCTCGAGATCTGCGATGATTCCCTGGACGAGGAGCTTCCCGATGCCCTTGCCGCGCACTCCTGACGCGACGAATACGTCGCACAGCCACGCGAACGTCGCGCCGTCGGTGACGACACGTGCATAGGCCACCTGTTCGCCCGTGTGCTCGTCCCACACGCCGTAGTTGCGCGAAGCGTCGATGGCGGCATCCTGCACCGCGCGGCTGCGGCCCTTCGCCCAGTACGATTCTTCACTGATCCACTGATGAACGCGCGCTCGGTCGATGCGTTCGTCGGTGTGTGCGAACGAGAACTGTTCGGTCATCTTCTCGACTTTCGTTCCGGGTCCAGCCCTATACGGATTCGGGTGCGCTTGCGTTCGATGAGAATGAACACGGCACCGATCACCCAGATCGGCACCTGTGCGAGGAATGCGAGACGGAATGCATCCAGCGAGTACGTGTCAGGAGTGCCGGCGCCCTGCAGATCGAGCGCCAGGCCGATGAGGAAGATCGCGATGAGCGCTGAGATGAATCCGCCACCATTGGTCAGTCCCGTCGCCGTACTGAGCCGGTGTGCTGGATTGTGAGTTCTGGCATGGTCGAACGCGATCATCGACGCTGGGCCGCCGGTGGCGAGTGCGATCGCCAGGACATAGAGCAGCCAGAGAGGCGCCGGCCCAGGCAGGAGGAGGACGACGAGCCAGGCGACCATCTGAATCACGACCGCCGGGAGGACAAGAGCGATGGATCGCTGATTCGGCATGCGACCGGAGAGGTTTCCGATGATGGGGCCGAGAACCATGCCGGCAACGACATATGTCGAGATGATGGTGGCCGCTTGCGCTGTCGTGACGCCCTCGCCGGCGGTGAGGAAGGGCATTCCCCAGAGCAGTACGAATGCGGTTCCCGCGAACGGCGTGGTGAAGTGCGACCAGAACGCCAATCTCGTCCCAGGGTGCGCCCAGGCCGCTCGGATGCCGACACCGGTGTCGATCGCCGATGTCACGACTCGGATGACGCCGGTGTCCGTGTTCACGGTGACGTCTTCGTCGAGCTCTGGTGGTCGATTGCGGATGACCACCCACACGAGAACAGCGAACAGGATGCCGAGACCGGCGATGCTGCCGAAGGTGATGGTCCATGTGGTGGAGTGCAGCAGCGCGGCGAGCGGTATCAGCGCGACCAGCTGGCCTGCCTGTCCGATGACGCCTGTGAGCTGCACCATGACCGGCCCTCGCTGAGCCGGGAACCAGATGGCGATGAGGCGCAGTACAGCGGGGAACACGGCGGCGTCGCCGGCGCCGAGGAGGATGCGAGCGATGATCGCGATTCCGATGCTGGGGGAGACCGCGATGGTGAGTTGTCCGAGAGCCATCAGGATCATGCCGATCGTGATGATGGGCCTGGCACCGTACTTGTCCAGGAGCACGCCGATCGGAATCTGCATTCCGCCGTAGACCGCGAGCTGCACCACGGCGAACAGCGAGAGCGTCGAAGCATCCGCGTGGAATCTCTCCGCTGCGTCCACTCCGACGGCGCCGAGCGACGTGCGGTTGGTGATCGCCAGCATGTAAGCCGCGACGCCGACGGACCAGATCAGCCAGGCTCTCCACCCGATCGTCGAGACTGGGGAGGCCGGGGTCGTGCTCACGCTTTTCAGCCTACTCGCGGGGTGGTACGCCGACGTGCACGCCGAGGACGCACAACGCAGGGGAGTTGCCGATGCGCACGTCGCAGGCGAACTCTTCCCACCCTCGGGCCCTGTAGAACTGGCGCGCAGATGCGGCTTCCGCGTAACAGCTCAGCACGGCTGTGGGGTAGGGCAGTTCTTGAAGCACCTCATCCATCAGAGCGGCTGCGACGCCGAAACGCCGGTAGGCGGGAGCGATGGCCAGCTCTTCGACTGCGAAGCATGTGTCACGCAACCACTCAATGCGAGCGGCCTCCGGGATCTCCTCGACAATGCGATCACGCCACCAGTCGCCCTCAGCGACTCCGCTTCCGAGGATGAGGCCGACCACGTGAGGACCGTGCCAGGCAAGCAGCAGTCGGAAGTCAGGTTTCGCGGTCGCGCGGCGCCGCACGCGTTCCACCAATGACACGCGGCTCGCTTCGGGATCGTCGCCGTACGGCGGCTCCGCGAACACCGCAGCGTACAGATCCGCCGCCCGCGCAAGATGCTCCTCATCACCCTTCCACGTCGAGATCCGAATCGAGGCGGCACGGGATCGCGAGTCGAGTTCAGACATCCTCAGATCATGCCGGAACCCGCGACGAGAGACGGACAGGCTGGCCGCGTGATGAAATGGAGCATGGCCGACTCTCCTTCCATCGCGATCATCATCGAGGGCAGTCCGCACCTGCCTCCGCCGCTGCTCAAGGAGCTCTACGGCATCACCGGGCGTTCCTCGGTCGAACTGAGTTCTGCGATCATCGCTGGCAGGAACGTATACGCGGCGGCGTTGTTCGGTAACGACCACGTCGAGGTCGCGCCGCGACTGGAGAAGACCGCAGTCTTCTGCGAGCGGAACCACCTGCGCTTCCGGGTGGAGGAGACGTATGAGAACGAGATCTCGCGGATAGACGTGGCAACAATGCGCGGCATCCTCGAGTCCGCTGGTGAGCCCTTCTGATCTCGAACGAGGGTGGCGAACAAATGTCGGGGACTCATGCCATCGTGATCGCATGAGCGAAATCCAGCTGCGCCGATGGTCCGAGAACGATGCCGAGTTGCTTCGTCGCGGGAACACTCCCGAGATGACCGTGCACATCGGCGGGCCGGAGACAGAGGCGCAAGTAGCCGCGCGTCACGAGCGATACCTGCGCTTCTGGGAGACGAACGAAGCTCGGTGCTTCGCCGTCGTCGATGGCTCAGAGCAGCTGGGAGCGATCTGCTCGTGGAAGACGACCTGGCGAGAACAAGAAGTGCTCGAAGCAGGTTGGTTCATCGTCCCTGAAGCGCAGGGAAGAGGAGCGGGGTCCGCAGCCCTGAGTCTTCTCATCGACGATGCTCGAGCGCACGCCGACGGTCAACGGCTGCTCACTGCTTTCCCTGACGAGAACAATGGGCCGTCGAATGCGTTGTGCCGCAAGGCCGGCTTCACGCTCGCCGGGCAGCGTGCCGGTGTGTTCCGCGGGGCCGATCTCATGATGAATGAGTGGGTCTTCGATCTTCAGAGCTGAGCTCGGGATCAGACAAGATGCGAGCAAGCGTGCTGCGCCCGAGCGCACTCATGTCAGGGTTCGAGTCGCGGTAGTACCAGACGAGCCCCATCGCTTGCTGGAAGGCCCACGCGGCACCGCGCCACCATTCGGTCGTGCCGACACCCAGGCCTTCGCGAAGCACACTGCGCCCGTCACGGTCCAGCATGTGCCACCCGGCCACTAGGTCAAGCGCAGGGTCGGCGGGCGAGAACCCGCCGCCGTCGAGGACGCCTGACAGCCGCTCTCCGGCCACGAGCAGGTTTCCGGGAATCAGGTCACCGTGCGTCATTCTGTCCGGCCCCGAATCGGGCAGAAGGCGAAATCGTTCCCACATGGCACGAAGTTCATCTACTGGGAGCAGTCCTGTGCTTTCTTGAAAGCATGTCTCCATCCAGCCGTCGGAGTCACGCAAATCGCCTCCTCGACCGGTGCCGGCGAAGTGGCGCCCGCTGGTGTCGGCCTCACGGAGTGCACGTATGAGCACGACCAGATCTTTCGCGAAGTGCGAGGAGTGCGCGAGGCCATCGGGCGTGGCGACGCTGCCGGGTAGCCAGGACTGAACCGACCACGGCATCGGATACCCGTGCCCTGGCCGGCCGTGGGCGACATGCACCGGTGTGGGCACCGGACACGCCGCGGCGAGTTCGTCCATCGCCTCGGCTTCCTTGACGAGTGCCTCTGAGAGTACTTCCGGCTCTCCGGGGTTCAGGGGGAAGCGGACAGCGAAGTTCTCGCCGATTCTGTAGATCGCGTTGACGGTGCCGGCTCCTGCGACATGACGTACGGACTCGCTGCGCCACTGGGGGAACTGTTCGGCGATCAGCTCACGAACGATCTGTTCATCGACGTGGAGCTGGTCGGGGTGCATCTTCATGCTGCGACTCCAGTGGCGTACCGAGCAAGAATGGTCTGAGCGGCCTCGTCGACTGTGTGATGCGTCTCCTCGTCGGTAAGCGACCAGTTGCCGTGGACAAGACGCGGCCAGAACACGACGGTCGCGATCATGCCGAGGAACTGCGCCGAAGCGACATCAAGATCGCCTACGTTCGCGGTTCCCTGCGCATTCGCTGCCGTGAAGAACTCTCTGAGTGCCTTGAGCACCGGCAACGTGCCGAAATTGAATGTCTGCTCGCGCAGCTCTGGGAATCTCGCGGATTCGGTGATCACAGCCCGGATCAGGTCCGTCATGCGGGGCCTGGTCAATAACTCGGCGTAAGCCATGCCGAGGCTGACCAGACCTGCATGCAGATCCCCGGAGGGCAGCTCCACCGGCTCAGAGTCGGGCGCGTCACCCGCCGCGAGAACCATCGCCTCGAAGAGTTCCGCCTTCGTCGGGAACTGTTTGAACAGCGTCGCCTTCGAAACGCCGGCTCCGTCGGCGACTCGGGCCAAGGAGGTCCGGTCGTAGCCGAGTGCGAGAAACAACTCGGTAGCGGCCTCAAGGATCGCGGCGCGGTTGTCAGCAGCGACCTGGCGATGGTACGCAGAAATTTCGCGGGGCATGTTCCGACTATACGCGAGAGGCGAGTCGGTTGACTCGTGACTAATCCGTCGCTACGTTGGTGGTGAGTCAGGTAACTCACCACCAACGAGGTGGATGCAGCGCCTCATCAAGGAGGAAGCGATGTCGAAGGTAATCATCCACGCAACCGTGACACTGGATGGATTCATGGCGGACGTGGACGGGGGAGTGGACTGGATGAACGGGTTCCCGTCGGCTCCCGGTGATCAAGACGTTGTCGAACGGATTATCCATGAGCTCGGCGCCGTCGTCGGAGGTGCGAACAAGAAGCAGTCCATAGAAGATGGAGAAGTCCCATATGGGGCAATGATCAAGGTGCCGGTGTACCTGATGACCCATAGCCCTCATGAGCCGATCGAGAAAGATGGCGTCACGTACACCTTCGTCGTGGACGAGATCACGAAGGCGATCGAAGCCGCCAAGCAGTCGGCGGGGGACAAGTGGGTCAGTGTGCTCGGGGGGAGCATCTCGAGACAGTGCCTCGAGCTCGGGCTTGTCGACGAGATCCATCTGCATGTCGTGCCGATACTCCTCGGAGAAGGCATCTCCCTCTTCAGCGGATTGAGCAAGCGCGTCACGCTTGAGCGTCTCGAGACATCCGCGTTCGCGAGTGAGACACATCTCCGGTACGGAGTCCTCGCGTGACAGGTACCGCTCGGGGGACAAGGCAGACGTGAACTACGGCGTCAGTTTGACCCTCACGCAACGTGAGGCTCCAGGGTGTCTCACATGACTGATTACTTCAATGCATTCGAGATGAGCCCCGTTCCCGACGGTCCGGACGCTGTCGCGCCGGGTCCGTTCCTCGGCATCTACGCGATGCCGATGTTCGTGAAGATCCCCACGCGGGACCTGCGCGCGTCGACGGATTTCTGGGTCCGTGGACTGGGCTTCATCGACTTGTTCAGCGTTCCAGGGCAGATCGTGCATCTGCGACGGTGGGCGTTCCAGGACGTTCTTCTCGTTCCCGCGGACGACGATGCGGAACCGGCAGCGGCATCGGCATCGACGGTTCAGGTGTTCGTATCCTGCGTCCTCGGCCAACTCGAATCCGTAGCCGACGCGTGTCGGGTTCTGTCACCGGATTCGGTGACAGGACCCTATGACACAGCCTGGAGAACGCGCGACATCTCTGTCATCACTCCCGAAGGCGCGCACGTCACGTTCACGGCGGCGACGCCGTTCATTCCTGACAGCGATGTGGGGCGCGATTTCGCATCCGTCGGGATCTTCGCGCCGGAAGACTCCGAAAGAGGAGCACAATGACAGGGATGGTTGACGAGATCGATGAGGACGCGACGATTGGCGTTGCCGCGGATCTCCTCGGGTTGACGGTGCGCACTCTCCACCACTGGGATGAGATCGGTCTCGCCTCGCCATCCCGACGCACCCCCGCCGGCTACCGCCTATACACCTGGGATGACCTCGAGCGCCTGAGCCGCGTTGTGGCTTACCGCGAGGCCGGTCTCAGGCTCGACGCGATCCGTGACGTCCTCGATGATGCGACTGCTGAGATCGGAAGCACGCTGCGGGCGCAGCGGTCGCAGCTTGCCGAACGGATTCACGATCTGCAGCAGCTCGACGAACGGCTGGAGCGCATGACCGATGCGCACGAGCGCGGCATCCTGATGAGCGACGACCAGCAGCGGGAGATCTTCGGCGAAGATTGGGACCCTGAGCAATCCCGTGGGGCGCGCTTCGCCTGGGGTGCCTCAAGGCAATGGGCGCAGTTCGCGGAGCGCTCAGCCTCGCGATCGCCAGCACAGTGGCGAGAACTCTCTCAAGCCATGTCCGCTCTCCAGCGCGACCTCGCCGATGCGGCGAACCGAGGGGTCGAGCCCGGGAGCGAGGAGGCGGATGGGCTCGTCGAGAGCCACCGGGAGCTGTTCTCGAACTTCTTCCCACTGACACGACAGATGCAGGTGTGCCTGGGCCGGATGTTCGAGAGCGACCCAGGATTCTCGTCGTACTACAACGGGATCGGAGACGGCCTCGCCACCTGGTTCCGCAAGAGCATCGACGAATCCGCACGCCACCAGGGCATCGACCCCGACGCCGCGACCTGGGAGTAGTAGCTCCGCGGATCAGCTCGCAGTGCGTAAGACGACGTACAGGTCGAGTCAGTTCAGGCGTTCAGACAGATGAATAGTGACGTCGTCACCGTCGGCTTTGCCGATCTTCCTGCGGATGACCGACGCGATCGGCAGTTTGTGGGTTCCGTCTCCGAGAGCCATGAACGCGCCCCGGAAAGGTTCACCATCCACGGTTCCGGCCACCTTCACCAACCCGCGTGTGCCGAAGATCGACGCCGAGTCCGGAAGCTGCACGCAGGTCCAGGTGTCCCCGTCGCGCACCTTTCCGAGCGTTGCGCTGAATGTGATGTCGAGCGGTGTGTTTGTAGACATGTCGATCTCCAGATATCGGTGAAAAGGTCAGACACAAGCCCCGACGATCGCTCCGATGATCGCGAGCTTGATGATCCAGTCGAGGAAATGGATGCCCGCGGCCGTCACCGCCGTGTTCTCGTGAACGACGCCGCCGAGGAGCAGGGTGAACGGCAGTACAGAGAGCGCCACTCCGAGTAGTAGTCCGGCGACGGCGCCAGTCCACGCTGCCGCGGCCATCAGCCCCGCAATGAGGCACGAGACCATAAGGCTCCGCAGGACGACCGACCCCATTTGCTGGACGACTGTGAGCCCGGGTCGCGGAGTGCTGGTGCGGGCGATCAGCGCGGAGATCGCGGGTACGGCGTACAGACCGGCGCTCGCGATGAAAGAAGCGACTGTTGCGAGCAGGATTCCGAGCATGACCATGAGGTCTCCTTTAGTACTTGTTGGTACTCAACCTAGATCGGTACTACAGTACTGTCAAGTACTAAATTTGGGAGCAGAATGAGCGCAGCGAAAGCCCCGGGTCGACCAGCGGGTCGCACGGGGGAGGATCTCCTGTCGGTCGCTCGGGAAGTCTTTCTTGAGCGCGGCTACAACGGGACGTCCATGGATGAAGTGGCGCGACGGGCGAGGATCTCGAAGGCTTCTCTCTATCGGGAACACACGTCGAAGACTGCGCTGTACTCTGCCGTGGTGCGCCAGTGGGCGACCATGGGGGGAGAGGCGATGCGGCCGGCGCTGGACCGGTTGCGCAACGCGGGTGACATCCGCCAGGGGCTCATCGACCTTGCGGTATCCATGCGGAGCGGCATCCTGAGCCCGCCAGTGCTGGAGATGCGCAGGCTGGTCATAGCCGAAGCTGTTGCCCAGCCGGAAGTCGCGCGAATGTACCTCGCGGAGAGCTGGGCCAGGAATATTCAGAACCTCGCCGAGACGCTGGAGGAACTGGCGCAGCAGCGCCGTACAAAGCTCGAGGATTCGAACGCCGCGGCGTCGGAGTTCACCTGGCTGGTTGTCGGAGCGCCGTTGAATGCACGGTTGCTGTCCGGCGAAGATGATTTACGCGGGGTGGATCGGGCCGTGGACCTCTTTCTCTCCGCATACCGCGACCTGGAGCGCGCCTAGGTCATCGTGGGAGCGAGGTCGGTTCCGAAACCTTAATCTGACATAATGTGCATTATCGGCTTACTCAGCGTCTCTCGGAAGCGGGGCCGGAACAAGCCGGAAACGCTCCCGAAGGGCTTTGCGCGACGCTCACGTGCGAATAGCGCCAGCAGCTAATCGCTGCAGCGCAACCATGTGCGCACGGAAGGCTCGCCGCCCTTGCGCTGTGAGCGCCAACCATGTTCGCTGGCGGGCGCTGACTGTCCGTTTGGTGATCGTGAGATATCCCGCGTCCTCGAGAGCCTTCGCATGCTTGGAAAGCACAGAGTCTGAAACGCCGAGCCTGGCTTTGGCGAACGCGAACTCGACATCGTCGACCTGCGCGAGGATGCCGCAGAGCTGAAGCCGCGCCGGCGGATGGATCACCGGATCAAGGTCGTTCATCCGGCTTCCGCCGTCTTTAACCCCCGTCGCCAGACGACCATCCATACGAACCCCGCCGCAGTGATCACGAGAGCAGCGATCGCGCCCATCAACACGCTTACCCATACCGAATCGAGGATGAACGAGGCGAACGCGAGCCCGACGTAGGCGACAGCCATCAGTGCCACCACCCAGCGCGTGCGCGCTGGCGCGTAACCGGACACCCACCAGCCGTGCGACCGGCGCCACCATCCGATGAACAGCGGCACACTGGCAAGGAAGACCAACGGCAAGATCCAGCTCCACGGTGACGACAGCCCTTGCGCCGTCACGATGGCGCCTGCTCCCACGCCTAGCGCAAGGTGATACACACCCTCCCGCGCCGTCACGGTTGCATAGCCTGCCGTTGCGGCGTCAAGATTGGCAAGATCTCGGGCTGCATCGCGACCTTCATCGTTTTCCATATTGGAAACCTAGCATCAGTTTTCCACATTGGAAAGTCATGCGTCAGGAGCTACGGTCGATCGTTGTCGCGTTATCGAGCGCCCCGAACTGTTCTCAGTTCACACTCCGACGTACTGAGCGAGGTGCTCCCCCGTCACCGTCGACTTTGTTGCGACGAGGTCGGCAGGCACGCCTTCGAACACCACGCGCCCGCCATCGTGACCGGCCCCGGGGCCGATGTCCACGATCCAATCGGCGTGGGCCATCACGGCCTGGTGATGCTCGATCACGATGACCGTCTTGCCGGCATCCACCAGTCGATCCAGCAGCCCGAGGATCTTGTCGACATCGGCCAGGTGCAGACCCGTCGTGGGCTCGTCGAGCACATAGACATCGCCCTTCTCCCCCATCTGGATCGCCAGCTTCACGCGTTGACGTTCGCCGCCAGACAACGTCGACAGCGGCTGGCCCAGCGACAGATAACCGAGACCGACATCCTCGAGCCGTCCTAGGATCGCCACCACGGCCGGAATCTTCGACTCACCGTCCGCGAAGAACTGCCGCGCCTCGGAGACCGGCAGATCCAGTACCTCGGTGATGTCCTTGCCCGCGAGCTTGTACTCCAGTACTCCAGCCTGGAAACGCTTGCCGCCGCAGTCCTCACACGGCGTCTCGATCGTGTCCATGAAACCCAGCTGCGTGACGATCACGCCGGAGCCCTTGCACGAGGGACATGCGCCCTCTGAGTTAGCGCTGAACAGGGCCGGCTTCACACCGTTCGCCTTCGCGAATGCCTTGCGGATCGGCTCGAGCATGCCGGTGTAAGTCGCCGGATTACTGCGTCGCGAGCCCTTGATCGCGCCCTGATCGATCACCACCACGCCTTCACGGCCCGAGACCGAACCGTGGATCAGCGAGCTCTTGCCTGAACCCGCCACCCCAGTGATCACCGTCAGCACACCGGTCGGTATGTCGACATCGACGTCCTGCAGGTTGTTCTCGTGCGCACCGCGCACCTCGATCGCGCCCTTCTTCGCGCGCACTGTCGGCTTCAACGACGCCCGATCATCCAGATGCGTCCCGGTGAGCGTGCCGCTCGCACGCAGGCCGTCGAGGGTGCCCTCGAAGCAGATCTCGCCTCCGGCCGAACCGGCTCCCGGTCCCAGATCGATGACCCGGTCGGCGATCGCGATGGTCTCGGGCTTGTGCTCGACGACGAGCACGGTGTTGCCCTTGTCCCGCAACTGCAGCAGCAGCGAGTTCATACGCTGGATGTCGTGCGGGTGGAGCCCGATCGTCGGTTCGTCGAACACGTAGGTGACGTCGGTCAGCGAAGAACCGAGATGACGGAGCATCTTGATCCGCTGCGCCTCTCCCCCGGACAGCGTGCCGGAAGGCCGATCAAGACTCAGATATCCGAGTCCGAGCGTGACGAACGCCTTCAGATTCGCGCTGAGCGCCGTCAGCAACGGTCCCGCCTCCGGCAGATCGAGCTCGTGCACCCACGTGGCCAGGTCGGTCACCTGCATCCGGCACGCGTCCGCGATGCTGACGCCATCGATCTTCGACGACCGAGCGCCTTCCGTGAGACGAGTGCCGTCGCATTCCGGACACGTCGCGAAAGTCGCGACTCGCTCGACGAACGCACGGATGTGCGGCTGCAATGCGTCGAGATCCTTCGAGAGCATCGCCTTGGTGATCTTCGGGATGAGGCCCTCATAGGTCATGTTGATGCCGGATATCTTGACCTTCGTCACCTCGCCGTAGAGGAACAGGTGTCGCTGCTTCTCGGAGAACTGCTCGATCGGCTTGTCAGCCGGGTAGAAACCCGACTGCGAGAATCCCTTCACCATCCAGCCATCAGCGGTGTAGCCCGGCACCATGATCGCGCCTTCGTCGAGCGATTTCGACTCGTCGACGATCTGTGCGAGGTCCAGGTCGGAGACCGCTCCCCTGCCCTCGCACCTCGGGCACATGCCACCGAGATAGATGGCATCCTTCACGATCTTCTTCTCGCCGCCGGGCCCCGTCATCACACCACTGGCCTTCTGAGTGGGAATGTTGAACGAGAACGCCGTCGGCCCGCCGATATACGGCTGGCCCAGCCTGCTGAACAGGATGCGCAGCATCGCGTTCGCGTCCGTCACAGTGCCCACGGTCGACCGCGGGTTCGCACCGAGCCGTTCCTGATCCACGATGATCGATGTCGTGAGCCCTTCGAGCACATCGACATCCGGCCGCGGGACCGACGGCATGAACCCCTGCACGAACGCGCTGTACGTCTCATCGATCATGCGCCTCGACTCGGCGGCGATCGTGTCGAACACCAGCGAACTCTTGCCTGAGCCGGACACCCCGGTGAACACCGTGAGGCGACGTTTCGGGATATCGACGCTGATGTCTTTCAGGTTGTTCTCGCGCGCGCCCTGCACGCGGATCAGGTCATGCGAGTCGGCGGTGTGGGAAGCGTCGGCCATCGTCTTCTTTCTGAGGGGGTCAGGTCTGCCGTGCAGGCGTCGTCAGGCGGCTTGATTGATACGGAGCAGGTTACCTGCGGGGTCGCGCACCGCGCAGTCGCGTTCACCGTACGGCTGGTCCATCGGCTCCTGCACGACATCCGCGCCGCGAGCTACGAGCTGGTCGAAGAGGGCGTCGAGATCGTCGCTCGCCAAGGTGACGGCGCCATAGCTGCCCTTCGCGATGAGCTCCAGAATGGTGCGCCGCTCGTCGTCGGTGATTCCGGGGTCGGTTGCCGGCGGATGCAGCACGATCGATGTCTGCGGCTGGCCGACCGGGCCGACGGTGAGCCAGCGCATTCCGTCGTATCCGACGTCTTTGCGCAATTCGAATCCGAGGGCGTCGCGGTAGAAACCGAGTGCGGCCTCCGCGTCGGTGTGCGGAAGGAATGCATAGTGAATGGTGATGTTCATGATGCCTAGATTAGGTTCGCAGCGGTGCGGGGCGCTTCTTGATTCCTGATCGGTCTCGTGACGTGCTTGATCTGGAAGTTCGGGATGCCGGAGACATCGGCCGCTCGCTCGCGATACACACTCGGCGGGACGCCGACGAGCTCGGTGAAACGCGTGCTGAATGTACCGAGCGACGACGAACCGACCTCGAAGCACACTTCTGTGACGCTGAGATCCCCCCGGCGTAAGAGCGCCATGGCCCTTTCCACCCGTCGCGTCATCAGATACGAATAGGGCGACTCGCCGTACGCGGCCTTGAACTGCCTGCTGAGATGGCCGGCAGACATGTGCACACCGCGCGCGAGAGCTTCGACATCGAGAGGCTGCGCGTACTCTCGGTCGATGCGGTCGCGAACATGACGCATGATCACCAACTCACGCAGGCGCTCATGTTCGACAGTCTGTGACAACACGTTTTGATACTCCCACGGACCGGCGACATTCCGAACGCGGTGCGCGCTACGCTGGGCGCATCCTTCACAGAAAGGCTGTACTCATGTCTGATCCGCTGACCGAAACGAAGTCTCTGTTCAAGTCGATCCGCATCACGCTCGCAATCTCCGGCGCGATCGCACTGATCGCTGGAATCCTCCTGCTCGTCTGGCCGATGAAGACCGCCGTCCTCGTGACCGGGATCATCGCCGCCTACCTGGTCGTCGCCGGAATCGTCTACGTCGGTCTGGGGATCTTCTCCGGTAAAAAGGGCGGTTGGGCGCGAGTCGGTCACATCGTGCTCGGCGTGCTCTACATCGCCGCGGGGATCATCGCATTCATGAACCTCTCCGCCGTCACAGTGACCCTGGCCTTCATCACGGTCATCTTCATAGGTGTCAGCTGGATCGTCGACGGTGTCGTCTCGCTCACGCTGCTCAACAAGGACGGCTCGAAAGCGTGGACGATCATCTACGCGATCCTCAGCATCGTCGCCGGCATCATCGTGATCTTCTCCCCGCTACTCGCCGCCGTGGCACTGTGGTGGATTCTCGGGATCACGCTGGTCGTCCTCGGGATCATCCAGATCGTGCGTGCCATCACGCTCGGTCGTGATGAGAAGGCAGCCGAGGCGGTCTTCAATGAGACGGCCGCTCCCACGGCATAGACCATCTACACGTCTACGGCCGCCGTCCTGCATACGCAGAACGGCGGCCGTTTCGTCGTTGTGGAGGTTACTCGCCGGTGAAGTCGCTCGTGTCGCCGACCAGCCGCGTGTTGTCCACCGGCACGGGGTCCACGGCGGCAAGCGCGACCTCGGCGGCGAACTCCGAGACGTTGTAGAGCTTTCCCGCTGATCCTCGGCGCTCGGCGATCGCTCCCGGGTTCGCACGCTCGAGCAGTGTCGCGCGTGATGGTGCCTTCGATCATGTCGCCCGAGACGACCGTGAAGCCGATCCCCTTCTCCTCGAGCGTAGGGATCAGCTCCCGCAGAGCATCCTCGCCTGCGCGCTTCGAGCGCGCGACGGGCTCGTACTCGGGCATGGTCGGAGTGCTGCGGATGAAGTGCGCCTGATGACTGGTCACGAATACGACCCGCGAACCCTCTCCGAGCAGCGGCAATGCTGCGTTCAGCACACTCAGCTGCGCGTCGCGATTGAGTGTGAGCGCGTAGTCCTCGGCCATCCCGGACTCCATGCCGCCGGAAGCGTTCAGGACGAGCACATCGAGACTCCCGTACTCGTTGCGCACCTTCTCGAACATGTCGGCGACGGATGCCGGATCCGTGAGGTCCGCACCGACGACGAGAGCACGGCCACCGAGCTCGCGCAACTGCACCGCGAGCTTCTCGGCGCGCGGCGCCTTGTTGCGGAAGTTGATCACGACATCCGCGCCGGCTTCGGCGAAATAGCGGACGGTGTCGGCACCGATACCCCGCGACGAGCCGGTGACGAGTGCGACCTTTCCGGCGAGAGAACCTGCGGGCAGAACGTCGGACACGGTGACTCCTAGTGATACGGGGAATGCCGCGAACGGCGCGACTCCCTCACCTTATCAATGCCTTTTCCGTGCCCGATTCGTGTCCCGGCACCGTGGTAGGTTGACGGCAAAGGGAGGGCCTATGGACGACGTATCCGTCTTCATCGAACTGGTCACTGAATGGGCATGGATCGGCTGGCTCGTGCTGATCGCGGTGTTCCTCGTGATCGAGATGCTGACCCTCGACTTCACGTTCCTCATGCTCGCGCTGGGCAGCGCTGTCGGGCTCCTCACCGGCGTGTTCGGCCTGCCGGTGTGGGCGCAGCTCATCGTCGCCGCAGCAGCCGCTGCACTGTTCATCCTCGTCATCCGTCCGCCATTGCTCAGGCGTCTGCACCGCAGCGAGGATCCGACGAAATCGAACGTCGAAGCCCTCATCGGGCTGCGTGCGACCGCACTGGCAGATATCACGCGGGTCTCCGGACAGATCAAGGTGAGCAACGGCGACACCTGGACCGCCCGGAGCGAAACCGCCGTCCCCATTCCCCAGGGAGCTTCCGTCGCGATTTCTGCGATCAACGGTGCGACCGCCATCGTCCGTCCCGTCAACGACTAGGAGAAACCGTGAACGACTCCTCGTTCATCCCGACCGCGATCGGCTGGATCCTCGCAATAGCCGTCATCATCTTTGTGGTGGTCACAGTCGCGCGCTCGATCCGGATCATCCCCCAGGCCACGGCCGGTGTGGTGGAACGACTCGGCCGCTACCACAAGACGCTCATGCCCGGCCTGAACATCCTGGTGCCGTTCATAGACCGGCTTCGTCCGCTCATCGACATGCGCGAGCAGGTCGTGTCGTTTCCGCCGCAGCCGGTGATCACCGAGGACAACCTTGTCGTCTCGATCGACACGGTCGTGTATTTCCAGGTCACAGATGCCCGCGCTGCGACGTACGAGATCGCGAACTACCTCGGCGCCGTCGAGCAGCTCACGACCACCACGCTGCGCAACGTCGTCGGTGGGCTCAACCTCGAGGAAGCCCTCACCAGCCGCGACAACATCAACGGTCAGCTGCGCGTCGTGCTCGACGAAGCCACCGGTAAATGGGGCATCCGCGTCGGACGCGTCGAGCTGAAGGCCATCGACCCGCCCCTGTCGATCCAGGACTCGATGGAGAAGCAGATGCGCGCCGAGCGTGATCGTCGCGCCGCGATCCTGACCGCCGAGGGCACCAAGCAGTCTGCGATCCTCGAGGCGGAGGGTGCTCGTCAGGCGGAGATCCTTCGCGCCGAGGGCGACAAGCAGGCCGCTGTCCTTCGTGCACAGGGTGAGGCCGAGGCGATCCAGAACGTCTTCGCGTCGATCCACCAGGGTGCGCCGGACGACAAGCTGCTCGCGTACCAGTACCTTCAGATGCTTCCGAAGATCGCAGACAGCGAGTCCAGCAAACTCTGGATCATCCCGAGCGAGCTCACCGAAGCTCTCAAAGGCATCGGAAGCGCGTTCACTCCGCGCCCCGGCACCGGCCAGCCTCCCGCGGGCACTCCCGGCGCGTGACGCACCCGTACTTCCTCAAGTCACGGCATCCCCGAGTCCTCGCCCACCGCGGTCTTCCGACCGCGCCGGGCGGGGGCTCGCTGTCCGATGCTGGGCGACCGGGCGACGTGTGGGAGAACACCGCCGCCGCTTTCGCCGCAGCTCATGCTGCAGGGGCGGAGTACATCGAGACGGATTGCCGGGTCACGGCGGACGGGGACGTCGTGCTCTTCCACGACGAGACCCTGACACGCCTGTTGTCCGATGACCGCGCCGTCGATGAAGTGGGCACGCGCGAGCTTGCAGAGCTCCTCGCCCCGCATGGCGGGCTGCTCACGGTCGGTGAGATGCTCGATATGTTCCCGGAGACGCGCTTCAACATCGACGTGAAGGCGGATGCCGCGACCGCTCCCCTGGGCTCGATCATCGCCCCGCACGCCCATCGAGTACTCCTGACGAGCTTCTCCGATGCCCGTCGCCGACGCACGGTCAGCGCCGTGCTGTCCGCAGGAGCCGAGATCCGTCCCGCGACTTCGGCGGGCAGAGGCAGCATGGCGCGAATGCGGATCCTCAGCGCTCTGCGGCTCCCCTGCGCACACGTGCTGCGAGGGATCGATGCACTCCAGATACCGGAGCGGTACGGCCCGTTTCCCGTGCTCACGCGTTCGCTTCTGCGCGCGGCGCACCGCAACGGCGTCGAGGTGCACGTCTGGACAGTGAACGATCCCGACGAGATGCGTCGCCTCATCGGCCAGGGCGTCGACGGAGTCGTCACGGACCGCGCCGACATCGCCCTGAACACGCTGTCCTGACCCGTTTGCACGACGGGCTGGGATTCGGCTGTGAATAGCGCCGAGATTCCGCCTGCGTTGAGCGGGCGCACAGGCTGGAGCGCTATACCTGACAGCGACGAGAGGACCACAAAATGGCAGATCGCAGCCTGCGCGGCATCCGACTCGGCGCCCAGAGCCTACAGAGCGAAGAGGGCGTCGTTTTCATGGAACGCCGCGAGACCACCTACAAGTGCGACACGTGCGAGCACGTGACCACACTGATGTTCTCGGCCGACGCCGAGCCGCCCCAGAAGTGGGAGTGCCGCGCATGCGGTGCTGAAGCCGTACTCCGGGTCGATGGCAAGACCATCACCCCGGATGCCACCGATGAGAAAGTTGCACGCACCCACTGGGACATGCTGCTTGAGCGCCGTTCCCGCGCCGAGTTGGAAGAGCTCCTCGAAGAGCGCCTTGCCTTCATCCGCGCCCGCCGCGGTGCCGGTGAAGACCCCACCCGAGAGAAGATCGGCGCCTAGAGCCGACGACCGGCGCGCCACCACCCGAACAGGAGCGCGCCAAGTCCGCCCCACAACAGCAGCTGCTGCACCCAGGGGCCCAGGACGACACCAGCCGTGAGGCCGGTGCGCAACTCGACATCCTCGAGCAGCGCACCGGCCTCATCTGCGTCCAAGGACGCGATCGTCGTGCCATCAGGTCGGATCATCTGGCTCGTGCCCACCGTGGAGACGTTGACGACGCTTCGCCCCGTCTCGATGGCGCGCATGCGCGCGAACGCGAGTTGCTGCAGGTTCTCGTCTGTGCCGCGGAAGTCCGCGTTGTTGGTCTGGAACACGAGCACCTGAGCACCGCCATGCATGCCTTCGGCGATGACATCGTCGTAGATCACGTCGAAGCAGATCGCGAGTCCCACCGGGATGCCATCGACCTCGACGAGCGGCGCATTGGTGCCGTGCGAGTACTCGCGTCCGATCAGCCCGATGAGGTCGGGGACGATCGCGTTGTAGAAGTCCCGGTCGGGGACGTACTCACCGAACGGCACCGGATATCGCTTGTCATGCGTCTGCTCGGCGGTGCCGTCCTGGGTCCAGAGCATCGACGTGTTGAAGTACTCGTCTCCGCGCTGCGTCGCCGCGTCGGCGAGCAGCGGCGCGCCGACGCGTGTGGTGATCATCGTCATCCGACGTGCCATCGAGGCGTCCTGGAACGGGTCGTAGTCGAGGCCGCCCTCAGGCCACACCAGCAGGTCCATTTCTTCATCGAACAGCGGCTCCGTGGCATCCGTCTGCGCCTGGATCACCGAGTACGGCTCTCGCTCGTCGAAGTAACCGGTGGGACCGTTGCCCTGCACCGCACCGATCCGCATAGTGCCGGCGGGAGTCGTCGGGAAGGCGGGCACGACCAGCAGCACCAGGACCACTCCCGCGGGAACGACCAAGGCGACCGGACGGCGCCATAGCCGCATGCGTACCGACTCGACCAGCATCGCCACCGCGAACACGATCAGAAAGCTCAGTCCGCTGACCCCCACCCATGACGCCAGCGTGCCCAATGGACTCTGCGACTGCGTCATGCCCAGGCGAGCCCAGGGAAAGCCCGTGTACGGCCAGGAACCGAGGAGGAGTTCTCTACCCACCCACAGTGCTGCGACGACCGCAGGAAGGCCCACAAGGCGTCCCACGACCCCAGGGAAGGCGCGGGGAAGCCAACGGTACGCCAGGGCGATGGGGATCACCGCCACGGCAGTCAGGGCCGCTTCGAGCAGGGCGAGCGCCGCCCAGGGAATGACACCGAGATACCGCGAAGTCCACGAGACCAGGAGGAAGAAGAACACCGCGCCGTACACCAATCCGACCAGCAGCGCTCCGCCTGCTCTGCGGCCGATCAGGGTGAGGATCAGCAGGGCGACGGCGACGAATGCCAGCGGCCAGATGCCGGCGCCTGGGTACGCCAGATTCATGAAGAACCCCGCGATCGCGGCGACGACCACTGCAAGCCACAACGGCAGGATCGGAGGTTGCAGTGGAGAACGCTGCGGAACAAGACGGGGCCGACGTGCGCGGTCGGCAGTGAGCGATGGCATCCGCTTCATTCTCACATCGACGAATATGAGACGATGCCGCGCCGGACGCCGTCCAGCGCCTGGCGTGCCGTGCGGGCGACTTCCATGTCCTCTGCGACGATCGACAGCTGATCGAGCAGATCGATCGTCTGCTTCGCCCAGCGGACGAAATCGCCCGCCGCCATGTCGGCATCGACGAGCACACGATCGAGCAGGGCGCCGCGCGCCCAGGAGTGCATCGCGCCCGCGAGTCCGGCCGCGAGCGGCTCAGAGCCGGGCAGATGATGATCCTGCTCGAGGTCGTCGAGTTCAGACCACAGCGCCGTGGTCTTCTCATACGCTCCGCGGAACGCACCGCGCGGCAATCCGGGCTCGCCGGAGTTCGCCTCGTCTCGACGAGGCTCGTACACCAGGCAGCACGCCATCGCCGCGAGCGACGGTGCATCCAAGCCCTTCCAGAGTCCCTGACGCAACGACTCGGCGACCAGCAGATCCCGCTCGCCGTATATGCGCCGCATGGTTCGTCCGGCGTCGGTGAGAGCCGTGCCGTCGCCCGTGCCGGTGACATAGTCCAGCGCGGCGAGTACCTCGACCACGCGGTCGAAGACGCGTGCAACGGTGCCGGTGCGGGTCTCGATCTGCGCACGGGTGCGGTCGGTCTGGCGCTTCAGCTTCCAGTAGCGCTCAGCCCAACGCGCGTGCATCTCGCGTTCCGGGCAGTTGTGGCAACCGTGACGCTGCATCTTGGTGCGCAGCGACTGGATGCGCTTCATACGCTTGTCTCGTGCTGCGCGTGGCGCGTGCGCGTCCTGTCGGTTCTTCTTCTCCAGGTCACTGAGTTCGCGGCGGATTCCGGCGTACTCGAGAAAGTCACCGTGCTCGCACTGCATCGCAGACACGTAGCCGGCGAGGGACTCCTCCGCTTCCCGCACCTGGCGGGCGAGCCCCACGACTGCACGGTCGGCCTGGAACTGAGCGAACGACGACTCGAGGATCTGGCGTGCACGGGGCCGCCCGAACATGTCGATCAGGTTGACCGCCATGTTGTACGTGGGCCGGAAGCTGGAGTTCAGCGGGTATGTGCGCCGCGAAGCGAGAGCGGCGACGGCCTGGGGATCCATTCCCTCGGTCCACTGCACGACGGCGTGCCCCTCGACGTCGATCCCCCGACGACCCGCACGCCCCGTGAGCTGAGTGTACTCCCCCGAGGTGATGGCGACGCGCGCTTCACCGTTGAACTTCTCCATCTTCTCCAGCACCACGGTGCGGGCCGGCATGTTGATGCCGAGCGCGAGCGTCTCGGTGGCGAAGACGACCTTGACGAGTTTTCGGCGATAGAGCTCTTCCACAACCTCTTTGAAGGCCGGGAGGAGGCCTGCGTGATGCGAGGCGATTCCCCGCTCGAGGTTCTCGACCCATTCGAAGTAGCCGAGCACCCCCAGGTCCTCATCCTGCAGAGATCGCGTGCGCTCCTCGACGAGTTCCCGGATCTCGGTGCGCTCTTCCGCCGTCGTCAGCCGCAGGCCGGAACGACGAACCTGCTGGACAGCGGCGTCACAGCCGACCCTGCTGAATATGAAGAAGATCGCCGGGAGCAGATTGGTGCGCTCCAGCAGCCGGATGACTTCCGGCCGGTCCATTCGTTCGATGCGCTGCGTGTTCGCTGCGCGCACCGGACGGCGTCCGCCCCGCTGCGGGCGGGGGCTCTGACGGCCTGCGTGCTTGCCGCTGATGTACGACTGCGCCCGTTTGTTGCTGTCGTAGCGCGAGCCGGTGAACGATCGGATGCGCATCAGTTCCTGGTTGACCGTCGCCGTGGCGACCCCGGCCCGATCGTCGAACAACGGCAGCAGGTCATCGCGCACCAGCACGTGCTGCTCGAGGGGCACCGGGCGGATCTCCGACACGATGACCTCGGTGTCTCCGCGCACAGTGTCGAGCCAGTCTCCGAACTCCTCGGCATTGGACACCGTTGCGCTGAGCGAGACCAGACGCACCTGCGACGGCAGGTGGATGATGACCTCTTCCCAGACGGCGCCGCGGAAGCGGTCAGCCAGGTAATGCACCTCGTCCATGATGACGTAGCGCAGATCTGCCAGAGCTGCCGAATCCGCGTAGATCATGTTCCGCAGCACCTCGGTCGTCATCACGACGATGCGCGCGTTGCCGTTGATGTTCGTGTCGCCCGTGAGCAGACCGACCTGGTCCGCCCCGTACACCTCGACGAGCTCGCGGAATTTCTGGTTCGACAGCGCTTTCATCGGTGTCGTGTAGAACGCCTTGTCGTTCGGTGTCTGCATCGCGAGATGGATCGCGAACTCGCCGACGATGGTCTTGCCCGCACCGGTCGGAGCTGCCACCAGCACGCTATGACCCCGTTCGAGCGCGTGACAGCCTTCGATCTGGAACGGATCCAGGTCGAAGTCCTGTCGTCCGGCGAATGCCGCAGTCTCGGGATGGGATGCCGCATCGCGGGCGGCGGCGTATCGCTCGGCAGGCGAGGTCATACCTCGACGTCCGGGAGCAGGCCCTCAGCCTTTGCGCGCTTGCTCTTGCGACGGTCGAACAGAACGGACAGACCTGCAGCGGCGAAGAACAGCACCACGAGGATTCCGGCGAGCATCAGCATGCTGACGACATCGGCAGCAGGCGTCGCGAGAGCGGCGAACACGGTGGCGATGAGGATCGCGACACGCCACCCCTTCAGGATCGCTCGTCCCGACATGACGCCGGCGACGTTCAGCGCGACCAGGAACACCGGCAGCACGAAAGAGACACCGACGACGAGCATGAGCTTCAGACTGAAGTCGTAGAACTGCTTCGCCTCGAAGAGGTTGTTCGCACCTTCGGGCGTGAACGTGGCCATGAGCTCGATCACGTGCGGCACGACGAGTGCGCCGACGTAGCAACCGACGAAGAAGAGCGGAACGGCGGATGCGACGAAACCGACCGTGTACTTGATCTCCTTGCGGGTGAGGCCGGGCATGATGAACGCCCAGATCTGCCACAGCCACACGGGCGCCGCGAGGAAGATACCGAGAGAGAACGCGATTCGCATCCTGAGATCGAATGGCGAGGTCACGGACGAGAACGTCAGGCCGACGAGGTCGTCGCCGCGGGCCTCTGCGATCTTCTGCACCGGCTCAGTGATGAAGGCGATCACAGGGTCAGAGAGGAAGAACCCCAGGATCATGGCGACGACGAGTGCCGCCGCGGAGATCATCAGCCGTCGGCGCAACTCCACGAGGTGGCCGCCGAGCGACATGCGGCGTTCATTGCGTGGTTTGTCACTCGCGGCCGACTGCTTGTCGATCGCGGTCACAGTCGTCAGGTAGTGGTGCCGCTGTCAGACCTGGGTGCAGAAGCGCCCTTGTCTGGTGCCGCAGACGAGTTCGCGACGTCGACCGAAGCCTGGTCGGACTTTCCGTCGGTTTTACCGTCGTCGTCCTTCATCGCCTTCATCTCGCCCTTGAAGAGCCGCGCGGACTGTCCCATGCTCTTTGCCAGCGCTGGGAGCTTCGCAGCTCCGAACAGCAACAGGATGACGAGCACGAGTACGAGCAGATGCCAACCGGTCAATCCAGCCATGGTTCCCTCCAGGGATCGAGTCTTTGTGCAGTCTACCTGCGGATGAGCGTTAAGGGTGACGGTAAAGCGCGAGTCCGTCCCCTGCCCACTCCCGTGTCGCCGCGCGAGCGACTTCGGGGTGGCGCACTTCGAGACTTCCGCCGAAGCGACCGGCGACGCGTTTGATACCTCGCGGGTCAGAAATCGGTATGCGCACCGTGACGAACCCGTCACGGAGTTCTGCGTTGCCTGCTCGTACGTAGTCGCCCAGCAATGGAACCAGGCGCTCTGGCAGCCGCACGGTGACCTCGTCGTCGTCTCCGACCGTGCCGAATGCGTCCGGCACCAGGTCGTCGGCGTGTGTGATCGGGATGTCGGTGAGCTCGGGCTCGCTGACACGATCGAGGTGGAACGTGCGCATCGCCTCGCGAAGATGGCACCAGCCCTGCAGATACCACTGTCCGCCGGTGATCAGGACCTGCACCGGGTCGACCGTGCGGGTCGTGGCGGCGGCATCCGGCGCCTGATAGCGAAACGAAACGGCGACTCCGCGGCTCAGCGCACTTGCGACGACATCGCGCACCGCGTCGACCGCGATCGGCGCGATGACGACATCAGCCGGTGCATTGGCCGCCGCCCTGGAGAGCTTGGCGAGCAGCCCGGCGACCAGGCCCGAATTCGACACCGCAGGCACAGCCGCGACCACCTGCAGGCCGGCAAGGAGCGCAGCGGCCTCTCGTGCGGTGAATCGCGGCACTCGGCGAAGCCCGACGTCGTTGGTGATCTCGATGATGTCCTCTTCATCGAGGAGATCCCAGTTGATGTCGAACATCTCGTGCGGCTGCTGCCAGTATCCGCCGTCACCGGGCAACCCGATGACCGTGAGCTTCTCCACCATTCCGCGCATCTCGGCGATCGTGACGCCGAACTCGCCGGCGGCCTCCTCGAGCGAGACCTGCCCGCGCTCGAGGAGATACGGCACCAGTGTGAGATATGCCCGAACACGATCTGACGCGAGGACCGGTTTCGACTTCTCCGCCATCAGTGCTCCCCTCCGTCGCTTCGATCAGAGTCGGAACGGGCCGGCTCGGCATGGGCTGCGACCGTTGCTTCGAGTCGAGCGATCACGGCGTCCTTCAACGCGGCCGGCTCCACGACGCGGACCTCGGGACCGTAGGAGGCGAGCTCGTCGGCGAAGATGTGCACGTCGACGAACGGAACGCTGAATCCCTGCACCTGCGGGGTCGAACGGCGGCCGAGTCGTAGCGCCGCCTCAGTGCCCGGAGTGATCTCGAGCAACGCGGAGTTGCGAGCGGCGACTGCCTCGAGCCCGGCGAGTGCGCGATCGCCCGCTCCTTCGCGCAGCCCGGCATCGAAGGTCTGCTTGGTCACGACGACGTCGCCGACGATGCGGCTGAGCAGGAAGGTGCGCTCGTCATCCGCATCGAGGTCGATCCCGTAGACATGCCAGCGCGCCCCGTAATCCAACAGCGCGAGGGGCTCGACTCGCCGACGGCGCGGCGACTCCTCCCCCGGCTTCAGATAATCGAATGCGACGATGCGGCAGTCCTCGATCGCGCTCTGCAACGGCGCGAAACTGCTCTCGCGTACAGTGATGCGCGGCGCGAAGCCGATGATCGGCTCGTCGCCGTCGATGCCAAGGGCGCGGATCTTGCGCACCCCGGCCTGTGCGTCTGCGGATGATGACTCCGCGCTCCAGACGCTGCCCGCCAGTGTCAGGACTGCGAGCTCAGCCGCGCTGAATTCGATGTCCTCCGGCAGGTCGTACTCGGCTTTCGGGATTCGATATCTGGCTTCTCGGAGGTCGTTCGCGTCTCCTGGGTCGCCGATCGTCTCGATCGGGACGCCGAGTGTGCGCAGGTCGTCCTTGTCCCGCTCGAACATCTTCTCGAGTGCGTCCGCGCGCGTCCCCGCATCGGCGCGTTGCCGATATCCGGAGATGTTATCGAGGATCTGCTGTTTCGTGAGCCCGATCTCCGTGGCCATCAACGCCACGACGAGATTCGTCTGACGTTCTTCGGGCGGGATCCGGGCAGCCATCACTGTGCGGGAGCCGCAGGCGGATCGATGCCGAGGATGTCGACGACGAAGACAAGGGTGGAATTCGCGGGGACAGCACCGCTGCCCGCTTCTCCGTATCCGAGCTCCGGCGGAACCACGATGAGCACCTGCGAACCGACGGTCTGGCCCGTCAGGCCCTGTGTCATGCCGGGAATCAGCGCGGTGAGATCGAACGCCGCGGCGCCGCGGTCCCAGGACGAGTCGAAGACGGTCTTGTCCGCCCAGGTCACACCCGTGTAATTGACGAGCACGGTGTCGTCATCCGCGACCTTCTCGCCATCGCCCTTGATGAGGGTCTGCACGACGAGATCCTTCGGAGCAGCGCTGTCGGGGACGATGATGCCAGGGCGGCCATCCGCCGCGCGGACCACGGTCGGCATGCCGGCAGCGTCGTTGTACTGCGGGGCGCCGTCAGCCTTCGACGGGAAGACCTTGACCACATCGAACACGGCGACGACGGGCTCGTCTTCCTCGAGTTCGAAGCTCGCCAGGTTCTGTGCGCCGAAGTCTTCGGCAGAGATCACCGAAAGCACCCGGCTTCCTTCCGTGGCGCATTCCAGCGCCTCGCCGAACGCGGGCACCCGCTGCGACCAGTAGTCGATGCTGACGAGCTGCGCCTTCTCCTCATCGAACGCGGTGCCGGCGACAGGTTCACCGGTCTTTCCCGAGTAGAGGGCGAATTCGAGCACGGTGCTCTGCGTGGGGCTCGTGAGCGCCGGCCCCGTGCCGACGACGACGTCGCTGAAGGAACTCTTCTCGGCTCCGACCGGCGTGAACAGCTCGACATCCGGCTTGTTGCCGACCTCGCCGGTGATCGTCGCGATGTCATCGATCTCGCTGGTGGCCGCTGCACGATCGCACGCGGCGCCGCCGAATGCGGGTGCCGCAGTGCACCCCGTCAGGGCGACGAGGGCGAGACTGAGTGTGGCCAGAGCGGCAGACGTTTTACGCACGCGTTCCAGTCTATTGCGAACGGTGCTCGGAATCGCGCGAAGCGGCAGCTCGACGCGATCCATCCGCAGCTTTGGTGGCCTCTCTGACACGTTTACGCAGGTTCTTGTCTGTGATCTCACGATCACCTACCGCCCCTGGCGTCCACAGCTCGACATCGTCGTCGCCGTAGCTGGACTTCGACGCGCGACGCTTGACCTCAGGCGCGATCGTTCCCGGGGCCAGCCGGCGGGCGGTGAGGAGGAACCCGGTGTGGGCGACCATGCGGTGATCAGGGCGCACGGCGAGGCCTTCGACGTGCCAGCCGCGAACCATCGTCTCGGACGCGTCGGGGTCGGTGAACAGGCCGGTGCCGCGGATGAACTCGGCGACTCTCGACAGCTGCGTGGCCGTCGCGACATAGCAGAGCACGACACCACCGGGTGTCAGGGCGTCGGCTACGACGTCCATGACCTCCCACGGCGCCAGCATGTCGAGGACGACACGATCGACGGTCCCGGCCGGGACCTCTGCCGGCAGCGCTTCGAGCAGGTCTCCCACAACGACACGCCAGGTATCCGGAGATTCTCCGAAGAACGTCTCGACATTGGCCCTCGCGACTTCCGCGAAGTCGTCGCGTCGCTCGAACGACACGAGGGTCCCGGTCGTCCCGACGGCGCGCAGCAGCGATAGCGAGAGCGCGCCGGAACCGACGCCGGCTTCGACCACCGTCGCGCCAGGGAAGATGTCTGCCTGCATCACGATCTGGGCAGCGTCCTTCGGATACACGATCGCCGCACCACGTGGCATCGACATCGCGAAATCGCGCAGCAGGGGGCGAAGCGCCAAGTACTCATGACCGGAACTGTTGACGACGACCGAGCCGTCGGGCAGGCCGATCAGATCACGGTGTCTGAGCACGCCATGGTGCGTGTGCAGCTCACCGTCTGCACTGAGCGTGACCGTGTGCAGTCGGTTCTTGGGACCGGTGAGCTGTACGCGGTCGCCGTCACGGAACGGGCCGCTCTGACGCGCGGATGCGACACTCATCGCAGCGCTCCTTCCGTCTGCTCGGACTTCGCAGAGGCGTACAGATCGATGATGTCCTGAGCGGTGCGGTTCTCGAGGGTGGGCCAGAGCGCGTGCGCCCCCACCCCATCGAGAGACACCATGTGCGGAACGCCGAGCGTCACAGCACCGGATGCCACGCCGGCGCGCACGCCTGTGTGGGAGTCTTCGATCACGACGGCGTCGAGGATGTCGATGTCGAGCAGCCCGGCCGCGTTCAGATACGGTTCCGGATGCGGCTTCGGCAGTTCGACGTCATCGCCGGCGACGATGTGCTCGAACGCGTCGAATTCGATGAGCTCGACGACGCTGAGAGCCATGCGTCGCAGCGACATCGTCACCAGCGCGGTGCGGATGCCGTTGGCCTGAAGATCCCTCAGCAGCGCTTTCGCTCCGGGACGGAACGACACACCCTGCGTGGCCAGTGAGGTGCGCACATCGTCCGTGAGCCTGTCGACGATCGCATCCGGTTCCATGTCGACGCCCGCGGCCCTCAGCAGCATCGCGCTGTCGAGAAGACCGTTCCCGACGAGCTGCAGTGCCTGCTCGTGCGTCCACGTTCCCCCGAAGGACTGCACCAGCGCCGTCTCCGCCGCCATCCAGTACGGTTCGGTGTCGACCAGTGTTCCATCCATGTCCCAGAGGACCGCGCGGGGCTTTTGACTCACCGCTCCATGCTAGCCCGGCCGATGTCCCGCACCCGTCGAGCGCGGACTAGCCTGGAGGGATACCTGCGTTCGGGATGGGAGGAGAACTCGATGGATGCACTGGGAAACCGCATAGTCGTCGTCGCGTTCGATGGCTGGAACGACGCCGGCGAGGCGGCGAGCGGCGCGATCGAGATGCTGCGCGAGAGTACCGAGTACGAACTCGTGCACACCGTCGACCCCGAGCTGTACTTCGACTACCAGTACACCCGCCCGTCGAGCAAGATGGACGCGACCGGGCACCGCGACCTGCGCTGGCCGGAAGCGGCACTGTGGCGTCCGACCGCTGCATCGGTCGACGGGTCCCCGGAGTTCTGGCTGCTCACCGGCGTGGAACCCGCCCGCACGTGGCAGGCGTTCGCCAACGAGTTCATCGACATCGCTCTGCGCGACGATGTCACCGGGTTCATCACTCTCGGCGCGATGCTCTCCGATGTGCCGCACACCCGACCGATCTCGATCTTCGCGTCGAGTGCCAACGAGCAGGTCCGTGAATCCCTGGGCCTCGAGCGCTCGCTGTACGAGGGCCCCGTCGGCATCCTCAGCGTGATCGAGCACTTCGCCGAGCGCGCAGGCATCCCCACCGCCAATCTCTGGGCGAGCGTGCCGCATTACGTGGCATCCGCCGCACCGTCCCCCAAGGCGACTCTCGCTCTGCTTGATCGTCTGGAGGAGCTGACCGGCATCGACATGCCGCGTGAACGACTCCGGACGGATGCCGCCACCTGGGAGGCATCGATCGACGCAGCGGCTGCGGATGACGAAGAGATGACCGAGTACATCCACCAGCTCGAACGGACCCGAGACACCTGGGACTCCCCCGAGGCTTCAGGCGACGCGATCGCGCAGGCGTTCGAGCGTTACCTTCGTCGCCGAGGCGACGGCCCCGGCGACCATAAGCGCTGAGGCCGCGACCGTCGCCGTGCCGTGGGATCAGCCCGCGATCACTCCGGTGCCCAGCAGGATCAGCAGCGTCGCCCCGAGCAGGATGCGGTAGATCACGAACGGCAGGAAGCTGTGCTTCGAGATCCAGTTCATGAAGAATGCGATCACGCCGAGCGCCACCACGAACGCGATTCCGGTCGCCGCCAGGGTCTCCCCCATCGAGAAGTACTGGTCCGGCGCGTCCCAGCTCTTGAACAACTGGAAGAAGCCGCTGCCGAACACCGCCGGGATGGCAAGAAGGAACGCATAGCGCGCCGCTGCTGCCCGCTCATAACCGAGGAACAGTCCCATCGTGATGGTGCCGCCGGAACGCGACACTCCGGGGATCAGCGCCAGCGCCTGCGCGAACCCGTAGAGGATGCCGTGCGGATAGGTGATCTGGTCGAGCTTGCGACGCTTCGCGCCGACGTAGTCGGCGACCCCGAGCAGGATTCCGAAGAGGATCAGCATGATCGCCACGACCCACATCGACCGCAGCACCGTCTCGATCTGGTCTTGGAACAGCAGCCCGAGAATGACGATCGGGATGCTGCCGATGATGATCAGCCACCCCATCTTGGCGTCGGGATCATTGCGCGGCAGCTTCCCGATCAGCGAGCGGAACCAGTGGCCGATGATGCGCACGATGTCGCGCCAGAAGAAGACCACGACGGCCGCTTCCGTGCCGATCTGCGTTATCGCGGTGAATGCGGCGCCGGGATCCTCACCCGAGCCGGTGAACGTCCCGACGATGCGCAGGTGCGCGCTGGAGGAGATCGGGAGAAACTCAGTGAGTCCCTGGATGACGCCGAGGAACAGCGCTTCGAGCAAGTGCATGGAGGGCCTTCTGGTTCAGAGGAGCGCGTCAGTACGTGCGCAGGAGATCGGCCAGAACCTGCTGACCGAAGACAAGCGATTCTATGGGGACACGCTCGTCGACACCGTGGAACATCCCGGTGAAGTCGAGATCCGCCGGCAGGCGAAGCGGTGCGAAGCCGTAACCGGCGATGCCGAGCGTGAAGAGCGCTTTGTTGTCGGTTCCGGCCCCGAGCAGATACGGGATCACCGGCACTCCGGGGTCGTGTCGACCGAGACTGCGCACCATGGCCTCGACCAGCGGGCCCTCGAACGGCGTCTCCATGCCGATGTCGCGTACGACCGTCTCGATGATGATCTCTTCCCCGACGAGCTGCTGCAGCTCGGCGAGAACGTCATCCTCCGTCCCAGGCAGCACACGCACGTCGATCAGCGCCTCTGCGCGCTCCGGGATCACGTTGTGCTTGTAGCCGGCGGTGAGCGCCGTGGGATTGGTCGTCGTGCGGAAAGTCGAGCGCAGGAACGCCTCAGCAGGACCGGATGCTGCAGCGAGAGCATCCGGGTCGTCGACGGGCCGTCCGGTGAGATCGCTGAGCCCCTCCAGAAGCGCCTCGGTCGTCGGCGTCAGCCGGATCGGCCAGCGGGTTCGACCGATCGCCGCAACGGCCTCGGCGAGCTTCACGACAGCATTGTCGTCGTGAAGGCGGCTGCCGTGCCCCGCCCGCCCCTTGGCGACGAGCCGGATCCAGATCAGGGCCTTCTCCCCCACCTGCAGCAGATACGCACGGCGGTCGTCGACGGTGATGGAATAGCCGCCCACCTCGCTGATCGCCTCGGTCGCACCGGCGAACCACTGGGGCCGCTCCTTCACGACGAGCGCCGAACCTTCGACACCGCCGTTCTCCTCATCCGCGAAGAACACGAGCACGAGATCGCGCTCGGGCTGCTCCCCCGCGCGCAGGATATCGGCGACGGAGGTGAGGATCATCGCGTCCATGTTCTTCATGTCGACCGCGCCGCGGCCCCACAGCATCCCGTCCCGCACTTCACCGGCGAACGGATCGACACTCCAGTCCTCGGCCATCGCCGGGACGACATCGAGGTGACCGTGCACGACGAGTGCCGGCTTGCTCGAATCGCGCCCCCGCACACGCGCCATCACGTTCGTGCGGCGCGGAATGGGCTCGTAGTACTCAGGGGTGAGCCCGAGGCTCTCCAGGAAGGCTCCGACGTACTCCGCGGCCTCACGCTCTCCCCTTGCGTTGCCGCCGCCGAAATTCGAGGTGTCGATCCGGATCAGGTCGCGGGCGACTCGTACGACCTCGGGCAGTTCGGCGTCAGACATGCCCTCAGGCTATCGAACCGACCCGGACTCCCGGCACGCCCGGGAGGCTCCCCGGTTCGAAGGCACCGGCGTCATCTGGTAATGTTTCTCTTCGGTCGGCAACGACTTTTCATCACCTGCGCGGGTGGCGGAATGGTAGACGCGCTACGTTGAGGTCGTAGTGCCCGTAAGGGCGTGGGGGTTCAAGTCCCCCTCCGCGCACAGAGCAGCTCCGGAAGATTCCTGGTTCGACCAGGTTCTTCCGGAGCCTTTTGTTTACCCCTCTGACTCGTGATCAGGACTCGAGGCCTTCGAGGTCATCGTGACGCGCACTTCTCAGCGAAGAGAATCCGACCACGGACGCGGCAGCGGTGAAAATGATCGCAGCGACGCCGAGAGTCAGCGGATATCCGAAGAAGGTCGCGAGCGAGCCGGCGAGCAGTGCGCCGAAGAAGAAGATCACCCTGTTCATGGTGCGGATGGTCGAATTCATCCTCCCTTGTATCGCATCAGGAGCCACGGCCTGCCGATACCCGATGTCGTTCGCGTCCTCGATGCCCATCGCGAGACCGTAGACGAACTGCGCCGCGGAGATCAGGGGCAGCAGCAGAGCGAGATCGCTCGAGGCTGATATCGGAGCGACCGCCATCGCCGCCCAGGGAACGATGACGAGCATGCGGCCCAGCAGAATCGCCCGCCCCGCGCCCAGCCGCCTGCCGAGAGCCGGGGCGAGCAGCGCTCCGAGAAAGCCCCCGAACCCGCCGAAGGCCAGAGCGAGGCCGAAAGCCCATGGCTCGAGATTCAGCTCCCGCAAGACGAAGACGGCGAACACCGTCGCCACGATGCTGTTCCCGAGGAACCATATGTGCACCGAGAGCGCGAGTGGCCGGAGTGTCCGGTGCCGATAGGTGAAGCGCATCCCCTCGACGATGTCGTGGCCGATGTGGCGTCCGTGCGCACGAGGCGACGGTACGGCTTCGTCGACTTCGATCCGCGACTGGAGCACTGCCGACACGGCGTTGATCGCAGCATCGAATGCGAACAGGATCGGCGCACCGACGAGATTGAGCAGCGCGCCGCCGAGCGCAGGGCCGGCGGTGCCGGCTACGGTCTCGCTCTGGCCGAGCCTCGCATTGGCCATCACGAGTGAGCTGCGGGGGACGATATGCGGAAGGAGCGGCTGAGCGGCGGAATCTGCGAAGAGGGTCAGGATGCCGAGCAGCAGGATCACGGCGGCAAGCGACCAGAAGTCGAGCGCATCGAGCAGCAGGAGTATCGGGACGATGCCGAGAACGACCGCGCGGCCGATACTCGTGACCATCAGCGTTCGCTGGCGCTTCCACCGATCCATCAGGGCCCCGACGATCAGACCGAGGAAGAGGTAAGGCACGACGCTCAGAGCGCTGAGTACACCGATCTCGAACGGTGAGGCCGTGATAACCGTGACGATGAGGATCTGGAACGCCACGCCTGCGATCGAACCGCCGAACGCGCGGATGGTCGTCGCACTCCAGAACAGTGCGAAGGCGCGGACACGAAGCACTTCGCGCGGACGATCGCCGTCGCCGGAACCGGGTCGAGCAGCCACGTCGCGCACTCGCCCAGTGTATGGGTGGCGGTGCGTCGATCAGACCGCGCCGACTCCGAACACAAGACCGAGCAAGTAGGTGATCGCAGCGGCACCGAATCCGATCGCCAACTGCCGCAACGCCCTGCGAAGCGGCGGCCCCCCGGACAGGACACCCACCATCGCCCCGGTGGCGAGCAGCGAGAGGCCGACGAGGAGCAGAGCCACGACGACAGCCGTGAGCCCCTGAAGCCCGAAGATCCACGGGAGCACCGGGATGATCGCGCCGGACGCGAAGAGAAGGAAGCTCGAGATCGCTGCAGTCCAGTCGCTGCCCACGATGTCGTGGTCGCCGCCTGCGGCACCTGTGCGCACCGGAGCCGTGGCCGCGCGTCGTACGCCCTCCTGCGCGGCCGTGATGATGCGGCGCGACCTCGCGAGGGCCTCGCCCTCATCGATACCTCGTGCCCGGTACACCAGCGCCAGTTCATTCACGTCGATGTCGAGGTCTCCGGCCGAGTGCGCAGCATCGTCGTTCGCCTCGGTCGATGCAAGCAGTTCGCGCTGCGACCGCACGGAGACGAACTCCCCCGCACCCATCGACAATGCACCGGCGAGAAGACCGGCGATACCGCTGAACAGGACGAAGCTCGAGCTCACGCCCGTCGCGCCGATGCCCAATACAAGTGCGAGGTTGCTGACGAGGCCGTCGTTCGCGCCGAACACGGCGGCACGGAAAGAGCCCGACAGACGCCGTCGGCCACGCGCCGCAAGTCCGCGCACGACCTCATGATGAACCTTCTCATCGGCGCGCATTGCAGGTGTCGCATACTGCTCGGTGTCGTAGGGCGAACGTGCCTCCGCGCTCTGGGCGAGCACGAGCACGAATATGGATCCGAAGCGCCCCGCCATCCACGCAAGCATTCGCGAACGGATGCCCGCCTTGGGGAGCCTGACAGGCTCGCCCCCGAGAAGATCCAACCAGTGCTGCTCGTGACGACGTTCGGCGTCAGCGAGACTCCGCAGGATCTCCCGCTCCTCCCCCGTCTTCCGGGCAGCGAGCTTCTGATATACCGTCCCCTCTGCCCGCTCTTCGACGAGGTATCGTGCCCAGCGGCGACGATCGGCAGCGGTCGGCTCGGCGGCAGCAGGCGCTGTCATGAATCCTCCAATGGGTGAACGGGCTGCAACAACGGTATCCAGCCGTTGGAGCTTGATTCCCCGGAAAGCGGGGATTGCCAGCATTTCGGGCTTCCGAAGGAGTCCCAGTCCGCTGGGCCGAACCTTCGGCGGAATCGGCGAGCAGAAACTATTTCCGCACCCGCTTGCGCAGCACCTCGATGCGGGCCTGCAACTGCGTCACGGTCGCCTGGGCGACTGCCGGTCCTCCGCAGATTCGGCGCAGCTCAGCGTGCACGGCGCCATGTGGCTCGCCGGCCTGTCGGGCATAGAGTCCGACCAGGCTGTTCAGCAGTTGCCGCTGTTCGCGCATCGTGCGGTGCAATGGAGCCGGGAGCGTCGTGACGGCTTCGGGCCCCGCTTCCGCCTCGCGTACCTCGCGCAGCTTCGACTGACGTGTCTGACGCTGCATGAGCAGCTCGTGCACGTGCTCAGGTTCGAGGAGTCCGGGGATGCCGATGAACTCTTCTTCCTCCGGCGTGCCTGGCTCGGCCAGTTGACCGAACTCCTGCCCCTCGAAGACGACCCGGTCGAAGTGCGCGAGCGACGAGATCGCCTGGTAACTGAACTCCTGCGTCAAGGCGTCGGATGTCTCTTCTTCACGGTTCGCGCTCTCCAGCAGCGAGTCGTCGAGCCCGTCGTCATCCTTGGTCTGGCGATCCAAAGCGTGGTCGCGCTGCTTCTCCAGGTCGTTCGCGAGGCCCATGAGCACCGGCACGTTCGGCAGGAAGACACTCGCGGCCTCACCACGGCGCCTGGCACGCACGAAGCGTCCGATGGCCTGTGCGAAGAACAACGGTGTCGATGACGACGTCGCATAGACGCCCACCGCGAGCCGCGGGACATCCACGCCTTCCGACACCATGCGCACTGCCACCATCCAGCGGCTGGTATCGGCGCTGAACTTCTCGATGCGCTCCGACGAGGCGGCCTCGTCGGAGAGCACGATCGTCGGGCGCTGACCCGTGAGGCTGTGCAGGATCTTCGCGTAGGCACGGGCGACTGTCTGGTCGGTCGCGATCACAAGGCCACCGGCATCAGGGACGTGATGGCGGATCTCTGTGAGTCGTCGATCCGCAGCCGACAGCACTGCCGGCATCCACTCGCCCTCTGGGTCGAGCGCTGTCCGCCACGCCTGCGAGTTGACGTCCTTGGTGTTGTCCTGCCCGAGATGAGCCTCGAGCTCGTCGCCGGCACTCGTGCGCCAGCGCATCTTTCCCGAGTACATGTGGAACAGCACCGGACGCACGACGCCGTCCGCGAGGGCGCGACCGTACCCGTAGGCGTAGTCGGTGGACGACACCCGTCCGCCGGATTCGTCGGGCGCGTAAGTGACGAAGGGAATCGGCGCGGTGTCGCTGCGGAACGGCGTGCCGGAAAGGGAGAGCCGCCGCTTGGCCGGGCCGTAGGCGTCACGGATCGCGTCACCCCAACTGAGCGCGTCACCGCCGTGATGCACCTCGTCGAGGATGACGAGCGTCTTCGCGTCTTCGGTCAAGTGGCGGTGCACCGATGACTTCGCGGCGACCTGTGCGTACGTGACGACGACGCCGTGATACTGGCGCGACGGCGCCCAATGGCTGTTGCGGAAGCGCGGGTCGAGACGGATGTGCACTCGGGCCGCGGCATCTGCCCACTGCGTCTTGAGATGCTCGGTCGGCGCGACCACGATGATGCGGTTGACCTCACCCATGCGGAGCAGTTCCACAGCAAGGGTCAGCGCGAAAGTCGTCTTGCCGGCGCCCGGTGTCGCCGCGACGAGGAAGTCGCGCTGGTCGCGCTGGAAATAGATGTCCAGTGCCTCGCGCTGCCATGCGCGGAGCTTGTCCGCCGTTCCCCACGGGGCGCGCTGAGGAAAGGACGGAGAGAGCATCGAATCAAGGGTAATCGGTGCCGGGGACACTTCGGTGCGGCATCGACGCTCGACCTGTCCTCCTGCCGTGCCGCCCGAGTAGGCTCGATCTCTGCGCGGCCATAGTTCCGGCCGCACGCGCAGCGAAGGAGTACTCATGGTCGACGAGGAATCGTTCAGAACGCCGTATGTCGCTAACGAGACCGTGCACCCCTGGCGGCGATTCGTCGCCGTCGGTGATTCGTTCACGGAAGGCATCGGAGATCCGGATCCGGCCGTCCCTGACGGACACCGCGGATGGGCCGACCGTGTCGCGGAGGTGCTCGGCCGTCAGGTCGACGGCTTCTCCTACGCGAACCTCGCCGTGCGCGGCAAGCTCATCGCGCAGATCGTCGCCGACCAGATCGAGCCGGCCGTCGCGCTTCGCCCCGATCTCATCTCCATCTGCGCCGGCGGAAACGACGTCATCCGCCCCGGTACGGATCCGGACGCGATCGCGGAGCAGCTCGAGGGCGCCGTCGCCCGACTCTCATCGACCGGGGCCGCGATCGTCCTCTTCACCGGGATCGACACGGGGTTCACCCCCGTCTTCCGGCCCTTCCGCGGCAAAGTCGCGATCTACAACGAGAACGTCCGTGCGATCGCCGAGCGGCACGACTGCATCGTCGCGGATCAATGGGCGCTCAAGGCCGTGCAGGACACCCGTTTCTTCGACGACGATCGACTGCATTTCAACGCACTCGGACACCACGAGGTGGCCCGCATGGTGCTGCGCGCCCTCAACGTTCCGAACGACCTGCAGGCGATGCAGCCGGAACCCCGGCCCGCCCGCACCTGGCGTGAGGCGCGTTCTGAAGACCTCGGCTGGGCGCGGGAGCATCTCGTGCCGTGGGTGCTGCGGCGGCTGAGGCACCAGTCGTCCGGTGACCTCATCACCGCGAAGCGCCCGGAACCGGGACCGATCGTCTACTCCGAGGACGAGAGGCGGGACGCGGAGTAGTCAGTCCGCGAGCGCCCACAGCGCCCACTGCCGCAGCAGAGGCGACGTTCAGCGAGTCCACTCCGCCACGCATCGGGATCGTGACGACCGTGTCGGCAGACTCCAGCGCGACACGCGAAAGGCCGTCGCCCTCAGTGCCCAGTACGAGTGCCACCCTGTCCGGGCGCTCGGCGGTGTACTGCGACAGCGGCACCGCGTCGTCGGTCAACGCGAGCGCAGCCACCTCGAACCCGGCCGCATGAAGGTCAGCGACAGCATCCGGCCACTCGCCGACTCGAGTCCACGGCACTTGGAAAACGGTGCCCATGCTCACCTTGACGCTGCGGCGATAGAGCGGGTCTGCGCAGCGCGAGGAGACGAGCACCGCATCCGCGCCGAGACCGGCGGCCGCGCGGAACGCCGCGCCGACATTGGTGTGCTCGATCAAGTCCTCCAGCACCAGAACGAGCCGCGCATCACGGAGAACCTCTGACACGGTCGGCAGCGCAGGCCTGTGCATCGACGCCAGCGCGCCACGGTGCACGGCGTAGCCTGTGAGCTGTTCGGCGACGTCGTCGGGGACGACATAGACCGGCACATCATCCTCGCCGACCATCTCTTCGACCTGCTCGACCCATCTGCGCTGCGTGAGCACCGAGCGCGGCAGGTGTCCGGCATCGATCGCACGTCGGATGACTTTCACGGATTCGGCGATGTACAGCCCCTCCCGTGGTTCCTTCACACGGCGAAGGGCGGTGTCGGTGAGGTTTCGATAGTCGGCAAGGCGCGGATCCTCGCTGTCGGCGATGTACTCGAGTGGCATGTCGACCACTCTGCCATCGCTCGTGTCTGCGGCCGGAGGGCCGTGAACGTGCGGGCACGCCGTAGACTCGCTCGGGGAGGTTTCGTGAGCGCGACGATCAGTGCCGAGCTGTCAGCCGGCATCGAGAAGTCCGTCGACCTGCTTCGGGGGCGCAGGATCGCCATCCTCACGGGTGCAGGAATCTCGACGGACTCCGGGATACCGGCGTATCGCGGCGAGGGCGCGCGGACGAGGGCAGACCCGATGACCGGTCAGCGATACCTCGCAGACGAGACCGCGCGACGGCGGTACTGGATCGGCGGTCATCTCGGATGGCGGGCGTTCGCTGACGCGGATCCGAATCCCGGCCATATCGCGCTCGCCGAGATGGAGCGCGACGGGATCGCCTCCGGCGTCATCACGCAGAACGTCGACGGACTTCATCTGCGCGCCGGCAGCAGTCGCGTGATCGAGGTGCACGGCACGATGCGTCGTGTCGTGTGTCTGCAGTGCGGACAGGTCTTCGATCGCCGCGACATCGCGACGCAGATCGAAGCACTCAACCCGTGGATCACCGTGCCGGAGAACATCGTCCTGAATCCGGACGGCGACGTGGCTCCAGAGAACACCGAAGGCTTCATCGTGCCGACGTGCACGGTGTGCGGCGGCATGTTGAAGCCGGATGTGGTCTTCTTCGGCGAGTACGTGCCCGCAGATCGCTTCCGCGCCGCTGAGTCGCTGTTGCGGGCGAGCGACGCCCTGATCGTCGCCGGCTCCTCGCTCGTCGTGAACTCGGGCGTGCGGCTCATCGAACGGGTCCGACGCCGCGGCATCCCCCTGATCATCGTCAACCGCGAACCGACACGCGCCGACGCCTGGGCGCACGTGACGCTCTCGGGCGGAACCAGCGACATCCTTCCCGCATTCCAGGAGCTTCTCACGTGACCTTCATCACCCTCGTCCGCCACGGTCAGACAGACTGGAACCTGGACCGCCGCATCCAGGGTTCGACCGACATCCCCCTGAACGAGACCGGCCGTGGCCACGCGCGGAACGCTGCGGCGCTCCTCACCGAAGGCACTCATCACGCGATCTACGCGAGCCCGCTCGTGCGCGCGCACGAGACCGCGCAGATCATCGCCGAAGCGATCGGCCTCGGCGAGCCCGAACTCGTCTCCGACCTCCGCGAGCGTGAGTTCGGTGAGGCGGAGGGGATGCTCGTCGCGGACTACATCGACCGCTACGGAGATTGGCACGCCGACGTCCCGCAGGCCGAGAGCTTCGATCAAGTGGGACAGCGCGCGCTCGCCGCTCTCGACCTGATCGCCCGCGCATCCCGCCGCCGTTCAGCGCCGGTCGCCGAGTCGGTCATCGTCGTCGCCCACGGAGGTGTCATCCGCGCGCTGCTGGATCACGCGTCCGGCGGCACGATGCCCCCGGTCGGCGTACCGCTCGCGAACGGATCCGTGCACCGGTTCGAGGCCGCGCCCGGAGTTCTTCGACTGCTCGAGACAGCGACCGCCTGACCGCACCTCGCGCGCCCTGAACATCGCGGAACGTGAGATCTCAGCGGCCGGAGCGCGCGATCACCGACCGCGCGTGCCGCAGCACCGGCTCGTCGACCATCTGTCCTCGGAACCGGAACACGCCTCGCTCGTCTTCTGCCGCCGCCAGCACAGCCTCCGCCCAGGACGCCGTCGCAGCATCCGGAAGATACGCCTCACGGATGACCGGGACCTGGCTCGGATGGATGCACGCCGTCGCGGCGAAGCCGGACGCCGCCGCATCCGCCGCTTCCCGCGCCAGGCCATCCGCGTCGTCCAGGTCGATGTGAACAGCGTCGATCGCCGCCTTACCGTGCGCTCCGGCCTCCACCAGCACGCGGGAACGGGCGTAGCGCGCGACGTCGCGGTATCGGCCAGTCGAATCCCGACTCGAAGTGCCGCCGAGGGATGCCACCAGATCCTCCGCGCCCCACATGAGCGCGACGACCCGCTCGTGCGCGGCGAGGCTGTCGGCCGCTGCCACACCGCGCGCGGTCTCGCACAGTGCTATCAGCGAGAACCGCTCGTCGAAGGCATCAAGTGCCGCCGCGTCCTCCGCTTTCGCGAGCATCACCGTGCGGAAGTCCGTGTCCGCAAGCGCCGCGAGGTCACCTGCGAAGTCACCTGTGTCAGTCGCATTGACCCGCACGATCACACGCTCGTGCCCTATGCGCGCAGCCATCAGGTTCGCGCGCGCCGCCGGCTTGTCGGCCGGCGCCACGGCATCCTCGAGATCGAGGATCACCGCATCGGCGCGCTCCAGCGCCTTCTCGAATCTCTCGGGCCGATCCGCAGGGCAGAAAAGCAGCGCAGGACCAAGGTCAAACGGCATCCGGCACCTCCGCAGGCAGACAATGCACCAACGCAGTCCGCGTGGCCTTCGCGACGACGACGTCGTCCTGATTGCGTCCCGTGTGCGCGATCGTGCAGATGCCCTGCCCGAGACGCGATGAGGAGAGTCTCTTCTCGGTCACGACGCTCTCGGTGTACAGAGTGTCGCCGGTGAACAACGGATGCGGGAATGTGATCTCGCCGAGGCCGAGCTGAGCCACGAGCGTGCCCTGCGTGAGCTGGGCGACGGAGGCCCCGACCATTGTCGACAGCGTCCACATCGAGTTCATCAGACGCTGTCCGAACTCCTGCTCCGCGGCGAACGCGGCGTCCAGATGCAACGCCTGCGTGTTCATGGTCAGCGTCGTGAAGAGCACGTTGTCGGCCTCGGTCGCCGTGCGCCCAGGTCGATGCAGGTAGCGTGCCCCGACCTCGAACTCCTCGAAGTACAGTCCCCGCTGGACGATGTCTGTCATGTCCACACGCTACCGGGCGAGCCCGAGCCCTCGCGCGATGACCAGCAGTTGGACCTCTGTGGTGCCCTCGCCGATCTCGAGGATCTTCGAGTCCCGATAGTGGCGCGCCACGGGGAACTCGTTCATGAAGCCGTTGCCGCCGAAGATCTGTGTCGCGTCCCTGGCATTGTCCATCGCCGCGTCTCCCGCGACGATCTTCGCGATCGCCGATGCTTCTGCGAACGGCTTGCCGGCGTCTCGGAGTCGTGCGGCGTGGTGCCAGGCGAGACGGGCCGTATGCACACGCACGCGCATGCGCGCCAACGTGAACTGCGCGTTCTGCCTCGTGCTCAGGGCGCTGCCGAACACGGTGCGGCTCTTCGCGTACTCGACGGCCGCTTCCAAGCAGCCCTCCGCGGCACCGGTCGACAGTGCCGCGATCGCGATGCGACCTTCGTCGAGGATGTTGAGGAAGTTGCCGAACCCGCGGCCCTCTTCGCCGAGCAGGTTCTCCGCGGGCACCCTGACGCCGTCGAAGGTGAGCGGGTGGGTGTCGGACGCGCGCCACCCGACCTTGTCATATGGCGCTTCCACAGTGAATCCGGGCGTGCCGTTCGGCACGATGATGGTCGAGATCTCCTTGCGACCTTCTCGGATGCCGGTGACCGCCGTGACGGTGACGAAACGGGTGATGGGCGTGCCGGAGTTGGTGATGAACTGCTTCGTGCCGTCGATCACCCATTCCGCGCCCTCACGCCGCGCTGTGGTGCGCGTCGCGCCGGCATCGCTGCCCGCTTCCGGCTCGGTGAGACCGAAGCCGGCGAGAGCACGACCGGCGAGAAGGTCTGGCAGGTATTCGGCCTTCTGCGCGTCGTTTCCGAAACGGAAGATCGGCATCGCCCCGAGGCTCACACCGGCCTCGAGCGTGATCGCGATCGACTGATCCACGCGTGCGAGAGCCTCGATCGCGAGGCCCAGCGCCATGTAGTCGCCGCCTTGGCCGCCCAGCTCTTCCGGGAAGGGAAGGCCGAACAGCCCCAGCTCCCCCATCTGACCGACGACGTCCATGGACAGGGTGTGTGTGCGGTCCGCCTCATACGACTGCGGCGCGACGACGGTCTCGGCGAACTCGCGCACCATGGCGGCGAGCTCGGCCTCCTCGGCGGTGAGATCCTCGGTCATGCTGTTCCTCCTTCTGGGATGTCTTCCGGCGCGATCGTCTCGGCAGGTGTCACCGCAACGGGGGTCACCGTCGCGACAGCCTGGTCACGCTTCGCCTGGTCTCCTACGGTGACGAGCAGATGCACCGTGCCGTCGTGCGGGGCGAGTACTGGATGCTCCATCTTCATCGCCTCGATCGACACGAGCGGCTGCCCCGCCGTCACGGCGGCGCCCTCCTCCACGTGCACGGCGACGATGCTTCCCGGCATCGGGGCGCGGGCCTCCGGGGCAGTCTCGGCGCTGACCGGACGCTGCGCGGCGAGTCGTCGCAGCATCCGTTGACGGCGGTCCACTGGGCGCAGGCGCATCGAGCGGCCGTCTTCGCTCACCCAGATCGCGCCATCTGCATCGGTGGCTGCGATGACTCCTCCCACTGCATCCGAGGAGCTCTCGACGATCTCTTCCGCGTCCGTGAGAAAGGCGACCGCCCGTGCATCGGTGTCGGTGAGAGCACCCCACACGCCTCCGCTTCGTCGAAACAGGACGTCCTGCGTGAGACGGGGCTCAGCACGTCCTGTCCCACGCAGCAGCTCCTGTTTCGCTGCAGCGATCATCGCGGCGGATGGTTCCGCGGATCGCACGGGCAGCAGTGTTTCGATCAGGCCGGTGTCGAGGTCGCCGCTGACGACCCGCTCGTTCGCGAGCAGCTGCCGAAGGAAGGCGATGTTCGTGTCCGCCCCGAGCACGATGGTCTGAGCCAGAGCCTGATCGAGACGGGCCAGTGCGGTCGCGCGGTCGGGACCGTAGGCGATGACCTTCGCGATCATCGGGTCGTAGAACCCCGTGACTTCGCTGCCCGTCTCGATCGCTGCATCCACTCGCACGCCGCGCGGGACTGCGAAGCGCAGGATGCGTCCGGTCGAAGGCAGGAAGTCGCGCTCCGGCGACTCCGCGTAGATGCGGGCCTCCACGGCGTGCCCGCTCAGCGCAGGTGGTGCCGGCAGCGCCCCACCGGCCGCGACGCCGAGCTGCAGGGCCACGAGGTCGAGGCCCGTCACCGCTTCGGTCACCGGATGCTCGACCTGCAGCCGCGTGTTCATCTCGATGAAGAAGAAATCATCGGGAGCATCGGCGTCGACGAGGAATTCGACAGTGCCGGCCCCGACGTAGGCCACGCTCTCAGCGGCGCGCACGGCCGCCTCGAGCAGTCGCTCCGTGAGGCCGACCGTGAGCCCGGCAGACGGCGCCTCCTCGACGACCTTCTGGTGCCGACGCTGCAGCGTGCACTCGCGCTCGCCGAGCGCGATCACTGTGCCGTGGCTGTCTCCGAACACCTGCACCTCGATGTGGCGCGGGCGGCGGATGAGCCGCTCCAGAACGAGCGCGTCGTCTCCGAACGCCGCTCTGGCGATGCGTCGGGCAGAGGCCAGCGCTGTACCGAGTCCATCGGCATCCGAGACGATCTCCATCCCTTTGCCCCCGCCGCCTGCACTGGGCTTGACCAGGAGCGGGTAGCCGATCTCGTCTGCTCGCCCCGCGATCTCTGCATCCGACAGTCCCTCCGCCGTGAAGCCAGGCACGACGGGTACTCCGCGCGCGGCGACGTGCTCGCGCGCCTTCGCCTTGTCTCCCATGATCTCGAGGGCGAGGGTCGAAGGCCCGATGAAGACGATCCCCGCACGCGCGCAGGCTTGAGCAAGCGCGACGCTCTCCGAGAGGAACCCGTAGCCCGGGTGGATCGCATCAGCGCCGCTGTGCTGCGCGGCTCTGATCACGGCGTCCACGTCGAGATAGGACTCCGCTGCGGGGGCACGCCCGATCAGGACGGCGTCATCGGCTTCACGTACATGAGGTGCAGCGACATCCGCGTCGCTGTAGACCGCGACGCTGCGGATGCCCTGATCCCGCAGCGTGCGGATGATGCGGCGGGCGATCTCGCCGCGATTGGCCACCAGGACAGTATCGATGGTCGGGGAATCGTTCACTCTCATCACATCCTGAAGACGCCGAAGCGCGGCTCTGGCAGCGGGCTGCGGGCGACGACGTCGAGGGCGAGACCCAACAGGTCGCGGGTCTGCTCGGGATCGATGATGCCGTCATCCCAGAGCCGTGCGGTCGCGTAATACGGCTCGCCCTGCGTTTCGTACTGCGCTCTGATCGGCTCCTCGAATGCGGTGCGCTCTTCGGCGCTCCAACTCGCCCCACGGGCGGTCATCTGCTCTTCCTTCACGGTGGCCAGCACGGAGGCGGCCTGATTGCCGCCCATCACCGAGATGCGGCTGGCCGGCCACGTCCACAGGAATCGAGGCGAATACGCGCGTCCGCACATCGAGTAGTTGCCTGCGCCGAAGGACCCGCCGATGATGACGGTGAGCTTCGGCACGCGCGTCGTGGCGACCGCTGTGACCATCTTCGCGCCGTCCTTGGCGATGCCCCCCGCTTCGGCGTCTGAACCGACCATGAAGCCGGTGATGTTCTGAAGGAACAGCAACGGAATGCCCCGCTGATCGCACAGTTCGATGAAGTGCGCGCCCTTGAGCGCAGACTCGCTGAACAGCACGCCGTTGTTCGCGACGACGCCGATGGGATGTCCATGCAGCCTGGCGAAGCCGGTCACCAGTGTCGTGCCGTACTCGGACTTGAACTCACGGAACGTGTCGGCGTCGATGAGTCGGTGGATCACCTCGCGCACGTCATAGGCGGCATTCACGTCCACGGGGACGACATCGTAGAGACTGGACAGTTCAGCGGGCGGGCGGGACCCGGTGATCTCCCAGGCGGGCGCGGATGGAGCGTGAAGCGTCGCCACGATGTCGCGGAGTATCTCCAAGGCGTGCTCGTCGTCTTCGGCCAGATGATCGACGACACCGGAGCGCCTCGCATGCAACTCTCCCCCGCCGAGTTCCTCCGCGCTGACGATCTCGCCGATCGCCGCCTTCACGAGCGGAGGACCGCCGAGGAAGATCGTGCCCTGATTCCGCACGATCACCGTCTCGTCGCTCATCGCCGGAACGTACGCACCGCCGGCTGTGCACGATCCGAGCACCGCCGCGAGCTGTGGAATGCGCTCGGCGCTCATCCGCGCCTGGTTGAAGAAGATGCGACCGAAGTGCTCGCGATCGGGGAACACCTCGTCCTGCTTCGGAAGGAACGCGCCGCCGGAATCGACGAGGTAAAGGCAGGGAAGACGATTCTCCAACGCGATCTCCTGCGCCCGAAGATGCTTCTTCACCGTGAGGGGAAGGTAGCTCCCGCCCTTCACCGTGGCATCGTTGCAGACGACCATCACGTGCCGACCGTGCACGAGCCCGATGCCGGCGATCACTCCCGCTCCCGGCACCTCTCCCCCGTACATCCCGTCCGCTGCGAGGGGTGACACTTCGAGAAACGGGCTGCCCTCATCGAGCAGTCGCGCGATCCTCTCCCGTGGCAGCAACTTGCCACGAGACACGTGGCGACCACGAGAGGCGTCGGATCCGCCTCGTGCCGCGGCCGCACGGCGCTCACGCAGCTCGCTGGCCAACATCTCCTGGGTGACAGGCATCGCGCCGTCCTCCTCGACTTGCGGTGGCAATGAACATGGCTTTTCGGTTAGTGTGCACTAACCATTCGTTTTAGGTTAGCGAGCATTAACTGAGATGACAACCCCTCCGACCGCGCGCGATCGCGCCAAGGCAGAACGCGCGGATTCCCTGTTGCACGAGGCCGCGCGCCTGTTCGCAGAGCGCGGCTATTCCGGTGTGAGCCTGGAGGACATCGGATCCGCCGTCGGTGTCTCCGGTCCGGCCGTATACCGCCACTTTGCCGGCAAGCAGGCATTGCTGGGTGCAGTTCTCATCAAGGTCAGCGAAGACCTCGTCAGCGGAGGCAGCCGCGTCGCCGCGACCGCGCCGGATGACGAAGGGCGGATGCTGGCGCTCATCGACTTCCACGTCGACTTCGCACTCACCCATGCCGACGTCATCCGGGTACAGGATCGGGATCTGGCGCATCTGAGCGACGAGGATCGCGCCGAGGTCCGACGTCTGCAGCGCGCCTACATCGAGCTGTGGATCTCGACTCTCGCGCCGCTGCACGATGCGCCGGCCGATGAGCTGCGGCTGCGTGTCCAGGCCTGCTTCGGCCTAATCAATTCCACTCCGCACAGCACGCGCAGCGCGACGCGATCGAAGAAGTCGACCGCGACGATCCTCACTGCGATGGCCCACGCGGCCTTGATCTCCTGAGAGCCGGGCCTCGACCGGCTCAGCGAACGCAATGCTTGCCGCTGAGCCCGTCGATGAGCCGTCACCGCAGCAGCATCGCGCGCCCGGGCTCCTCGAGGATGTCGGCGACGTCCTTCACGAATCGCGCGCCTTCTGCGCCGTCGACGACCCTGTGATCGAACGACAGGCTCAGCGTCATCACTTGACGCAGCGCGATCTCGCCCCTGTGCTCCCAGGGCATCCGCCGCACGGCACCGACCGCGAGGATCCCGGATTGGCCGGGCGGCAGGATGGGCGTGCCCGCATCGATGCCGAAGACGCCGATGTTGGTGATCGAGAACGTGCCACCCGCAAGCTCTGCAGGCGAGGTCTTCCCCGACCGGGCGGTCTCAGTGAGTGCGCGCAGGGCGTCGGCGAGCTGCGGCAGCGTCATCTGGTCGGCGTCGCGTATGTTCGGCACGATCAGTCCGCGCTCGGTGGCGGCGGCGATGCCGAGATCCACGTAGTGAGGCTGCACGATCTCACCTGCCGCGTCATCCCAGCGAGAGTTGAGTCCCGGCGTGCGGCTGAGTGCGAGGCACACGGCTTTCGCCACGATCACCAGCGGTCCGATCCGATGTTCGGACAGTGCACGATCACCGCGCAGGCTCTCGATCAGCTCCATGGTCGCCGTGACGTCGACGGTGTGGAACGTGGTCACGTGCGGTGCTGTGAAAGCGCTCTGCACCATCGCCGCAGCCGTGTGCTTTCGCACCCCTCGGATCGGGATCCGAGTCTCCCTCTCACTGACGGAGGATACTGCGGGGCGTCCGGCGGAGACGTCGGAGACACGGGCCTCGGCAGCAACCGCGTTCCCTCCCACTCGCTCAAGATACGCATCGATGTCGTCACGCCTGATCACACGGTCTCCGACCTCGGCGGCGACGAGCACGATGTCGACGCCTGATCGCTTCGCGTATGCACGGACCGGTGGCGTCGAACGAGGCCGTTCGCCCACGCGAACGGTGGCGGGAGTCTCGGGCAGCACATCGTGGGGCGCGGCCTCCAGCACCGCCGTATCGGCTGCAGCGGCGGCACGACCGGCCTTGCGTACGCGCCGAGTCGGGCGACCGTCCTTCGCCGGCGCCGCTCCGTATCCCACGAGGTTGGGTGGCGTCTTCTCCTCAGCGGCGGCGGAGGCCGCAGCCCGAGCCGGCGCAGCAGAGGTCTCGGTGCCGACCACATCGAAGGCGATCAGTGGCGCCCCCACGGCGACCGTCTCGCCGGCGTCCGCGTGCAGCGTCGTCACGACTCCGTCATATGGAGAGGGCAACTCGACGACGGCTTTGGCCGTCTCCACCTCGGCCAGCGTCTGGTTCAAGGTCACGGTATCACCGGGTGCGACGAGCCATTGCACGACTTCTGCTTCGGCGAGTCCTTCGCCGAGATCCGGCAGGCGGAACTCTTCGATCACGACTCCGCTCCCGTCAGGCTGTTCGGCCGATCGAGCACGCGGTCGACCGCGTCGAGTATCCGGTCCAGGTCCGGAAGGTGGAACTTCTCGAGCTTCGCAGGAGGGTATGGGATGTCGTGTCCGGTGACGCGCAGAGGCGGCGACTCCAGATACTCGAAGCAGCGTTCTGTGATGCTCGCGATGACCTCTGCGGCCACGCCGGCCTCACGGGACGCCTCGTGCGCGACGACGACCCGCCCCGTGCGACGCACCGAGGCGGCGACGGTGTCGTAGTCCACCGGAGAGATCGAACGCAGGTCGATGACCTCCAGCGACAATCCGTCGTCCTCGGCCGCAGATGCCGCATCCAGAGCGGTCGACACCATCGCGCCGTACGTGATGATGGTGGCGTCCGAGCCCTCGCGGAGGACGCGCGCGACGCCCATCGGCGGCGCATCCGCCAGTGATGCGCTCAGATCGACCTCACCCTTGTGGTGATAGAGACGCTTCGGCTCGAAGAAGATGACCGGATCGTCGGAGGCGATGGCCTGCTGAAGGCAGCGATAAGCGTCCTGAGGATTCGAGACGGTGATGACGCGCAGCCCGGCCGTATGCACGAAATATGCCTCGGGGGACTCGGAGTGGTGCTCGGCCGCACCGATGCCGCCGGCCCACGGGATGCGGATCGTGATCGGCATCTTCACGCGTCCCTGAGTGCGGAAGTGCAGTTTGGCGACCTGCGAGACGATCTGGTCGAACGCCGGGTAGACGAAGCCGTCGAACTGGATCTCGACTACTGGGCGATATCCGCGGTAGGCGAGCCCGACGGCTGTGCCGACGATGCCCGACTCTGCGAGCGGCGTGTCGATGACACGCGCGGCACCGAACTCACCAAGAAGACCGTCGGTGATGCGGAACACTCCGCCGAGCTTGCCGATGTCCTCGCCCATCAGCACGACTTTCTCGTCGTCGCTCATCGCCTTGCGCAGTCCGGCGTTCAGGGCCTTGCCCAGAGTGATCTCCGTCATCTCAGGCCTCCTCGAGAGAAGAGACGTACGCGGCGTATTCGTCGCGCTGGCGGTCGATTCCGCAATGCGGTTCCGCGTACACGTTGTCGAAGACGGCGAGCGGATCGCGCGTGACCATGCCGAGGCAGGCGGCACGCATCTCGCGTGCCATGGTGTCGGCATCCGCCTGCGCGGCGGCCACGTGCGCGTCAGACAGCTCGCCCGAAGCGCGGAGGTGCGCCTCGAGTCGAGCGATCGGATCACGTGTGCGCCACGCCTCGAGTTCAGCGGGATCACGATAGCGGGTGGGGTCGTCAGACGTGGTGTGCGGCCCCATGCGATATGTGACGGCCTCGATGAACGCGGGGCCCTTTCCCGCGCGTGCGTGAGCGAGGGCCCAGCGCATCGCGGCCATGCAGGCGAGCACATCGTTGCCGTCCACACGCAGGCTGGGGATGCCGAATCCCGGGGCTCGACCTGCGATCGGGTATTGCGACTGCACTGCGACGGGCTCGGAGATGGCCCAGTGGTTGTTCTGACACACGAACACGACGGGCGCCTGGTACGAGGCTGCGAAGACCATCGCCTCGTTCACATCGCCCTGGCTGGTCGCACCGTCACCGAAGTAGGTGACGGCGACTTCGGGTGCCTTCTCATGCTTGATGCCCATGGCGTAGCCGACTGCGTGCAGCGTCTGTGCACCGATGATGATCTGCAGAGGGGCGACGCGCATCTCCGCGGGGTCGAACGGCGCGCCCTCCTCACCGCGCCACACACGCACGAAGTCACCGGGCTGCGCGCCACGCGCGTAGATGACGCCGGTCTCGCGGTAACTCGGAAACACGAAGTCGATGGGGTCGAGCGCGCGCGCGGTGCCGATCTGCGCCGCTTCCTGACCCTGACAGGGTGCCCACAGACCCAGCTGCCCCTGGCGCTGCAGAGCGACGCCCTCGGCGTCGATACGGCGGAGGATGATCATGTCGCGCAGCAACGCACGCAGTTGTTCAGCGTCGACATCAGCGACGAACGGGTCGAGATCCGGATTCTTCTGCCGGGTGCCGTCTGGCGCGAGAATACGTTCGGAGAGCTCGAGATCCTGAGTGGAATCTGCGATCGGGGTGGTCTGCGGTGACATCATCGTCCTCCTGTCGTGTGTCTCCCTTGTGAGGAGCTGCACGCGTGTACCGACAACATAATCGGATGCTTCGAGGGTACGTCCACTGATCAGCACGCTCAAGCATTCAGAGTCCGCTTGAGCATGTTGCCCAATACTGGCGTCGTCACCCTGCTATGGTTTGGCACTATGCCCGCTCTCGATCGCATCGATCTCGATCTGCTCGCCGCCCTCGCTGAAGATCCCCGCACGACGATCGTCGCGCTCGCCGAGACGCTCGGCCTGTCGCGCAACACGATCCAGGCGCGAATGGCGCGGCTCGAACAGACCGGAGTCTTCCTGTCCTACGAGCGCTCGTTCTCCCCCGAGGTTCTCGGCTTCCCTCTGCAGGCGTTCGTCAGCATCGGCCTCCGGCAGACGGAGCTCCCCCGCATCACAGCCGAGCTCGCCCGCATCCCCGAGGTGCTGCAGGTGCACGGCCTGAGCGGCTCCATCGACCTGCTCGCGCGCGTGGCGTGCCGGGATGCTCGTCATCTGTTCGACACGGATGCCAGGATCCTGTCGATCGAAGGCGTCGATCGGACGGAGACGTCACTCGCGATGGGGGAAGTGATCCCCTACCGGGTCGCGGGACTCATCGGCCTCGCGCGACGGGAACCTTGAGGAATCGACGAATCGCCCCTGCGGCTTCTGACGGGGTCTCGTAGTGGATGAGGTGGCCCACATCGGCGATCTCAACGAGATCGGCCTCCGGGAAGAGCGTCGCCAGGTGGCGCTCCGCTTCGATCGGAGTGATGTCGTCCTTCTGCGCGGCGACGAGCAGCGTGGGTACGTGGATCTGCGGAGCGTAGGCGCGGACGTCATGCGAGACGCTCGCGACGAAGGCGTCGCGCAATACATCGCGATCGGCGAAGTCGGAGAAGTAGGTGTCGTGCTGATCGTGGATGAAACGGCGAAGCGCCGGATCCTTCGTCTTCGCCATCGTGATGCTCATGATCCGGACGATGAGTCTGTTGCGCAGCAGCGCTGTGCCGATCCGCGAGGGAAGTGCTGCCCCGAGATCGTAGTACCAGACGGCGAGTCGCGTCATCAGCCCCTTCGGCCCTTCGAGCGCCGGTGCTCCGATCGGGTTGATCAGGATGAGTCGGGGGGTCTCCAACCCGCCGGCGACCGCAGCGGACGTCACTATCGAGCCGAACGAATGTCCCAGGATGACCGCGCCGGGCGCGACCGCGGCCGTGAACTCCGTCAGCCAGTCGGCGTACGCCGCAAGATCGTGCGTGCGACCGGGAAGTGGCGGTGTCTCACCGAAACCCGGGAGATCGGGAGCGATCACGCGTAGCTCGGGGAGGTAGGCGAGCACGGGCTCCAGCCCGTGATGCTCGCCACGGAATCCATGGACGGCGATCACCGTCGGGGGTTCGCCGTCTGTCCGCTTGGTGGCTTCCGTCTCCGAGTCCGAGCCGGGCCCGTACACCCAGTACGCAGTCGTCGCGCCACCCACCTCGACCTCGTGACGCTCGACCGGCAGACGGTTCAGCCGATCGGCGTACGGCGAAGAAACGGGCATGAGCCCAGTCTACGGGCGAGCCTCCATTGCATTGTCTGTGGGCATCCCTACCGTGGGGTCATGGCAATCGATCTCGAACTCCCCGGCTGGCTCAGCCGCATCGGCGTCTTCGATCTGGAGACCACCGGTATCGACGTCACTTCCGACCGGATCGTCACTGCGCACGTAGGCGTGCTCGATGCGAAAGGGCGCGAGATCGCCGCACGCTCATGGTTCGCCGACCCCGGCATCCCGATTCCGGACGGCGCGGCGGCCGTGCACGGCATCAGCACCGAGCAGGCACGGCGTGAAGGCCGAGTCGCACGCGACGTCGTCGCAGAGATCACTGAGTCTCTGCGAGCGCTCTTCGCTCAGGGGATGCCCGTGGTCGCCTACAACGCGTCCTATGATTTCTCACTCCTCACGCACGAATGCCTCCGGCACGGCATCCGGCCACTCGAATCGCCTGGCCCCATCATCGACCCGCACGTGATCGACAAGGCCGTCGATCGCTATCGCAAGGGAAAGCGAACCCTGGAGGTCGTCGCAGAGCACTACGCAGTTCAGCTTGACGGCGCGCACGAGGCATCTGCAGATGCCATCGCCGCCGGCCGCGTCGCCCAGGCGATCGCTCGGAGTTTCCCCCTCGCCACCTCGGCCCAGGAGCTGCACACGCAGCAGATCGGCTGGGCGCGCACTCAGGCCGAAAGCCTGACGGAGTACTTCATCCGGATCGGCCGGCTCGACGCCGAAGACTTCCTCGACGGCACCTGGCCGGTACGGCAACCGGACTCGGCATCCGCCTGAAGGAAGGATGCCAGAAAGGTTCATGCTGTTTAGAGTGAATTCATGAACGACATCATGGGATGGTTGACGATCGCAGTCGTCTTCGGCACCATACCTCTGCTGTTCTTCATCGGAGTACGCCACGTCTTCTCACGCAAGAGCGTAGAAGAGAAGTACAGCGGGATGGCGAGCGGTGGCCTGGTGGGGGTGTTCGATGCTGTCTGGTCACCCACGGCGCACGAGGCGTCGGATGAGCGCGGTCGTCAACAGCGCGCGTCCGTCCCCGCTCCGACGCCGGACAAAGGTCCCGGCCGCATGGACGATGAAGGCCGCATCGTCATCGAGGTCGATTGATCGGCGAGACTGCTGGCCAACGGCGAATGTCGCCGGGGGTACGAAAAAGGCCCCGCCGAAGCGGAGCCTCTCTCGTTGGGGCAGAAATTACTTGCTGCCGCCGAAACCCTTGAAGCGCTGGTTGAACTTCTCGACACGACCGGCCGAGTCCATGATGCGCTGCTTGCCCGTGTAGAACGGGTGCGAGGCCGAGGAGATCTCGACGTCGATGACGGGGTAGACGACACCGTCCAGCTCGACGGTCTTCTCGCTGGTCACAGTCGAACGGGTGAGGAACGTCTCGCCCGAGCCGAGGTCGCGGAACACGACGGCCTGGTAGTCGGGGTGAATGTCAGTCTTCATTGCTGATTCCTTGGCTTGCGGATACGGATAGAAAGAGAGTCAGAGGGTGCATATGCACCAAGGGTCGAGTCTAGCAGATTCGCGGTCACGACGTGGCGCGCGCCGCGTACCTGCCGTCCTCCGCGCTGAGCGTGATCGGCATGCCGAACGCCTCGGTGAGAGCATCCGCCGTCAGGTTCTCTGCGATGGGACCGGCCGAGACGATACGACCGTCGCGGATCAGCAGCACGTGAGTGAAGCCCACCGGGATCTCTTCGACGTGGTGGGTGACCATGACCATCGCAGGAGTCGTCGGCGACGATGCATAGCCGCTGAGCAGCGCCAGCAGTTCCTCGCGTGCACCGAGATCGAGCGAAGCCGTCGGCTCGTCGAGCAACAGCAGCTCCGGGTCCGTCATGACGGCACGCGCGATCTGGACACGTTTCTGCTCGCCGTCACTGAGCGTGCCGAAGGTCCGGTCGGCGAGATGTTCGAGTTTCCACTCCCCCAGCACACGCAGGGCGCGGCGCTCGTCGATGTTCTCGTACTGCTCGTTCCAGCGGCCGGTCACGGAATAGGCAGCGGTCAGAACGGCATTGAGCACGCTCTCGTCACGTGGGATGCGCTTCGCCATCGACGACGAAGCGAACCCGATCCGCGGACGCACCTCGAAGACGTCGGTGCGGCCGAGCGTCTCTCCGAGGATCGTCACGGTGCCGCCGGTCGGGTGCATCAGCGTGTCGGCGAGCTGAAGCAGGGTCGTCTTGCCCGCACCGTTGGGACCGAGCACCACCCATCGCTGGTCGTCTGCGACCTGCCAGGTCACATGATCGACGATGTTGCGCCCGTCACGGCGCACGACGACATCGGTGAAATCAAGAGCGCTCGGCATGTTTCAAGCCTATCGGCTCAACCCGTCAGCTCCGCGTAGAGCGCCCGCGTGGTGTCGGCAATCGAAGCCCAGCTGAACTCGCGCGCGGCGCGCTCACGACCGGCCTCGCCGTATGCTTCCGCCCGCACCGGATCCATCGCGACCTCTGCCAGGGTGCGGGCGAGATCGTCGACGTACTGATCAGGGTCCACCGGCGCCCCCGTCCCGTCCGTCGCCTGCTCGATCGGCACGAGGCGACCGGTGACGCCGTCATCGACGACCTCCGGAATTCCTCCCGTCGCTGTTCCGACGACGGCGGTACCGCACGCCATGGCCTCGAGATTGACGATGCCGAGCGGTTCATAGATCGATGGGCACACGAAGGTCGTGGCTGCGGTGAGAATCGCCGAGAGTTCAGTGCGGGGCAGCATTCGTTCGACCCAGATGACGCCGTGCCGCGTCTGCTGCAGCATGCGCACGCCCTCCTGGACCTCGGCCATGATCTCAGGAGTGTCCGGCGCCCCTGCGCACAGCACCAGCTGCACCTCTGCAGGCAGCTTCGCGGCGGCGCGCAGCAGATACGGCAGCCCCTTCTGCCGCGTGATGCGACCGACGAAGACCACGGACGGTCGAGTCGGATCCATGCCGATGCTCGCGAGGAACGCGGCGTCCTGCACCGGTCGCCATTGGTCGATGTCGATCCCGTTGTGGATGACCCTGACGCGAGCCGGGTCGACACCGGGGTAACTGCGAAGGATGTCGGCGCGCATTCCGCCGGACACGGCCACGATCGCCGCGGCGTTCTGATACGCGAGCTTCTCGATCCCGCTGGACACCTCGTACCCGCCACCGAGCTGCTCGGCCTTCCACGGCCGCAGGGGCTCCAGACTGTGAGCCGTGAGCACGTGCGGGATGCCGTGCAGCTGCGACGCGATATGCCCTGCGAAGTTCGCGTACCAAGTGTGGCTGTGCACCAGGTCTGCTCCTGCGATGTCGCCCACCATCGCCAGATCCGTGCCGAGTGTCTGCACCGCTGCGTTCGCGCCGGCGAGTTCCGCTGGCACCCGGTACGCCCGCGTGCCCTCTTCATCACGCTCTGCACCGAACGCGCGCACCTGCACGTCGATCGACCGACGCAGCGCGGATACGAGTTCTGCAACATGCACTCCCGCCCCGCCATAGATCTCCGGCGGGTATTCCTTCGTGATCATGTCGACGCGCATGTCTGAACGCTAGTACAGCGACGCGTTCGGGACCTATGGTGGAGCCATGGCGGTCCCAAAGAAGGTTTTCGGCATCATCCTCGCCGGCGGCGAGGGCAAACGACTCATGCCCTTGACAGCTGATCGGGCGAAACCGGCCGTGCCCTTCGGCGGCCAGTATCGACTGATCGATTTCGCGATCTCGAACCTCATCAACTCCGGGCTCCGCCAGGTCGTGGTGCTGACGCAGTACAAGTCGCACAGCCTCGATCGGCACATATCGCAGACCTGGCGGATGTCGGCACTGCTCGACTCCTACGTCACGTCGGTGCCTGCGCAGCAGCGGCTCGGAAAGCGCTGGTTCTCCGGGTCAGCGGACGCGATCCTGCAGAGCCTCAACCTCATCAACGACGAGAAACCCGACATCGTGGTGGTGATCGGCGCCGACCACGTGTACCGGATGGACTTCCGCCAGATGGTCAAGGCGCACATCGCCTCCGGGGCGAAGGCGACCGTCGCTGGCATCCGCCAGCCGCTCGCGATGGCGAACCAGTTCGGTGTGATCGATGCGGATCCGGATGGCTCCGGCCGCATCCGTGCTTTCCTCGAGAAGCCGACAGACATCGAGGGCCTCGCCGATTCGCCGCACGAGGTGCTCGCTTCGATGGGCAACTACATCTTCGACACAGATGCCCTCGTCGAGGCTGTCGAGTCCGACGGTGAGCTGCCCACCTCGGCGCATGACATGGGCGGCGACATCATCCCCTACTTCGTCGAACGAGGCGAAGCCGGCTTCTACGACATGAAGCAGAACGACGTACCAGGCTCGTCGCCGCGTGACCGCGCCTACTGGCGGGACGTCGGCACGATCGACTCGTTCTTCGACGCCCACATGGACCTGATCTCCACACTGCCGGTGTTCAACCTCTACAACACGCTGTGGCCCATCCGGACGCAGAGTGTGAACGCGCCTCCCGCGAAATTCGTCCGCGATGCCGTCGGCCGGATCGGCAACGCGATCGACTCGATCGTCTCGCTGGGTTCCGTGCTCTCCGGCACGCACCTGGAGCGCAGTGTCGTCGGCCCTGGCACTCTCGCCGGCGGCGGCTCGACGATCACCGATTCCGTGCTGTTCGACCACGTACAGGTCGGACAGGGCGCTCGGATCCACCGCGCCGTGCTCGACAAGAACGTCGTGCTGCTCGACGGCGCGACCGTCGGCGTGGATCGCGAACGAGATCTCGAGCGAGGCTTCACCGTGACCGAGTCGGGCATCACCGTGGTCGGCAAGGGCGTGCAGATCGAACGCTGAACGGCGCGCTACGCTCGATCGCGTGACCTCTGCGCGCTTCCTCGTCGTTCTCGATGCCGATTCCACTCTCATCCGCAATGAGGTGATCGAACTCCTCGCAGATGAAGCAGGACGCCGCGAAGAAGTGCGGAGCGCCACCGAAGCCGCCATGCGCGGCGAGGTCGACTTCGCGACGAGCCTGCGCTCTCGGGCGGCGGCGCTCAAGGGCGTGCCCACCGCTGCGTTCGCTCGTGTGCAGGCCCGCATCGAGCCCACACCGGGTGTACGCGAGCTGACTGCAGCAGTGCACGAGCGAGGCGGCGTGGTCGGTGTCGTCTCCGGCGGATTCCACGAGATCCTCGATCACATCGCACCCGCCTTGGGCGTCGACAGGTGGCGTGCCAACCGTCTCGCCGTCGCCGACGGCCTCCTCACGGGGTATGTCGACGGCGAGATCGTGGATGCTGCGGGCAAAGCTCATGCGCTCGCCGAATGGGCCGATGATCTCGGAGTGCCATTGCACGCGACGATCGCGATCGGTGACGGAGCGAACGATCTGCAGATGATGGCCGTCGCCGGCCTCGGGCTCGCTTTCAACGCCAAGCCTGCGGTGCGGGAATCCGCGAGCCTCGTCGTCGGACCTCAGGATCTCAGCGCCGTCATCCCGCTGCTGCCCTGATCCCAGGCTGACCGACACGGATGTCGGATGCCCCGCGTAGCGTTGGCCCATGGACATCCTTCTCATACCGGGTCTCTGGCTCGATGATGCGTCATGGACCGACATCTCCCCCGCACTCGAGGCTGCGGGCCACCGACCGGTGCCCATGACGATGCCGGGTGTAGGTCAGCCGGCTGAGTTGTCCGCCGGCATCGGCATCGCCGATTGGGTCCGTGCGGTCGTCGCGCAGATCGACGCGACTAAGGGTCCTGTCGTGCTCGTCGGGCACAGCGGCGGAGGGAACGTCGTGTGGGGCGCTGCAGATGCCCGCCCCGATCGAGTGAGCCGCGTCGTCTTCGTGGACACCGTGCCGCCGCCGCCCGGCTCCGAGATCTCCGAGTTTCCCGTGGTCGAGGGTGTCATCCCCTTCCCCGGTTGGGAGTACTTCCCTGATGAAGACGTCTACGACATCGACGCCGCGACGCGTGCGCGCACTCTGCCGCAGACGAGGTCGGTTCCCGCGAGGGTACCGACCGATCCGATCCTGCTGACGGGTGAACGGCACCGGGTGCCGGTCACATTGCTGATGGGATCGCTCAGCCAGGACGAACTCGAGGCGCAGATCGATCGATGGGGACCGTACGGCGATGAGTACCACTCCATCGACGACGCGACGGTGTTGAAGATCGGTTCCGGCCACTGGCCGCAGTTCACACAGCCCGCACGCCTTGCCGAGCTGATCAGCTCGGCGTTGACGCAGTGACCGCGTGCGTCAGTGGCCCATCCCCAACCCGCCGTCGACGGGGATGACAGCGCCGGAGATGTAGGCCGCGTCGTCTCCGGCGAGCCAGGTCACGACGCCGGCCACTTCGTCAGGCGTGGCGAATCGTCCTGCGGGGATATTCGTCTTGTACTGCTTCTGAGTCTCCTCGGAGAGTTCTGCCGTCATGTCTGTCTCGATGAATCCCGGCGCGACGACGTTCGCAGTGATGCCGCGCGCACCGAGTTCGCGGGTCAGCGAACGGGCGAAGCCGACCAGGCCGCTCTTCGACGCGGAGTAGTTGACCTGTCCGGCCGATCCGTACAGACCGACGACGCTGGAGATCAGGATGACGCGCCCGAAACGAGCCCGCAGCATGCCTTTCGACGCACGCTTGACGACCCGGAAAGCTCCACCGAGGTTCGTCGCGACGACGCTGTCGAAGTCGTCTTCGCTCATGCGCATGAGAAGCGTGTCCTTCGTGATTCCCGCGTTCGCCACCACGATTTCCACCGGACCGAGCTTCTCCTCGACCTCGGTGAAGGCGGCGTCGATGGACGCGGCATCCGTCACATCTGCACGTACCGTGAGCGCGCCTTCCGGGCCTTCGCCGCTACGCGCGGTGACCGCGACACGATAGCCCTCGCGTACGAAGCGTTCGGCGATCGAACGACCGATGCCGCGGTTGCCTCCGGTGACAAGGACGACACGTTCTGAACTCATGATCTCTCACTCCCACTGGCGCCCGGTCGGGGCCCGAGCCATCCTATCGGGGCCGCGCCTCATGATGCGGAGCGGTCCGATTGACACCGCGACGACCGGCTGGGACTCTGGGGACGACGAAAGGCTGCACGATGAGCGACGAAAGCACCACCCCCGCAGCAGGACCGGCTGTCCCGCCCGGGTCCGCCCTCGGCGGCCAGCACCCGTACCCCGGTGCCTCCGCGCAGAGTACGCCCGTGTATCCGGCAGCGCCAGCTCAACCCCAGCCACCGTATCCGGCGGCGCCAGCTCAACCCCAGCCACCGTATCCGACGGCGCAGCCTCAACAGCAGGTGCAGCCCGCTGCACCCGGCTACAGTTCGCAGCCGCAGTCGTATCCGAACGCTTCCCCGCAGAACGGTCCTTCGCAGCCCTATCCGAACAGTCAGCCGTACACGAACAGCCAGCCGTACGCGGTCGGTCAGCCATATGCCGCCGCCCGACCCTACGCCGCACCTCTGCCCACCAGCGGGCTCGCCGTCGCGTCGCTCGTCACCGGCATCGCCGGTATCGTTCTGAGCTTCGCTGTCTTCCCGCTGCTGGCGTCGTTGGCGGCGATCATCACCGGTCACATGGCGTTGAAGCAGACGCGCCAGGGTTCCGCCATCGGTGGTCGCGGAATGGCGATCGCCGGTCTCGTGCTGGGCTACGTCGGGGTCGCGATCCTCGCGCTCATCGTCGTCGTGTCGATCTTCTCGTTCCTCTTCATCGGCTCCATCGGATTCCTCCCGCTGCTCATCTCTTGACGCACGGACGGACCAGCGGACGGCCGACGCGGCGCGGCACTCCGAGACGCCCCACGCGGCGTAGGCTTGAATCACCGTGAACCGCTCCCGTCATGCCCCCGCCGTGACCTCCCTGCCGCAGGCCCCGCAGGATGAGGCGACGGGTCGTGTGCGCCGTTATGTGCTCACGATGGTTATCCGCATGGTCTGTTTCGGGCTCACGCTCTTCGTGACCCCGTACGGCTGGTACACCTGGGTGTTCGCGATCGCGACAGCCGTGCTGCCTTACATCGCAGTGGTGTTCGCCAACGCGATAAACCCGACTACGACGTCCGGCGCCGAGTCGCCCACCCAGCAGCTCCCGGCGTCGGTCTCGCCCGTCGCCCCCGCTGCTGACTCATCCACTCCGAGCACCATCACGATCCAGGAGACCCGCAGCGATGCCGACGCCCTCCAGAACCGTGCGAAGCACCCGGGCGATGGTCAGGGCGACGCACGTGAAGGCAAAGGGGACGGCGCGGCGTGACCGACGGTTTCGAATGCGCGCGCGCCGGGTGCCGCAACGCGGCGACTCAGCAGGTCGTGTGGCGCAATCCTCGTATCCATGCCGCCGATCGCGAGAAGATCTGGTTGGCGTGTGACGAGCATGTCGATTTCCTGCACGACTATCTCGCCGCTCGCGACTTCCCGGTGTCCATTCGTGAAGGGTTGCCCGCATGAGCAATCGTGTCGTGCGCTGGGGCGTGTACGTCCTCATCGCGATCGGATTCGCCGTGGCCTGCGCGTTCCTCTCGAACTGGCAGTTCGACCGCAACGAGAGCCGCGCTGAACAACTCGCACTCGTCGAGCGCAACTACGACGCCAAGCCGATTTCCCTCGCCGAGGCGATCCCCGACGATGGCTCTCTCGACCCCGAAGACGAGTGGCATCCCGTGCTGCTGCGGGGCGAGTACCTCGTCGACGAGCAGGTCCTCGTACGCAACCGCCCCCACGGCGGGACGAGTGCCTTCGAAGTGCTCGTGCCCTTCCGAGACGAGGATGGGCGGATCTTCATCGTCGACCGCGGGTGGGTGCCGCCCGGCGAGGAAGCGAATCCCGATGTCGTGCCGGCTGCGCCGGGTGGCACGGCCGAGGTGATCGTGCGGCTGCGACCGGGCGAGCCATTGCCGACGTCCGGGCGCAGCGCGCCAGAAGGGCAGGTGCCGACCATCCACCTGCCGAGCATCGCTGCGACGACCGGTGGCGATGTCATCACGAGCGCGTACGGCCTGCTGGTCAGTGAGGACCCCGCACCCGAAACGGCGCTCGGCACCTTCGACTCCCCCACCGAGGACCCTGGTCCGCACCTGTCCTATGCGATCCAGTGGATCCTGTTCGCTCTGATGGGATTCATCTTCATCGGATACATGATCCGCACCGAGATCCAGAAGCATCGCGAAGAGGTCGAAGGACGACCGGCACCGATGAAGAAGCAACGTCGACGCGATCACGATGCCGACGCCGAAGACGAGCTGCTCGACGACATCGACGCCCGCGTCTGACTCAGGCGGCGCGCGTCAGTCGTTCAACAGGTCAGGGCGACGACTCGCTGTCCGAGCGAGCTGCTGCTCGCGACGCCACGCGGCGATCGCGCCGTGGTTTCCGCTGAGCAGGACATCCGGCACGACGCGGTCGCGCCACGTCGATGGCTTCGTGTACGACGGATACTCCAGCAATCCGTCCTCATGCGACTCCTCGACGAGGCTGTCGGGATTGCCGACGACGCCGGGAATGAGACGTCCGACCGCCTCGATCATCGCCATCGCGGCGACCTCACCACCATTGAGCACATAATCGCCGAGGCTGACGAGGCGCACCTCACCCAGAGACGCCGCGTACTCGAAGACGCGCTCATCGATGCCCTCGTACCGTCCGCAGCCGATGATCAGGTGCTCGCGTCCGGAGAATTCGCGCGCAGTGGTCTGGTGGAAGACCTCGCCCGCCGGCGAGGGGAAGACGATGGTCGGGCGCTCAGATGCGGCAGCGAGGTCGTCGAGAGCGAGCGCCCACGGCTCAGGCTTCATGACCATGCCTGCTCCCCCGCCGTACGGGGTGTCATCGACCGTACGATGACGATCGCTGGTCCAATCGCGCAGATCGTGGATGCGGAGGTCGAGGATGCCGCTCTCGCGCGCCTTGCCGAGCAACGACAGCGTCAGCCCGTCGAAGTACGACGGGAAGATGGAGACGACGTCTATGCGCATGCGTTGATCGTAACGATCGATCAATCGACCGGAGCGTCGCCCTCGGAGTCGGTCAGTGTCGGCTCCCCGGCTTCCCGAACATCGGCCGCAGCATCCGAAAGCTCTTCGAACAGTCCGGCTGGCGGCGTGATGATGACGCGTCCTGCGGCGACGTCGACAGCGGGAACGATGGCCTTCACGAACGGGACCATGACGTCGCCGTCCTGGCCCGCACCCGTGGGACGGACGATCAGGAGATCTTGCGCAGGCATGTGCTCGACTCGAGTCACCTTGCCGATGACAGTCTCATCGCGAACCACATCGAGTCCGACGAGCTGGTGGTCGTACCACGCGTCGTCCTCTGCCTCGTCAGCATCCTGATCGATCCACAGGATGGCCCGCACGAGGCCTTCCGCGCCCTCTCGGTCCTCGATGTCCTCGAAGAACACGACAGGGTTGCCGTTCATGACCCGATACTCGCGGACTTTGACGCTCTTGCCATGCCACGGAGATGCCTCAGGCACCTGCAACGTGAATTCCGCGCCCGTGACGAAACGGCGCTCGGGGTTATCGGTGTAAAGCTCCAGCTTGAGCGCGCCCTTGAGCCCGTGGGCCTTGACGAGGCGTCCGACGCGCAACTGGTTCTTGCCCTGGTTCCGGTCTTTTGGCACCACGTCAGTCGTCCGCGACATCGACGCGAACGCGACGCCCGTCCGCCAGAGCGGTGATGAGCGTGCGCAGTGCCTTTGCGGTGCGGCCGCCGCGCCCGATCACGCGCCCCCGGTCGTCGGGGTGCACACGCACCTCGAGCAGGTCGCCTCGCGGCGACGTGGAGGCGTTGATCTGAACATCCTCGGGGTGATCGACGATCCCCTTGACGATGTGTTCGAGCGCGGCGGCGAGCACGGCGATTATTCGGCGTCGGCGGCGGGAGCCTCAGCGGCCTCCGCGTCGGCAGCGGCGGGAGCCTCCTCAGCGGGAGCCTCCTTCTTCTCCGCCTTCGGCTTCACGACAGACTTCTTGGAAGCGTCGATCTCGAAAGGCACCTTGGGAGCCTTGACCTGAACGGTCGAGACTGCGTCCTTGTCGCCCTTGAACTTGCCCCAGTCGCCCGTGAGCTTGAGGATGGCAGCGACCTGCTCTGACGGCTGTGCGCCGACGGAGAGCCAGTACTGTGCACGGTCCGAGTCGACCTCGATGAACGAGGGCTGCTCGGTGGGGTGGTACTTGCCGATCTCCTCGATCACTCGACCATCGCGCTTGGTGCGCGAGTCGGCGACGACGATGCGGTAGTAAGGCGCGCGGATCTTGCCCATGCGCTTGAGACGAATCTTGACAGCCACGATTCTCCTGAATTGTGTGGAAGGAAACGAACCGGTCGCCTGGAGAGTGGGGTGCACACCCGGCGGAAGCTCAAATGAGTGGACTCGTTCTGGATAGAGGGTCGAGAACGTCGTCCGACCTTCTATTCTGCCAGATTCGGCGACGAGTAGCGAAACGAGGCGACACGCGGTCATCCGTGCCGCGGGCGGTGCGTGTCAGACTGTGCACGTGACGCAAGAATTCACTGATTCCTCGCGATCCACGGTCGGACTCGAATGGGAGATCATGCTCGCCGATCCGGAGACCGGAGACCTCGTCGGACGCGCGCCGGAACTGCTGGCCGCACTGGAGGACGAGAGCGCCGCTGAGCGTCACACCGTGACAGGCGAACTCCTCACCAACACGATCGAGGTCACCAGCGGGATCGGCGAATCGGTGGCTCATGCCATCGGCGACATCGGCAACGCGATCACAGCGGTGCGCGCGGCGACTGATCCCGCCGGCATCGAGCTGCTCTCCGCGGGCAGTCATCCGTTCGCGCAGTGGTTCGACCAGCAGGTCACTGACAAGACCCGCTACCACCACCTCATCGAGCGCACACAGTGGTGGGGCCGAAACATGATGATCTGGGGCATCCACGTGCACGTCGGCGTCGAGGATCGCGACAAGGTCTTCCCCATCATCAACACGCTGACCGCTTACCTGCCGCACCTGCAATCGCTCGCGGCCTCGAGCCCGTTCTGGGCGGGCGAGCGAACCGGATACGCCTCGAACCGGGCCCTGGTGTTCCAGCAGCTCCCGACCGCCGGACTCCCCTGGGCACTGCACTCATGGGCCGAGTTCGAAGGCTACCTCGACGACATGGGCCGCACTGGCGTGATGGCCGACGCCACCGAAGTGCGCTGGGACATCCGCCCGGCCCCGCGGTGGGGAACGATCGAGGTGCGGGCATGCGATGGGCTGTCAACACTCGCAGAGCTCGCATCCGTCGCCGCCCTCGTCCAAGTGCTCGTCGAGCATCTTTCACGCATGCTGGATGCCGGCGAGACACTGCCGACGATGCCCTCCTGGTTCCACCGCGAGAACAAATGGAGGGCGGCGCGCTACGGGCTGGATGCCCGTGTGATCGTGGACGCCGCCGGGACGCAGCGGCAGGTTCGCGAGCACCTCGCTGAGACGGTGTCCGAGCTCGCACCGATCGCGGTGGACCTGGGCTGCGCAGCCGAGTTCGCCGGAGTCAGCGCGATCCTCGAAGGCGGCGCGAGTTACGAACGCCAGCTCTCAGTCGCGGATTCGACCGACGCGGACCTCGGCGCGGTCGTGCAGCACCTGATCCGCGAGTTCCGCTCCGGCCCTGGAGCACCCGTGATCTGAGGTCAGTCCTCGTCGACCCAGTCGAACGTGCGCGTGACGGCCTTGCGCCAACGGGCGAGCCGCCGCTCGCGCTCGGTCTCGTCGATCTGCGGCTTCCAGCGCTCGTCCTCGTGCCACATCCCGCGAAGCTCGTCGAGGTCGGCCCAGACGCCGACCGCGAGCCCCGCCGCATATGCCGCACCGAGAGCGGTCGTCTCGATGATGGCCGGACGGATGACCGGGACGCCCAGCACATCTGCCTGGAACTGCATCAATGCCGAATTGCCGACCATTCCGCCGTCGACCCGGAGTTCCTCCAGTGGCACGTTCGTGTCGGCAGCAACGGCATCCAGCACCTCACGCGTCTGGAACGCGACAGCTTCAAGAGCCGCACGGGCGATGTGTCCCTTGTTCGCGAATCGGGTCAGGCCGAGGATCGCGCCACGTGCGTCGGGTCGCCAGTATGGGGCGAACAGCCCGGAGAATGCCGGGACGATGTACACGCCGCCGTTGTCCTCCACAGTGAGCGCGAGTTCTTCCACCTCCGGCGCGTCCTTGATGATGCCGAGGTTGTCGCGCAGCCACTGCACAAGCGATCCGGTGACCGCGATCGATCCCTCCAGAGCGTATTTCGGTGCGTCCTCGCCCAGACGATATGCGACGGTGGTGATCAGACCGTTGTCGCTGTTCACGATCTCGTCGCCGGTGTTCACGATCAGGAAGTTGCCCGTGCCATAGGTGTTCTTGGACTCGCCACGCTCGAACGCGACCTGGCCGAATGTGGCAGCCTGCTGATCGCCGAGGATTCCCGCGATCGGAACGCCGTCAAGCGAAGTGCCGACCGCGTGGCCGTACACCTCCGACGAGGAGAGGATCGCAGGCAGCATCGCACGCGGGACGCTGAATGCCTTCAGCAGGTCTTCGTCCCAGTCGAGCGTGCGCAGGTCCATCAGCAGCGTGCGGCTGGCGTTGGTGACGTCCGTGGCGTGCACGCCGCCGTCGGGTCCTCCCGTGAGGTTCCAGAGCACCCACGTGTCTGGTGTGCCGAACAGCAGCTCACCGTTCTCCGCGCGTTCACGGGCGCCGTCGACGTTGTCGAGGATCCACGCGATCTTGGATGCCGAGAAGTATGTGGCGAGCGGCAACCCGGTGATCTCGGCGAATCGGCGGATGCCGCCGTCCGCTGCCAGCGCGTCGATGAGCGACTGCGTTCGCGTGTCCTGCCAGACGATCGCGTTGTAGACCGGCTCTCCGGTCGCACGATCCCACACCACGACCGTCTCACGCTGGTTGGTGATGCCGATCGCCGCGACATCGGATGCTGCGATGCCGGCATTGTGCACCGCGGAATCGATCACCGCCTGCGTGTTCGTCCAGATCTCCGTCGCGTCGTGCTCGACCCAACCCGCCTGCGGGAAGATCTGCTCATGCTCACGCTGGCCGGTGGCGACAATCGCCCCGTCGTCGTCGAACACGATCGCTCGTGTGCTCGTGGTGCCCTGGTCTATGGCGACGATGTGCATAGGTGTTCTCTCCAGCCGATGACGGCGTTGTCTGCTCTGGGATCCACCCTAGAAGAGGTTGGATGGGTGGCTCACGCGACCTGCACGAACGTGCACCAGACTGGTGTCACAAGTCGACGAGCTGCTCGGCGAGGTGCTCGTCCAGAACGAGGTCGGTGATCAGACGCGTGGCGATCGCACCTCGTAGGCTCGGCAGCTTCTGAACGCCGGCGACGACGCAGATGCGCCTGGATGCCCTGGACAGAACTGAGAATGCGGGCCCGGTCGCCCTGTTGTTCAATTCGATGTCCTTCCAGCTGCCGTCCGACCGGTAGAACACCGTGGCGATGTCGCCGACGACCTTCTCCTCCCTCAGACTCCGGAAGTCATCCCGGTCGAGATAGCCGCCGATGTAGACGCGGCTCGGCACCTCCGCGAATGGTGACCCGAGTCCGAACAGGATGACATCAGCGCGAGCCTGCAGATCGAGCACCCGCCGCGTGCTGCGCTCGCGCCACATCGCCTCCTTCGTGCGCGGGTCATCGAAGAATGCAGGGACGGGGAATTGCTGGATGCCGGCGCCGAACGCCTGTCCGAAACGGTGCAGGATCTCGCTGGCGTAGTCGACGCCGCTCGTGAAGGTGTTGCCCGCGCCATTGAGCTGCACCACAGCGGAGTTGTGCGTCTCCTTCTTCGGCAGATGTCTGCTGATGGCGTCAAGGGTGGAACCCCACGCGATGCCGAGCGTCATGTTCGAGTCGAAGTAGAGCGGCAGGAGACGCGCGGCGCTCATCGCCACCCGCTCGAACCGCTCGACGTCCGAGAGGTTCTTCGGCGTCGGGACGACGTGCGCGGCGATGCCGTATCGCGCGCGGATGGCCTCCTCCAGGCGCAGCTCCTGCCCTTGGGGCTGGTGGATCTGAATCTCCACCAGCCCGGTGGCTCGGGCATGGCTGAGCAGACGGGAGACGGACGAACGTGAGGTCGCGAGCTCCCGGGCGATCGCATCCATCGTCATGTCCTGCAAGTAGTACATCTGCGCCGCGCGCAAGGCGGTCCCCGCCCGGGGATCACTGAGGGATTGGTTGCTCATCGACACTCCTTGCACGTTCGTGCATCTCGCTTGCGCGGTTGTGCTGCGCGAATCAGGATATACCGTGTAGCCCCAGCAAGGAGAGACGATGAGCACTGCCAGCACTGCACCGACCGAACGACCGAGTGTGCGCGCCGCACGCGAACGCGGCCGCACCAGCGTCGTGATCATCGGTGCGGGGATCAACGGCATCTCGACATTCCGCGACCTCGCCATGCAGGGCGTCGATGTGCTCCTCGTCGAACGAGGGGACTTCGCCTCCGGCGCGACCGCCGCGTCCAGTCACATGATCCATGGCGGTATCCGTTACCTCGAGAACGGCGAGTTCCGCCTCGTGAAGGAATCGGTGCAGGAGCGCAACAGTCTCCTCAAGATCGCACCGCACTACGTCAAGCCGCTCGAGACCACCATCCCGATCTACTCGACGTTCTCCGGCGTCTTAGCCGCTCCGCTGCGCTTCCTCACGCACAAGCAGGGCAAACCCCAGGAACGCGGGGCGTTTCTCATCAAGATCGGACTGACGCTCTACGACACGTTCTCCCGCGACGGCGGAAGCGTTCCCCGTCACCGATTCCTCGGCCGGAAGAAGTCTCTTGCACAGCTTCCGAAGCTCGACCAGAAGATCAAGTACACCGCGACCTACTACGACGCCTCGGTCCACGATCCCGAGCGCCTCGCGCTCGACGTGCTTCGCGACGGCGAAGCCAGCCACCCAGGTGCGCAGGCGATCAACTATGTCGAGGCCGTAGGGCTCGACGACGAAGGCGTTCAGCTCCGCGACCGCGAGACCGGTTCCGAGTTCCATATCACCGCCGATGTCATCGTGAACGCCTCCGGGCCGTGGACCGACCTCACGAATGATGCCCTCGGCACGCAGACAGCATTCATGGGAGGCACCAAGGGTTCGCACATCGTGCTCGACAACCAGGAGCTTCTCGACGCCACGGCTGGACGAGAGATCTTCTTCGAGCACTCCGATGGACGGATCGTGCTCATCTACCCGCTCAAGGACCGCGTACTCGTCGGCACGACCGACCTCGATGCCGACCCGCGAGAGCCGGCTCGTTGCACCGAGGAAGAGGTCGACTACTTCTTCGACCTGATCGGTCATGTGTTCCCGACGATCCCGGTCGACCGGACTCAGATCGTCTACCGATACTCCGGCATCCGCCCGTTGCCGCACCACGACGACACCGCCCCCGGTTTCGTGTCGCGCGACTACCGGATCGAGCGCCGCAAGGAGGCGGAGCGCCCACCCGTGTACAGCCTCGTCGGCGGCAAATGGACGACGTTCCGGGCTCTCGGCGCGAACCTCGCCGATCACGTGCTCGACGAGCTGGGGCGACAGCGCGTGGCCAGCACGGTCGGTGTCCGGATCGGCGGCGGGAACGGTTACCCGCGCACGCCGCGGCGCCGGATCGAGTGGCTTCGCCAGAACGTCGGCGACACCGATCGCGGCCGCACGCTCTTCGTCCGCTACGGCACGCGGGCCGCAGATGTCGCGGGCTTCATCGCCGAAGGGGATGACGAGCAGGTCGTCGGTGATTCACTGTCGACCCGCGAGCTCGCCTGGATGGTCGAGCACGAGCAGGTCCGCCACCTCGCCGATGTGGTCTTCCGTCGCACGAGCCTCGCCTTCACCGGAGATGCCGATGCGGACGCCATCCGAGCGATCGCCGAGGCTCTCGCTCCGCAGATGGGTTGGGATGACGCGCGGATCGAGTCCGAGATCGAGGACACATCGACGCAGCTGCGCGAGGCGCACGGCGTCGACCTCGCGGCTGCCGTAACCCCTGCGGGTCGTTGAGCGAGCGCCGGCGAGACGATCGGGCTGAGCGAGCCCAGCGAGTCGAAGCCTGAGCCTCAGTTCTTTCCGAACAGCTTCTGGATCTCTGCCAGGTCTGCTTCGGTCGGCGCCTTCTGACCGCCCAGGCCGAACCCGGAGCCCGTCGACGGACCGGTCGGCAGACCGGCGTTCTCGGCCGCCCGCTTGGCCGGGTTCCCTGAACGCGAAGCGCCCTTGGCCTTGCCCTTCTTACCGCGCTTCGACGAGGCACCAGGGCGCCCCATCCCGGGCATGGCCCCCATGCCCGGGATATTCGGGGTGCCGCCGCGAGCGACGGTCTTCATCATCTTCGCCGCTTGCTCAAAACGCTGCACCAGCTGATTCACGTCGGTCACGGTCATTCCCGAGCCCTTGGCGATGCGCACGCGGCGCGATCCGTTGAGCACCTTGGGGTTCTGTCGCTCCCCCGGGGTCATCGAGCGGATGATCGCCTCTGTGCGGTCGATCTCCTTCTCGTCGAAGTCTTCGAGCTGCTGCTTCATCTGGCCCATACCCGGAAGCATCCCGAGCATCTTCTTCATCGAGCCCATCTTCTTCATCTGCTGAAGCTGGTCGAGGAAGTCCTCCAAGGTGAAGGCCTCGTTGGCGAGCTTCTCGGCGACCTTCTGCGCCTCGTCCTCATCGAACGCCTGCTGCGCCTGCTCGATGAGGGTGAGGATGTCACCGAGATCGAGGATGCGACTCGCCATACGGTCGGGGTGGAACTGCTCGAGATCGTCGAGGCCCTCGCCCGTGGAGGCGAAGATGATCGGACGACCGGTGATGGACGCCACCGACAGTGCCGCACCACCGCGGGCGTCACCGTCGAGCTTGGAGAGGACGACACCGGTGAAGTCGACGCCCTCCTGGAAAGCCTTCGCAGTGTTGACGGCATCCTGACCGATCATCGCGTCGATGACGAACAGGACCTCATCGGGGTTGACGGCCTTGCGGATGTCGGCTGCCTGCTTCATGAGATCGGCATCGACGCCCAACCGACCGGCGGTGTCGATGATGACCACGTCGTGCTGCTGGCGACGCGCATGCTCGACACCGTCGCGGGAGACCTTGACGGGATCTCCGACGCCGTTGCCCGGCTCAGGCGCAAAGATCGTGGCGCCGGCCTGCTCTGCGACGACCTGCAGCTGGTTCACCGCGTTCGGGCGTTGCAGGTCAGCGGCGACGAGAAGCGGGGTATGGCCATCCTTCTCCAGCAGCTTCGCCAACTTGCCCGCGAACGTCGTCTTACCGGAGCCCTGGAGGCCGGCGAGCATGATGACGGTCGGCGGCGTCTTCGCGAACTCCAGTCGGCGCTGTTCGCCGCCGAGGATCTGCACGAGCTCCTCGTTGACGATCTGCACAACCTGCTGAGCGGGGTTCAAGGCCTTGCTGACCTCGTCGCCGAGCGCGCGTTCACGCACCTTCGCCGTGAACTCCTTGACTACGATGAGCGCGACATCGGCATCCAGAAGGGCTCGGCGTATCTCGCGTACCGTGCCGTCGACGTCGGCCGCGGTGAGCTTTCCCTTCGTGCGAAGGTTGCGGAAGGTCTCGGTGAGCCGATCGGAGAGCGTGCCAAAGGTAGCCATGGTGCTATCGATTCTACGCGAGCGGCGCCTCGATGCTCAGCGCGGCGCGGAGGTGCTCCTTGGCGCGCTGGTAGCGGCCTCGCGCAGTGGAGGCCGGGATGCCGAGAAGCTCGGCTGCATCCGTGAGACTGAATCGATCCCAGTGAACCAGGCGGATGAGTTCGGCGAGATCGGGATCGAGTCTCGCAATGGCGTCGCGCACGTCCATTCCGGCATCGGCCGACGGCGTCGCATCATCTCGGACCTGCGAGCGGATGCGATCAACGAGCGCCCATCGTCGGCGTTCGCCGCGGGCGTGGTTCTGCAGAGTGCCGCGGGCGATCCCGAACAGCCACATTCGTGCGCGCTCCGGTTCGCCGGGCAGCTCGCGCACCCGCCGCCAGGCAACGACCATCGTGTCCCCAAGAAGGTCAGGGGCGTCATCGGAGCCGACACGACGAGCGAGGTAGGCGAGCAGATCGGATGCAGATGCTTCGAACGCCACGATCAGGGCGGTGTCGGCGAGAGGTCGCTTCACTTCATCAACTCCGGGCAACGTCCCTGTGCACCGTACCCGACGCCCTCGGCGGCATAGCCGAGGCGTTCGACCTCGGTCATCGCTTGCTCGGAGATGGATCTGTCGATCGCGTATGCATAGGCCATATCGAGTTCGTCGCCCGAAAGCTCTCCGTCGATCTGACCGGCGGCCTCCAGCACATCGTGACGCTCCTGGATGTACTCGTCGACCTGCGATTCGGCGACGGCGACGACATCCGTGCGGTCGAACCACGCCTTCAGGTCGCTCTCGATCTGATCCCGCAGAACCCGGTCACTGCGCTCGGTGATCTGCACGTCTCCGAAGACGGATTCGCACATCGCACCGCTCGGAACCTGGTACGTGTACGTACCGAGTGGATTGTTCAAGGACGCCCAGTAGTCCGTGGCCGTCGCAACGCCCGCACCACCGGTCAAAGTGAGGGCGAGTACACCAGCGATGGTCGCGACACGTCCCGGTCGGCGCCCGACCCGTGCCGCCTTTCGGGCATCCGCGAGCATCGCCCGCACGTCTCGCGACGCGACGGTTCGGGTAGCGGGTGCCGAAGCATCCAGCAAGTCTTCAAGATCGGTGGTCATGAGTTCCTCCTCGGGGTGGTTCACTCATGACATGTCCGGCAGCCCGGACTTCGTCCGCGCGATTCTCAGTCCCGCCACGGGAGATCGTGAATGCCCGCCAGAGCCTCCTGGAACAGTGCCTCGGGCGAACCATGTCCGGCGCCTCTCTCGGCCCACACGCGCAGGGAGGACAGCAGCGCAGCCGAGTGGGCGGCACCGAGGATGTCGGCACGGATCGCGCCGATTCCGCTGCGTCGCGCGGAATCCGCGATTCCCGCAGCCAGCCGGGCATGACGCAGGCCGGTGTCGCGAACCAACTCCGCCTCGAGTCCCATGGCCTTCGCGTTACGCAGTGCGAGCGCCAGCGGGTCGGGTGCGAAATCGCGTACGACGCTCAGCAGGATGCCGCGCACAGCAGGGGCATCAGCATCCGTCCCGAGCTCGCCCATCGCGTCGATTGCGCCGTCGATCCTGGCGTCCAGCCCGGACCAGAGCACGTCGCTCTTCGAAGAGAAGTAGTTGAAGAAGCTGGAGCGGCTCACCCCGGCACGCTGAGTGATATCGGCCACTGATGTCGCGTCATAGCCCTGTTCGAGGAACAACTCGCACGCCGCCTCGGCGAGGACCTCGCGCGACGACGCGCGCGGACGTCCTGGGCGCGGCTCGGTCGTCATCCACCTACCGTACCGCGCGTGCATCAACGAGCAGGAAGAGTATTGTTAGACGGCATCCAACAATAGATGAAAGGCGAACATGCTCGACATCCTCACTGCCGGTCTCGCACCGGCCTACGTCCCCTATCTCGACGGGTGGGAGCTGCAGCGCAGCATCCATCGTGAGGTGGTCGACGGTACGCGCCCCGACACGCTGATCCTGCTCGAGCACGAGGCCGTGTACACCGCCGGGAAGCGCACCGAACCGCAGGAACGTCCCCAGGACGGCACTCCCGTCGTCGACGTCGACCGCGGCGGAAAGATCACGTGGCACGGACCGGGTCAGCTCGTCGGTTACCCGATCGTGCGACTCCCCGAACCCATGGATGTCGTCGCACACGTGCGTCGTCTGGAGCGTCTTCTCATCGACATCCTCGGTCCGCTCGGCGTCGACGGATACCAGGTCGACGGCCGCAGCGGTGTGTGGGTGCGCCGCCCGCTCTCCGAGGACAAGGTGGCGGCGATCGGCGTGCGCGTGCAGCAAGGCGTGACGATGCATGGCTTCGCGATCAACTGCGACAACTCTCTCGCCGGGTTCCGCGGGATCATCCCGTGCGGCATCACTGACGCGGGCGTCACTACCGTCAGCGAGGTCACCGGCGCGGACGTCTCACCCGCCGACATCGTCGACGCGGTCGCGGAAGCGTTCACGGTCGAATACGAAGGAGTTCTCGCATGACCGCTGCTGCCCCAGAAGGACGCAGACTCCTCCGCCTGGAGATCCGCAACGCGGAGACTCCGATCGAGCGCAAGCCGGAGTGGATCAAGACCAAGGCGAAGATGGGGCCGGAGTACACGGCGCTGCATTCGCTCGTCAAGGCCGAAGGCCTGCACACCGTCTGCCAGGAGGCCGGTTGCCCGAACATCTTCGAGTGCTGGGAGGACCGAGAGGCGACATTCCTCATCGGCGGCTCTCAATGCACGAGGCGATGCGACTTCTGCCAGATCGACACGGGCAAACCCGCCGACTACGACACGGACGAACCGCGCCGCGTGGCTGAGAGCGTCACGCGCATGGGACTGCGCTACGCCACGGTCACGAGCGTCGCCAGGGATGACCGCCCTGACACCGGTGCCTGGCTCAACGCCGAGACGGTTCGCCGGATCCATGCGGAGAATCCGAACACCGGCGTGGAGCTCCTCGCGAACGACCACAACGGCGACCCCGCATTCCTCAACCAGATCTTCGATGCGCGCCCCGAAGTCTTCGCGCACAACGTCGAGACGGTACCTCGCATCTTCAAACGCATCCGGCCCGCGTTCCGCTATGAACGCTCTCTCGGCGTGCTCACCCAGGCCAGGGATGCCGGTCTCATCACGAAGTCGAACCTGATCCTCGGGATGGGTGAGGAACCGTCCGAGGTGCTCGAGGCCCTGCAGGACCTTCACGACGCAGGCTGCGACATCATCACGATCACGCAATACCTGCGTCCAACGCCGCGGCATCTGCCGGTCGCACGCTGGGTGAAGCCCGCTGAGTTCGTGGAGTTCAAGGAAGAGGCGGAGAGGATCGGTTTCCTCGGCGTTCTTGCCGGTCCACTCGTGCGGTCCTCGTACCGCGCAGGGCGGCTCTGGGCGCAGTCGATGATGTCGAAGGGCCGCGAGATCCCCGCGCACCTGTCGCATATCGCCGACAGCGCAGATCTCGGCTTCGCGCAGGCCGTCTGACGCGCGGTCCGTGATGAGGGGTGGCTAGTCGCCACTCATCACGGACTGCACCGAACCGTCCGATGAGAGGTTCACCAGCAGCACGTCGTCGGTGTTGTCCGGGTCGAGAGCGTATTCGAGCACGGCGAACGGCTCTGATCCGCCGTGCTCGTCGGCAAGGATCGTCATGCTCATGAGGCGCATCGAGCGGATGATGTCGACCGCGGGATCCGCGCTGACGTCGACGAGAACCTCTTCGAGTTCGTCACCGTACGCCTCCTGCTGCTGCAGGATGTACTCGGTCACCTCGCTCGCGCGATCATCGACCTCGGCGAGCATCCCGCGTCGCGCCGCGCCATCGACCTCTTCCAGCCCGGAGATGAGGGCAGCGGCGATGTCGAGCGCATCGACCGAGACGTCATCCTGATCAGGCGCGGTGAGATCGACGGTCACCGCCTGGTCGCCCAGCTCCACCGTCTCGGACCAGAAGATCGATCCGTCCGGCCCTGAGGACAGGAGCCCGAAGTAGTCGTGTTCGATCGCCATAACGCTATGAAACCAGTCCCATCACTGCCCGACAAGGGATGCCACGAAGACGTGCGGCGTGAACCCGGTGAGGTCGTCGATTCCCTCACCTTGACCGAGGAGTTTGACGGGGATGCCGGTGCGCTCCTGCACTGCGAGGACGAAGCCGCCCTTCGCTGAGCCGTCGAGTTTCGTGAGCACGAGGCCGGTGACCCCAGCGTGCTCGAGGAAGGCTTCAGCCTGCATCACGCCGTTCTGTCCTGTGGTCGCATCGAGCACCAGCAGCACTTCACTGATCGGGGCCTGCTTCTCGATCACACGCCGGATCTTCGACAGCTCGTCCATGAGCCCGCCCTTGGTGTGCAGGCGGCCTGCAGTGTCGATGATCGCGATCTCGATGCCTTCGCGCTGCGCGTACTCGATGGTCTGGTACGCCACGGATGCCGGATCCTGACCCTCCTGCTGCGGGCGGACGATCGCCGCTCCCCCACGCTGCGCCCAGGTCGCGAGCTGATCGACGGCAGCCGCGCGGAACGTGTCGGCGGCACCGACGACCACGCTGCGCTGGTAACCGCGGAGGAACTTCGTGAACTTGCCAATGGTGGTCGTCTTACCGACACCGTTGACGCCGACGACGAGCACGACGGCAGGACGTTCAGTGAGCTTGAGGGTCGTGTCGAACTTCGCGAAGTGCTCCTCGAGCGTCTCGCGCAGCATGCGCTGCAGATCCTGCGGATCAGTCGTCCGGTAGCGATCGACCTTCTCCCGCAACTCTTCGACGATCCGCTCCGAGATGTCGGGGCCGAAGTCAGCTGTGATCAGCGCAGTCTCGAGGTCTTCCCACGTCGTCTCATCGATCGTGGGCTTGACGAACATGCCGCGCAGCGCGCGACCGAGGGACCAGGACTTCTCCGCCATGCGTCCAGCCTACGGTGCCGGTAGCATCGCGGGATGCAGCCGCTCCCAGCCCCACGTCGAGTGTTCGTCCACGGTGCGGGCAGACGTGGCCAGGATGCCTGGCCGCATTCGGATGCTGTGGACGGAGACTTCGTGAGCTTCGAGTCGGGCTCGCGCATCCAGGATCAGGTGGAGGTGCTGATCGACGCGTACTCGGGTGGTCGCATCCTTCTCCACGCCCACTCGCTCGGTGCTGTTCCGGCCGTGCTGGCGGCTGCATCCGGCCGCCTCGACGTCGACGGGCTGATCCTCGTGGAACCAGCGCTGTACGACATAGCGCGGGGCGAGGTGGCGATCGAACGGCACATCGCAATCGTGACCGAGGCCCGTGCTCGGGCAGAGATCGACGACCTGCAGGGGTTCTGGGCGATCTTCCGGCCGCTCATGTTCGGCGGCGCGTTCGATGCGGGCCGGTGGGACGCGGAGCGCGCGGCTGCTCGTCGGTGGGCCGAAAGCAATGTGCCGTGGGGGCATGGTGTGCGCGGCGGTGTGATCAGCGGCATCCCGACTCTCGTCGCCACGGGCGGGTGGAACGAGGAGTACGAGACGATCGCCCGTGTTCTCAGCGAGCACGGCGGCCGTCACGTCGTGCTGGATGGCGCGAACCACCGCCCGCAGGATCTGCCGGGCTTCGCATCCACCGTCGAGGAGTTCGAGCGCAGCCTCGAGGCTCTCTCGTCTCGCGTGAAGTGAGCACAGCTTCGGATCAGTGTGCATACACGCCGCCGACCGGCGGATGGCCGCGGCGAGTCGCGCCTCGGATCCGAAGCTGTGCGCGGTCGGCGGCCGGATTCAGCTCGCTGCCGCGGCCCGGTCGCCCACGCGCTGGCCGACCACCGCAGAGACACCGTCCTGGCGCATCGACACTCCGTACAGCGCATCGGCGATCTCCATGGTGCGCTTCTGGTGGGTGATGACCAGCAACTGTGAGCTCTCGCGCAACTGTTCGAACACTGTCAGCAGTCGGCCGAGGTTCGCGTCATCGAGTGCCGCCTCCACCTCGTCGAGGATGTAGAACGGACTGGGCCTGGCCTTGAAGATCGCTACCAGGAGTGCGACGGCGGCGAGCGACCGCTCTCCACCGGACAGCAGTGAGAGCCGCTCGATCTTCTTGCCGACGGGCCGCACCGACACCTCTATGCCCGTCGTGAGCATGTTCTCCGGGTCGGTGAGCGAGATACTTCCGGATCCGCCGGGGAACAGCAGAGGGAACACCTCGCCGAACGCGCGCTGCGTGTCCTCGAACGCACTGGCGAAGATCGTCTGCATCCGCTCGTCGAGATCAGCGATGATCGTGAGCAGGTCCTGTCGCGTCTGGGTGAGGTCGGCGAGTTGCTCGGTGAGGAAGGCATGCCGCTGCTCGAGAGCGGCGAACTCTTCCAGAGCGAGCGGGTTGACACGGCCCAGCTGCGCGAGCTTTCGCTCGGACTCGGCGAGGCGGCGCTCCTGCATACGGCGGTCGTAAGGGATGGCAGTCGGATCGATGTCGTCGATCGCTTCGGGATCGGCCGGCGCCAGCGGATCGCGCGGCACCGGCTGGTCAGGACCATATTCCGCAACAAGAATATCTTCATCGAGCGCCAGTTCGGATGCTACACGCTCCAGCAGGCTCGTCAGATGCAACTTCTTCTCGTGGATCTGCAGCTCGAGCCCGTGCACGCTCTCCGTGAGCCCGGCCAGCCGCTCGCGCAGTGAGCTCTCCTGCACGCGGAGCGCCGTGAGTTCCTCGTTCTGGGCCGAACGCGCGTTCTCCGCTTCAGAGAGACTGACCCGTGCTTCCGTGACCGAGCGGTCGAGGGAGTCGAGGATGCGTGGCAGCTCTGCGGCGACAGCGGCCGCCGCCTCACGCTGCGCACGTCGGATCACGGCACGACGAGCCGCTTCGGCCGCGGCATCCCGCTCCTGCTCGCGCTGACGCTCCAAACTCGCGACGCGGGCCTGTGCCGCACGCACGCGCTCTCGCAGCGTCTCGATCTCCAAGCGGGCACGCACCTCGCCTTCGCGGGCGGACTCGAGCGTCTCGAGCAGACCATCACGCGCCGACGCGTCGAGCACCGGTCGGGGTGTCGCCTGAGCCTCCTCCAGTGCCGCAGTGGCCGCGATCGATGCGGTCTCGGCGTCGACGACAGCGGTCTGCGCCTGTGCGACACCCGCTTCAAGCCGCTCGCACTCGGCAACGGCAGATTCGTGTCGCACAGTGACGCGGTTCAGCTGCTCGGCATGCGTCGCCAGCGCAGCATCATGCTCCCGCAGCGCGCGAAGTGATTCCTTCGCCTGGCGGCGGGTGACTTCCACGCGTTCAGCCGCGTCCTCACGCGCCTCACGCAGTGAATCCACGATCACGCGGACCTCGTCGAGGCGTTCCCTGGCTGCATCGCGCTCAGCTGTGAGCTCGAGCCTGGACCGTTCGCCGCCGGAACCCGTACGCAGCGTCTGGGCGGTGACCACGTCACCGCCGGTAGTCACGATCGTGACGGCGGTGTCCTCGAGTGCATCCAGAGCAGCGCGTGCGCGACGAGCAGCCGAAAGGTCGTCGGCGACGAGCACGTACGAGAGCACGCCGAGCACACCGTCCGGTGCAGTGACGACGTCGGTCGCCCGCGTCACGCCTTCGATCGAGGGAAGATCCGGAGTCGATCGCAGCGTGTCGGCAAGCACGAAATCGATGATCCCGCGCTGCTGTTGCGCAGAGTCCTCAGCAAGCGCGAAAGCGGCAGCCGCATCGTCGACGAGTACGCCTTCTGCGAGTGGTCCCAGCGCCGCGGCGATCGCTGCTTCGTAGCCGGCCGTGACCTGCACGGCATCGCCGACGAGACCCCTGACACCCGCGGCACCGGACTTGACGACCTCGGCAGCTCCGCCGGACAGCGACAGCGCGCTGCTCAGCGCCGATGCCTTCGCCGTCAACGACTCCGACTCACGCTCTGCGGTGTGCAGCCGCTCCCGCAGCGCCTCGAGCTCGGTCTCGGCAGTCGTCGCCTCGCGCTGAGCGGTCTCATATGCTGCGGCATGTTCGGCGGCGGTGCCTTCCGGCGCCTCGGCGTCGTCGATCTGCTCCAACGCATCTGCAGCCTCGCGTCTGCGTTCGTTGGCCGCCTCCAGCGCGGTCTCCTGACGCAGCACCGCACCGCGCACCGCAGCGAGAGCGGATGCGGCGGCTTCGGCAGTGCCGCGCAGCGCCGTCAACCGCATGTCGTGCTGCGAGACGAGCGCGCTCTGCTCGGCGATGTCGACGTCGAGCGTGTCGAGCTCGGCCCGCGCATCCACAACCTCGCGGCTGGCTGACACCGCGGCATCCTGCGCGTCACCGAGTCCGGCGGAGATCTGCGTGATCTCGTCCTTCGCCTCGTCGATCGTCGCCTGCGTCACGGTCACCGAGGTGACGGCCGCATCGTCCTCCTCGGAACCGAGCAGGGCCAGCCGCTGGTTCGCGAGCGTGTAGAGCGAGCGCATGCGCTCCTGGGCCTGTTCGAGCCCGAACGTCACTCGGCGCGCCTCGTCGACGCCCGCCGAGTTCTGATCGGCTTCGAGCTTCGCGATGCCGGCCCGAACGGTAGCAGCCTGATCCGTCAACACGAGGCGCTCGGTGTGACGTTCCTGCTCGGTGCGCGTATGGTCAGCGAGGGCCGTACGCAGCGCGACGACGTCATCCGCGAAGATGCGCGCTTTGGCATCGCGCACGACGGCGGCGATCGTCTGCGCCTCGCGGGCGATCTCGGCCTGCCGCCCCAGTGGCTTCAGCTGGCGCCGGATCTCACCGGCGAGGTCGCTGAGTCGCGTGAGATTGGCCTCCATCGCGTCAAGCTTTCGGAGCGTCTTCTCCTTGCGGCGACGATGCTTGAGAATACCGGCGGCCTCTTCGATGAAGCCACGGCGGTCTTCGGGTGAGGCCTGCAGAACGGTGTCGAGACGCCCCTGACCGACGATCACATGCATCTCACGGCCGAGGCCGGAGTCGCTGAGCAGCTCCTGCACATCCAGCAGGCGACAGCTGGAGCCGTTGATCGCATACTCGCTGGAGCCGTTGCGGAAAAGTGTGCGGCTGATCGTCACCTCGGCGAACTCGATCGGCAGCGCGCCGTCGCTGTTGTCGATCGTCAGCTGCACCTCGGCGCGACCGAGCGGGCCGCGCGTCGAGGTACCGGCGAAGATGACGTCCTCCATCTTCCCGCCGCGGAGCGTCTTCGCCCCCTGCTCCCCCATCACCCAGGCGAGACCGTCGACGACGTTCGACTTACCGGAGCCGTTCGGACCGACGATGCAGGTGACCCCGGGTTCGAAGACGAAGCTCGTCGGTTGCGCGAACGACTTGAAGCCCTTGAGGGTCAGGCTCTTCAGATGCATGCGGGCACCGCTCGTCCGGGGAGAATCACGCCTCCACGCTACCGAAATGACGGCAGAACTCCGGCATCCCGCGCGGCGCACCAGCCGATCGAAGTGCGCGGCGACACGCCGAGGGAACCACCGATGCTTGACGTTCACACCATTTCCCCAGTAACTTGTCAAACCGGAACGCACACGAAAGGAGGACGCCCATGATCACCACGCATAACAACGCAGCCGGCTACACGCTCGGCGCGACGCGTATCGCGGATCAGCTGTCCTCTTCGTTCGGCAGCTTCCGCACTGCGCTGTCGTAGAACCGCAGCCCGAGATCCGTCGCCCTGAGGGGCGCAGCCCCGAGTGGGCGCTCTCCGCCGGTTCCCTCCGCTGACACGTCGGTTCCTCACCGCCGTCACGCTTCGGCCGAAGTCTTCGGCTCTAGCCCCTCCCTGGCGACGTCTCTCATCCGAGACGATTCGCCTCGCGCGCCACCGACGCATCGGCGTCGGTGCACCCCCGCAGGAAATCAACAAGAAACGAGCACTCTCGTGAGTAACGACACGCTGCTTCGCAGCACCGCCCATCCCCCATGTCCCGAGGACCAGGAGATCCTCGAAGTCACCGTTCCGACCGATCGGAAAGAGCTCGCTCTCACGGATCGGATATCCGTTCGCCTCGGCCTCTGGCTGCTGATGAGAGCCCAGCGTCCGCGCAAGGCTCCCGCACGCACGATGACGCACGAAGAAGTGATGCGGATGTTCGAGACCACGCACATCAGTGAGCGTGAATCTCTGGCGATCCTCGCCTATCAGGTGCAGCACCACCTGCGCTGATCCACTGCTGACCTGGAGAACCGACATGAACATCCGACTGACCGATACCGCGACGTTGCGTCCGCTCGTGCTTCCCGCACGGGCGGATGCAGCGCCATCGAGTGTCTTCGACGAGTACGTCAATGTACGAAATCGCTCGATCAAAGATGTCACCGGGCGAGACGACGACGAGATGACAGCCCGCGAGCTGCTCCCGGTCCTGCGCTCCAGCGCAGACATGACCAAGCACCAGTGGTACATCACGCTCGATGATGAGATGGTCGGCGTCGCACCGCTGAACATCATGGCCGACGACGGCGGAAGGACCGCGATCCTGATCATCAGCCTGCTGCGGTCCGCCTGGGGGCAAGGACTCGGTGCCGCTGCGCTGCCGCATCTCGAATCGGCTGCACATTCCGCAGGAGTGCGGCGACTGCTGGCATGGGTCGAGCACCCTGCCTCGGACGATGCCCCGCTCACCTCCCCGACCGGCTTCGGCGAGATCCCCACTGATCACGCCGCGCGCTTTCTGCTCCGACACGGATACACCTTGGAACAGGTGGAGCGGGTCAGCACCCTCACCTGGTCCGATCCGCTCGTACAGCGCATTCGCAACCTCCGCGCGAGCGCCGCCGACAAGGCGACCGGATATCGCGTCATCCAATGGACGCTCCCGACACCGAGCGAGCACGTCGCCGGCTACGCCTGGATGAAACAGCACATGTCGACCGACGTACCGGACGCCGATCTCGGGATGCCTGCGGAGAAATGGGACGCGGAGCGCATCGCGCGCCACGATGATCGATATGCCCAACGTGGCAACACGGTGCTGGTGACAGCCGCGCAGCACATCGCCACGGGCGAACTGTGCGCGTACAACGAGCTGTCGATCGGCGGGGACCCGACCACCGTGTCCCACCAGGAAGACACCCTGGTGCTGTCGTCTCACCGCGGTAACCGCCTCGGGATGCTGGTGAAGACGGCAGGACTGCTCACCTGGCGCGAGCAGCACCCCGACTCGCCGACCGTGATCACGTACAACGCGGAAGAGAACCGTCCCATGCTGGACATCAACGAGGCGATCGGGTTCGCCCCGATCGCCTACGAAGGCGCCTGGAAGAAGGAACTGGAATGAGCGAGATCATCATCAACGACCTTGTGGTCCCAGAACGCCTGGACTCTGCGGAGGCGGCGGAGTTCCATGCAATGGTGGCGATCGGCAACCGGCAGGCCGAACTGGATGCCGGCATCGACGACCTCGCGGAGACGGCTGAGGAGCTGCTCCCCTCATGGCGCGATCAGACCGATCGGAGCCAGCGTGGATTCATCGCCCGCAGAGACGGAGTCATCGTCGGCGCTGCATATCTGTCCACCGCCAACGATGAGCGCGCCACATCGGGAGATATGGGCGTCATGGTCACGCCTCCGCACTGGGGCACCGGGGTCGAGCAGGCGCTCCTGGATCGGGTCGAGCGGACCGCGCGCGAACTCGGGCGCACGAGCGTGCAGTCCTGGACGCTGCATCCGGCTGCCTCGAGTGAGCGGATGCTGACACCCACCACCGCTTGGGGGCGCGTCGCGACAACCGGGCTCAGCGAGCTCCTGCTCACCAACGGCTATGTTCTCGAGCAGGTCGAGCGAAACAGCGTTCTGCCGCTGGACGGACCCCTGACGCTGGCCGAGGAGAGTCTGAGCGCGTCCGTTGCATTCGCTGGAGACGACTATCGCATCGTGTCGTGGACCCTGCCGACCCCTGCGCATCTTCGCGAAGGATACGCCGACGTCATCTCGAGAATGGCGACGGACGTGCCAAGCGGCGATCTCGAGATCGACGAGGAGGTCTGGGACGCCGCTCGCGTCGTCCGCCATGATCAGAACATCATCGCCGGAGGACAGCTCCTCTCGGTCGCAGCGGTAGAGCATGTTCCCACCGGAAAGCTGGTGGCGTTCAACGAACTGGTGATCGGAGCGGACCACTCCGGCGTCACCCATCAGTTCGGCACACTCGTCGTCGAGGAGCACCGCGGAAAGCGGTTGGGCACGATCGTGAAATGCGCGAATCTGCTCCGCTGGCGCGAGATCGCGCCGGACTCGCCGAAGATCTCGACCTTCAACGCCGAGGAGAATCGCGCGATGCTGGACATCAACGAGGCGATCGGGTTCGTGCCGGCCTCGTATGCTGGCGGCTGGCAGAAGAAGCTCGGCTGAACGACGGAGCGGTCGGTCGGTCGAAGATCATCCTCAAGGTGTATCTCCGGCCGATCGGGTTCGTTCTGCAGACCGACGACACGACGGGAGTCGACGGCGAGGCTGAGGGTATGAACACTCCTGTCCTCCACGCGCAGTCACTGACCAAGACGTTCGGCACCACCACAGCCCTCGCGGGCGTCGATCTGATCGTCGGACGGGGTGAATCCGTCGCCATCATGGGTGCATCGGGTTCAGGCAAGACGACGCTCCTGCATGTGCTGGCCGGCATCATCGCGCCCGACACAGGCAGCGTGATCTATTCATCCGCGACCGCGGCTCCGATCGACGTCACGTCGAAGAACGAGCGCGAGAGATCACGGTTGCGGCGTGAGTCGTTCGGTTTCGTGTTCCAGCAAGGACTGCTGATCCCGGAGCTCACCGCGATCGAGAACATCGCGCTCGCGCTCATGATCAACGGCACCCCGCGCCGCGCCGCCCTGGAGCACGCGGCCGGATGGATGGCATCTCTCGGTCTCACAGGCATGGAGGAGCGCCGCATCGGTGAGCTCTCCGGCGGCCAGGCACAACGCGTCGCCATTGCTCGGGCCCAGGTCACCGGTGCCGAGCTCGTGTTCGCCGACGAACCGACGGGCGCGCTCGATTCCCAGACATCCGGAGAGGTCATGGACGCACTGCTGTGGTCGACCACGGGGCAGGGGCGCACGCTGCTGGTGGTCACCCACGACAGCGAGGTCGCTGCGCGATGCTCTCGTACCGTGCAGGTGCGCGACGGCCACGTCGTCAGCACTGAGGTCTCCGCATGAACGCCCGTGTACTCGCCCTGCTGCTGCGCCCGGCTCCCGGTCAGAGCGGCGTCCTGGCGTTGCCTGCGATCGCATTCGCCCTGGTGACGGCGCTCGTGCTCACCGTGGTGGGTGGAGCGCAGGACTTCTGGAGCTGGACGGATGCCGAGGCAGGACTGTATCAGGCTCTTGCTGCCATTGCGCTCGTGCTTCTGGTCGTGCCCCTGGCGAATCTCGGTGGTGCGGCCGCACGCCTCTCAGCCCGCAGGCGCGACGAACGGCTGTCGACGCTGCGCCTGCTGGGCGTATCGCCTGCCGGTGTGACGGCGGCGACGGTGATCGAGTCGACGGCTGTGGCCGTGGTCGGGTCTCTCGTCGGAGTACTCGGGTATCTCGCGATGGTTCCGCTGATCGGCCTCATCCCGTTCCGGGGCGCACCCCTGGGCGCTGAGGCGATCATGCTCGTCCCTCTCAGTATCCTGTCGGTCGTCGCAGGCGTCGTGCTGCTCGCCGGTGTGAGCGCCGTCGTCGGTCTCCGTCAGGTCGTTATCTCGCCGTTGGGCGTGCGGATGCGTGCAACCGTGCCGCGAGTGCACTGGATCCGTGCTGTGCTGGCGGCGGTGTTCATCGTCGGCGCATTCGGATTCGTGCAGGTCTTCCCCGGCACGACAGGACTTGTCATCACCATCGTCGTTCTCGCCGGCATGTTCGCCGCCGCCCTCGCAGTCCTGAACCTCATCGGACCATGGGCCCTGAAGGTGCATGCGAAGCGCGGACTTCGGCGTGCCGAGCAGCCCGCACGGCTGCTCGCTGCGCGTCTCGTGCTCGATTCACCGAAGGCCGCGTGGCGACAGGTCAGCGGAATCGCCATGGCGAGCTTCATGGCCGTGTTCGCCGGCACCGGCGTCGCACTGATCGATACCATGAGCGGTCCCGAAGCAGCCGCCAACGCGATGCTCGCCGCTGACATCCGCACCGGGCTGATAATCACCCTCGTCGCATCTTTCCTGATGGTCGCCGTCTCCGTCGGCGTGAATCAGGCTTCGGGCATCCTCGATCAGCGCGATCTGCACCGCAGCCTTCATTTCCTCGGCGTTCCGTTCGAGACCGTCGACGGCGCACGCACCCGCGCGGTCATGGCTCCGCTGCTGTTCACCGCGATCGGATCCGCTCTGTGCGCGGCAGTGCTGGTTTTCCCGCTCGTGGGCATCGCGGTGATCATCGCTCCGCTGTCGCTGCTGACGATCGTCGGGGTGGTCGCATTCGGCATCGCGCTCGTCTGGCTGGGCGTCCGGGTGACTCGCCCACTGCTGGGCAAGGCATTTCAGCCCGCCTGAGGCGCTGGGAACGATCGTCACCAGCCACATTGCTCGCCCCTGTGAGCGTGCATGAGATCACTCGTCGGCGAGGAACTCTTCGATCGCATCGATCGTCGTCGCGTTGTCGTGGTGCATGATGGCCCGAATGCCGACGGCGTGCGCCGCCTGCACATTCTGCAGGTTGTCATCGATGAACAGCACGCGGTCGGCCGTCGTACCCATCCGGTCGAGCGCCAGCTCGAAGGCGCGGGCTTCGGGCTTGAGCACGCCCTGCTCGTGGCTGTAGCAGATGGGGGCGAAGATCTGAGACAAGCCGAAGCGTCGTTCCTCCTCTTCCCGTGCCCCGTCGCCTGAGTTCGAGAGGATCGCCAGCCCGGAGCGTCCACGCAAAGATCGGGCATGATCGAGCAGCTCTGAGTTCTCAGCACCGCAGTAGGCGTCCCACAACTCCGTCTGCATCGACTCGACGTCAGCATCGGAGAGGCCCAGCGCATCGGCGACGCCCCGCCAATGCTGATCGACCACGCCGGAGTTCACGGTGGTGTCCGGCAGATCGGCTGCCGCCAGCTTCGCGTCATACTCCTCGGGCAGTAGTCCGAAACGGGTCGACCAACGGGTCCGCAACTCGGCCGGCCAGGAATGATCGTCGACGATCTCGATGACGCCGCCGATGTCGTAGAGGATCCACTTCATCAGGGAAGGTTATCGCGCGATGCGCTGACACCTCGGACAGAAGTGGCTAGAACGGTTCATGAAGGCTTCGCGGTGGATCGGACTGCGCTCGTGCGCGTGCGCGTGGCCAGGATGAGCGTCTCATGCGCGCGAGTCCGCGCCAGCCTCAGGATCGCTGTGCTGGCCTACGAGTCCGAGCTCGTGGCCGAGGAGAACCGCGTGTACGCGGTCGCGCAGTCCGAGTTTCGCGAAGATCGAGTTGATGTGGGACTTGACGGTCGACGATGCGAGTACGAGTTCGGTGCTGATCTCGGAGTTGGTGAGGCCACGGATGATGGCAGTGAAGATATCTCGCTCGCGCGGGCTGAGCACGTCGAGCCTGCCGCTCCGCTCGCCCATCGCGCCATGATTCTGCTTCAGCGGCGACGCGGGTCGGAGGTAGTGCTCGATGAGCTTCGCGGTAAGGCGCGGGGAGACGACCGCTGATCCGGATGCGACTGTCTTGACCGCGTCGATGAGCGACGCAGGTTTCGTGCTCTTCAGCAGGAAGGCGCTTGCTCCCGCTTTGAGGCTGCCGAAGGCATATTCGTCGAGATCGAAGGTGGTGAGTACGATGACGCGCGTCGCGGGGTGGGTCTCGGCGATGATCCGAGTGGCTTCGAGGCCGTTCATCACGGGCATCCGGATGTCCATGAGAACGATGCCAGGAAGGGTGTCGGAAACGATACTGATGGCTTCGACACCGTTTCCGGCTTCGCCTACGACCTCGATCTCGTCGTCGGAGTCGAGGATCAATGCGTTACCGGCCCGTTCGAGGGGCTGGTCATCGACGACGGCCACGCGGATCCGCGTGGGAGGCTGGCCAGTCACGCTGCTCTCCCGTTCACGGGAATAGTCACGCGGGTGCGCCACCCGTGGCCTGGGGCGTCGTCACGGGTGGGAATGGGGCCGGCGGAGACTTCGCCGCCGAAGGTGGCCGCGCGTTCACGCATCGCTCTCAGCCCGACACCGGCCCCGACGCTCGGTCCCGGTTTCGGGCCGCGGCCGTTGTCGGTCACTGCGACCGTGATCTGCCGCGCGTCGTGCGTGATCTCAACCTCGATATGGGTGGCCCCGTATGCGTGGCGGAGGGCGTTGGTGAGCGTTTCCTGGACAATCCGATAGACGGTGGTCTGGAGCACCGGATCCTCGGACTTCCCGAGCGGGGCAGCGTCACGGTCAACTGTGAGAGTGACCGGGAGTCCCGCTGTCCTGAAGACCTCGACTAATTCGTCAAGGGACGGGAGGTTGTGGCCCGATGACTCTAGGTTCCGGTCCAGGTCCGTGTCGTGTTCGCGGAGGACGCGGAGGATGCGCTGCATCTCTTCGAGCGTATGCGCGCCGACGTTGCCGAGCTGGTCGAGCGCGTTCCGCGCGCGCTCGGGGTGCTTCTCCCAGCCGGCCGAAGCGCCGCCGGCGAGGGCGATCATGACGGTGACGGAGTGCGCAACGACATCGTGCATCTCCGCAGTGATGCGTGCCCTTTCTGCGGCTGCAGCGCGATCCTCGCGAAGCGTGACGAGTTCCTCGATCGCTGCGCGGCGGGAGCGGCTCGCGCGCACGGCGATACCGAGGGCGATCGCGATAAGGGACCCCGGCTGGAAGAGCAGGCTCGGGAAGTTCTCTCGGAGTCCGAAGAGGATTGCGACGCCTGCTGTCGCCAGGACCGCGCCCTCGCTGAGGAGGTAGCCGATGAGCGCCGTGCGGAGGCGGGAGTGATTCGCGAGGGCGAAGAGGGCGAAGAAGCTCTCGAAGAATGCGGTCGTCATGCCGTTCGCGGAGATCGGGTTGAGCGTCGCGAGCGAGACGACGACGAGGAGCACGGCGAGCGGATGGGAGCGTCGCCACCAGAACGCGATCGCGACTCCGGCGGCGCACAGGTAACCGAGCCATGCGCGTTCCGGCGCCGCGAGAATCAGCGCCGCGAGAGTCGGGACCGTGCACGCGAGGATCACGAGCACGTCGCCGATGCGCGGGCGTTCGGTGAACCAGCGCACGACGCGCGGCCGTTGGAGCACGGGCTCGCTGAGCTTACGAGTGACGTCCGTCATCTTCCCCCTCTCCTCTCCAGGGTCGCGCATCTCGACGTTATGCGCGCGCGGGGCCGCGGGACCACCACCCACGGGTGGATATTGAGCGGTCGAGGAGGTCCGGGAGTTCGACCCGTGGTTGGTATCGGCGGATCGGCACTGATTTCTAGCGTGGACAGTGCCGTTGAATGACCACCCAGACCGTTGGAGAGAACCTCAGATGAGCACTGTCACCCGTCTCGATCCCGCCGATGCGAAGAACTCATCGAGGTGGCTGCTCCGTGCTCAGGGTGTGGGAAAGTCGTTCGGGCAGACCCAGGCGCTCATCGATGCCGACCTTCTCATCGCTCCGGGCGAATCGGTTGCGATCATGGGTCCGAGCGGTTCGGGAAAGTCCACGCTGCTGCATGTGCTCGCCAGCATCCTCCCTGCGGACAGCGGCACGGTGATCGTGCGCCGTCCCGACGGCAGCGGCTACGATGACCTGGCCGCGCTGTCAGAGGATGCACGCTCGTCGTTCCGGCTACGGCGATTCGGATTCGTGTTCCAGCAAGGGATGCTGCTGACTGAGCTCACCGCCACAGAGAACGTCGCCCTGCCGCTACTGCTCGCGGGTATCTCCCGGACCGAAGCGGGCGGGCGCGCCGATGCGGAGCTGCGCAGGCTGGGTCTCGCGGGACTTGGGGATCGACGCATCGGACAGCTCTCGGGCGGGCAGGCCCAGCGCGTCGCGATCGCCCGCGCCCTCGTCACGGGCCCGAGCCTGATCTTCGCCGACGAGCCGACGGGCGCTCTCGATTCCCATACCGCTGATGAAGTGCTCGACGCCCTACTCGAAACCGGGTGCAGCGTCGACCGCGCACTGATGATCGTCACGCACGATACGCACGTCGCCTCGCGCTGCGACCGGATCATCCGGCTGCGCGATGGCCGGATCGAGGCGGACGCATGAACCCGTATGCCGTGCTTCTCCTGAGTCGTCCGCGCCGGGCGTCCGCGACCATCACCGGATTGCAGATCGCCGCATCCGGCGTCACGACCCTGCTGACCTTCGCCGTCGCGATGCTCGCCGTCGCGTTCTGGAACGCGCCCACCGATGAGATCGGCTACCAGGTGCTCGCGTTCGGGCTGGTCGGCCTGCTGCTCGTCCCGTTGATCACGCTCGGCACCGCGACGGCGAGGCTCGCCGCCCGCAGCCGCGACGACCGCCTGGCCACCCTAAGACTGCTCGGCCTCACCTCAGGTCGGGTACGTCGAATCGCCGTCGCCGAGGTCACGGTCATCGCCGCCATCGGCGTCCTCATCGGTACCGCCTTCTCCGCCGCGCTGCCATTCACACTGTCTCTGCTCACCGTGCACGGCCAGCAACTGCAGGCATCGGAGTTGTGGCTGCCCTGGTGGCTGACCGCGACGATCCCGCCCGTTCTCGTGATCATCGCCGCGCTCAGCGCGCTCCTGGGTCTGCGCCGCGTCGTGCTCGCCCCGCTCGGGGTGCGCACCCGGCAGGACGCGCCGCGGATGAGCTGGTTCCGCGTCGTGATCGGACTCGTCGTGATCGGTGCGGCGGTGCTCGTCACGCAGCTGATGTCGCCGGGGTGGGGCGTGATCGTCCTCCTCGGCGCGCTCACAGCTGTCGTGCTCGCCGTGATGGCGGTACTGGGTGTCGTCGGTCCCTTCGCCGTTGCGTTCGTTTCGCGGCGAGCGGCTGCACGCACCTCCGACCCGGCGAGGCTAGTGGCCGCCCGCGGGATCCAGGACGACCCGCGAGCGGCCTGGCGCAGCGTGTCGTCTCTGGCGCTCGCGACGTTCATCCTGATCCCTGCCGGCTCACTGCTCGGCTACCTCGACACGATCAGCCGGAGCGCGAGCCGCGAGATCATGACGGCAGACCAACTCGTGCTGTTCGCCGACGCCCGCACCATGCTGGTTGCACTCGCCGCCATCTCGTTCCTTGTAGTCGCCTGCCAGACCGCGATCACCCAGACCGCCGCGATCCTGGAGAACCGCGACCTGCACGTCGCACTCGACCGGACCGGCATGCCGCGTGCGGGCCTCAACCGAACGCGTCTGCTGCGGGTCACCGGCCCGGCGAACATCGCCGTCATCGGTGCCGCCGCCGCATCGACCGCCGTCACTTTTCCCATCATCGCCACCGCGGCGGTCGTCGCCCCACTGTTCACCGTGGCCATCATCATCGTGCTCCTGCTCGGCCTGCTCCTGGTCCGGGCCGGCGTCACCCTGACCGGACCAGTGCTGAAGCGTGTGCTCGAGGCACCCGCACGGGGCGAATGACATGACCGCCTCGTTCTTCGTCGGGCTCGCCGTCGCCTTCGGCGGTGCCCTGCTGCTCGCGGCCGGTTCCGAACTGCAGTCGCGTGCGGTCTACCGGGCCGGTGGTCGGTGGCGCTCCTTCCTCGTCTCGCCGCGTTGGCTGCTCGGCCTGCTCCTGCTGGGCATCGCGGTGTCGACGAACTTCATCGCGCTCGCCCTCACGCCCGTCAGCGCCGTACAGTCGATGAGCGTGGTCGCCCTGGCGGCCTCAGCCGCCTTCGGCAGCCTCACGGGCCGCGTTTCCATGACGCGGACTGGGGTCGTGTCCGTGCTGTCGTGCATCGTCGGCATCCTCGGCTTCATCGCGATCCTCGCCACCCACCCCGCCGAAGACACTCCCGCGCTCGGCCTGCACACCCAGTTCCTGGTCACGACGGCCATCCTCGCCACGCTCACCGTGCTCGGGCTGGTGGCCATCGCCTCTGGCCGGAACACGTCACGTTCCGGTGTGCGCCTGTTCGGTCTGGTGGTCGGCGCGATGGTGTTCGGCAGCATCACCGCCGTCTTCAAGATCCTCGTCACAGGCGTCCTCGAAGACGGGGTGACCACCGTGCTGACCGACCCGAACACGTGGCTCGGACTCGGGATCGTCGCAGCCGGCGGCATCATGGCGAACATCCTGCTACAGCGGTCACACCGCTTCTTCCCGGTACCGGTCGTCGTCGCCGCCCTCACGATCGTCGACCCGCTCACCGCAGCCGTCGTCGGGATCACCGTCCTCGGCGAGGCATCCCTCACCCTCTTGCCCGCCGCCGGGCTCGTCGTCTGCGGTGTATTCGCCTGCCTCGGCGTGGCGGGAGTCAGCCGCCTCCACCGCGCAGCAACCACGGATCCGCCATCCGCGGTCCGAGCCGATGAACTTTCGCACAGTTAGGAACCGTCATGCACATCGCCTTCTTCAGTGACCAGCACCCCGCGACACTCGGGGGGCTGCAGGTGTCGCTCGGCTTGCAACGCCAACACCTCGAACACCGCGGACACACCGTCACAGTGTGCGCACCGAAATCCAAACGCACGCCCTCTCCGCGGTACGCGCGGCCCGACGACGTCTCCGTGGGATCGATCCAAGTCGGAGAACACTCGTTCAGCCTCGCCGGTCTCCGGTTCGACGATGCAATCGACCTCGCCTTCGCGCGGAAGCCGTCCGTCGATTGCGTGCACGTCCAGGGCGACGTGTGGGGTGCGTGGAACGGCTACCGGTTCGCAGCCCGCCACGACCTGCCCCTCGTGCACACCATGCACACGAACATCGAAGCCGGACTCCCCGCCATTCTCCCCTTTCCGCGCACCGTGTTCCGGCTGCTGTACGCGGCGCAGCAGCGCTTCCTCGGCGCGCCGACGGTGCGCAGCATCGCCGACTACACCCGAGCGTTCGCCGACCGAGCCGACCTGATCATCGCCCCCAGCACCCACTTCGCCGAACGCCTGCACAGTTACGGCATCGACGAGGAGATCCACGTACTTCCCACAGGAGTCGACGACGCACTACTCAGCATCGTACGTAACACGCCACGCTCTCCCAGAAGCCGACCCGTGCTCCTTTGGCCCGGCCGCGTCAGCCAGGAGAAACGCATTGTCGACTTCTTCGAAGCTTTCGCCCGCGCCGAAGTCAACGCCGACATCCACATCTACGGCGCGGGCAACGACCTCGCCCACGCCCGCAGGAAGACCGTCGAACTCGGCATCGGCTCCGACGTCACCTTCTTCGGAGCCGTGCCGCACCAGAACGTGCTGTGGGCCATGCGCGACGCCGACGCCGTCGTACAGAGCTCGATCAACTACGAGACCCAAGGCCTCACCGTCTACGAAGCCGTCTCCGTCGGCACCCCCGTCATCCTGCGTGATCGGAAAATCGCGCTCGACCTGCCCGCACAGCTTCGCCACACCGCAGCGGACGGGTCAATCGACGCGTTCGCCGCAGCCATCCGCACCTTCGTGCACGACGACCCACGAGCACGACCCAGGTTCGCGCCCTCGGACGAATTCGCGCAGAGCCACCTCACCCTCAAGGCAGAAGCGCTCTACCTCCAGGCACAAGTCATCCATGAACGGCGTCATGCGATCGGCCTGACAAGAGGTGCCCAGTATGCGGCCTGAGCACACCGACGCGCTGCGGATCACTGCTACAGGCTCCCGGACGACAGTGTTCGCCTACGGTGACCCGACCAAGCCGGCAATCCTCGCGGTGCACGGCTTCCGCGGCACCCACTACGGACTGGAACCCGTCGCTCATGCCCTCACACACCTCGGCTATCAGGTGCTAGTGCCCGATCTTCCTGGTGCGGGAGAATCCAGCCCGCTGCTGAGCAGGCATGACACCGTCGGGTACGGCACCTGGCTACGAGATCTCGCGGCCCAACTGCCACAAGTCAGGCTCCTGCTCGGGCACTCGTTCGGCAGCGTGATCGTCGCTTCCGCCATCGCCCAAGGCGCTCAGCACGACGGTGCCGTGCTCGTCAACCCGATCCTGCGGTCCCCGCTCGCGGGACCGCGACGGCTCGCGACCGCAGCAACGCGGGCCTACTTCGCTCTCGCCAGGCGATTACCACGACCCCTCGCGCACCAACTCCTCGCGAGCAAGCTCATCGCCTGCATCGGAGGCACGCTCATGACCAGCACCACCGATCCAACACTCCGGAGGTGGATCCGCGACGAGCACCTACGCCAAGCCGGAGCCTTCGCCTCCCGCGATGTCGTGCTCGAGAGCTTCGCCGCCTCAACCGCAACAACCATCACCGACTTCGCACACCACTTCACAGCACCCACACTGCTCATCGGCGGCGACCGCGACCCGCTCAGCCCCTCGTGGGCGTGCACGGCCGAGGCGACCGGCATCGGATCCGGCACCTTCCACATTCTCGCCGACCGAGGACATCTGCTGCCATACGAGGAAGTTGCGGAGGTGTCGCGCCTCGTCGCCGAGTGGGATGAGAGAAGCGCAGACCGTGATTTCGTGGCCTGAAGCCGTGCCGGGCAGAGCCGTGAAAGGACCTGCGCGAGCGCGCACATATATAGGCCTCACGCTCAATGTCAGATACGTGAACGTCAATGGGAAGAGCAGTTGACCAGGTCCGGCTCCCGCGATCCAACAGCCGAGTCCGTGCGTCCTCAGATCACCAGGGGCATCGAACTCAGTCGACGTCGACCTAGCGTTTTCGCTGGCAGACCAGGCAAAAATGGCTCGAACGGTTCATGAACCGTTCGCGTGCGATAGGGCTGCCGCAGCGCGCGCACGGACGGCCCTCAAGCCCATAGACACGAAGTTGCCGGGAAAAATACCCGGCCTGTCCGTTGACATTCACGTACTGCGCATCGAAGCTCGTGCCACCTTCGGCCAGCGCCTTCTCCAACACCAGACGCACCTCGGAGAGAAGACGTCGCACCGCCTGCGCCGACAGGGCGCGGCCCAGGGACTCCGGATGGATGCGAGCAGCCCACAGCGACTCGTCCGCGTAGATGTTGCCGACGCCGCTGATCAGCGTCTGATCGAGCAGGATGCGCTTGATGGCGCTCGCGCGACGACGCACCGCGGCGATGAATGTCACGTCGTCGAAGGCGGGATCCAGCGGATCTCTTGCAATGTGCTCCACCTGCGAAGGCACCAGGTCGGCTCCGTCTGCGACGAGCGCGTCGACAGCGAGCGATCCGAACGTGCGCTGATCGGCGAAGACGATCGCGAGCTCACCGTGGCGAGGATGCTGGATGCCGAGACGGATGCGCTCGTGACGTTCCGATGGTGCATCGGGATTCCGAAGCAGCAGCTGACCGCTCATGCCGAGATGAGCCGTCAATGCGGCCGCTCCGCCGGAGAGCGGCAGCCACAGGAACTTTCCCCGACGTGACGCACCAGCGACGAGTGCGCCTTCGAGTCTCGCCACGAAGTCGGCGGCGCCCGCCGGGTGCCGTGTGAGTGCGCGCTCGTCGAGCACCGACGCGCTGATGATCGTCGCGCCGATCACGGCAGGTGCGAGGCCGGCACGCACGACCTCGACTTCGGGAAGCTCAGGCACTCTCGCTGAGGAGGCGCCATGCACTGAGAGCGGCAGCCATCTCGGCCGTCTTCTTGCTCGTGCCGTCGCCGGTCATGCTCACATCGCCGACCTCCACCGTGGCGGTGAAGCGACGATCGTGATCGGGCCCGCTCGAGGTCACGGAGTAACTCGGTGGCGTTGAGCCCAGGCGCGCTGCGAGTTCTTGGAGACTCGTCTTGGGATCCATCGCCGCACCGTAGCGCTCGGGGTCCGCCAGCAGCGGCTTCGTCAGCCGCAGCACCAATTCGGTCGCTGCCTCAGGGCCGGCGGAGAGATACGTCGCGCCGAACACGGCTTCCATGGTGTCGGCGAGGATCGAGTCCTTGTCGCGCCCACCGGTCTGCTCTTCGCCACGCCCGAGCAGGAGGTGCTCCCCCAGGCCGATGCCACGGGCGACCTCCGCGAGGGCGACAGTGGAGACCACACTCGCCCTTCGCTTGGCGAGCTGCCCTTCATCGAGCCCGGGATGCGTCGTGAACAGCATGACCGTCACGGCCTGTCCGAGCACCGAATCGCCGAGGAATTCGAGCCTCTCGTTGTGCGGGATCGCCCCGTGCTCGTACGCGTACGAACGATGAGTCAACGCCAACGCAAGCAGCTCAGGGTCGATATCGACCCTGAGCTTCTCGGCGAGAGGTGCCGTCCCCCCTGGGACCCCTGTCACGATCGTGAGACCGTGGTTCAGACGTCAGCGACCTTGCGGCCCTTGTACTCCATGAACAGCTCGGTACCCTGCGAGTCGGTGACGACCTTTGCCTGGTGCGGGCGGCTGTAGACGGTCTTGCCGTTCTCAACGGTCTTGACGAGCGCGATGGGCGCTGCCTTCCACTGCGCGCGGCGCGAGCGGGTGTTGGAACGGGATACCTTGCGCTTCGGGGGGTTACCAGCCATGGCTAACTCTCTTCTGTGTTCTCGGGACCGCGACGGTCTGCCGCGTTCCCCTGGTCTGTGATCTGTTGGAGCGCACTCCACCGAGGATCGATGGGAGCGTCCGGCTCCACTCCGGTGCTTTCGGCCAGCCGCTCACCCGTATTCGGGTCGAGCCCCGGGCAATCCGGCTGACACACCGGCTGAAATGGAAGTGACAATACGGCCGCTTCCCTGACAAGAGTTTCAAGATCCACGTGGTCGTCTTGAACCTCGAAGTCAGTTTCTTCATCACCAGGATACGCGAAAAGCTCCTGGAACTCGACTTCGACAGGCTCGGCGATGTCTTTCAGGCATCTTCCGCAGACACCCTTGTACTCAGCATCTACGGTTCCCGAGGCGAGAATGCCTTCGTGAACCGACTCGAGACGCACATCGACGTCGATCTCCGAGCCTGCTTCGTACGAGACGATGCCCTCACCCCACTGCTCTTTCAGGGTGACGGAGAACTGGTGCTCCCGCATCTCGCCGGGGTGTCGGACGATGTCGCGTACGGGCACCACGAATGGGCCGTTGAGTCGGGTCTTCACGCTTTCATGCTACCCGCGGATGCTGGGAATGGGGCCGCACGTCAGAGGCCGCGTGCTCCGGTATCGAGGAATGCGGCGACCGCGCGCGGTACGAACGGCGTGATGTCGCCGCCCAGACCGGCCACCTGACGCACGAGCGAACTCGACACCATCGCGTGCGAGGGATCCGGCAGCAGGAACACCGTCTCGATGTCGGCGAGGTGGCGGTTCACGATCGCCATAGGCGACTCGTAGGCGACATCGATCTGGGAGCGGATGCCCTTCACGAGTACGCCGGCACCCACATCGCGCGCGTAGTCGACCAGAAGCCCCATGCTCCACGATCCGATGATGATGTTGTCGCCCATGCCGTCTTCCGCGATGGACTGTTCCAGCAACGACAGCCGCTGAGCGATCGGGAGCATCGCCTCTTTGCCAGGATTGTGCACCACGAGCACATGCAGCTCGTCGTACAGCTTCGCCGCTCGACGGATCACATCGAGATGACCCAGAGTGGGCGGGTCGAATGAACCAGGGACAACGGCGATCCGGCTGCTCATGGCACCAGCCTATGGCACACCAGGATCTCAGTTCTTCGCGAGTGCGGCTCGGTCTTCCTCTGTGACGCGGCGGGCGATGACCTCGCGGAGACCTGTGTGCGACGCCAGCTGCGGATCAACGTCGAGGATGTCCTCCGCCAGCTCTCTCGCGCGCGCGATCAGTTTCGAGTCCTTCACGACGCGCAGCAGTTTCAGCGACGACCGCACGCCGGACTGCGTCGACCCGAGCACATCGCCCTCGCCCCGCAGCTCCAGATCGACCTCCGCCAACGCGAAGCCGTCGAGGGTCGCAGCCACCGCCTCGACGCGATCGCGTGCCAATGACCCTTCTTCTGCCTCGGTGACCAGCAAACACAGCCCTGGCACATCGCCACGGCCGACGCGTCCGCGCAACTGGTGCAGCTGCGAGACTCCGAATCGGTCGGCATCGAGCACGATCATCGTGGAGGCGTTCGGAACATCGACACCGACCTCGATCACCGTCGTCGCGATCAACAGATCGATCTCCCCACGCGCGAAGGCCTGCATCACGGCGTCCTTCGTCTCCGACGGCATCTTCCCGTGGAGCACGGCGCGCCGGAGCTTGCCGACGGTCGGATGCGTCTCCAGCGCAGCGTCCAGCTGCACGACGCCCCAGCGCGGGCCGGACGAGCCTTCCTCCGTGGGCACCAGCGCTGCCTGATCCTCCTCACCCGCCGACTTCTTCGTCGTGTCGATGGCCGCGCACACCGCGAACACCTGTCGCTTCTGCGCGATCTCCTCCGCCGCTCTGTCCCACACGCGACGGAACCAATCGGGATGCTCCGCCAGCGGCGCGACGAACGATTCGATGCCAGCCCGCCCGGCCGGCATCGTGCGGATGACCGAAGTGTCCAGGTCGCCGAACACCGTCATCGCGACAGTGCGGGGAATCGGAGTCGCCGTGAGCACGAGAGCGTGCGGGCTGGAGCCCTTCGCGCGCAGCGCCTCTCGCTGCTCGACGCCGAAGCGGTGCTGCTCATCCACGACGACGAGGCCGAGGTCGGCGAATGTCGTCTTCTCCCCCAGCAGAGCGTGCGTGCCCACGACGATGAGCGCTTGGCCGGCAGCGACCCTCAGCGCGGCCTTGCGGCGCGCAGGAGCAGACATCTGGCCGGTGAGCAGGGTCGGCATGAGCAGCGGTGCAAGATCGGGCCCGAGCATCTTCGTGATGGACCGCAGATGCTGGGATGCGAGTACCTCTGTGGGAGCGATCAGTGCAGCCTGCCCGCCGGACTCGGCGACTTGCAGCATGGCGCGCAGAGCGACGAGGGTCTTTCCGGATCCGACCTCACCCTGCACCAGTCGGTTCATCGGCCACGCGCCGGTGAGGTCGTCCGCGATCTGATCTCCGACCGTCCGCTGGTCAGCGGTGAGGGTGTACGGCAGCAATGCGTCGAAGCGCTCGAGCAGTCCGCCCGGCTTCGCCTGGCGCGGCGTGGCGTTCAGTGACCGCACCGCTGCGCGCTGCTGCAGCAGCGCGGTCTGCAGCACAAGGGCCTCGTGCATGCGAAGGGTGCGAACGGCGGGATCGACGTCGTTACGTGCTTGCGGGCGGTGCAACTGCACCAGCGCTGTGCGGGCATCCAGCAGCCCCTCGCGCTTCCGGATCTCGTCCGGAAGCGGATCGGGCACATCGCCGACGTCGGGAAGGACCTTCTCGATCAACTCGCGGAACTGCTGACTCGAGACCGCCGAGGTCGCCGGGTAGATCGGGATCGGCCTGTGCGCGCGATCATCCGCCCTGGCCTGTGCGCTCTCCTCGTCGTCGAAGAGTTCGACCTGCGGGTGAGCGAACTGGGTGGTCTCGTTGTACATGCCGACCTTGCCGGAGAACACTCCACGCCGGCCAGGACGCATCTCATTCGCACGCCACTGCGCCTGCTGGATGTTCTTCGCGAAGAACGTCAGCGAGACCCGACCGTGCTCATCCCCGATGATGACGTCGGTCATGGCGCCGTTGCGATTGCGCATCGCGCGCGCAGACGAGGAGAGCACTTCGGCGACGATCGTCACCGTCTCCCCCACAGGCAGGTCTCGGATCGGAGTGAGCTCCGCAGGATCCGCATAACGGCGGGGATAGTGGCCCAGCATCTCTCCGACCGTCGTCATGCCGAATGCCCGCTCGACCTTCTTGGCCGACGCCGGACCGATCGCCTCGGCGAGACTCGTGTCGAGGGAGAAGGCCATGCCTGAAGTCTAGAGAACGCCGCGGACAGCCATAGGCTGTTCGGGTGACGAGGATCATCGCCGGACGAGCCCGCGGGCTCCGCCTCGACGTACCGGGCAGCGGCACGCGGCCGACCAGCGACCGGGTACGCGAATCGCTCTTCGGTGCCCTGGAGTCGCTCGATGTCATCGCAGGAGCCCGTGTGCTGGATCTGTACGCAGGGTCAGGAGCGCTGGGCCTCGAAGCCCTGAGCCGGGGCGCAGCGAGCGTCGACCTCGTCGAGCGTTCGCGTTCCGCCGCCGCCGTGGTGCGTCGGAACATCGCCACGGTCGCCCGCCCCTTGGGCAACGCCACCGCGCGCGTGCATGAGAGTGCGGTCAGCGCGTTCCTCAAACGCGCGGCAGGTCCGTACGACCTTGTCTTCACCGATCCGCCTTATGACCTGGACGACCAGACCATGGATGCCGATCTGATCGCGCTGGCTCCGCTGCTGTCCGACGACGCAGTGGTCGTGATCGAACGTGCGCGCCGATCCACGCCCCCCGATGCCACGGCAGCCGGACTCGAGGTGTTCCGCGAGAAGTCCTACGGCGACACGGCGATCTGGTGGGCTCAGCCGGCTGTCGAATCCCAATCGCGGTAGGGATCCCAGCCGTCGGAGGAAACAGGCAGACCGTCGCACAGCACTCCGTCTGCGCCGCGCTCGCGTACTGCCCCGATGATGCGGAAGCCAGGTGGGAGTACATCTGAGGGGAACGTGGCGAGCAGGGCGTGATCCTCACCGCCGGCGAGGGCGCGTTCCGGGTGCTCACCGAGAGCGGCGCGCGACAGGTCCAGCGTGACGTCGGATGCTGCTGCGAGACGTCCGGCATCCAACGCGAGACCGTCGGAGATGTCCATCATCGCCGTCGCTGCAGCCACGGATGCCATCACGCCGAGTCCGATCGGCGGCGCTGGGCGCAGCTGCGCTGACAGCGCCGCGCGCTCACCGCTCTCGAGCAGATCCGAGTCGATCGGGACCGGGACACCACCATCACGGAACCGTCCGAACAGCACGGCGAGGCCGTGGGCAGCGTGTCCGAGTTCGCCGGCGACGGCCACGACATCACCAGGGCGTGCACCTGCCCTCGTGACGGGCTCTCTGCCTTCAAGATCGCCCAGCGCCGTGACGGCGATGGTGAGCACGTCGGATACTGTCAGATCTCCCCCGACCACCGCGCACCCGGGGGCCAGCGCCTCACAGGCCTCACGGAACCCGTCGGCGAGCTGCTCCACGAACGACAGCCGGAGATCGCGCGGCACGGCCAGTGCGACCAGAAGCGCCGTGGGTCGCGCGCCCATCGCTGCGACATCCGCCAGATTCACGGCGGCCGACTTCCATCCGAGGTCGTAGCCGGTCGACCAGGCAAGCCGGAAGTCCGGCCCGTGAACCAACGTGTCCGTCGTAGCGACGACAGAGCCCGACGGCGTGGCTATCACGGCGGCGTCATCCCCCGGGCCGAGGATCGCATGCGACGCGGGGGCGGTACGACTGAGGATGGCACGCAGGATCGTGCCTTCTGACACGTCTCCCAGGCGCGGGTCATCGTCTGCTGAACGGGAGGGCATGGTGTCAAAGGTAGCCTGGAATCATGACCCGCCGTCTTGCCGCAGCCGCCCTCCTCCTGCTCGGAACGGCCCTGCTGGGCGGCTGCTCCACCACGGTGCACCTCGAGCCGGCAGACGACGCGAACAACCCGCTGTGCGCCGAAGTCTCAGTCGGCCTGCAGAACGTCGCGAGCATCGCCGACAAGGATCGTCGGTGGACCGACGCGCAGGCGACCGGCGCATGGGGTGACCCCGGGGAGCCCTCGGCGATCATTCTTCGCTGCGGCGTCGCCGTACCGGCTCCCACGAGCGAGCTGCAGTGCGTCACGCTCGAGGGCGTCGATTGGCTCGTGGACGCGTCTGACACTCCGTTCCTTCGACTGACGACCTACGGTCGTGATCCGGCCGTCCAGCTCTACATCGACACGGGTGCGGTCAGTTCGAATGATGTGATCAGCACCCGCACACTTGTCGGGGCCGTCACCGCGATTCCCTCCGATGGCAAGTGCACGGCGCCGGATGAGCTCGATGAGGACGCGCAGGAGCTGCTGGGCTGAATGCCCAGCAGCTCAAGACAGGCGTCAGCGTTGCAGGCCGACCTCTACGAGCTCGGTGATGAGGTCGCGGTAGCTCAGACCCGAGGCGACCCAGCACTTCGGGAACATGGAGATCGGCGTGAAGCCCGGCATCGTGTTGAGCTCGTTGACGACGAGGTCGCCGTCACGGGTGACGAAGAAGTCCACCCGTGCCAGCCCTCGGCCGTCGACAGCCTCGAACGCGCGTACAGCGGCATCGCGCAGCCGCTCGATGAGCGCGTCATCGACATCCGCCGGGCACACGATTTCCACGCCGTCGCCGCCGAGGTACTTGCCCTCGAAATCGTAGAAGCTGCGAGACGTGAGGACGACTTCGCCGGGAAGCGACGCCCGTGCTGCCTCGCCGGCACGACCGGCGAGCACGCCGACCTCGATCTCACGACCGTCGACCTTCGATTCGACGAGCACCTTCTCGTCTTCAGCGAAGGCGATGCGCATCGCCTCATCCAGGCCATCGCCGTCGACGACACACGACACGCCGACGCTCGATCCTGCGCTCGCCGGCTTGACGAACACCACGGATCCCAGAGCCGCGATGTCCGCACGGAACCGAGCCGCGTCGGCCTCCCACTGCGCACGACGGATCGTGATGCCAGGTGACACGGCGATACCGGCCGCGGAGAGCGCGAGCTTCGTGTAGTGCTTGTCGAGGCAGATCGCCGAGTCGAGGATGCCGCATCCCGCGTACGGCACGTCGAGCACGTCGAAGAAGCCCTGGATGGCGCCGTCTTCGCCGTGCAGCCCGTGCAGGAGCGGAAGCACGACATCGATCGCGCCGAGACCTGTCACGGATCCATCGGTCTGGGTCACCCGCAGAGTCCGATCGCCACCGGGCTCGGGCCACAGCACGCGGGTGCCGTTGTCCACGACAGTGGGGAGGTTCTCGGCATCCAGAGCGAACTTGTCCGGACGATCCTCTTCGAGGACGAACGCACCCTCACGTGTGATCCCGATCGGGATCACGTCGTAGCGGTCGCGGTCAATCGCGTGCAGCACCCCGCCCGCCGTCGCGGAGCTGATGGAATGCTCGCTGGAACGCCCTCCGAAGAGCACCACCACCGTCTGCTTGTCCATGATTGGTTCTCTCCTCCTGGGGAGTGTCGTCGTCGGTTGTCAGGTGCGGTGCGATGTCACGGGGATTCATCGTCCCGTCCAGCACCATCTTCACCTGCTCGACGATGGGCATGTGCACATCGGACTCTCGGGCCAGTTGCAGGATCGGCGCCACGGACGCCAGCCCCTCTGCGGTCTGGTTCATCTGCTTCACGACATCCTGATAGCTGTATCCCTGGCCGAGCAGTCGACCCGCCGTGTTATTCCGACTGAGCGGCGACTGGCAGGTGGCGATCAGGTCGCCGAGGCCAGCAAGGCCCTGCAGGGTCTCGGACTGTGCGCCGTTCGCCACTGCGAAGTCCGTCATCTCGACAAGACCGCGCGTGATGATCGAGGCCTTCGTGTTCTCGCCATAGCCGACGCCGTCGACGATGCCGATCGCGACGGCGATGAGGTTCTTCAGCACGCCGCCGAACTCGGTGCCGATCACGTCGGTGTTCACGAACGTGCGGAAGTAGGTGTTGCGGGCCGCCCGGGCGACCGTCTCGGCCGTCTCCTGGTTGAGAGAAGCGATCACCGCCGCCGTCGGCTGCTCTCGCGCGATCTCGAGCGCGAGGTTCGGCCCGGATGCCACCGCGATCCGCATCGGGTCGCAACGAAGCTCCTGCTCGATCACCTGGCTCATGCGCAGGCCGCTGGATCGTTCGACGCCCTTCATCAGACTGATGATGGGCACCTCACGGTCGGAGAGCAGCGGACGAACCGCCTTGAGGTTCTCACGCAGCGACTGGCTCGGAACCGACAGATAGACCTGATCCGCACCGTCGAGCGCTGTGGACAGCTCGTGCGTGGCCGTGATCGTACGCGGCAGATTGATGCCGGGAAGGTACTTCGAGTTGCGTTTGCCCTCTGCGATCTCGAGTGCCTGTTCCGGCCTGCGAGCCCACATGGTCACGTGGGCACCACCGTCGGCGAGGATCTTCCCGAAGGTCGTTCCCCAGCTCCCGGCTCCGATGACGGTGACGCGGGGTCCGACCGGCGCTGAGTTTTTACGAGTCAAGGCGTCCGGTCTCCTTCTGGCCGTGCTCGGCCGGATTCCAGCGCGTCGCAGGTGCCTTCTCCCCGCGCAGCTCTTCGAGCAAAGCGGTGATCGCGTTCATCAGCCGATTGGTGGCCTCGTTCAGCGCCGCCTGCTCCCCCGCACGGCCGCTCAGATCAGAGATGTCGACAGGGTCGCCGAAGAGCACCTGAACACGCTTGCGCGGTGGCCAGAGGCTCAGCCCCTTCTCGTACCTGCCCATGATGTGCTGAGTGCCCCACTGCGCCACCGGGATGAGCGGGATGCCGCCGGCCAGGGCGAGCCGCACTGCACCGGACTTCCCGCGCATCGGCCACAGGTCGGGATCCCGGGTGAGCGTGCCTTCCGGGTAGACGATCACGCCGCGCTCGTTCGCCACAAGAGCTCGCGATTGCTCGATGGTCTGCTTCGCCGCCGCCGCAGAGGTCGCCCTTGCAACCGGCACCATCCCCATCTTGCGCATCAGCCAGCCGAAGACCGGCACGCGGAACAGGCTCTCCTTCGCCATGAAACGCGGCGCACGCCCGAGCCGCCACACGGCCGCTGCGACGATGAGCGGGTCGAACTCCGAGTAATGGTTCGGCGCGAGCACGAACGCGCCCTTGGCCGGCAGCTTCTCCTTGTTCCGGATCTCGATCTTCGCCAGATAGCCGACCGCCGGCACGACGATCGCCGCGAGCGGCCAGAACGGACTCGGGCGGGACTTCTCGGGTGACCGGGAGCCCATCGCTGTCACCGGACGACGTCGAAGTCGGCGCCGAGGGCGTCGAGCTTCGCGAGGAACTTCTCGTAACCGCGGCTGAGGATGTCAACGCCGGACACCTGCGATTCGCCCTCCGCCGTGAGCGCGGCGATGACGTGGCTGTAGCCGCCACGCAGGTCCGGTACGACGATGTCAGCGGCGTGCAGTGGCGTCGGGCCGGTGATGACCGCTGCCTGCTCCAGTTCGCGGCGCGGCACACGGCGCGGGCCGTCCTGAAGTCCGTGCGGGTGCACCACGATGTCGGCGCCCATCTTCACGAGTGCATCGGTGAAGCCCATCCGGTTCTCGTACACCGTCTCGTGCACGACCGAGCGTCCCTTCGCCTGCGTGAGAGCGACGACGAGCGGCTGCTGCCAGTCAGTCATGAATCCGGGGTGCACGTCGGTCTCCACGACCACGGGCTGCAGCTCACCACCGCGACGGAAGAGGATGCCGTCCTCCTTCACGTCGAACCAGCCGCCTGCCTTGCGGAAGACGTTGAGGAAGGTCAGCATCTCCTGCTGCTTGGCGCCGCCGACGAAGATCTCGCCGTCGGTCGCGAGCGCAGCAGAAGCCCAGGACGCCGCCTCGTTGCGATCGAAGATCGAACGGTGATCGTAGCCGCGCAGCGTCTCCACGCCCTCGATGAGGATCACGCGGTTGGGCTCGTACGAGATGATCGCGCCCATCTTCTGCAGCACCGCGATGAGATCCATGATCTCGGGCTCGATGGCCGCGTTGCGCAGCTCGGTGGTGCCCTCGGCACGCACGGCGGTCAGCAGCACCTGCTCGGTGGCGCCCACGCTCGGGTACGGAAGGTGGATGTTCGCGCCGTGCAGGCGTCCGCCCTGCGTCGACAGCCTGATGCCACTGGGAAGCTTCTCCACGATGGCGCCGAACTTGCGAAGTGCATCGAGGTGGAAGTCGATCGGTCGGTCGCCGATGCGGCAGCCGCCGAGGTCCGGGATGAATGCCTGACCCAGGCGGTGCAGCAGCGGGCCGCAGAACAGGATCGGGATGCGCGACGCACCAGCGTGCGCGTCGATCTCCTCCATGTGCGCTGATTCCACATCGCTGGGGTCGAGGACCAGCGAGCCGACCTCATCGCCTTCGCTGACACGAACGCCGTGCACTTCGAGCAGTGAGCGCACGACGGCGACATCGCTGATGCCGGGCACGTCTCGCAGGATGCTGGTGTCCTCGCCGAGGAGAGAAGCGACCATCGCCTTCGTGGCGAGGTTCTTCGCACCCTTCACATCGACGCGGCCGCGCAGCGGCCGTCCACCTCGGATTGCCAGCACATCTCCGGTCAAAGCAGGAACTCCCTCTGGAAGCTCAGCGCGCACGGTTGTCGTCATTCGAGGAGCCTCACTTCATGGTCATGGACGCGGCATCTGCCGCTGGAGCGGATGCTCCAGGCTCACGATGTGCTCGGTGTCAGCGGACAGGGAGCGTACGTGGCCGCCACGACTCGCGGCGGGCCTCGAACTGCGCGATCTTGTCTTCGTTGCGCAGCGTGAGCCCGATGTCATCGAGCCCTTCAAGGAGCCGCCATCTAGTGTAATCGTCGATCTCGATGGCGGCTCGGAGATCGCCGATAGCGGCGGTGCGCGCCTCGAGGTCGACTGTGATCTCCGCCCCTGGATTCGCGTCGATCTCCGCCCAGATTCCGTCGAGATCGGCTTCGGAGATGGTCGCGGCGAGCAGGCCCTGCTTGCCCGAGTTGCCGCGGAAGATGTCACCGAATCGCGTGCTCAGGACGACCTTGAAGCCGAAATCGCGCAACGCCCAGACCGCGTGCTCCCGACTGGACCCGGTACCGAAATCCGGTCCGGCGACGAGCACGGATGCGCCGTGGAAAGCAGGCTGGTTCAGCACGAACTCCGGGTCCTGCCGCCACGCGTGGAACAGCGCGTCCTCGAAGCCGGTCTTCGTGACCCGCTTCAGGAAGACCGCGGGGATGATCTGATCCGTGTCGACGTTCGAGCGCTTCATCGGGGCGGCGATGCCGGTGTGAGTGGTGAACTTCTCCATGATCAGGCTCCTACCAGTTCGCGGGCGGATTCCAGGTCGCTCGGGCTCGACAGCGTGCCGCGCACGGCGGTCGCCGCCGCGACCAGCGGCGAGACGAGGTGGGTTCGACCGCCCTTGCCCTGGCGCCCTTCGAAGTTGCGGTTCGACGTGGATGCGCAGCGCTCCCCCGGTGCCAACTGATCCGGATTCATACCCAGGCACATCGAGCAGCCGGCGAAGCGCCACTCCGCGCCGAAGTCCTTGACGATCTGGTCGATGCCCTCGGCCTCTGCCTCGAGCCGCACCCGAGCAGACCCCGGGACAACCATGACACGCACGCCTTCGGCCTTCTTGCGCCCCTTGATGACCGATGCGAACGCGCGCAGGTCCTCGATGCGGCTGTTCGTGCACGATCCCATGAAAACGGCATCCACCGGCACCTCCTTGAGAGGCGTTCCCGGTGCGAGATCCATGTACTGCAGCGCACGCTCTGCGGCGACGCGCTCGTTCGGGTCCGCGATGTCGGCCGGATCCGGCACCGAAGAGGAGAGCGAGGTGCCCTGTCCCGGGTTGGTGCCCCACGTCACGAACGGTTCGAGCTCATTCGCATCGATCAGGACCTCGGCGTCGAACGTCGCGCCCTCGTCGGTGGGCAGTGTGCGCCAGTAGGCGACGGCATCCTCCCAGTCCTGTCCCTCTGGTGCATGCGCACGCCCCTTGAGGTAGGCGAAGGTCGTGTCGTCGGGCGCGACCATCCCCGCGCGGGCGCCCGCCTCGATCGACATGTTGCAGATCGTCATGCGCCCCTCCATCGAGAGGGCACGGATGGCGCTGCCGCGGAACTCGAGCACATAGCCCTGTCCGCCGCCGGTGCCGATCTTCGCGATCACGGCGAGGATGATGTCCTTCGCGCTCACGCCGGGCTTGAGCTCGCCCTCGACGGTGATCGCCATGGTCTTGAACGGCTTGAGCGGCAGCGTCTGGGTCGCCATGACGTGCTCGACCTCGCTGGTGCCGATGCCGAATGCCATCGCTCCGAACGCGCCGTGCGTCGAGGTGTGCGAGTCACCGCACACGACGGTGATGCCGGGCATGGTGAGACCCAGTTGGGGCCCGACGACGTGCACGATGCCCTGTTCCGCGTCACCCAGGGAGTGGATGCGCACACCGAACTCCTCGGCATTGCGCCGCAGCGTCTCGATCTGGGTACGGCTGGTGAGGTCGGCGATCGGCTTGTCGATCTCGAGCGTCGGCGTGTTGTGGTCTTCGGTGGCGATCGTCAGATCGACTCTGCGCAGCGGTCGTCCTTCGGTGCGAAGTCCGTCGAACGCCTGCGGGCTCGTCACCTCGTGCACCAGGTGCAGATCGATGTAGATCAGGTCGGGTTCGCCGTTCTCGCCCTTCACGACGAGATGGTCATCCCAGACCTTCTCGGCGAGTGTGCGAGGAGTCGAAGAGGCGGTGGGGGCAGCTGAGATCATGTTGTACTCTCCAGAAGTCGGTGGTCGGCCACACTGGACTCCGCGACGAGGAAGGCCTAGTTCGAGCTCTCGTCGCGGCCACTAAGGAGAAGGAACACCCGCCGCATGCCGGTCAGTTTACACCGCAGCGACGGGTGGTCCGCGCGTCGACGTCACGAAGCGACGCCGACGATCCTCACTCGCTCAGAGCCGCCCGCTTCTCCCGCGACGACGAGATGAGGCTGGCGATGGTCGCGACGGCCATGGACGCGAAGATCACACCGAGCGACACCCAGTTGTTGATGTCCGGCGCCCACTCGATCGGGTGTCCGCCGTTGATGAACGGCAGTTCGTTCTCGTGCATGGCGTGCAGGATGAGCTTCACTCCGATGAAGCCGAGGATGAACGCGACGCCGTAGTGCAGGTACTTGAGCTTCTCGAGCAGGTCGCCGAGCAGGAAGTAGAGCTGACGTAGTCCCATCAGGGCGAACAGGTTCGCGGTGAAGACGATGAACGGATCCTGGGTGACGCCGAAGATGGCAGGGATCGAGTCGACCGCGAACATCAGGTCCGTCACGCCGAGCGAGACGAACACGATGAGCATCGGCGTCCAGATCTTCTTGCCGTTGACGACGGTGCGGATCTTCGATCCGTCGTAATCGTCGCTGATGTCGATGCCACGACGGAGCATCCGGATGATGAAGTTCTCGGTCTGCTCGTCCTCTTCGTGCTTGTCTGGCATCGCCTGACGGATCGCGGTGAAGACGAGGAACGCACCGAACAGGTAGAAGATCGGACTCAGATGCTCGACTGCGGCTCCGACGATGAGGATGAAGACCGCGCGGAGGATCAGCGCGATGATGATGCCCACCATCAGCGCTTCCTGCTGATAGCGGCGCGGCACCGAGAACTGAGTCATGATCAACACGAACACGAACAGGTTGTCGATGGAGAGGCTGTACTCCATCGCCCAGCCGGTGAGGAAGTCCAGCGAGGTCTTCGCGTCGCCGATGAAGAACAGCACCACAGCGAAGATCAAGGCGAGCGTCACATAGAACGCGACCCAGAGGCTGGATTCCTTCGTGGATGGGATGTGCGGGCGCTTCAGGATGAGAAGCAGGTCAGCGATGAGGATGACGGTCAGGACCACCAGCGAGGTGATCTCGAACCACACGGGGATGTTCAACGGTGCACAGCACCTTTCGAGAGAGGTCGGGAATAGGCCGAAAGTCTCTCCCCCGCACTGACGTGCGTCACGCGCCCGGAGCAGCATTCTTGATGCTCGTGATGACGATCGCGTGAAATTCGGGATACTCCCTCTCGCGAACTCAATGTTAGCGGAGCTTTTGAGACGTGGTGAAATAGTCGACGTGACTCCGCCTTCTCAGCCAGAACTGACCACGCCCGGCACTGCACCGCTCGAGACCGCCCCCCGTAATCCGTGGGCGCGTTCGATCGGCTCACTGATCTTCGTCAGCCGCTGGCTGCAGGCGCCGCTGTACATCGGGCTCATCGTCGCGCAGCTCGTGTACGTCATCGTCTTCATGGTGGAGCTGTATCACCTCATCGTCGATGACGTGATCGGCGGAATCACCCATATCAACGAGGCGACGATCATGCTCAGCGTGCTGGGGCTGATCGATGTCGTCATGATCGCCAACCTGCTGATCATGGTGATCATTGGCGGCTACGAGACCTTCGTCTCCCGCATCAACACCGACGGTCACCCGGATCAACCGGAGTGGCTCTCGCACGTCAACGCGAACGTGCTCAAGGTCAAACTCGCGATGGCGATCATCGGCATCTCCTCGATCCACCTGCTCAAGACGTTCATCGCCGTCGGGAACATGGACGAGGACGGTGTCCGGTCGGACGCGGTGGGCGCCAGCTACACCCCGACCGGAGTGTTCTGGCAGGTGGTGATCCACATGGTGTTCATCGTCTCCGCGCTGGCGCTGGCGTGGATCGACCGGATGTCGCAGCAGACACTCGCCGCGGCGCACGCGGAGAAGAGCTGATCGGGGCGACGACTGCGCCGAAGCCCCACCGCGGCTCGTAGCGCACCGCTCCCGCGTGCTCCCCTGCTCGTCGAGCGACACCTGAGCTCGTGCCGAGACCTCGATCCGCGCATGTGTCAATCCCCTCCTCTGCGGCAACGATCTCCACGCACGCTGGCGTCATCATCCCGATGACGAAGGAGAAGACGAATGTCCACGCACGATGAGCACGAGATCCCCCTCCCCGGCAGCCCTGCATCGCACGCACCACGGCAGGACGAACCGCGCGACGGCCAGGTGCTCCCGCCGAAGCCCGATCAAACCGGACCGGAGGTGCGTACGCCGACGGGTGCACCCAGTGCCGACCCTCAGGAGGCCGTCGCCCAGCAGGGCGACCGACTCACGACGGCGCAGGGTACGCGGTTGCGCGAGACCGACCATTCGCTCACCGCGGGCCCGCGGGGCCCGGTCCTCCTCCAGGATCACCACCTCCGCGAGAAGATCACGCACTTCGACCACGAGCGGATCCCGGAACGCGCCGTCCACGCGCGCGGCGCTGCCGCCCACGGCCGCTTCGAGTCGAACGGCCGAGGATCGTCGATCAGCCGAGCTGGTTTCCTGCGCCCCGGTGTCGTGACGCCGGTGTTCGTGCGCTTCTCGACCGTACTCGGCTCGCGCGGCTCGGCCGACACCGTACGCGACACCCGTGGCTTCGCGACGAAGTTCTACACCGAGGAAGGCGTCTACGATCTCGTCGGAAACAACATCCCGGTCTTCTTCATCCAGGACGCGATCAAGTTCCCGGACGTGATCCATGCCGGGAAGCCCCATCCCGATCGCGAGATCCCCCAGGCGCAATCCGCGCACGACACGTTCTGGGACTTCGTCTCGCTGCACACGGAGGCGCAGCACCACACGATCTGGAACATGTCCGATCGTGGGATTCCTCGCTCCTACCGCATGATGCAGGGATTCGGAATCCACACCTTCCGGATGATCGACGATGCGGATGGAACGGTGCTCGTGAAGTTCCACTGGCGTCCGCGACTGGGCACCCACGGCCTCACCTGGGAGGAGGCGCAGCTGCTCGCGGGCAAGGACCCGGACTTCCACCGCCGCGATCTCGCCGACGCCATCGAGTCCGGTGCGTTCCCGCAGTGGGACCTCGCCGTGCAGGTCTTCCCAGACGACGAGGATCAGATGTTCGAGGGGATCGACCTGCTCGATCCCACCAAGATCGTCCCCGAGGAACTCGCCCCGCTGCAGGTGCTCGGCACGATGACGCTCGACCGCAACCCGATGAACTACTTCGCGGAGACCGAGCAGGTGGCGTTTCACCCCGGACACCTCGTTCCCGGCGTCGATGTGACGAACGACCCCCTTCTGCAAGGTCGGTTGTTCTCGTACATCGACACGCAGATCACGCGTCTGGGCGGGCCGAACTTCGCCCAGCTGCCGATCAATCGACCGCACGCTGCCGTGAATGACATGCTGCGCGACGGCGTGCATCAATCGGCCGTGCACGGGGGCGTCGCGCCGTATCACCCGAACTCGTTGGATGGCGGATGTCCATTCCTCGCGGGTGCCGGCGAGGACGCATTCATCGATATTCCCGTTCCCGTCGGTGAGAGCCGCGTTCAGCGCGCAGCGCCCGCCAGCTTCGACGACCACTTCTCGCAGGTGAGGCTGTTCTTCCGCAGCCTCACCGGCGTCGAGCAGCAGCACATCATCGATGCCTACGCGTTCGAGCTCGGCAAATGCTACGAGCAGGCGATCAAAGAACGTCAGCTGCAGCATCTTGCAGACATCGACGAGACCCTGTGCGCCGGTGTGGCTGCACGCCTCGGACTGCCGGCGCCCGCCGCGTCGATCGAGCTCCCCGATGTCGAACCGAGTCCCGCGCTACGGATGGTGGGCGGAGAATGGCCCATCGATGGCCGTGTGGTCGGAATCGTCGCGAGTCCCGACTCAGACGAAGCGGACCTCGTCGCAGTCCGGACGAGGCTGCATGACGCCGGCGTACTGCCTTTCGTGATCGCTCCGACGGGCGGCATGATCGGGGGCGTTCCGGTCCAGCGCAGCTTCGACACGGCGACGAGTGTCGAGCTCGACGGCGTCATCGTTCTCGCAGCGACGGACGACCGACGTGCGCTCGCCCTGCTCGACGAGGCATTCCGGCACGGCAAGGGAATAGGGGTCGAGGACGACGCTGTGAGCATCTTCGGCTCCGTCTCCTTCGGTGCAGAGGACGAAGGTGTATCGACGGGCAGCGCGCCTGTCCTTGCGGATGCCCTGCTCGGGTTGCTCCCTGGCCACCGCGTGTGGGAAAGAATGGCGAGCCTGCCCGCGTGAACGCTCACCGACCGGTCAGTTGAGGAACTCGGACGCGAGAGCGAATGACATCTGAGACGATGGGACATCTCCTGACACTTCTCTGGTGAGAGACACCGAACGGAGCAGGATGTCCGAGCTAGTCGAAGACCACGCGCAATCCGAGGACCAGGCCTGGGTGGCGCGCGCCGCATCAGGTGACGAGAGCGCGTTCCGCGCGCTCTATCGTGCACACGTTCGCCCGGTCTACTGGATCGCCCATGGCATCCTCCGATCTGCGGTCGATGCGGAGGACGTGACCCAGGAGACGTTCGTCGTCGCCTGGCGAAAGCTCCCTGGTCTGCAGCTCGTCGGCTCGTCGATCGTGCCATGGCTGGCGACGATCTGCCGTTTCCAAGCGGCGAATCGTCTTCGCCAGCGACGGCGTGATCAGGCGCACACGACGGATGCCGCGGACGAGAGCCTCGCCGACACGGTGAGCGTCGAGGAGCAGATCATCTCCACCGCGCTCGCGGAGCGGATCGCCGCCGAGATCGGCACGCTGAGCGTGCTCGATCAGGAGGTCTTCCGGCTGTGCGCGACAGAAGGCTATGCGTATCAGGCCGCGGCGGATGAGCTCGGGATCAGCCATGGTGTCGTTCGGAACCGTCTCTCAAGGGTGCGCACGCAGTTGCGGAGCGCTGTCGAGGAAGAAGCGAGAGACGCATGAACGATCAGACCCCCACGGGCTCATCCGAGGAGCTGCCCGAACTCCCTGAGCTGTCTCAGGCGACCATCGACCGCATCGAGCACGACGTGTTCGCGGATATCGCGCGCGAACGGTCTCCCGAGCACGTTCCGGTACGCAAGAAGAGCAGGCGTCGCGGATGGCTGACGGGCGTAGGGATCGCCGCCGCATTCGTCGCCGGAGTCCTCATCACACCGCCGCTGCTCAACACTGTCGGAGTGTCGACCGCGGAGGGCGGCGGAAGCGTCGTCGGCCTGGCAGACCGCTCGGGCAGCGACATGGCTGTACCGGAGAGCGCTGACGCATCTTCATCGATGATCGCGGGCGCGGAGGCCGACAGCGCAGATCGCGAGATCATCGCGACCGCACAGGCCACAGTGCGAGTGGACGATGTCGAGGCGGCCGTCGATGCGATCGCCGAGCTCGCGGAGTCGCACGGCGGATTCGTCGAGAGCACAGACGTCTCCGCCGAGCCGATGACCACGGATATGAGCCTCCCGGAGCAGCCGGCCGGTGGCTACGGCTGGATCAGCATCCGGGTGCCGTCCGCCGACCTCACCGGCGTCATCGACGAGCTCGCCGACACCGGAGCGGTGGTGTCGTCGTCGCTGTCCAAGCAGGACGTCACTTCGACCGCGATCGATCTGCGGGCCCGGGTGGAGGCGACCAGCGCCTCAGTCGCACGCCTCACCGAGCTGATGTCGCAGTCCGGCAGCGTCTCCGAGCTGATCGAAGCCGAGATCGCACTGACGGATCGGCAGGCACAGCTCGAATCGTATGAGCAGCAGCTCGCCGCGCTCGAAGACCAGGTCGCGATGTCTTCGCTGCAGGTGCAGCTCATCCCGGAGGCAGCAGCGACGACACCGGAGCCCGATGGATTCGGCGCAGGGCTTCTCGCCGGATGGAACGGGCTGATCGTGTCGCTGAACGCGCTCGTGATCACGGTCGGCTTCCTGCTCCCCTGGCTCGTCATCGCCGGCGCGGTCTTCGTCGTGATCTGGTTGGTCCGGCGCCGCCGTCGCGACCGCGCTCCTCGCCAGAATCCCTGATTTTCCGCGGTATACAAGAAGTCTTGTGAAGATCGGCGACCACTCGTAGCGTTGACGGCATGGAAGAGATCCAGGCCATCACCGCCGTGCACCACCCGGTGCGCCGGCGAATCGTCGACTACCTCGGTCTTTACGGCGCGAGCCAGGTCACCACCCTGGCTCGCGCACTCGAGCAGCAGGTCGGCAGCATCAGCCATCATCTGCGGATGCTCGAGCGTGCCGGCATCGTGGAGCGCGCGGACGCACCGGACGACGACAAGCGGACGAGCTGGTGGAAACCCGCGCGGCGCAGTTTGACGTGGTCGACCGACGATTTCGAGGACTCGCCGTCGAACGCTCTTCTGGCGCGCGAGGCCGAGCGAACGAACATCTCCACGCAGCTGCAGCGGCTGAAAGCGTGGCACGTCGGCAAGCCGCAGCGCGCAGAGGCCGAGTGGTCACGCGCCGCGTTCAGCACGGACACGTTCACCTGGGCGAGCGCGGAAGAGCTCGCCCAGCTCTCGAACGCCCTGCGCGAGACGATCGACGCCTGGCGCACCGGGATCGATCTGGACGACGGTGTCGAGCGTCGCCCGGTGTTCGTGTTCGCGCACGGATTCCCGACGACGCCATGAGCATGGCAGAACCCACGCTACTGAGGGAGCCGCCCCGCTTCTCGCGGGACATCTCGGTCCACGCGTGGATCGTCGTCAAGGCGCTGTCGGATGCTGGTGACGCGATCTGGACGATCGCGCTCGCGTGGACCGCAGTGCAGATCACATCTCCGGCGATCGCGGGAGTGATCGTCGCCGCGGGAACGATACCCCGCGCAGCGATACTGCTCTTCGGCGGAGTGCTCGCCGATCGCGCCAATGCCCGCCACGTCATGATCGTGTTCAACGCACTGCGAGTTGCGGTGCTGGTGTTCGTCGCGCTGTGGGTTCTGGCGACCCCTCCCTCTGTGCTGGTTCTGCTGCTCGCCGCCATCGCATTCGGCGTCTGCGATGCGTTCTACGAGCCATCGGCAGCGACGATCGGCCGACAGCTGGTGCACACGTCGGATCTGCCTGCGTACAGCGCCGTGATGCAGACCGCGACACGACTCGGCACCATGGGTGGTTCGGCGATCGGCGGATTCCTCGTCGCCTACACCGGGCTCGGCGGAAGCGCGTCACTCAATGCGCTCACGTTCACCCTGGTGATCGCTTTCATAGCGATCTTCCTGCGACCACGCTTCGCTCTGGCCCGAGCGGCACGCGAGTCTGCGCTGCGCGGCATCCAGCACGGATTCGCTCACCTGCGGGATGCCCCGACCACGCGCACGCTCGTCATCGCTCTGTCCGGGCTGAATCTCGCGGTCGGGCCGGCGACGGGGATCGGCATCGCGCTGCGTGCACACGACGAAGGGTGGGGCGCGCAGGCGGTGGGACTCTTCGAGGCGCTGATCGGCCTCGGCGCAGCGCTCGGTGCGATCTCGGTCGCCCGATGGCGCCCGAGACACGAGGCTCGTGGTGGCTTCTGGGCGCTCGTCGTGCAGGGCGCCGGGATCATCTTGATCGGTGTGGGGCCGGCGTGGTCAGCCGCGATCGGATGCTTCGTCATAGGTCTGACCGCCGGCTTCGCCTCCGTTTTGCTCGGCGCCACGTTCGCCGCGACCATCGATACGGCGTACCTGGGACGGATGAGCTCGATCACACGACTGGGCGACGATGTCCTGATGCCGTTGGCGATGGCGGCCTTCGGTGCACTGGCATCCGTCACTGCGACGTGGGTGCCCTTCACCGTGTTCGGAGGCGCACTCATGCTCATGATGTGGTTCCCGCTGCGCAACGGGCAACTCCGGCAGATGGCGCTGCGCGATCACGTCAGTTCTCAGGGGTGATAGCGACCCATCGGCTCGATCATCACCACGCGACGATGACTGACCCCGCCTCGTAGGTGGCGACGTCGTGCGCGAACGGCATCGGTGTCATCTGCTCTGCGTGCACGAGCCTCAGCTCGGGCAGCGCTTCGATGAGCTGCGTCACCGCCTCACGGATCTCGATTCGGGCAAGCTGCTGACCCACGCATCCGTGCGGCCCGTGGCCGAAACCGAGATGCCCGAATGCATCCCTTCGGATATCGAACGACTCGGGCTCCGCGAAGTGACGTTCATCGCGGTTGGCGGCGACGGGCGAGACCGAGACAGTCTGACCTTTGTGGAATGCGACCCCGTCGATCTCGATCTCCTCCGTGGCCGTACGTGGGAACAGAGTGATGAACATCGCACCGACGCGCATGAACTCCTCGATCGCCGTCGAGATGAGCAGCGGCTCTTCGCGGAGCGCATCCAGCTGATCGGGGTTCGTCAGCAGCGCGACCATGCTCGTCGAGATGATGTAGGCGACAGAGTCGCGCCCCGAGCTCATCAGCACGAACAGAGCACCCTCGACTTCCGTCGCCGACAGCTCAGAGCGAAGAAGGTCGCTCACGACGTCCTCGCCCGGATCAGCCTTCCTCGCGGCGATGACCTCACGGAGATAATCGAACTTCTGCTGGGTGGTCGAACTGGACACGAAGTGATCCCAGAAGCCCTCGACGAGATGCTCGGGAACACCGAGCACATCGCAGTGCACGAGCGTCGCGATCGGTATGGAGAAGTGCTCGGTGAGATCTGCCGGCGCTCCAGATTTTTGGAGCGCATCCAGCTGGGCACGGACGATCTCACCCACTTTCTCCTGCTTCGCACGGGCCGCACGCACGGAGAACCGACTGGTCACCGCTCTGCGGATGCGACCGTGCTGGGGCGCATCCAGACCGAGCAACCCGGCAGCGGCCAGCGCTTCGACGGCTCTGTCGTCGATCTCGTCGGCGTGCGCTTCTCCGCTGCGATGCGGAAAGCGCTGTGGCAATTGACTGAAACGCGGATCAGCGAGCACATCGCGCGCGAGGTCATGGCGAGTGACGATAAGCCCGTCATGCCCATCGGCGTATCGCAGCGGAGTCGCCGCACCTTCGTCTCGCCATTGCGCGAGCGTGGGTGACGGGTGCAGGGGTGTCCCGTCCGTGGGGAGCGTCCGAATCTCGTGGAAGGGGCAGGTCGCCGGAGGGAGCGAGTGCGAGGTTGTCATGGGTATTCCGTTCCTCTCCCGGCGGAGATCAGATGTCTCTCGCCGGATGAGGCGAGCAGGTCGGCGCGCGCGAGCCGGAACTCACGCGGCATGTTCCAGCCGATCAGCCCCTCGACAGCACCGCGGTACGTCGCGGCGAGCACGAAGCGATCTCGTTGAGGATCACCATGGAGCGTCGAGATCGTCGCGTCATGCGATACGCGCCCGCACGAGAGGATCCGGGTGCCGAAGAGCTCGGACCAGAAGAACGGGATGATCGGCGCCGAAGGAATGCCGTGCACAAGAGAACGCGCCACGGCCTGCGCCTGTTCGATGGCGTTCTGCTGATGCTCGACTCGCTGGTGAGTGCCAGATGATGCATCGAACCATGCGGCCACATCGCCGACGGCGAACACATGCGGGGCTGCTCGTCCGTGCGCGTCGCAGACGACACCGTCTGCGATTTCGAGCCCACTGCCACGCAGCCAGTCGACGGCCGGCCTGCATCCGACGGCCGCGACGACGAGATCTGCCTCGATGAGCGATCCGTCGGCGAGGCGTACTCCCCCGCCCTGCGCCCTCGCCCGCGCAGCGGAGACTGCAGACCCCAGCCGCAGTTCCACACCGTTCTCCGCGAGCAGAGACACGATGCGCGGCGACAGCGCAGTACCGAGACCACCGAAGCTCAGAGTCGGCGCTCGGCCGATCATCACCGTGTCGACCCCCGCGCCGCGCGCTACCGATGCGATCTCGCAGCCCAGCACGCCGGCTCCGACGATCGCGATGCGATCTGCTGAGGACATCGCGCCACGAAGTGCGATCGCGTCATCCAAGGTGCGCAGAGCGTGCACTGGATCAGACGCGGACACAGATTCCGTCTCCAGCCCACGAGCGACTGCCCCGGTCGCGATGATGAGATCCTCGTACCCGAGCACACGCTCGCCCACTTCGATCGTCCGTCCCGCGATGTCGAGTCGCCTGGCTCCTCGCCCGAGCATGAGTGCGATGTCGAGGTCGGCGAGCTGAGACGGTTCGCGGATAGCGGCCTGGGTCGGCCCCCATACTCCCTTCAGTACCTGCTTCGACAGCGACGGCCGCAGGTACGGCGCATGCATCTCTTCCCCGATCACCGCGATCGACCCCGAGAAGCCTTCGTCGCGAAGCGATTCGGCTGCCGTCAGCCCTGCGAGAGAGGCACCGACGATGATCACCTGGAAGTGCTGGATATGCGCTGTCATCGTGGATTCACCGTGATCGCGCGGGCAGGGCACAACGATGCTGCGCGCTGAGCGCTGGGCAGGTCCGCATCGCCAGGATGCTCCTCCAACAGGATCACGATGCCGTCGTCATCCTGATCGAAGAGCCCCCCGGCGACGAGTGCGCACTGGCCTGCCCCGACGCACGCATCGGTATTGACTGTGATCCTCATGAGCTTCAACGGGCTACCAGCCCTCGAGGCCCAACTGCTGCGCCTGCTTCTTCACGTCCTCGTCGTAGAGGGCCGCTGCGTCCTCTGCTGACCGAATCCCCGAGCCGACCTCGATCGTGATGTTCGGCAGGGACGGTCCCTTGACCGGTGAGAGGAACTCGAGTGCAGGAGCCGTCGCCTCCGCTTCGAAGTAGGCGTTCAGATCCTGAATCGCTGCGGGAGCATCTGCGGGGAGTTCGCAGGTGGAGATGACGTACGGGCCGCTCGGCACCCCCGTGGCCTGAAGGATCTCGCAGGCTTCCTGACTCGAGGCGATGAACTCGACGAGTTTCTTGGCCGCCTCCAATTGCGCTCCCTCCGTCGATCTGGGGATGTACAGCGCGTTCGGCTGCCAGACCGTGGCCTGGGTGTCGGTGGCGTCGTCAGCCGGCAGTGCGAAGAACCCCACGTCGTCGAGGCTGTCCGGGTGGTTCTGCGAGATGGCCGAGACGGCGCTCGTGAGGATCGGATAGTGCGCGCCGCTGCCCTCGGCGAGCATTGCGATCGCCTCATCGTTCAAGAGCGACGCGAAGTCCTCGTTGAACAGTCCGGCCTCGAACGCCTCCTGCTGATGCAGGAAGCCGGAGAACGCGGGCTGGTCCGAATATTTGGCCTCGTTGTCGGTGTATTTCGTCGCCCATTCCGGATCCTGATGCAGTACGTTCGCGAAGTCCGCGAGGACGAACAGCTGAGCAGTCCAGTCGTCACCGTACGCCTGGAGGATCGGCGCGACATCCGGCGCTGATCTCTTGATCTCCTCACCGTTCGCCAGGAACTCGGCCCACGACGTGGGCACTTCCAATCCGAGCGAGGCGTAGACCTTCTTGTTGTAGAGCACTCCACCTGCGAGCGAGGAGCCGTTCGGTGCGCCGTAGATCCCGTCATCCGTGCTCACAGTGCTCAGGAAGTCGTCATTCACCTTCTCGACCCAGGATTCGCCGGAAAGGTCGACGAGTTGATCATCCGGATTGAGCGCCTGCAGAAGCGAGCCGGTGTTGTAGAAGAACACATCAGACATCTCGCCCGTCGACAGCTTCGTCTTGGTGAGGTTGTCGCCCTCGGTTCCCGCAGGTTGTGTGTCCAGTTCGACGGCGATGTCGGGATTCGCCTTCTCGAATGCCTCGATCATGGCGGTCGCGGTCTCTGTCGTCAGCTTGTCCGTCTGGACCAGATAGCTGATGGTCGTCTTGCCGTCGGTCGCGGTGCCGGCGCTGCACCCCGCTGCGGCCGCCACTACAGCGGCTCCCGACAGCGCGGCCAGGCTGGCGCGCGTTCTCAGTGTGAACATGCTTTACCTCTCTGTGAAACAGTTCGCTCGGTTGCGTCAACTCAATATTCGACAGGTATTCAGCCTCGTTCTAGGGCAAAATTGTGTACATGTGTGCTGATCTTGTCTCTCCGCAAGAACGGATACGCGGGCGCCACGAGACACTCTCCCGTTACGGAATCGCTGCTGAACCATTTCCCGGATACGTGAATCCGGTGCTCGATCACCACGAGCTCGACGTCGTTCTCCTCACGTTCGTGCTCGCCGGCGAAGGACACCACGTGATGGATGGAATCGACCACCTGATCACCGGTCCGTCGTTCGCGATCACCCGCACCGGCGAGAAGCACGGGCTCATCACGGGCGATCGCCCTCTCGACGTGGTCAACGTGTATCTGGATGTCGACGATCATCCGCTGCCATCGCTGCGGCCGCCTCTCGATCTCGCGCTCGCCACCTTGATTCCGCTCGGGGCGTCGACGGCATCACGTATTCGGCTGCCACAGGTGTCGCTCGACGATGTCGATGACACCAGGGCGCTTCTCCGGATGATCGTCGCCGAGACGAACCGTCCTCACGATGGGACAGGCGAGGCCATGGACGCACTCAAGAAGCTCATACTCGTCACCTGTGCCCGACTGATCGCCGATCGTGGTTTCATCCCTGACACCGCGTCACTGGGTCGAGCGCATTCTGCGATCGAGACGGTGCGGGTCTACCTCGATCGCAACTACGTCGACACGCACACGCTCGAGTCCCTCGCGTCGATGGCGCACCTGGAGCGGACGTACTTCTCGCGGATGTTCGCGCGCTACACCGGGTCGACCGTCACCGACTATGTCGCGCAGTTGCGCGTGCAGTACGCGATGACCCAGCTTCGCGGCGGCGACCGCCCGATCTCGGACATCGCGGTGTCGAGCGGCTTTCGCGACCTCTCCCACTTCGGCCGCGTGTTCCGAAAACACTCCGGAACCACTCCCCGGGAGTATCGGCGCCGGCACTCGCTCTCGACCGTACGGCCGGTGGTTTAGTTCCGTGATTCCCCGGGTGCGCACAGGAACAACCCGTCGAGCAGCACGTCGGTCATGCGTGTCGTCTGCTCGCCGGTGTCGACCGAGCGATCCTGCGCGAGTCTGCTCAGGGCATGGATGAGCTCCTCCGCGCGGACATCGTCGCGGATGCTGCTGTCTCGCGCGCCGGCATCCAGGATGCTCTGAACCTTCGGCGCGAGCGTCCCGACGAAGTACTTGGGAAGCGATTGATATGCCGGGTCACCCGAGTGCAGCGCGCTCGCGAAGCCGCGCTTGGTGGCGACGAAGCCGGCGAATCGCGCGGTCCACCGGCGCAACGCCTCCGGTGGCGGGTACTCCCCTGCGAGACGACCGGCTTCGGCCGCCGTCGCATCGACCTCTCGACGGAAGACCGCGATGATCAGGTCCGAACGAAGTGGATAGTTGCGGTAGATCGTGCCGACTCCGACACCCGCGCGAGCAGCGATGTCGCGCATCGGCGCATCGACTCCGGACTCGGCGAATGCCGCTTTGGCTGCTTCGAGCACTGACTCCGTATTGCGTACCGCATCCGCGCGCTTGCGCCGAGGGGCGGAATCCTGCGCCGGGGTGCTCATCATCTTCATCCTCGCGTGACAAACGGAACGTTGTTCCGTATAGTTGCGGACGAGTGTTCCGCTTATTCAAGCTTACCGCGCGCGGCGCTCGGCTCCCACTGATCCTTGAAGGAGAATCATGCACTACCGACCACTCGGCCGTACCGGCATCCAGGTCTCACCTCTCGCCCTCGGGGCGATGATGTTCAGTTCATTCGGAAACGCCGACCAGAAGGAAGTGGACCAGATGGTGGCCCGCGCCCTGGACGCCGGCATCAATTTCATCGACACCGCCGATGCCTACGGAGAATCCGAGGACATGCTGGGCAAGGCGTTGCTCGGACGCCGAGACGACGTCGTGCTCGCTTCGAAGTTCGCTCGCCCCATCGGTGACGACCCGAATCACCAGGGTGCCTCACGTCGCTGGATCATCACCGCGGTCGAGAACTCGCTTCGTCGATTGAACACCGACCACCTCGATCTCTACCAGATGCATCGTCCAGATCCGCAGACGGATATAGAGGAGACCCTGTCAGCTCTCACCGATCTGGTGCGCAGCGGAAAGGTCCGCGCGATCGGCTCCTCTGACATGCCCGCCTCCGACATGGTCGAGGCCCAATGGGTCGCAGAGCGACGGGGCCTCGAGCGATTTCGGACTGAGCAGCCGCACTACTCGTTGCTGGACCGCTCGATCGAGCGAGAGGTGCTGCCCGTCGCACAGCGCTTTGGCATGGGCACGGTCATCTGGAGTCCGCTGGCCAGCGGAATGCTCACAGGGCGCGTCCGTCGCGGACAGGACACAGACCTGCGCCGCACTCGTCTGTTCGCCGCGCTTCGCGACGAACGCCGCATCGAGGCCGTCGAGCAGCTCATCCCGCTTGCGGCGGAAGCGGGCCTGCCGCTCACGCATCTGGCACTCGCCTTCGTGATCGCGCACCCCGGCGTGACGGCGGCCCTCATCGGGCCGCGGACCATGGAGCAGCTCGACGACCTCCTTGCCTCCACCGACGTACGACTCTCGGACGAGCTGCTCGACCGGATAGATGAGATCGTTCCGCCGGGCACGGGCGTCGGCAGGATGGACCAGGAGTACAACACTCCGCCCATCGAGTCCGCAGCGCTGCGGCGCAGGCCCGTCGGGGAGAGATCGGCGGCGTAGGCGAATCCGTCCGCAATCCATATGAAATGCAGAGAACCCCCGGAATTCCGGGGGTTCTCTGGTGTCGTGTGACCCCAGCGGGATTCGAACCCGCGTTACCGCCGTGAGAGGGCAGCGTACTAGGCCGCTATACGATGGGGCCGTCTTGCGGAGCTTTCCAGCCCCGCGACAACCGTTCAAGTATGCCATGGGTTTTCACGCTCCGCAAAATCGGCCCGAGCACGAGAAGATCCCGGGCGCGTCATCCTTGGAGCGGCGTTTGCCGCACGGACGAAGAAGGAGTTGACTCTCCTCATGCGCGTCACGAAGTTCGAACATGCCTCCCTCCGCGTCGACCTGGGCGGCGACACTCTGATCATCGATCCGGGGTCGTTCACAAGCCCGCTCGACGATCTGTCCGGCCTGGTCGGCGTCGTGATCACGCACGAGCACCCGGATCACTGGACGGCCGATCACCTTGATCGCATTCTTCGTGATGCGCCCGGCATCCCGATCTTCGCGCCTGCAGGCGTCGCCACCGCCGCCGCGGACTATGACATCACGGTGGTCGAGCCGGGCGACACCGTGAGCGCCGGCCCGTTCACGGTGCGCTTCTTCGGCGGCGATCACGAGATCATCCACTCGTCGCTGCCGAGGGTGCAGAATCTCGGAGTACTCATCAATGACGAGCTCTACTACCCCGGCGATTCGTACGCCGTCCCGGAGGGAGTCGAGGTCGGCACCCTCGCGGCACCTCTCGGCGCCCCCTGGCTGAAGATCGGAGAGGCGATGGACTTCGTGTTGGCCGTTGCTCCGCGACGCGCCTTCGGCGTGCACGACATGACGCTGTCAGTCATCGGCCGCGATATGCACCGCGCGCGCCTGAAGTGGGCGACCGAGCAGCATGGCGGCGAGTTCTTCGAGCTGGACCCCGGCGCCTCCCTCGACCTCTGATCGTGGCTCTATCCCCCGCGGCGGAACGACGCCTCGATGAGGCGGAGGTACGGATGCTGCTCGTGCAGGGCGCGCCGCATCTGGCACGTCGGACGTTGCAGCTCGTCGACGAAGGATGGGACAACGCCACCTGGCGACTCGGTGACGATCTCGCGGTGCGGATTCCACGTCGTGGCCTCGCCGCACCGTTGATCGAACACGAGCAGCAGGCGCTCCCCATCATCGGTCCGATGCTTGACGCCGTCGGCGTTCGCACCCCGATCCCCGTGGTCGACGGCAGAGCGACATCCGAATTCCCATGGCCATGGTCGATCGTGCCGTGGATCCCCGGCACGCATGCCCTTGAGAGGCCCCGCGCACGCAACGCCGCCTGGGCCCCCGAGCTCGCGAACGCGCTACGCGCGCTCCACCGGACCGCGCCTGCGGATGCGCCGCACAATCCGGTCCGAGGAATCCCCCTCGCCCAGCGCGACGAACGACTGCGCGAACTGCTTGCTCTCGTCCCCAATGCTCTCCGGTTGAGCATCGACAGCGCGTGGTCCGCCGGCCTTGCGGCTCCCGTCAGCACCGAACGGGTGTGGATCCACGGCGACTTGCACCCCGGCAACATCGTGATCGCCGGGGATCGGCTCTCGGCTCTCATCGACTTCGGGGATGTCACTGCCGGCGACCCCTCTTACGATCTCGCGATCGCTTGGATGGCGTTCGATGCGAAGGGGCGAGCAGCGTTCCGCCACGCGACAGCAGGTCGCTACGACGACGCGACGTGGGTGCGAGCGCGCGCATGGGCTGCGTCGGTCGCCGCGATCCTTCTCGTCCAGAGCGACGATCGCGACGGCTACCGGGCGCTCGGCCGGAGCACGGCCGCGGAGCTTCTCGCCAGGGACGTCACTGCGCCGCGCGCACCCTGATTCCTCGTGCGAGGTGGTCACGCTGTTCGATCACCAGGCGACGCAGAGCCGCCGGTGCGATCTGGTTCTCCGCGAGCCATGCGTCGACAGCATCCGTCGTGTCCGTCCCAGGGAACAAGCCGATCACGAGACGCCTGGCAAGTTCGATGCTGCGCACGCTCCACACCTCGGCAATGCGTTCGAAGTACTCGTCATCGAATCGAGCGATGAGATCTCGGCGGGCGCCGGCACGCACCCCGGCGATGATCGCGTCGAGGTGATCGTTGCTCAGGCTCTCATCGTTCCAGGCACGATCCCACGCCGCCGCCCGGACGTCGGCAGCAGGGCGTGAGGCCAGTGCACGTAGGGCCGCCGTGCGTCCATCGGCCGTGTCGTCGTGTCTCAATTCGTCTGCGATGTCGTCTTCGGACGAATTCCCCGTCGTCGCCAATGCGGTGATCAGCGACCAACGCAGTTCGGGATCGATCGGAAGGCCGGCCGGGCCGTTCCCTCCCAGGATCGCTCGTACCCGATCGGCACTGGCGTCGCTCACAGCGGATGCCGCGGCGAATGCACGTGCCCAGGCCAGTTGGGCATCGCTGCCCGGCAGCGCGGCATCCAGGGCGGCCTCTGCAGCCGCAAGCCATGCTGTGCGCTCCGCCTCGCGCCGTGCCACGGGAACGAAGTGCCCGATCGTGTAGGCGGTGTTCGCGAGCACGCCCGAAAGGAGTCCGATGTTCTCCTCCGCGGGTGCGTGGTGCCGCACGATGTCCAGGTAGGTCGCCGCAGGCATCTCACCGTCTCGGGTTGCATTCCACAGCGACGACCAGACCAGCGCGCGCGGCAGCGGCGCGAGCGTGGAGAGCGCCGTGGCGGCAGCGGCAACCGACGCCTCGTCGAGCCGGGCCTTGACATAACTCATGTCGTCGTCGTTCAGCACGATGAGGTCAGCAGCGGGCAACGAAACGGGGGTCCGCTCTGCCATGATGTCGAGTTCGATCTGCTCGCGCAGTACGAGCCGCCCCTCGATCAGGTCATACAGACCAACGCGCAGCCGATGCGGTCGTGGATCGCTCTGCATCAGGACCCGCTCGCCGGCGGCATCCGTCTCCAGCCAGAGCGTCGTGACACCGCTGGTCTCGAGCCACGACTTCGACCATGCCCGCACGTCGCGGCCGGAGACGTCCTCGAGCTGAACGAGCAGGTCGTCGAGGGTCGTGTTGCCGTACGCATGGGCGGCGAAGTAGCGCCGCGCACCTTCGAAGAACGGCTCCTCGCCGACGAACGCGACGAGTTGCTTCAACACCGACGCACCCTTGGCATAAGTGATGCCATCGAAATTGAGCTTCGCCGCCTCGAGATCGGGGATGTCGGCGACGATGGGGTGCGTCGTCGGAAGTTGATCCTGCTGGTACGCCCAGGCCTTGCGGTTCGCGGCGAAGCGCACCCATGCGTCGGTGAATCTGGTCGCCGCCGCCGATGCGTGCGAACCCATGTAGTCGGCGAACGATTCTTTCAGCCATAGGTCGTCCCACCAGCGCATGGTGACGAGGTCGCCGAACCACATGTGCGCCATCTCATGCAGGATCGTGTTCGCGCGCCCCCCGCGCTGGGCGTCCGTGGCTGCACCGCGCGGGATGTAGGCCTCGGTGAATGTGACGAGCCCGGGGTTCTCCATCGCGCCGAGGTTGTACTCCGGCACGAAGATCTGGTCGTACTTGCCCCAGGGATATGCGAACGCGAAGGCATCGGTGAAGAAGTCCAGGCCCTGACGGGTGACCTCGATGATCTCGTCCGCTTCGAGGTGTCGCGCCAGCGACGCACGGCAGAACACTCCGAGCGCGACCTCCTGCTCACCACGGGTCCAGGTGCTGTCGACGCGATGATAGGGGCCTGCGGCCACAGCAGTGATGTAGCTCGACAGCGGCAATGTCGGCGCGAACTCGACGGTCTGCCCGCTGTTCGTGACCCGGGTGGTCACGACGCTCTGATTCGACAGCACCTGCCAGTCGTGCGGCGCATGGACGATGAACGTGTACGCCGCCTTCATGTCCGGCTGCTCGAAGCACGCCATCACGCGCCGCGAGTCGGCGGGCTCGTACTGCGTGTAGAGGTAGGTCTCGCCATCGACGGGGTCGACGAAACGGTGCAGCCCTTCTCCGGACCTGCTGTAGCGGCCCGTCGCCTCGACGACGACGGTGTTGGATGCCACGAGCCCAGTGACTGCGATGCGCGCGCCGTCGTAGTCGACGGGGACATCGACCCCGTTCACGGTGACCCGGTTCACCGACTCGCCGATGAAGTCGATCCATGAGTCGGTCGCTGATGCCTCGAACTTCAGCGTGGTCGTCGTGCCGAACCCGCGCTGCTGCGGATTCGTTGCGTCTCGCAGGTCGAGCTCGACTCGGATCTGGTGCACATTGAACGTCGCCGATCGAGCGGCGGTCTCGCGTCTGGTCAGGTTCGCAGAACTCATGTCGTCCATCGTTTCACGGGAAGACTCCACCACTGTCAACAAGATGGCCCGGGAATGAGCTAAGCTAGAGCGACACATTCACGTTGACTTCCGGAATCTCCGGCTGTTCATCGGCCCGACTGCCTCACATGCATGGTGGCCACTCGATCATCGTCCTTCACCTACCTCACGCTCCCAGCCAAGAGACGCAGCGAATCTCCGCCGTCACACTGAGAGCCCCACAAACTGCCGAGCCGAACATCGTCGAGGCATTACGGGTCGAAGCTCGGCCCACGAACACAAAGGAAACACAGCATGGCCACTGGCACTGTCAAATGGTTCAACTCCGACAAGGGCTACGGCTTCATTGCTCCCGATGACGGATCCGCCGATGTCTTCGCGCACTTCAGCGCGATCCAGGGCAGCGGACACCGCAACCTCGAGGAAGCACAGAAGGTCGAGTTCGACACGGAGCAGGGCCCCAAGGGTCCCCAGGCGACGAACATCACCGCGCTCTGAACTAGAACACGCGAAGGCCCGATTCCCGCATTACGCGAGGATCGGGCCTTTTGCCGTCGTCCGCGCCCCCGTCCGGGCGCGGCACCCGATTTGACGACGCGACCACTTGCCGCGTAAATTACAGAACGGTAACGGTCCCACCCGAAGGGACCGACAGGAGCAGAGCGAGCCGTTCTGCATCGGAAGGATCCGTCACGACTTCAGTGCGACCCGAGCGCGCGCCCGACTCCGCCTCGGCACCCTCAGACACCCTCAACGCATCTCGACCGCAAACGCGACGCGAACTGCGCCGGTCTGCGACCCCGCCCGTCGCACCGCGTGAGTCGACTGCCTCGCCGCGCGAACCGGCCGAGCCTCTTCGCGATTCGACTGTTCCGTCGCGCGATTCGACAAGGCCGCGCGATTCGATGGAGCCGCCGCGCGATTCGACAAAGCCGCGCGAATCGACAAAGCCGCGTCGCCGTGCGACCCCGGCCGCGACGACGCCCCGCCGCCCGATCCAGCCCACGCATCGCCCGTGGGCGAAGACGAAAGCGCTGGGAGCCGCTCTGGCCGTCGGCGCGATGATCACGGGTGTGGCGCTTCCCTCACTCGGCCCTAGCGCCGACTCCGTCGCCGCCACCACCGCCGCCAGCACCTCGGCAGCGCTTGAGGAAGCCGCACAGTCATACAGCTCCACCGACGAGATCCGTGCTGAGATCGCCCCGCGCGGCAACTTCTCCGCAACGACACCGACTGAGATCGACGAGACGCGTTCCCGGACCGTTGCCGCTGCGCTGGCCGCCGGAATGCCGCTCGGCAGCGCCGTCGAGATCCCCATCGCCCACCAGGTCGTGATGCCGATGGCCGCCGGCGCATATTCGTTCACTGATGGTTTCGGCGCTTCACGACCAGGACGATCCCACCTCGGACAGGACTTCGCCGCGCCCGTCGGCTCACCGATCAACGCGGCGATGGACGGCTGCGTCTCGCGTTCCACCGAGAGCTTCGAGGGATACGGCGTGACGATCCAGATCGAGAGCGTCATCGACGGTGAGGCCGTCAGCACCGCGTACTCGCACATGAACTACGGCACGCGGGCAGTGGAGGTCGGCGACTGCGTCACGGCGGGCCAATACATCGGCGACGTCGGCTCGACGGGGTACGTGTTCGGTTCCTGCCTGCACTTCGAGGTGCACATCGACAGTGTCCCCGTGGACCCCATGTCATGGCTCACCGAGCACGTCGGCTGACACAGCCGATCTGACTCGCGATGGTGATCATCGCGAACGCAGCACCTTGAGTACGCACTGCTCCTCGACTGTGAGGTACTTCCGCGGTCGCATCCCCGCCATCGCTCGTCGCACGTCCGGGATGGTCACGCCATCCTCGAACGCGCTGAACACGCGCGGATCGATGTAGGAGTCCTTGGTGATCGCCGGGGTATTGCCCAGGCGGTCTGCGACCTGCGCGACGATGTCCCGAATCACCGCAGCGTCCTCGTCCGCGGCGCCGGGCTCGCTCTCGACGGCGAGCAACGCGGAGGTCGCGAGCAATGTGCCGCCCCACGTGCGGAAGTCCTTCGCGGAGAACTCTTTGCCCATGTGCTTCTTCACGTACGCATTCACGCGCGTGCTGTCGATGTCGCGGATGATGCCGTCTTCGTCGAAGAAGCGGAAGATCTCGTATCCGGGCATCTCGTTCAGCTGACGGATGATGCGGACGATCTGCGGATCACGAACCGTCTTGACGTGTCGCTTCCCGCTCTTGCCGACGAAGTCGAAGGTGACCTTGGTGGAGGAGACATCGGCGTGCTTGCGGCGCAGCGTGGTGACCCCGTAGTGACTGTGCTTCCGGGCGTACTCCGCATTGCCGACACGGAAGAACTCCTGGTCGATGAGCTTTACGATGCACGCGATGACCTTGTCTTCGCTGAGACGGCGTCTGCGCAGATCGTGATCGACCTGCTTGCGCAGACGCGGCAGACGCTCGGCGAACCGCAGAATGCGGGCATACTTCTTCCTCTCCTGCCGGCGTCGATACGCGGGACTGTAGATCGCCTGGCGTCGACCTGCGTCATCGACTCCCCGAGCCAATACCTTGGCGGACGAAGAGCGCGCGATCTCCACGTCAGTCCATGCCGGAGGGATGGCGAGTGCGTCTATTCTTGCGATCTCACGGGCGCTGGTGATGCGCCGGCCCGCGCTGCGGTAGACGATGCCGCCGCCATCCTGCTCACGCGTGATCGACAGTCGTGACATGGGATCCTCCCGTCGATGAACGCCGCTTCGGATACTCTCGCGTCGACGTCGGTAAACCAAGAAAACCCCCGCAGGAGCGGGGGTTTTTCTGTGGCTGGGGTACCTGGACTCGAACCAAGAACAACGGTACCAGAAACCGCCGTGTTGCCAATTACACCATACCCCAAGGGCGAAACCAGAGCCTCGCACCGAGAGACAACTCTACCCGATATTCACGGAGCGGCCAAAACGCCTGTCCCCGCTCGGCGCGTCTTCGCCGCCGGCCTTGGTTCCGTGCGGCGGCGCTAGCCGCGAAGAACCTCTACCAGTGCAGCGAGGCGCTGCAGCGTGGCATCCTTGCCGATCAACTCCATCGACTCGAACAGCGGCGGCGAGATGCGTCGCCCCGTGATCGCGACGCGTGGGGGGGCCGTACGCCACACGTGGCTTCAGCTCCAGACCTTCGACGAGGGCACTTGCGAGAGCATCCTGGATGGTCTCCGGCGTGAACTCGGAAACAGGCTCAAGAGCTGAGATGCATGCCTCGAGCACCTCCGCTGCGTTCGCGGGGAGGCCTTTCAGCGCATCCGCATCGTATGAGATCTCATCCGTGAACAGGAAGCCCAGCATGCCCGGCACATCGCCCAGCAGCTGTACGCGTTCCTGCACGAGCGGTGCCGCGCGGAAGGCGAGAACGAGCTGCTCGTGAGTCGGCTCATCGAACAGTCCGGCAGCAGCCAGATACGGGATCGTGCGTTCGGCGAAGTCCTTCACCTCCAGCATCCGGATATGGTCGCCGTTGATCGACTCGGCCTTCTTCTGGTCGAAGCGTGCCGGGTTCGGATTCACGTTCTCGATGTCGAACGCGGCGATGAACTCGGCCAGCGAGAAGATGTCGCGGTCTGGACCGATCGACCATCCGAGGAGTGCCAGGTAGTTGAGCAATCCCTCGGGGATGAAGCCGCGTTCGCGGTGCAGGAACAGGTCGGCCTGCGGGTCGCGCTTGGAGAGCTTCTTGTTGCCGGTCTCCCCCAGCACCAGCGGCATGTGCGCGAAGCGCGGGACGAAGGTCGTGACGCCCGCATCGATCAGCGCTGCATACAGCGCGAGCTGGCGCGCCGTAGACGGCATCAGATCCTCGCCGCGCAGCACGTGGGTGATGCCCATGAGGGCATCGTCGACGGGGTTCACGAATGTGTACAGCGGGACCCCGTTCGGACGTACGACGACGAAGTCAGGGAAGGATCCTGCCGGGAACGTCACCTCGCCACGAATCAGGTCGACATACGTCAGATCCTCATCAGGCACTCGCAGGCGCAGAGCGGGCTGGCGACCCTCCTCGCGGAAGGCGGCCTTCTGCTCATCGCTCAGGTCGCGGTCGAAGTTGTCGTAGCCGAGTTGCTTCGCGCGTCCGTTCGCCTCGTTGCGCGCGTCAATCTCCTCGGCGTTCGAGAAGCTCTCGTACAGGGCGCCCGAGGCGAGGAGCTTGTCGATCACTCCACGGTAGATCTCGTGCCGCTGCGACTGGCGGTACGGCTCATGCGGCCCACCGACCTGCACGCCCTCATCCCAGTCGATCTTCAGCCACGTGAGCGCGTCGACGAGCTGCTGGAAGCTCTCCTCGCTGTCGCGGGCGGCATCGGTGTCTTCGATACGGAAGATGAGCTTGCCGCCGTTGTGGCGCGCGTACGCCCAGTTGTAGAGAGCCGTGCGCACCATCCCCACGTGCGGCAGGCCTGTCGGCGAGGGGCAGAAGCGGACGCGGACGTCGGCACCTGAAGCGGTCGTGGTGAGGGGGTGAGGGGTAGCCATAGCCCCTCAATCCTACGCGTGCAGCCGACGCGCGCCCGCCTGCTCAGCGAGCGGTGCCGACTGCCACTGCCGCCCGGTGATCGAGCGCCACTCTGCCGTCGAGAGAGTGCTCTTCGCACAGCCGGTCGAACGCACGCGCATACCTCGCGCGCTCACTCGCATCGAGTGACAGATACAACGCACCCGCCGAAGCCACCCCGCCCTCAGCGGATCGCCAGAGCTCGTCGGCGGTGGCCCACCAGGTCCAGCCGAGTTCGGAGACATCGACCGCGTGCCACCCGCCTTCTGACAGCATCCGCCCGAAACCAGCCGAGGTGCGCTCGAAGTCCTTATCCGGCGGCAGTCCGGTGCCGGCCGGCGCGGCGAGTCCAGCACGCTCCGCGACGCCCTGCCAGAACCAGGAAGGCGAGACGACCCATATCGTCGCGATCATCACGCCGCTCGGCTGCACTACGCGAGTGATCTCGCGTGCCGCAGCTCGCGGATCCGGCACATGGTTGAGGACGAAGTTCGCAGTCACAGCGTCGAATTGAGCCCCGGCGAACGGCAGCACAGGCAGCGCTCCGTCGATGACTGCCAGCAGCGGATGCTCTCGTGCGGCCACGGCACGCATCGTCGGCTCCGGTTCGCAACCGGTCACAGACCACCCGACATCCGCCAGCTGCGCGGCAAGCGCGCCGGTGCCAGATCCGACATCCAGCAGCCGACGACCATGAGCAGGTCCGAGTCGGCGGACGAGATCGTCATGCGTTCCGGCACAGAGCGACGCGTACGACGCGGCATACGCCTCGCCGACACCTTCCCACGATTTCACGTCCGAGTCCGCCCGAGGGGCGAGAGCACCACGATGACGACGACGAGGACGGATGCCGCGATCCCCAGCCCCGAGTACTGGAAGTTCGAGAGCACGACGCCCGCCAGCACGGCACCGGCCGCAGCGGACAGGCTCATCAGCGAGTCGCTGCGTCCCTGGCGTCGCGTTCGCAATTCCGGCGCACTCGCCTCGGTGAGCAGGGCGGCACCTGCGACAGTGGCGGCGCTCCAGCCGAGGCCGAGCAGGATCAACGCGACCATCACGCCCCATGCCTGGTCGTTCACGAAGACGGCGAAGGCGAGAGCTCCGGCGAAAAGCACCTGGCCGAGCAGCACGACGCGCAGTCGTCCCCACCTGTCGGCGAGGATGCCGAATATCGGCGACAGACCGTACATCCCCGCGACATGCAGAGCGATCGTGAAGCCGACGAGAAGCGAGACGTCGGCGCTCGACGCGTGCCCCGCGTGCATCCCGTGCGCCATGTGCGACAGATGCACGGGCGTCATCGCCATCACCGACGCCATGACGACATGCGAACCCGCGATCGCGAAGATCGCGTAGCGGGCGACCGTCGGGCGATCCGGCACGACCAACGGCGCGGACAGCGACGCCGCGGCATCCTTCGCGAGCCGCTGCGCGGTGAGCAGCGGATCCGGACGCAACGCGACGACGTAGAGGATGAACGCCGCCGTCTGCGCGATCAATGAGAACAGGTAAGAACCGGTCTGCGCCGGCATGCCGATCGCCTGACCGACGATCTCCCCCGGCCCCAGCAGCAACGGACCCGCGACGCCGCCGATCGTCGTCGCCCAGACCACCACCGAAAGGTCGCGGCCTCGGTGCTTCGGCGCAGCGAGGTCGGTCGCAGCGAACCGGGACTGCAGATTGCCCGCATTGCCCGCGCCGATCATAAGGATCCCGACCAGCAGCAGGGGGAAGACGCGCAGGGCGGCAGCCAGGATGACGACACCGATACCGACGAGCGCGAACAGGTTGCCGAGGGTCAACGCGCGTCGGCGTCCGACTCGGCTCGCGAGCCGCGCGAGCGGAATGGCGCACAGTGCTGCGCCGAGCGTCACCGACGCGGTGGCCAACCCCGACAGTGCATCATCGCCCGACAGATCAGCCGCCAACAGGGCGCCGAGCGACACAGTGGCGCCGAAGGCGATACCGCCGAGTACCTGGCCGAGCGACAGCACGAGAACCGTGCGCCGCTGCACGGCCGCCTGATCGACGCCCGTGAGAGTCGTCATGCCACAGGGAGTGCGTCGCGCACGGAGTTGCGCAGAATGCCCAGCCCTGTGACCTCGACCTCGACCGTGTCACCTGCGGCGAAGGGTCCCACACCGGCGGGAGTTCCGGTGAGGATGACATCGCCGGGCAGCAACGTGAAGACGGCGGATGCGTACTCGATGATCGCCGGGACCGAGTGGATCATGTCGCTCAGCGGTGCATGCTGGCGCACCTCACCGTTCACACGGGTTTCGATCGTGGCATCCTTCGCGTCGAAATCGGTCTCGATGACCGGCCCCAGCGGACAGAACGTGTCGAAGCCCTTGCCGCGCGTCCACTGGCCGTCCCTCTTCTGAAGGTCGCGCGCTGTGACGTCGTTGCCGACCGTGTATCCGAACACGTAGTCGAGAGCATTCTCGGCCTTGACGTTCTTCGCGATGCGGCCGATGACCACGGCGAGCTCGCCCTCATGCTCTGTGCGCTCGGAGATCGCCGGACGCACGATCGTGTCGCCGGGGCCGATCACCGAGGTGTTCGGCTTCAGGAACAGCAGCGGCTCTTCCGGCGCCACTCCCCCCATCTCGGCGGCGTGATCGTGATAGTTCTTGCCCACGCAGACCACCTTCGACCGCGGGATCACCGGCGCGAGCAACGCGGCATCCGAGAGTGGCACCCGCTCACCGGTCGTGTCGTAACCCGCGAACATCGGGTCACCGGCGAGGACGACGAGCTCCTGCTCGTCGACGATGCCGTAGCGGATGGCGTCATTGTGGCTGAACCGAGCGATCTTCACCGCTCCAGCCTAGCGACCCCGTCGCTCACGCTCACTGCTCGCGACTGAATGCGCCGAGACCCCGGCTTCGTGTCGAGACCCCTGGCTGTTCGCGTCGGGGCCCTGGGGTCTCGGCAACAAGACGGGGTCTCGGCGAAGAATCATCCGGGTGGGTGGATGCCGAATGCGGTCAGCCGTGCGCCGAGTGCGTCGGCACTCCTGATGTGAATGCCGCCCCAGCGACGAACTCCCCACCCCGTGACGCCGCGCACATCGTCCTCGCGACGCTTCTCCGCCAGTACGGCATCGGCCGGCGTCGGCGTCGCGCGCAGCTCCGGTTCAAGATACTTGCCCTCGCCGTCGAACTCCCCGAACATCCGCGACCGGGGGAATCCGAAATCCATGAAGTAGTTGTCGCCCTCCGCCCCGACCACGTGCACCTGCAGGTCGATGTCGCTGAACCCCAGCCGCGACAATTGCAGCCGGCTCACGCTCTCGCCGGGAAGCTGCGCTCGACCGTCTGCGAAGCCCACCGCCCAGCGCACCTTGCGAACGCTGCGCAGGCCAGGAGCCGCCAATCGCAGCACGTCGTCCCGCCACTGCTCCGCAACCACGGCATCCTGAGCCTGACCGGACACAGCGATCATTCTGAGCGCCGCGTCCGCTGCGGAGATCGCCGCTTCCGGGGACACGGTCCGGACCATGTCGAAGACCGTTCTCGCCAGCGACGTGCAGCGCAGACCGTGCCGCTCCACGATGTCGTTCTCGGCGACGTCGATGTCATGGCGCGCGATGCCGGCGACCGTGCGCGTATGACGGGTCCCCTGGATGAGGGCGTGAACGACCCCGTCGGGCACGCGGTACAGCGGCAGGCCCCAGAGCACGCCCGCAGACATCTGCATGAACGCCGGAGACTCTCCCGGACTGGATCGGGCGTGGGAGATGACCCGCAGCAGATGCCGCCCCTCCGCCCACAGTTCACGCCACGAGTCGCCGTCGACGTAGAACCCTCGGTGCACGCGGATGAGGGTTTCCGAGGCGACGAGGGCGCGCAGCTGCCTGTCGGTGATCCCCGTGGCGACGAGGGAGTCGCGCGACCTGAGCATCGCGTCGGCCTGTTCGAAGTTGATCCGTCTCGGCATCCAGCGATCATGCCCGCTGCCGCCGTCCTGTGCCTTCGATCCTCAGCTCACGTGCGCCCCGCGTGCTTGTGCAGGACGAGTCGCAGCCCTCCGACCGACGCTGAAACCCCCGATTACTGCCGAGACCCCGCCGTGTTCGCGTGAATGCGGCGGGGTCTCGGTACGAAACTGGGGTCTCGGCGGAATCGGGCAGGAACGGTGTTCAGGCGTCGAGACGCAGGAGCCAGTCGTGCTTGTCCTCGCGACGTCCGTACTGGATGTCGGTGAGCTCCTCGCGCAGCGACAGTGCCAGGTCGCCCGTGGGCTGAACGTCTTCGAAGTTCGCCGTGACCAGCGCACCGATGGGTGTCACGACCGCGGCCGTGCCGCAGGCGAACACCTCGACGATGTCTCCCGAGGCGACGCCGTCACGCCACTCCTGCAGCGACACGGCACGACGCTCGACCGTGTGACCGCGATCCTCGGCGAGCTGCAGCAGCGAGTTGCGGGTGATGCCCTCGAGGATGCTGTCCGACTCCGGAGTGACGATGCGTCCGTCCTTGAAGACGAACACGACGTTCATTCCGCCGAGCTCTTCGACATTGCCGTCCTGGTCGAGGAACACGACCTGGTCGCAGCCCTTCTCGTAGGCCTCGGCCTGCGGCAGCAGGCTGGACGCGTAGTTGCCTCCGGTCTTCGCGGCTCCGGTACCACCGCGGCCCGCGCGCGCATGCGTCTCGGAGAGCCAGATGCGCACTGGCTTCACGCCGCCCTTGAAGTACGACCCCGCGGGGCTCGCGATCACGTAGTACGCGACCTTCTGGGCCGGACGCACGCCGAGGAACGCCTCTTTCGCGAACATGAACGGGCGCAGGTAGAGGCTCTGGTCCTCACCAGACGGAACCCATGCTCCGTCGACTGCGATGAGCTCACGAAGCGACTGGATGAAGTAGTCGGCGGGAAGTTCAGGCAGTGCCATTCGCCGCGCGCTGCGCTGCAGACGCGCCGCATTCTGGTCCGGCCGGAAAGTGTGGATCGAGCCGTCGGCGTGGCGGTAGGCCTTGATGCCCTCGAAGATCTCCTGGCCGTAGTGCAGCACGGCGGCCGCCGGGTCGAGAGAGATCGGGCCGTACGGCTGCACGCGCGGTCGGTGCCATCCACCGCGAGCAGACCAGCAGATGTCGACCATGTGGTCGGTGAACACCGTGCCGAAGCCGGGGTTCGCGAGGGCCTCGTCGCGCTGTGCTGCAGAGCGCGCAGCGAGGTTCTTGGTCACGGAGAACTCGAGAGGAGCGAGTTCGGTCTCGGTCGTTGTCATGTCACATCCTGCGTTCGATGCGGGCGGCGCTCGCGTGGTCCCAGACTACGCCTGGAGCCGCGCGATGATGGCGTCGCCCGTCTGGCTGGTGGTTCGAGAACCGTCACGTTCGGCGATGTCCGCTTCTACCGCGCGGGTGACGCGGAGGGATTCCTCGCGGAGCCCGAGGTGATCGAGCAGGAGGGCGACGGACAGAATCGCCGCCGTGGGGTCGGCTTTCTGCTGGCCTGCGATGTCGGGCGCTGAACCATGAACAGGCTCGAACATCGAGGGGAACGTGCCGTCGGGGTTGATGTTGCCCGAAGCGGCGAGGCCGATGCCACCGGTGACGGCGCCTGCCAGATCCGTGAGGATGTCGCCGAAGAGGTTGTCGGTGACGATCACGTCGAAGCGCGAAGGGTTCGTGACCAGGAAGATCGTTGCCGCATCGACGTGGAGATAGTCTACGGCCACGTCCGGGTGCTCCTGCGCCACCTCGTTGACGATGCGCTGCCACATGCCGCCGGAATGCACCAGCACGTTGGTCTTGTGCACCAGGGTCAGCTTCTGCCGGCGACGCTCGGCGAGGTCGAACGCGTAGCGCACGACCCGCTCGACGCCGAACGCGGTGTTCACGCTCGTCTCGTTGGCGATCTCGTGAGGCGTACCGGTGCGGATGGCGCCGCCGTTGCCGACGTACGGCCCCTCCGTGCCCTCACGGACGACGACGAAGTCGATCTCGCCGGGTTCGGCGAGCGGGCCGGGTGCGCCTGCGTAGAGCTTGGACGGCCGCAGGTTCACGTAGTGATCGAGAGTGAAGCGCAGCTTCAGCAGCAGTCCCCGCTCGATGTTCGCATCCTTCAGACGCGGTTCGCCTGGTGTGCCACCCACCGCGCCGAGGATGATCGCATCGTTCGCGCTGATCGCTGCGAGATCGTCGTCGGTCAGGGTGTCGCCGGTTTCGAGATATCGTGCAGCTCCCAGGGCGAAGTGCGTCTTCTCGAAGGTGACGTCACTGTCGGCGGTGACCGCCTCGAGCATCTTCTCCGCCTCCGCGACGACCTCGGGACCGATGCCGTCACCGGGGATGACGGCCAGCTTCACGACACGCGACATTGACACTCCTTGCACCGGGATCGCCCGTGGCGCGACTTCGCCAGGGCGCGTGTCCTCCAGCGTACTGGTCAGCGTGAGCGGCTCGTGCGCAGTGTGACGGCCGCGATCGTCCCAGCCCCCACGACGAGGACGGCGCCGATGAGGGATGTCACCAGCACACCGGAATCGAAGGCGGATGCCGCGGCCTCCCACAGTGCCGATCCCAGCGGATCCGGCAGATCCTGGGCCGCCGTGTACGCTCCGGCGAGGGTCTCACGCGCGGCCTCGGCGACACCGGACGGAACACCCTCCGGAACTACGAGAGCCGAGCGGTAGAACGCAGTGATGATGCCGCCGAGCACCGCGGTGCCCAGCACAGCGCCCAGTTCGTACGCGGTCTCGGAGACGGCGCTCGCGGCGCCCGCCTTCGCCGCGGGTGCGCTGGAGAGGATCAGCTCGTTCGAGATGGTCTCGGCGGCGCCGATGCCGATCCCGAGCACGACGAAGGCGAGGATCAGCGGGAGCGCGCCGTGCCCCGCAGTCGTGAATGCGACGAGCAGGTATCCGACGACCGAGAAGGCGAGGGCCGAAGGAACCAGGATGTGCGGCGGAACCCGGCGCGAGACCGGGACGACGCTCAGTCCCGCGACGATCACAGCGAGCATTCCCGGTACAAGGGCGATACCGGCCATCATCGGTGACAGACCCAGAATCAACTGCAGATGCTGCGGCACGAAGTACAGGAACCCGACGAGCGCGACCACGCTGAGCAGGTTCACCAGGATCGCGCCGGAGAACGACCCTCGACGGAACAGCGCCATGTCGAGCATCGGCGTCTTCGCGCGCAATTGACGGCGCACGAACAGCCAGCCCATTGCGACGCCCAGCAGCGCCCAGAGCACGGCGGCCACCGTGATGCCGTCGACGGCCACGGCCTTGATGGCGTAGACCACGGGGATCATCGTCGCCATCGACAGCGCGATGCTGATCGGATCGATCCTGCCCGGGGCGGGATCGCGGCTCTCCGGAACCAGCAGCGGTGCCCCGACCAGCAGTGGGATCAGCACCGGCACGGCGATGAGGAACACAGAACCCCATGCGAAGTGCTCGAGCAGGAACCCGCCGACTATCGGGCCGAGCGCCGAACCGGCGGAGAAGGCCGACGCCCAGACGGCGATCGCCATCCGCCGCTGGTCACGGTTCTGGAAGATCGACCGCAGCAACGACAGGGTCGAGGGCATCAGCATCGCGCCGAAGAACCCGAGCAGTGCACGTGCGGCGATCAGAAGAGCTGCAGTGGGCGCGAACGCGGCGAGCACGGAGACCGCGGCGAACCCGGTGGATCCGATCAGCAGCATCCGCCGTCGGCCGAACCTGTCGCCCAGAGTCCCCATGGTGACGAGGAGGCCGGCCAGCACGAGCGGGTACGCGTCGATGATCCACAGCTGCTCGGCACCGGACGGCGCCAGCGCGATCGCGATCTCGGGGAGCGCGAAGCTCAGCACAGTGTTATCGACCGACACCAGCAGCACGGGGAGCATGAGCACGACGAGCGCCAACCACGCCCGCGCTCCCGCCCGTGGTGCGTTGATCCCGCTCGTCTCGACCCCGATCTGGGCCATCGCATTCCTCTTTCGATAGTAAACCGACCAGATGGTATAGTAACAGATATGTCCAGACCTCCCCTCGCTCGCGAACGCGTGCTCGACGCCTTCGAGGAGATCCTCATCTCCGCTGGTGAGCGCACCGCGACCCTGGATGCCACAGCGAAGGCGGCCGACGTGTCGAAGGGCGGCCTGCTCTACCATTTCGCTTCGAAGGACGACCTCGCGGCCGGGATGATCAGGCGACTGAAGGTCCTCGTCGAAGAGGACCTCGCAGATATGAGCCGCGCACCGGACGGACCAGTGGCGTATTACGTGCGCACCTCCGTCATGGAGAACGCACCGCTCGACCGCGCACTCATCGCGGTCTCACGACTCGCGCAGGGCGGCTCGAGCGCAGCCGGCGACGCGCTGCGCGAGACACGCAGCAGCTGGGCTGACGCGATCCGGCCGCGGGTTCGCGATCAGGCATCGCTGGATCTCGTGCTGCTCGTCGGCGACGGGTTGTATTTCAACAACTCGCTGGATGTGAACGGGCCCGATCGACTCGTCCCACGGGGTCACGAGCTGCGCGCACTCGTCGAGCTCGTAGTTCGAGCGACTTCCTAGTCGCCGGGATCTAGGCGCTCATCGAGAGACGCAAGACTGGAGAAGGAGCCTGATCATCCAGGCACCCGCCTCAGCCGATCAGACCTCGGTGATCTCGATCGAGCGGATCACCTTGGCATCGATGGCTTCGCCGACCTCCGCCAGGAGCTCCTCCGGCACGCGGGAGTCGACCGTGAGCACCGTGAGCGCCTGGCCACCGGCTTCGCGCCGCGCGACCTGCATGCCGGCGATGTTGATGCCCGCCGCACCGAACTTCTGGCCGTAGATCGCGACGATGCCGGGGCGGTCGGTGTACTGCATCACGATGTGATGGGTCTCGATCGGAACTTCGATGTCGTGCCCGTTGATCCCGACTATCTTCTGCACCATGCGAGTGCCTGCGAGCGTGCCCGCGACCGTGAGCACAGTGCCGTCGGCGAGGGCGCCGCGAAGAGTCGTCAGGTTGCGATACTCGGGGCTCTCCTTCTCGACGATCAGGCGCGCGTCGATGCCGCGCTGCTCGGCGAAAAGCGGTGCGTTCACGTACGAGACGTTCTCGCTGACCACGTTGGAGAGCACTCCCTTGAGCGCCGCCAGCCGGTACACGCTGACGTCGTACTCGGCGAGTTCTCCTCGGACCTCGATGTCGAGGCTCGTGAGCGCCGAAGTCGTCAGCCCACTGAAGATCTGACCCAGCTTCTCGACCAGCGCGATGCCGGGGCGGACGAACGGATCGATCACACCGCCGGCGACGTTCACCGCATCCGGAACCAGATCGCCCTCGAGCGCGAGCTTGACCGAGCGAGCGACCGACACGCCTGCCTTCTCCTGGGCTTCCTCGGTCGAGGCCCCCAGATGCGGGGTGACGACGACGTTGGGCAGCTCGAGCAGCTCGCGCGCCGAACCGCCCTCGACCGGCGGCTCGGAGGTGAAGACGTCGAGACCGGCTCCGGCGATCTCGCCGGCTACCAGCGCCTCGCGCAGCGCGGATTCGTCGATCAGGCCGCCGCGCGCGACGTTGACGACGTACGCCGACTTCTTCATGGCCTTGAACTGATCGGCGCCGATCATGCCCGTCGTCTCCGGCGTCTTGGGCATGTGGATGGTGAGGAAGTCCACCTCGGCGACGAGCTCATCGAGAGTACGCAGTTCGACGCCGAGCTGCTGTGCGCGTGCACTGGTGATGTAGGGATCGAAAGCGACGATCTTCATGCCGAAGCCCTGCATACGGGCGGCCACCAGCGCGCCGATTCGGCCGAGTCCGACGATGCCGAGCGTCTTCTCGAACAGCTCGGTGCCGGTGTAGGCGCTGCGCTTCCACTGGCCGGCAGCCAGCGAGGCGTGCGCCGCCGGCACGTGGCGAGCGAGGCTGAGGATGTGACCGCAAGTGAGCTCGGCGGCCGAGATGATGTTCGAGGTCGGTGCGTTCACGACCATCACACCGGCCTTGGTGGATGCCTGGATGTCGACGTTGTCGAGGCCGACGCCGGCGCGCGCGATGACCTTCAGCTTCGGTGCGTGGCTCAAAGCCTCTGCGTCGATCTTCGTTGCCGAGCGGACGAGCACTGCGTCTGCCTCTGCGAGCGAGGAGAAGAGTGCCTCGCGGTCCGTACCGTCCACCTGACGGACGTCGAAGTCGGGCCCGAGGGCCTCGATCGTGGCGGGCGAGAGAACTTCGGCAATGAGCACGACGGGCTTCGGCACAGCGGATCCTTCGGGGTGAGCGTGGCAACGCGCGGATGGGATCGATGCGCCGCACACCGTCGGGGCGCGATCGTCTCCACCCTACCGGAGCGGGCATACCGCTCCGTGCCGTGTGACGTCGGGACGCGACGCCACCCTCGTCAACGGGAGAGGAACGATGTGGTCAGCATGCTGAGCGCCGCGACGTTCATCCAGAACACCGCGACGAGCGCCAGGCCGGCGACAATCGCGATCGTCAGTTCGCCTGCGCTGCGGCGCCGACCAAGGGCATATGCGACGACGAAGACGAGGATCGGGAACAGCACGGAGAAGATCAGCACGAACCACCCGTACGCGTTGATCCCCGCGGGTGCGACGGTGATCAAGTACGAGACGGCATTCCAGACTGCGTATGCGTAGAACAATCCGGCAAGACCGACGATGACGCTCTTCCAGATACCGAGCGACTGCTTTGCAGGAACGACTTCCTCGGTCATGCTCCCACCGCCCCGGTCATCACGAACGGCCACGGCACGAGCAGCAGCACACCACCGAGAAATCCGACCACGCGCACCCAGGATGCCGATCGCCTGGTCAACACCCACACCGCGCCGAACCACAGCGCCGGCGCGAGCACGGCCGCCCACAGCGCGACCTGATACATGACGTCGGGGATGAGGAACATGGCGCTGCTCTGCAGGGTCAGCCCGCCGATGATCCACCCGACCGTGTAGAGCAGATAGATGCCACCGACGATCCCGACGAGCAGAAGCATCGGCGTGCTGAGCGGCGCCCGCTCGGCAGGATCACTGACCGTACCGTCCTCTTGGATACGGCCGACTGTCTCGCTGCGCTTGCCGACGGCATTCCACCCCCGCGGCAGCGACGGCTTCTGCTCCGCCTCTGGTGCAGGTTTCTGTGTCGGCCGATCGTCATCGCCCTCCCAGGTGAGGGCGTCGTCAGCATCCGATGTCATGTCCCCAGCGTAGCGAGGCCCCGCCCCGCCCGATATGCTCAGGGCGTTCACAGACAGAGGGGAACTCACCGTGGCTGAGCGCAACGAGAAGGCCGTCGCATCACCGACGACGGACGCCGACGACACAGCCGCACCGGGTTGGAAGCCGACGGCCGGTTCGAAGAAGAAGGCGACGACGCTCCGGTGGATCGCTGCCGTGCTCTGGTTCGTGGCCATCGCCGCGGAGGCTGTCGCGATCTTCTGGCTTCTTCGCCAGCGCGAGTTCGTCGGCGAAGACGGCGGGCTCGTCCGCAACCCCGACACCGGCCTTCTGGAGGAGCAGAACGTCACAGCGCAGTTCCCCCAATGGGCGTTCATCACGCTCATCGTGACGCTGGTCGTCATCGCGGCGCTGGCGATCACCGGCTCCTTCCTGTGGAAGAAGGCGAATCGCCTCGACCCGGCGAAGAAGTCGGACACCGTGCGCTTCTTCGTGCAGAATCAGCTCGGCGCCATCATCGCCGTCGTCGCGTTCCTGCCCCTGATCATCCTCATCTTCCTTAACAAGGACATGGACAAGGGCCAGAAGACCACGGCCGGGATCATCGGCGTCGTCCTGGCAGTCGTCGCCGTCGCACTCGGTATCGACTACAACCCGCCGTCGGTCGAGCAGTACACCGCGGACCAGTCGACGGTCATCCAGCTTCTCGGCCAGGACGAGGTGGTGTGGGTCGACGGAGGAGCCGTCTACCACGTGTGCGACGAGGTGCCCGACATCCAGACCGGCAGCGAGAAGCGCACCGGCACGACGGCCGAGGCAGTCGAGGCAGGCAAGACCCGTCTCACCCTCAAGTTCGCCTCGGAGTTGAACACCTGCGGTCTGGCCGTGCCGGAGAACGCCGATGAGATCGCCGACGCTCTGCGCGCGATCCAGGGCGGCGCCACCGACACGCTTCTGCCCGCACCGGTGTGGGCAGACCCGGCCGATGCTCCGATCCAGGTGGAGGATGCCGCCACGGAGTCCGACTCCGAATAGCCCTACTCCCCCAGCGCCTCCACAAGACGGTCTTCGGCCGAGCGGAGGTGAGCGGCAAGCAGCGCGGCCGCACGATCGCCGTCGCCGGCTGCGACCGCATCCAGGATCTCGCCGTGCTGCGCCGCGATGAGCGCGGCGTCGAGAAGCCGCCTGCCCTGCACCTGGGCCATGCACAGGCGCACTTCGTCGAGCACGCTGCGGTACATGCGCGACGTGCGCTCGCTGCCGATGCCGTCGATCAGCGCGGTGTGGAATCGGAGGTCGGGGTCGACGGTTTCAGTGCTCGGCCCCGCCGGCATCCGCAGCAGCTGAGAATTGGCGTCTGCTGCTGCGGCGGGCACTGTCCTCGTCGCCGCCAGTTCTCGCAGCGCCGCACTCTCCAGCCTGGTGCGGGTGCGGTAGACGTCATGGACCATCACCGGTTCGATCGCGACGACACGGGCGCTGCGGTGCGCGGTCCGTACGAGCAGACCGGAGGCGACGAGCTGTTCGATCGCCGCTTTCGCGCTCGGCCTGGCCACGCCGAACGACTCCGAGACCTTCGCCTCGGTGAGCGGCGCATCCGCCGGAATCTCGCCAGTGAGAATACCGGCGCGCAATTGACGTGTGACGGCATCCACGATCCCGACGACACCGAGTGAGCGATCTGGGGTCATGGCGTCCAGCCTAAACGAGACTAGACTTCTCAGTATTCTTGTCTGACAATTCGAGGGAGCTCCGTGTCCACGACACTCGCGGATCCGCTGGACACCACGCTGCTGGGCACTCAGACCGTGCTCACTTCACGATCGATCGATCGCTTCGCGCGCGCACACGACGCATCGCACTATCTGCTCATCCCGGATGCCGTGCTGACGCCTGCGGACGCCGCCGGCGTCGCCGACGCGTTCGCCGCTGTACGCGCAGCCGGACGCACACTCACCTTCCGGTCCGGCGGCACGAGCCTTTCGGGGCAGGCTGTCTCAGGCGACATCCTCGTCGACACCCGCAGCAACTTCCGAGACATCCGCCTCGAGGACGACGGCCGGATCGCGCGCGTCGGCCCTGGTGCGACCGTGCGCCAGGTCAACACCAGACTCGCCAGGCACCGCCGCAAGCTCGGCCCCGACCCCGCAAGCGAGATCGCCTGCACGATCGGAGGCGTGATCGCGAACAACTCCAGCGGCATGGCGTGCGGGGTGACGGAGAACTCGTATCAGACCATCGAATCCCTGCTGCTCGTGCTGCCGAGCGGCACGATCCTCGACACCGGCGCACCGGACGCACTCGACCGGCTGCGTGCCGCGGAACCGGAGATCGCCGACGGACTGATCGCCCTCCGCGAGCGCATGCTCGGCTCCGCAGCCGATGTCGCGTTCGTCAGGCAGCAGTTCTCGATGAAGAACACCATGGGGTACGGGCTCAACGCACTCCTCGATTTCGACGATCCAGTACGGATCCTCGAACATCTCGTGATCGGCTCAGAGGGCACGCTGGCCTTCGTCGCCGAGGCCCGGTTCAGGACGATCGAGATCCGCCCTCAGGTCGCGACCGGGTTGCTTGTGTTCGAGACGCTCGCCGACGCCATGGCCGCTCTGCCGGCTCTCGCCGAGCCGCATTTCGCCGGGCAGGGCCTCGCGACCATCGAACTGATGGATGCCGCCTCCCTCCGCGTCGCGCAGGGACTCAGCGATGTTCCCGCAGCGATCGCAGGGATCGATGTGCACGACCATGCCGCCCTGCTCGTGGAAGTGCATGCATCAAGCGTCGACGACCTCGCCGAGGCGAGCGACGCGGCACTGCAGGAGTTCGCCGCGCTCCCCCTGGCCGTCCTGCCGACGCTCACGACGGATGCTGCCGAGCGGGCGTCTCTCTGGACGGTGCGCAAGGGCCTCTACACGGCCGTGGCCGGCGCGCGTCCCTCCGGGACCACAGCACTGCTGGAGGACATCGTCGTTCCCGTCGATCGACTGCTCACGACGTGCGAGCAGCTGATCGTGTTGTTCACGAAGCACGAGTACGAAGGCTCGGTGATCTTCGGCCATGCCAAGGACGGCAATGTCCACTTCCTGCTCAACGAGCGTTTCGACGATGCCGCGAGCGTCGCCCGATACCAGCGCTTCACAGCTGACCTCGTCGACCTCGTGCTGGGCCAGGGCGGATCGCTGAAAGCCGAGCACGGCACCGGGCGCATCATGGCGCCGTTCGTGCGTCGTCAGTACGGCGACTTCCTCACGGACATCATGTGGGACATCAAGCGTCTGATCGATCCGGACGGCATTCTGAATCCCGGCGTCGTGCTCTCCGACGATGCCGAATCGTATCTGCACGATCTCAAGCGCGTACCGACCGTCGAGAGCGAGGTCGACCGCTGCGTCGAATGCGGATACTGCGAGCCGTCGTGCCCGAGCAAGAGCATCACCCTGACTCCGCGACAGCGCATCGTGCTGCGGCGCGATATGGCCTGGGCCGAGGAGCAGGGCGACGTGGAGCTGCTGAAAGAACTGCGCTCCGACTACGACTACGAGGGCGTGCAGACCTGCGCCGTCGACGGCATGTGCGGTGTCGCCTGCCCCGTCGACATCAACACCGGCGATCTGGTGCGACGGCTGCGTGCCGAAGAGGCTTCGAAGATCGAGGACGGTGTCTGGGATGTCGCGGCGAAGGGATGGGGAGCTGTGACCAGGATCGGCGCAGTGGCGCTGACCGTCGCCGATGCCCTGCCTGCACCACTGGTGAAGGGCGTCACGCAGCTCGGCCGCGCCGTGCTCGGCGCTGAGACGATGCCGCTCTACGACGCGGGTCTCCCCCGTGGTGGTTCGGCGCCGCCGAGGCCGAATGCTCCTGCCGATGCGCAGGCCGTGTTCTTCGGCGCGTGCATCGGCACGATATTCGGCCCGGAGGAAGATGGCAGCGGCTCACGCGACGCCCTCAGCGCTCTGCTCGAGCGTGCCGGCATCCCCGTGGTGATTCCCGATGATGCCGGCGGGCTGTGCTGCGGAACGCCGTGGAAGTCGAAGGGGCATCTGTCTGGTTATGACCGGATGACGAGTCGTGTGCTCGCCTCGCTCTGGGAGGCCAGTCGCCACGGCGAACTGCCCGTCGTGTGCGATGCGGCATCCTGCACCGAGGGCCTGCACGTCATGCTGGCGAAATCGCTGGCCGAATACCCGGAATACGCCGGTCTGCGCATCGAAGACGCCACGACTTATGTCGCCCGCGAGGTGCTCCCCAAGCTCGCAGTCGCGCAGAAGCTGGAGTCGATCGCCGTGCATCCGACGTGCTCGACGACTGCGCTCGGTGCGACGGGCGCGCTCACCGCCCTCGCCGGCGCTGTCGCCCACGAGGTCTACATTCCGGATGGCTGGGGTTGCTGCGCATTCGCCGGCGACCGCGGGATGCTGCACCCCGAACTCACCGAGAGCGCGACGGCCGTCGAGTCCGCCGAGGTGTCAGTAGCGGATGCGGAACGCGACGGCTTCGATGCGTTCGTCTCGGCGAACCGCACGTGCGAGATCGGGATGACCCGTGCCACCGGCAAGCCGTACCGCCACGTGATCGAAGTGCTGGAAGAGCTCACACGCCCCTGACAGCACGCACTGCGGCGGCGACGATCGCGGGTTCGGTGACGTCGAACCCCATGACACCGCCGCCTGGTCCGCTCGGCGCTTCGTCGGCCGAGCGGACCCTCGCGGACAGATGCACGGCGTCGATGCCGGCACTGACAAGGTCAGGGATGTCTTCCACGCGCACCCCGCCGCCTGACATGATCTGCAATCGCCCTGCGGCCTGACGTGCAAGCGCGGCGAGCACTTCGATGCCGTCGATGCTGCGCGCGGCCCCTCCTGAGGTGAGCACGCGATCCGTACCGAGTTCGGCAAGTTCGTCGATGACCGACGCGGGATCGGCCAGCGCGTCGATCGCGCGGTGGAACACGAACTCCGCGTCGCCGGCCGCTTCCTTCCACCGGCGCATCGCATCGCGATCGATCCCGCCGTCCGGGCGGAGCGCCCCGACGACCACTCCGCCTGCACCACGACGCACGCAATCGCGGAGGTCAGCGGCGACGAGAGCGATCTCCTCCGCGTCGTACACGAATCCACCCGGACGAGGGCGCACCAGTACGGCGACACGCCCGCCGCCCGCCGCCTCGCATACGGCGTCGATCGTGCCGGCGGACGGGGTCAATCCGCCGGTCTCGGCCAGCGCCTGACACAGCTCAACGCGATCGGCACCGTGTTCGAAGGCCGTGCGTGCGCCGGCAGCATCCTGAACGGCGATCTCGACGGCGATCATCGGACCGGGACCGTGAACACCGCCACAGGCTGTCCGCGAAGCGCTTCGGGAATCACCACGATCGCGGTGCTGTCCTGACGAGCGGTCATCTCGACCGCAGAACCATCAGCCCAGCGCGCGCCGTGAGAGCTGGCCAGTTCAGCAGGCAGTTCCAGCTCGCCGATGCTCGGATCGAGCGCGTGCACATGCACACCCGCATCCGACTGCGTGTAGCGACGGGGAGCACCGACCTCCTCTCCGAATCGGATCCACGGACGGGTGCCGTAGACGGCTTCGCCATTGACGCTCAGCCACGCGCCGAGTTCGCGCATCGTGGCACGCTGCAGTTCAGGGATCGAGCCGTCGGCCGCGGGGCCGACGTTGATCAGCAGGTTTCCATTCTTCGAGACGACATCGACCAGCATCCGGATGAGATCGGGGCCGGAAAGGGTGTGGCTGTCATCCTCGGCCTGATTGAACCCGAACGAGTAGCCCAGTCCCCTGGTCGACTCCCACGGCTCAGGCAGGATCTCATCCACGTTCGTGTACTCACGGGTGAGATAGCCGTGATACGGCACACCCCAGCGGTCGTTGACGACGCCGTCGGGGTGCCCGTCGAAGTATCGCGACAACAGCGCTGCGACAGCGTGATCCTCCTGCCCCTTGCCGCCGTCCGGCCACTCGATGTCGTTCCAGAGCACGTCGGGCGAGAAGCGCTGGATGAGCTCCTCCAGCTGCGCCGCCGAGTACCGGGCGAACGCGTCGTCGTTGCGCCGGAATCGGAACAGGTCCGTGTCGGACTCGATCGCAGGGAAGTCGCTGACGTGCCAGTCCAGCGCACCGGAGTAGTACACGCCGAATCGGGCGCCGGCGCGTCTGGTGGCGTCGTGGAACTCCGAGATGAGGTCGCGTCGAGGGCCGCGCCTCACCGCATTGAACGCTGTGGTCCGGGTGTCCCAGAGGCAGAACCCCTCGTGGTGCTTGGTCGTGGGGATGATGTACCTCGCCCCCGCTCCGACCAACTCACCGACGAACGCGTCGGCATCGAAGGCCGACGCGTCCCAGAGATCGGCAAGATCCTCGTACGAGCGGCCGGGGCCGTAGAGCTCCTGGTGACGATTCCACGTCGGACTGCCGGCGATCCGTACGGTGTTGCCATACCACTCCGCGTACTGGTGCCACGCGTAGGAGTCCTCGGTGGGGACACCGCCCTCGGGGTGGGCCACGGCCCAGGCGGGCACGGAGTAGAGACCCCAGTGCACGAAGAAGCCGAGCTTCGCATCTCGGAACCACTCGGGCACGGCGTTGGTCGGGTACGTCGGCGCTGCGGAGCCGAAGTCGGGTCCGGTGCGCTTCTCGAAGTTCAGCATGTGTCTCAGTCCTCTCCACGACGGCCGACGACCGCAGTGAGTGCCGGGGCTCCGGCGGTGTCGAACGGGTATACGCCGGCGGCGAGATGGTGGTGCCCGAGACGCAGCAGGTCCTGGTCGACACCGCCGGGCGTGAGCGCCAGCGTCCAATCCGCCGCGAGGTCGTAGAGCTCCGGCTCGAGGTAGCCGATCTTGACTACCACGATGTCGGCGTGCTCGGGATCGAGCCCGAGCATTCGGAAGTCGTCGAGGTGGTGGAAGGGCTTGCGTCGTTCCGTGATGATCGCGTGAAGACCACCGACGGCGATGACGACCTGTGTGCCGGCATCGGGATCTCCCGGCGTGATCGAGAACACCTCCCCGGTGATCTGCACGGGTCCGCGCGGGCCGTCGTCCACGCGAGCGCCCGCGGTGAGCGTGATCGATGCACCGACACCGGCCTCGACAGCAACCGCGACGGCCCCACGATCGAAGATGGACGCGACGAGCGTCGTGCGCGTGCCATCGGTGAGGTCGCTCCGCTCGAGCAGTTCTCCGAGCGTCCAGGTCACATCACCCGCTCCACCGGCTGTCGGGTTGTCGCCGGAGTCCGAGATCACATACGGACGCGCAGCGTCGACAGCGAGAGCCTTGGCCAGCGCGCCGTCCAGCGTCGCGGTCTCGGCGACGAACACGAAGTCCTCTCGCGCATCCCAGAACATCCGCGCCACACGCTCGGATTCACGGGTGATGACCTCCCGATCATCGCCGGTGACGACGACGTATGCCTGGCATCGCGGCTCATCCGCCCAGGCATAGCCGATCCACACCGACGCATCCACGACGCCGTCCAGCTTCTCGATCTCGGGCAGCTGCGCGTAGATGCCGCGCGCCGGCTCCAGCCGCGTACTGGTCTTCTCACCGGGCAGGAGCACTGGAACCGGCACCCACGCCTTCAGCGGGCGACGATGCAGCGGATCGCCACCGTGCACGCCTCGCAGGCGCTCCAGCAGATTGTGGACGGCACGCTCCTTGGTGTTGAGCCAGTCCTCGTGCGGTGCCATCCGATAGCAGGTGAGCAGATCGACGTGATCGCGCAGCGTCTCCGAGACGTTGCCATGCAGGTCCATCGAAGTCGAGATCAGGGTGTCAGGCCCCAGCGCCTCTCGGACCGCCCGCGAGAGGTCGCCTTCGGCGTCCACCATTCCGAACACGCTCATAGCGCCGTGGATGTCGAAGAAGAAGCCGTCGAACGGTCCCTGTTCGCGGATGCCGTCGATGATGGCATCCTTCATCCGCCGGTATGTGGCGGGGTCGACCGCGCCACCGGGCAACGAGCGACCGTGCACGAGCGGCACCCAATCCGCAGCGTCGGCGAGCTCGCGCCCCGCGTCGAGGAACGGATAGTAGGCACGCAGATCGGCGCCGGTGCGGATGGTGAACGCCTCGTCCCCCGAGACATGCGGGGAGAAGGTGCTGGATTCGATCGAGATGCCGCCGATGCCGATCCGCGGCCTGGAGAGCCCTCCAGGGGCGAGCGGTGCCAGAGGTCCCATCCAGATCTCGCTGGCTTCTGGTAGTGCATTCACAGGGTCGCTCCTTCGAGTTCGCTGGGGTCATGTGCACCGGCTCCGAGACCGGAGAATGCGCGACGGGCGGCAGCGGCAGCGCCCAGCGCCACGGCGTCCGATCCCCGCGTCGCGGGCATGATCTCGAGTCGCACGCCGGACACCGGAGAATCCGTGACGAGCGCCGCCTCGATCGCAGGCAGCAGCAGATCCCAGGCGTTCACCACGCCGCCGCCGATGACGGCGCGGTCGAGATCCAGGATGCCAGCAGCGCTCGCACAGGCGAGAGCGACGGCGCGTCCGGCAGCGGCGAACACATCCGCGGCGACCGCATCACCGGCTCTGGCACGATCGGCGACCTCCCGTGCGGTGAGTCCGGTCTCGCCGGAACGCTCCGCGTACCGCAGCCCTATCGACGTGCCTGATGCGAGCGTCTCGAGGTGGCCGATCTGCCCGCACGTGCAGCGGATGTCGCTGTACCCCGGAGTGTGCCCGATCTCACCCGCCGCACCGTGCGGGCCGTGCCGAAGCTGGCCGTCGAGCACGACGGCTCCGCCGACGCCGGTGCCGAGCATCACGCCGAGGACGTCATCGCCGGAGTCGTCGTGATCGAGTTCGCCGAGCAGGAAGGCGTTGACGTCGTTCTCGACGCGTACCGGAGCGCCCAGCCTGGCCGAGAGCTCGTCTCCGAGCGGAAACCCCGCCCAATCGGCGAAGGTCTCGGACGCGGCGCGGATGATCCCGGTCTCGTGGTCGACGACTCCTGCCGCACCGACGCCGACTGCTGACAGTGTGCGCCCGGCATCCGCCGCCAGCTCGCGTGCGAGCGCCGCCGCAGCGTCAGCCATGGCGCGGCCGCCCTCCCGAGCCGGCGCATCGACGACGCCTCTGGCGAGGATCTCGCCCTGCCCGTCGACCAGAAGCGCTGCGATCTTCGTGCCTCCGATGTCGATGCCGACGACGGCAGCTGGCATGTGATGAGCGATTTCGGGCATGGTTCTCCCCTGTACCTGGGCCATGACCTTCTCAGCGCCCCCCGAGGCCGGCCATGGCGATGCCCTTGACCAAGTGCTTCTGCAGCACGATCACGAGGACCGTGGTCGGGATCATCGAGATGATCGCGGCCGCCATCTGCAGGTCCCAGCGCGTTCCGGTGAGACCGGCGAAACTTGCGAGGCCCACCGGCAGTGTGCCGAGCGCGTCATAGTCGACAGTCACGATGAGAGGCCACAGGTAGCTGTTCCAGAAGGACAGGAATGTGAAGACGGTGAGCACGGCGACCGCGGACTTCGACAGCGGAAGGATGATCTTGAGGAAGGTGCGGATCGGGCCGGCGCCGTCGATTCGGGCCGCCTCCTCCAACTCGTACGGGATGCCGCGGAAGAACTGACGCATCAGGAACGTGCCGAACGCTCCGAACGCGAACGGCAGCACCAGTGCCTGATAGGTGTCCACCCAGTCGAACCACTGCATGACCTGGAACATCGGGATGACCAGGACCTCGGCGGGGACCATCAGCGTGGCGAGGAAGAGCACGAAGACAGTGTCGCGTCCCTTCCACCGCAGGCGTCCGAACGCATAGCCGGCGGTCGTCGAGACGATGATCGTGACGAGCGTGCCGAGGATCGCGACGATGAACGAGTTCGCGATGTACGTGGCGAATGGGCCGTACGTGAAGACGTCGACGAAGTTGCTCCACTTGATCTCCGAGCCGATCAGCGTCGGAGGCATGGAGAACATCTCGGAGTTCGGTTTGAGAGCCGAGAAGAACGCGTAGATGAGGGGCGCCATGAAGATGAGCGCGACGATGTAGATGCAGATGTGCGCGATGACCAGACGCACCTTCGCACCGGTCGTCGTCTCGACTCCGCGCGTGCGCGGCGCGCCGGCGACGGGGGTGCCCTTCGTGTCGAGAGGGCGGATCAGCGTCTCAGTGCTCATAGTGCACCCACTTCTTCTGTGCGGCGAACTGGAGGCCGGTGATCGCGATGATGATCGCGAACAGGACCCATGCGGCGGCGGCGGCGAGACCGAGATCGCCGAAGGTGAACCCCTGCTCCCAGATGTACATCACGAGCGGCTTCGTCGCGTTGCCCGGCCCTCCGCCGGTCAGCATCTGGGGTTGCACGAAGACCTGCAGGGACGTGATCATCGTCATGATCGTGGCGAAGAAGATCGCCGGCGAGATCATCGGGATGATGACGCTCCAGACACGGCGGAAGCCGTGGGCTCCGTCGATGCTGGCGGCCTCGAGCACGCTGTCCGGCAGTTGCTCGAGGGCTGCCGAGAAGATCAGCATGTTGTAGCCGAGGCCCTGCCACACGCTCATCGCGACGACCATGATCATCGCCCACGAGGGATCGGCGAGGAAGTTCGGCAGCGTGATCCCGAACCAGCTGGTCGAGAGACCGTTAACGAGTCCCTGCGGCTGCAGGATCATCTTCCAGACCAGCACGTTGGCGACCATCGGGGTCACGACGGGGATGAAGAACAGCACGCGCAGCGCACCGCGGCCCCGGATGCGAGGGCCGAGTCCGATCGCGAGGGCGAGCGAGAGCACGATGCTCAGCGGGACGTACAGCAGGGTGTACACCGCGGAGTTGCGCAACGCCGGCCAGAAGTCGGGGCTGTCGGTGAACAGCTTGACGTAGTTGTCCACTCCGTTGAATGTGCGGTCGCCGAATGCCGGCCAGTTGAAGACGCTCATCACGATCGAGAGTCCCACCGGGACGATCGTGAACAGGGCGAGTCCCACCAGGGCCGGGGTTGCGAACCCCAGCGCCTGGCGAGACTCCACCTTCGCGAGCGAACTCCGACGTCGTGTCGTGCTCGTCATCGTTCTTCTTTCATGCTCACTGCGTGGTCAGAGTCCGATGAACGGACTCACTTGCCGAACTGGGACTGCGCGTCGCCCAGGAGCTGCTCCATCTCGAGGTCGCCGTTGTAGACGCTGACGAGGTTCGGCTGGATGTAACTGTCGAGCTTCGCCCAGTTGTCGGTCATGTACAGCGGCACGGTGTTCGAGAACGCGTCCTCGAAGACGGCCTGCACCTGATCGCGATACTGCTCATCGATCGACTCGAAGTACAGCGGCTGCGAGGAGATGCGCGCCGGGTACGACCGGCCGGACGATGCGATGTAGTCCTGCGCATCGGTGCCGAGCAATGAGCCCATGACCTTCAGCGCGGCCTCCGGGTTCTCGCAGTCCTTCGAGATTCCGAATCCCGAACCGAGCACCGGGCTGCTGCTGCCGTTCGCGCCTGCGGGCAGCGGCACCATACCGGCGGTGAAGCCGGCGTCGTTGTTCAGATAGGTGACCGCGTTCCAGGTGCCGTCGACCGCCATCGCCGCGTTTCCGCCGGAGTACTGGCCCTCGCCCCATCCGGTGTCGGACGCCGATGCGACAGGAGCCGCGACCTTCTGGTCGTTGACGAGGCCGGCGTACCAGTCCGCCGCCTCGACGAAGTCGGACGAGTCGATCTCGAGCTCGCCCTTCTCAGTGGCCGGCTGCGCACCGGAATAGGTCATCGGCATCGACATCCACTGGTAACCGCCCATCCCCATGGCGAACCCGTACTTGCCGTCGACGGTCGCGTCGGCAGCGATCTTCTCGAAGTCCTCGACGGTCCAGCCGATCTCAGGAGTCGCGGCACCGGCGGCGTCCAACATGTCCTGGTTGTAGAAGACGAGCATCGCGGAGACGTCGAACGGCATGCCGTAGAGCTTGCCGCCGAAGCTGAGGATGCCGTCCGAGCCGGCGGTGAAGTCGGCCTTGTCGAGTCCCGCTGTCTCCAAGTCCTCGTCGGAGAGCTCGCGGAATCCTGCGGTGTAGCCGCCGAGCTGCGCGCCGCTCATCCCGGTCACGCAGGCCATGTTGCCTGAAGCCATGTTCGTGGTGAGCTTCGTGAAGAAGTCGCTCCACGGTGCCGTCTGCAGCTTGATCTCGACGTCGGGGTTCTGCTCCTGGGCGAAAGCGATCTGCGCCTCGAGCGCCTCGGTGTCCGATTCGCTGCCGGACCACATGTCGACGACGATCGCGTCACCTTCTCCACCGCCTGCTCCACCATCGGTGCCGGCACATCCCGTCATCGCAACGGCGAAACCCGCGACCGCAGCCACGGCGCCAACGCGCATCTTCTTCATTGAATGTCTCCTTGGGACTCAGATAGGTTCTTTCGATCATCGAAGCAACCTAGTAGGATTTCGTATAAAGTCACCGTGTCACGATCCAGCGTCCGCCGCAAGCTGGACATCGGATGTTTATGGATCGGTGATACTTCGTAACATGGGTGAAACTTCACTCGGAATTCAATGCGCGCCCCGACGACCGGAGACCCCGTGACGCAGCACCAGCCCCGCACACCCGACGATGCTCACACCCGACAGATCCTCGACCTCGTCACGCGCGGGCACGCGCAGTCCCGCAGCGAACTGGCATCCCAGTTGGGCATCGCCGCGTCGACGGTCGGCCTGCGCGTGCAGTCGCTCCTCGACTCAGGGCTGCTGCAGGAAGACGGCGTCGGCACATCGCGCGGCGGTCGGCGACCGCGTGTTCTGCGACCGGCATCGGATGGCGGTTCGGTATTGACGGTCGACCTCGGCGGTCGTCACGCGCGCATCGGCAAGCACGATCTCAGCGGCGCTCTGCTCGAAGTGCGCAGCGCCGAGGTCGATCTGTCAGCCGGCCCCGTTCCGACGCTCGCGGCCATCTCCACCGTGTTCGATGACCTCACCCGCGACGACGCCGCACCCATCCGCGCCATCGGCGTCAGCCTTCCCGGTCCGGTGAACGTCGAGACCGGAGCGGTCGATCAACCGTCGAGGATGCCTGGCTGGCCCGGATTCCGCGTCGGGGACCACCTCCGATCCCGCTTCGACGTCGCCACCATCACGGTCGACAATGATGCGAATCTCGCCGCGCTCGGCGAACATCGCGCACAGTTCGGCCTGTCGAAGCACAGCATCACTGTGAAGGCCGGCACCGCTATCGGCAGCGGCATCATCGTCGACGGCCATGTCCATCGTGGCGCGTCATCCGCAGCCGGAGACATCACCCACACCCGGATCGACGGCAGCGGCGACATCCCGTGCTCGTGCGGGAACACCGGGTGCCTCGAGACCGTCGCGAGCGGCGCCAGTCTCGTGCGGCAGATGCACGAGCTCGGCCGAGGGGACGTGCAGGTCGTCGGCGACGTGCTGGCACTCGCCCGCGACGCCGACCCTGCCGCGACGACGCTGGTGCGAACCGCAGGTACTCACCTCGGTCAAGCACTGTCCGGAGTGGTGAACTTCTTCAATCCGCACGCCGTGTTCCTGACCGGCAGCATGAGTGCGTCAGAGCCGTTTCTGGCTGCCGTGCGCAGTCGGGTGTATGAGGCGTGCCACCCCCTGGCGACGCAGAACCTTCGGATCGAAGCGGCGATGACGGGTGCCGACGCGATCCTGCACGGTGCCGCCCGCCAGGCGCTGGAAGGGCTTGAGCTGCCGGGGCCCGCGTCCTGAGACATCACGCCTCAGCAGTCAGGCCTTGACGAGCGTGAGCTCCACGACCGGGATGAGCACATCGGGGCGCCGCACAGGGAGATGCACGGTAAGCGTGCCCTCGGCCTCCCCCGCGGGTGTCATCAGGTCCGCCTGCTGGTGGGGGTCGGTGACGGATGTCTTGAGCCACGAGCCGTCGTTGAGAAGTCGCGCATATGCGACTCTGCCCGCGAGCTGAGGCAGATGCACGAAGCCCATCGGCCAGGAGAACAGGTGCAGGTAGAGACGATCGCCCCGCATCGTGTACACGCCTTCGCGTGGCGGAGCGAACGGCGCGTGCCCCGCACCGACGATCGCTCCGCGGTGCAGCCGCATCCAGCCCCCGAGCTCTTCGAGCACCTGCGCGTCACGCGGTGCGATGGCACCGCGCCCGTCTGGGCCGACGTTGAGCAGCATGTTGCCATCCATCGACACCGAGTCGGCGAGCATCTGCGCCAGCAGCGTCGCCGACTTCTGATCGGTGTTGTCACGGTGATAGCCCCATGAGCCGTTGAGCGTCTGGCACGCCTCCCAGGTGAGCGGCACACCGTCTTTGACGATCGGGGCCGTCGGCTGGTACTGCTCCGGTGTGACGAAGTCGGCGGGGATGCCGAGGCGATCGTTGACCAGCATGTCCGGCTGCAGCTCGCGGCACAGGGCCAGCAGTGCCTGCGCATCCCAGGCCTCGGGGCCTTTACCGTCCCACCCGTCTTTCGACTCCGGATAGGTGAAATCGAAGAACAGGTAGTCGATCTCGCCGTAACCGGTCAGGAGCTCACGGACCTGTCCGTGCAGGTGGGCGCGATAGCGCGCCATGTCCCGCCCGACATTGAGCTCGTGGGCATTCTCGTCATCGCGGCGGGGGTGGTTCCAGTCCACCGTGAAATCAGGATGATGCCAGTCGATCACGGAATGATAGAGCCCTACCTTGAGGCCTTCTTCACGCAGAGCATCGACATACTCGCGCACGAGGTCGCGCCCGGATGCGGTGACCGACGTGAAGTCGGTGAGCTCCGAGTCCCACAGGGCGAATCCGTCGTGATGTTTCGTCGTGAGGACGATGTATCCCATCCCGGTGTCCTTCGCGCGACGTGCGAGCGCCTTGGCATCGAAGCGATCAGGTTCGAAGTGATCGAAATAAGGGCGGTACTCCTCGTCGGTGAGCCGCTCGTAGTTCTGCACCCACTCGTGCCGAGCCGCCGCGCTGTACAGACCGAAGTGCACGAACATCCCGAACCGTGCCTCGTCGAACCACTGCTGCTTCATCATCGCCTCTCGTTGGATCGCCTCCATCCTGGCACAGACATCCGATGTCTCGCAGCTATGTCGGCCGTTAACCCAGAACGGGCACCCCGTGAGGGATGCCCGTTCTTTGAGACGAATGGTCAGCGCGCAGCGCTGCCGTCGACGTAGTCCTCGTCCTGCTGCTTCCATGCGAAGAGCGAACGCAGCTCCTTGCCGGTGACCTCGATCGGGTGCTGTTCTTCCTTCGCGCGCAGTGCGAGGAATTCTTCGGCGCCGTTGTCCTGGTCATCGATGAAGCGCTTCGCGAATGCACCGGACTGGATGTCGGCGAGCACACCCTGCATGCTCTCCTTGACGCGCTCATCGATCACGCGCGGGCCCGAGACGTAGTCGCCGAACTCGGCGGTGTCGGAGATCGACCAGCGCTGCTTGGCGATGCCGCCCTCCCACATCAGGTCGACGATGAGCTTGAGCTCGTGCAGCACCTCGAAGTAGGCGATCTGCGGCTGGTAGCCCGCTTCGGTGAGGGTCTCGAAGCCGGCCTGCACGAGGTGGCTGACGCCACCGCAGAGGACGGCCTGCTCGCCGAAGAGGTCGGTCTCGGTCTCTTCCGTGAAGGTCGTCTTGATGACGCCGGCGCGGGTGCCGCCGATCGCCTTGGCGTAAGAGAGCGCGAGCGCCCAGGCCTGGCCGGATGCGTCCTTCTCGACCGCGATGATGTCCGGGATGCCTCGGCCGGCGACGAACTCGCGACGAACGGTGTGTCCCGGCGCCTTCGGCGCGACGAGGATGACATCGACGCCCTCTGGGGCGTCGATGTACCCGAAACGGATGTTGAAGCCGTGCGCGAACGCGAGGGTCTTGCCCTCGGTGAGGTTCGGAGCGATCGACTCGGAGTAGATCGTGCGCTGGTGCTGGTCCGGCGCGAGGATCATGATGAGGTCGGCCCAGGTGGTGGCATCCGCGACGGACTTGACAGGGAAGCCCGCCTCCTCCGCCTTCGCTGCGGACTTCGAGCCGTCCTTCAGCGCGATAGCGACCTCGACACCCGAGTCGCGCAGGTTCTGCGCGTGGGCGTGGCCCTGCGAGCCGTAGCCGACGATCGCGACCTTCTTGGCCTGGATGAGGGACAGATCGGCGTCGGCGTCGTAGAAGATCTCAGTACTCACGTTGGTGTTTCTCTTTCCTTCTGGAGGTTCTATGGTCTGGGTGGTCAGCCGCGCAGGACGCGTTCGGTGATGCTCTTGCCGCCTCGGCCGATCGCGAGAAGGCCGGACTGCGAGAGTTCCTTGATGCCGAAGGGCTCCAAGGCCCGCAGAATCGCCTCGATCTTGCCCTTGTCGCCGGTGACCTCGATCACCAGCGCATCGGATGCGTAATCGACGACCGACGCGCGGAACAGGTTCACGATCTCGATCACGTTCGAGCGCGTGGCGTTGTCTGTGCGCACTTTGACCAGCACATGGTGGCGCTGCACAGAGGTCGCGAAATCGAGTTCCACGATCTTGATGACGTTGATCAGCTTGTTCAGCTGCTTGGTCACCTGCTCAAGGGGCAACTGGTCGACGTCGACGACGACCGTGATCCGGGATACGCCCGGTACCTCGGTGACGCCGACGGCGAGGGATTCGATGTTGAAGCCTCGACGGGCGAAGAGCCCGGCGACGCGGGTCAACAGACCGGGTGTGTCCTCGACGAGGAGACTCAGCACGTGGGTCGACATCGCTCAGACCTCCTCATCGAACGTGGGCGCATGATCGCGCGCGTACTGGACGTAACTGTTGCTGACGCCCTGCGGCACCATCGGCCACACCATGGCGTCCGCCGAGACGACGAAGTCGATCACGACCGGTCGGTCGTTGGTCTCCAACGCCAGTTTGATCGCGGCATCCACGTCCTCTTCCTTCTCCACCCGGATCGCGAGGCAGCCGTAGGCCTCGGCGAGCTTGACGAAGTCGGGGATGCGGACGGTGCCGTGCCCGGTGTTCAGGTCGGTGTTCGAGTGACGTCCGTCGTAGAACAGGGTCTGCCACTGGCGCACCATGCCCAGAGAGGAGTTGTTGATGATCGCGACCTTGATCGGGATGTTGTTGATCGCGCAGGTGGCGAGCTCCTGATTGGTCATCTGGAAACATCCGTCGCCGTCGATCGACCATACGACCCGGTCGGGTTCTGCGACTTTGGCGCCCATCGCAGCAGGAACCGAGTAGCCCATGGTGCCGGCGCCACCGGAGTTCAACCATGCGTTGGGTCGCTCGTACTTGATGAACTGCGCGGCCCACATCTGGTGCTGCCCGACGCCGGCGACGTAGATTCCCTCCGGGCCGGTGAGCTCACCGATCCGCTGGATCACGTGCTGCGGGGCGAGCAGGCCGTCTTCTGTCGGCGAGTAACCGAGCGGGAACTCCTCAAGCAGCCCGTCGAGATACGACCACCACTCGGCGATGTCAGGCTTCGTACTGCCGACGACTCCGCGGAAGGCGGCATCCAGATCGATCAGCACGTCGCGCACGTCACCGACGATCGGCACATCGGCGTTGCGGATCTTCGAGATCTCCGCTGGGTCGATGTCGACATGCACGACCTTCGCGTTGGGGGCGAAGTCTGCTGCCTTCCCCGTGACCCGGTCATCGAATCGTGCACCGAGCGCCACGATGAGATCGGACTCCTGCAGGGCGAGCACGGCCGGAACCGTGCCGTGCATACCCGGCATGCCGAGGTGCTGCCGATGCGAGTCGGGGAACACCCCACGTGCCATCAACGTCGTCACCACCGGTGCGTTGGTCGACTCGGCGAGGGCCAGAAGCTCTGCAGCGGCACGACCGCGGACCACGCCACCGCCGACGTACAGCACCGGCTTCTTCGCGTCTGCGAGCAAGGCGGCAGCGGCTTGGATCTGCTTGCCGTGCGCCTTGGTCACCGGACGATAACCGGGCAGGTCGACCTTGGGCGGCCAGACGAACGGTGCCGACTTCTGCTGCGCGTCCTTGGTGATGTCAACGAGCACGGGACCGGGACGGCCCGTCGAGGCGATCTCGAATGCCGCGGCGAGGGCACCCGGGATCTCCGAGGGCTCCTTCACGAGGAACGAGTGCTTCGTGACCGGCATGGTGATGCCGACGATGTCGGCCTCCTGGAACGCATCCGTTCCCATCAGATGGCTGAATACCTGCCCGGTGATGGCGACGAGCGGCACCGAATCCATATAGGCATCGGCGATCGCCGTCACGAGGTTGGTCGCGCCGGGGCCCGAAGTCGCGATCGCGACGCCGGTGCGGCCGCTCGCAGCCGCGTACCCCTCCGCCGCGTGACCGGCACCCTGTTCGTGTCGGACGAGGATGTGCCGGACGGTGTCGTCGTCGAGCAGCGGGTCGTACACGGGCATGATCGTCCCGCCGGGGATGCCGAACACATCGGTCACACCGAGAAGTCCGAGGGCACGGACCACGGCCTCTGCACCCGTGATCTCGGGCGCAGTGGATTTGGGGGACGGCGGCCGTGGAACGGCCGAAACAGAATCAGCAGTCATGTCTTTCCTTGATGATCTGAGAAGACGTCGGCGAGAGGCCGACGTGGATCAACCGGTCGTCGCGCCTTCCGCAGCGGAACGCACGAGTCGCGAGTATTTGGCAAGAACGCCACGGGTATAGCGCGGGGGAAGCGGCTCCCAGCCAGAGCGGCGGGAGGCGAGCTCTGCCTCATCGACGAGTAAGTCAAGAGTGCGAGCTGCGATATCGACCCGTATCAGATCACCATCGCGCACGAAGGCGATAGGACCTGCGTCCACCGCTTCGGGTGCTATGTGGCCGATGCACAGGCCGGTTGTGCCGCCTGAGAATCGTCCGTCAGTCAACAGTAGTACATCTTTGCCGAGGCCGGCGCCCTTGATGGCACCGGTGATCGCGAGCATCTCGCGCATACCGGGTCCGCCCTTCGGGCCCTCGTAACGGATCACGATCACATCACCCGCGTTGATCTTGCCGTCGGCGAGTGCGTCCATCGCTGCGCGCTCGCGCTCGAACACTCGGGCGGGCCCCTCGAACACATCGGCGTCGAACCCGGCCGACTTCACGACGGCGCCCTCGGGTGCGAGCGAACCGTGCAGGATCGTGATGCCGCCTGAGGCATGGATCGGGTTGTCGAAGGTATGGATGACCTCGCCGTCGAGCGGCTGCGGATCGAGCTCTGCGAGGTTCTCGGCGAGCGTCTTGCCCGTGACGGTGAGCGCGTCGCCGTGCAGCAGGCCCTCGTCGAGCATGGCCTTCATGATGACGGGGATGCCGCCCTGACGGTCGACGTCGTTCATGACGTACTTGCCGAACGGCTTCATGTCGGCGATGTGCGGCGTCTTGTCACCGATGCGGTTGAAGTCGTGCAGGTTCAGCTCGACCTGCGCCTCACGGGCGATCGCGAGCAGGTGCAGCACGACATTGGTGGAGCCGCCGAGTGCCATTGCAAGGGCGATGGCGTTCTCGAAGGCCTCGGGCGTCAGGATGTCCTTGGTCGTGATGCCTTGGCGGAGCAGGTTCACGACGGCCTCACCGGAGCGGTGTGCGAAGTAGTCGCGGCGACGGTCTGCCGACGGCGGGGCTGCCGAACCGGGCAGGCTCAGCCCGAGGGCCTCACCGACCGATGCCATCGTGTTGGCGGTGTACATGCCGCCGCACGCGCCCTCGCCCGGTGCGAATGCGCATTCGATTCGCTTGAGATCCTCTGCACTCATCCGACCGGCGCGGTGGGCCCCTACGCCTTCGAACGAGTCGATGATCGTGATGTCCTTCTCGGTGCCGTCCGAGAGCTTCACCCAGCCCGGCGCGATCGAGCCCGCATACAGGAACACGCTGGAGAGGCCGAGGCGTGCGCTGGCCATGAGCATGCCGGGGATCGACTTGTCGCAGCCTGCCAGCAGCACAGTGCCGTCGAGGCGCTCGGCCATGATGACGGTCTCGACCGAGTCTGCGATGACCTCGCGCGACACGAGGGAGAAGTGCATGCCCTCGTGCCCCATCGAGATCCCGTCCGACACCGAGATCGTGCCGAACTGCAGCGGGTAGCCGCCACCGGAGTGCACGCCTTCCTTCGCCGACTGCGCCAGGCGGTCAAGGCTCAGGTTGCATGGCGTGATCTCGTTCCAGCTCGATGCGATGCCGATCTGGGGCTTATCCCAGTCCGCGTCACCCATGCCGACGGCACGGAGCATTCCTCGCGAGGTCGTGGCCTCGATGCCGTCGGTGACGACGCGGCTGCGGGGCTTGATGTCAATGGGCGCGTTCGAAGAAGAAGGATCTTGCGGGGACATGACGGCAGTCTATTCCCGTCCGGCAGCGCGCTCGGCCACGAGTGCCTCCAGAAGCGCGGCCATCTGTTGTGGGTTCTCCACACGCAGGTCGGCGGCGCTCTCCCCCGGACCGACGCGCACGCCGAGATCTCCGGGCTGCAGCGCGCGCATGGCGTCCTCATCGGTGACATCGTCGCCGGCGAACAGGATGCCGGTGGCATCGAAGTGCTCGCGCAGGGCGCTCATGGCAGCATCTTTGCCCTCGGCTCGCGAGGAGAACTCCAGCACGCGGTGCCCCGCCCGGCGACGCCAGTGCGGGAAGCGCTCGGCGACCAGCGCATCGATCTCAGCGAAGGCAGCGGCCTCGACCTCCGGCGTCGCCTGCCGGGTGTGGATACCCATCCCGAAGGTCTTGGGCTCGAGCCGGACGTTCTCGTAGCGATCCACGATCGGCTGCGCGGCAGCCCAGAGCGCCTCTCGCGCGCCTTCTTCGGTCTCGACCCCGGGCGCGTCCGCGTCCCCGACCCCGGGGAACCAGTACTGCGCACCGTGAGATCCGGCGAGAGCGACGAGCGAGTCTGCCGTGTGCTCTGTGATCTCCTGCAAGTCGTGCATGCTGCGACCGGACACGTAGGCGATGAACGTGTCGGGAAGCGCGGCGAGACGGTCGAGCTGCGTCTTCACCTCCGGCAGGGCCCGCGCGGCCATCGGCTCCGCGATGAGGGGTGAAGCGGTGCCGTCGAAATCCAATGCGACGACCAGACGCTCAGTAGCGGCGATGGCCTTCAATGCGTCGTCAGCGGATCCAGGATTCCAGGTGCGGGTCACAGCGTGCCTCCTCGTCGGGATCGGGTCCCGACCAGCTTCTCACGGTCGCGAGGAACGGGCGGCGGACAGCGCCTCCAGGAACGAGGTCGACCATGCGAGGACGTCATGCTCGAGAACGCGGCGGCGCAGCGAACGCATCCGCTTGCCCTGCTCCCCTGGCGTCATCTCGACCGCCGTCATGATCGCGTCCTTCAGATCCTCGATGTCGTGCGGGTTGACCCGAACGGCCTGCCGCAGTTCATCCGCAGCACCGGTGAATTCGCTCAGCACGAGCACACCACGATTGTCCGTGCGCGACGCGACATACTCCTTGGCGACGAGATTCATACCGTCGCGGAGGGCGGTGACCAGCATCACATCGGCCGCGAGATAGAGGGCGACCATCTCTTCGCGGGGATAGCCCTGGTGCAGGTAGCGGATCGCCGTGTGCTCCATGGTGTCGGTATCGCCGTTGATCCGGCTGACGGCGAGTTCGATCTCGTCACGCAGGTTGATGTACGCATCCACGCGCTCGCGGCTCGGACTCGCCACCTGGATGAGGGTGACCTCCTCGACGTTCAACCGCCCCGCAGCGAGAAGCTCGCCGTAGGCCTTGATCCGATGCCGGATGCCCTTGGTGTAGTCGAGGCGGTCGACACCGAGCAGAATGCGCTTCGGATTTCCCAGGCTCTCGCGGATCTCGAGCGCGCGCGCCTGGACCTCTGGCCTGGCAGCGAGCTCGAGATACGGCGCAGTATCGATCGAGATCGGGAACGCCTTCGAGATGACAGTGCGGTCGCCATTCTCACCAGGCACCGCGACCGTCGTGGATTTCACCTCGTACTTCAGTCGCCGACGCACCGCAGCCAGGAAGTACGTCGCGTCCTGAACGCGCTGGAATCCGACCACATCGGCGCCGAGCAGCCCCCGCAGTACCTGGTCACGCCATGGGAGCTGGGCATACAGGCCATGCATGGGGAACGGGATGTGATGGAAGTAGCCGATCGTGACGTCGGGGCGGAGCGCGCGCACCATCTCAGGCACGAGCTGCAGCTGGTAGTCGTGCACCCACACCGTGCCGTCCTCCGCGACCGCCGCAGCCGCAGCCTCGGCGAACCGCCGGTTGACGGAGACGTATGCGTCCCACCACTCGCGATGGAACTGCGGCGGTGCGATGACATCGTGATAAAGCGGCCAGATCGTGTCGTTGGCGAAGCCTTCGTAGTACTCGGCGACCTCCTGAGCACTCAACTTGATCGGGATCAGCCGGATATCGTTCGCGGTGAACGGTTCGAGTTCGAGATCCGCTTGCCCCGCCCATCCCACCCATGCTCCGTCGACCTGCTTCATGACGGGCTCGAGCGCCGCCACGAGACCACCGGGTGACGTTCGCCACGTCTCCTCACCGTCGGCGCTCACCACACGGTCGACAGGAAGGCGGTTCGCGACGACGACGAAATCTGCGGTGGTCATGGGGACTCCTCACGTCGGCGGTCAGTTTCCCCCAGGCTATCGACTGCGAGGCCGCCCATGGCTGAGGAACCAGTTCAGGATGCCCGTGGCGAAGGTGATCGCCGCGGCGATCACCGGCAGCATCAGCGCCCCTGACGTGCCGATCGACTCGGCGACCTCGCCCGTCACAGCAGCGCCGAGCGACTGTCCGAGGATCACGCCGGAACCCAGCATCGTCATGACCGTGGCGGATCGGCCGCGCGGGCTGCGCGCCGCACCGAAACTGTACTGGGTCACGAGCGTCGGGCCGATGCCGACGCCCATGATCGCCAACGCCGCCGTCATGCCGATCGTCGTGTCGACGAAGCCGAGCAGCAACGAGCCGAGCAGGAGTGTTCCGGAGAACACCAGCCAGCGCGCACGCAAGGAGAACCGGGGTGGCAACCAGGCCACGCCGAGCGCGAGAATCGCCGATCCCACGCCCATGACGCCGTAGAGCAATCCCGCCTGTTCCGGTGCTCCGCGGTCGGCCATGAACGAGGTCAATGAGGTGAGCATCGTGCCGAAGAAGATCCCGACGCCGAGGATGCCGATGACGACGACGAGCAGATCCGCTCGGAATAGTTCGGCCGCTCTCGACGTCGCGCGCCCATCCGCATCACGGTCACGGGAGATGTGGCTGCCGCTGGGGTGGAGTGCGAATGCACCGACGAAGAGCACCGTGAGCGCTGCGGCGATGACGAGTGGCGCCCATGGCGCGATCAGGGAAGCAAGCACCCCGACGAGGAACGGGCCGAACACGAACACGGTCTCATCCGCGGCGGACTCGTAGGCCATGGTTCCCGAGAGCGTGCGGGCGCGAACGGATTCCGGCATCCGCTCATCGATGATCGCGACCAGACGGGATCGCGACATCGGGGCGACCTGCGGTGCGGTGGCGCCGATGCCGAATGCCGCCAGCAGCACGAACGGATCAGCGGCGACCCCGTAGACGACGACGGTGAAGACGACGAGCGTCGTCGCGTTGGCGATCGCGAGGGTCAACAGCACGACGCGCTGCCCGAAGCGGTCGGCCGCCGCGCCGAGCAGTGGCCCGAAGCACGCCGTGCCGAGTCCGACCGCTGCGGATGTGAGCCCACCGAGCGACAGCGATCCTCGTGCTGAGACCGCGACGGTGAGGACGCCGACGACCATCATCGCGAAGGGCAATCGTGCGATGAACGCGACGATGAAGTACGCCAGACCGGCTTCGCGGAGCAGGTTCGTCCGGCTGACGATGTGTGTCTTGGTCATGACTCTCACGCGCCAGAGGACGCGGGGATCCGGTGCCGCCGCTGTCCGTCGGAGTGCCGGCGGCCGGTAGATACACAGCTTCTGGCGCCGAAGCGCCTACTCCATTCTACGCTTCTGCGGGTAGGTTGAAGGTATGCGCTACGTCTTCAGCACTGGACTATTCGGAGCGATCTCCACCGGCATTTCTTTGATCCGCGGCACGCGTGAGACGCCGATCACCTGGCGTGCGGTGCTCGCGTGGCTGAGCTGGGGCATCAGCCTCGCCCTTGCGATCGGTGCCGCGATCGATATGCACCGCGACGAACGCGGTATCGAGGTCGCGACTGACTCACCGCTGGCCAAAGTGCAGTCGAAGCGGATGAAGAAGGAATCCAAGCAGCTCGAGAAGCAGCTGAAGGCCGCTCAGAAGCGCTGACCCTCCACGTTCCGGAACACGCGTGATCAGCGTGTGAGGATCAGTGCCTCGCCCTGGCCGCCGCCGCCGCACAGACCGACAGCAGCAGTGCCGGTGCCACGGCGTGCGAGTTCGTGGGCCATATGCACGACGAGCCGGTTGCCGGACGCCCCGATCGGATGCCCGATGGCGATACCGCCGCCGTGGATGTTCACGACCTCGTCGGATATCCCCAGCTCGGTCGTGGAGCGCGCGACCACGGCGCCGAATGCCTCGTTGATCTCCACGAGATCGAGATCGGCCGCGGTGAGGCCCTGCTTCTCGAGTGCGCGCTCGATCGCACGAGCCGGCTGCGCCTGCAGCGAGTTGTCCGGCCCAGCTGTCTGACCGCTTGCGCCAACGGTCACCAGCACCGGCCACCCCTGCGCCTCGGCGTTCTCACGTGTGGTCACGACGACGGCCGAAGCGCCATCGGAGATCTGCGAGGAGTTGCCGGCGGTGATCGAGCCTCCCTCGGCGAACGCCGCCCGCAGCTTTCCGAGCGTCTCGACGGTGGTGTCCGGCCGGATGCCCTCGTCCTTCGTCACGAGGATCGGATCGCCCTTGCGCTGCGGAACCTCGACGTGCACGATCTCTGCGTCGAACACCCCAGCGTCGGTTGCCGCGGCCGCACGCTGATGCGAGGCAGCAGCGACGGCGTCCTGCGCCTCGCGCGTGAGCTCATAGCGCTCGTTGTGACGCTCGGTCGACGCGCCCATGCTCTCCTTGTCGTAGGCGTCGGTCAGCCCGTCGAAGGCCATGTGGTCGAGCACCTCGACGCTGCCGTACGTCCAGCCGTCGCGTGAGCCCATGAGCATGTGCGGCGCGCGCGTCATCGACTCCATGCCCGCAGCCACGACGGTCGTGGCATCGCCGGTGCGGATCATGCGCGCGGCGTCGATGATGGCCGTCAGTCCAGACAGGCAGACCTTGTTGACCGAGTGCGCAGGAACGTCCCACCCGATGCCGGCGCCGATGGCGGCCTGGCGCGCGGCATTCTGACCGGAGCCGGCGGCGAGCACCTGTCCGACGATCACGGCGTCGATCGCCGATGGGTCTATCGCGGCCTGAGCCAGTGCGCCCTTGATCGCGAACGCTCCGAGCTGCGGCGCAGTGAACGATGCCAGCTGCCCCTTGAGCCGCCCCTGCGGGGTACGGGCCGCTGCGACGATGACGATGTCGGTCATGAGTGCTCCTTGAGGTCGTCCGAGATGATCAATGGGGGCTCGGTGGCATCGACGACCTCCTGCACGCTCACCCCGGGCGCCGTCTCGACCAGGACGAGCCCGGCGTCCGTGACGTCGATCACTGCGAGGTCGGTGATGATCCGATGCGCCACTCCCCTGCCGGTCAACGGCAGCGAGCACTCGTTGACGATCTTCGCCGAGCCGTCCTTCGCGACATGCTCCATCAGGATGATGAGGCGACCCGCGCCGTGGACGAGATCCATCGCACCGCCGGGGCCCTTGACCATCTTCCCGGGGATCATCCAGTTCGCGAGATCGCCCGTGGCGGAGACCTGCATGGCTCCGAGGATCGCGGCATCGATCTTTCCGGCTCGGATCATGCCGAAACTCGTCGCGGAGTCGAAGAATGCCGTTCCAGGCAACGTCGTGACTGTTTCCTTGCCGGCGTTGATCAGGTCGGGATCGACGTTCTCCTCGGTCGGATAGGGACCGACGCCGAGGATGCCGTTCTCGGACTGCAGTACGACGGTGACGCCGTCCGGCACGTAGTTGGGAACGAGGGTGGGCAGGCCGATGCCGAGGTTCACGTACGAGCCGTCTGTGAGTTCGGCGGCGGCTCGCGCGGCCATCTGCTCGCGGGTGAGTGCCATGTCAGGATCCTTCCTGTCCGCTGCCGGTCGTCGCGACACTGCTCGTGGAAGCACTGCTCGCGGTGACGGTGCGGCGCTCGATGCGCTTCTCGATGCCGGTTCCCACTTCAACGACGCGGTGCACGAACACGCCGGGGAGGTGCACACGATCGGGGTCGATCTCACCAGGTTCGACCAACTGCTCGACCTGGGCGATGCACACCCGACCCGCCATGGCTGCGAGAGGGTTGAAGTTTCGTGCGACCTTGTTGAAGACCAGGTTGCCATGCCGATCGCCGGCGATCGCATGCACGAGGGCGAAGTCGGTCGTGATGGCTTCTTCGAGGACGAACTCCTTGGGAGTGCCGTTCACCTCGAACACGCGCACATCTTTCGCAGGAGACGCCACAGCGATGGAACCGTCCGCGTTGTATCGTCGCGGCAGTCCGCCCTCGGCGACTTGGGTGCCCACGCCCGTCTGGGTGAAGAACGCCGCGACGCCAGACCCGCCGGCGCGCAGTTTCTCGGCGAGTGTGCCCTGCGGTGTGAGTTCGAGTTCGAGCTCACCGGAGAGGAACTGGCGCTCGAACTCCTTGTTCTCGCCGACGTAGGACGACGTCATCTTGCGGATGCGCTGCGCGTTCAACAGCACTCCGAGACCCCAATCGTCGACGCCGCAGTTGTTGCTGACGATACTGAGGTCGGTCGTGCCCTGCGCTAGCAGCGCCTCGATGAGGGCGATCGGGTTGCCGGAGAGGCCGAACCCTCCGACCGCAAGAGATGCACCGTCCTGGATGTCTGCGACGGCTTCCACCGCTGATGCCCATTGCTTGTCGATCACGCAGCACTCCTTCGTGTGAGGTCTTCTTCCAGCATCCGCCTGTCCCGAGCGGAATCGAAGCGGGATCTTGCGATGTGGGCGTTTGTCTCGATAGCGTCCACATTATGAACACCTCTCGCACAGTCCCCGGAGCGCAGGCCGTCGCGCGCGCTGCGAGCCTGCTGCGGCTCGTGACGGCGAGCGGCGAACACGGCGCGAACCTGAACGAACTCGCGCAGTCCGCCGATCTGTCACGATCCACCGCTCATCGTCTTCTCAGCGCGCTGCGCGCGGAGGGGCTGGTCGATCGCGATGATGAGACGGCGAAGTGGATGCCGGGACCAGAGCTCTTCCTCATGGGATCTGTGGCTGCGGCCCGATACGACATCACCGCGCTTGCGCGCGACATCGTGCGCTCGCTCGCTGTGAAGACCGAGGAGAGCGCGTTCCTGTCGGTGCGCCGCGCAGATGAGACCGTATGCCTGCTGCGAGAAGAGGGCTCGTTTCCGATCCGTTCCTTCGTGCTCAGCGAAGGAGTGCGATTCCCACTCGGCGTCGCGAGCGCTGGGCTCGCGATCCTGTCCTTTCTGCCTGACCACGATGTGGATGCTTACTTGGATCGGCATCCGGAGCTCGGCGAGCGCTGGGGTCGAACGCACGCGGTGAAGCCGCTGCGTTCCAGACTCGCCGACACCAAGGAGCGCGGCTACGCGATCAACCCGGGGCTCATAGTCGAAGGCAGCTGGGGAATGGGGGCCGCCGTCTTCGATCGCGCCGGACGCCCGGAGTGGGCACTGAGCCTCACGGGCGTGGAGTTCCGATTCGGCCCCGACCGCATCGCGCACCTCGGGCGCATCCTGCTGGCGCACGCTCACCAGCTCTCGTCGCGTATCGCAAGCGCCCGGCGCTGAGGACTTCCGCGCCCGGCGACGCCTTGCATACCAACTGGTATATACTTGTTGGTATGAATCGCGATGAGATCATTCCCTCGATCGTGCTCTCCGCACACGCGCTTGCCCGCATCGCGGCACAGCAGGCACAGAACGAGGCACCCTCAGCCCAATGGCGAGTACTCAGCCTCCTCGAACGCGAAAGCGGTCTGCGTGTCGGCGCTCTCGCCGCGGCCGCGCGCACGACGCAGCCCGGGATGACCCGCCTGCTCGGTGATCTCGATCGAGCTGGACTCGTGACGCGCTCCCCCGACGCAGATGACTCTCGAGCGACGGTCGTGCACATCACGGACGACGGACTCGCCTCCCTCCGGACGTGGCGCGAAGAGTTCCGCGTCACGCTCGCGCCTCACTTCGACGATCTGGATGTCGTCGATTGGGCGACACTCACCCGCGCGGCCGAGATCCTCGCCGCCCACAGCAACGAACATCTGCCATCGACAGGAGCCACCGAGTGAACGGCACCACCCCGACCGCATCCATCTGGAAGCAGCCCGCCCAGGTCTGGGCCGTGGCATTCGCCAGTGTCGTCGCCTTCATGGGCATCGGACTCGTCGACCCGATCCTGCCCGCGATCGCCGACTCGCTGCAGGCGAGCCCGACCCAGACCGAACTCCTCTTCACGAGCTACCTGCTGGTGACCGGCATCGGGATGCTGTTCACCAGCTGGATCTCGAGCCGCATCGGCGCGAAGGCGACGCTGATGATCGGACTCGCACTCATCGTCGCCTTCGCGCTGGCATGCGCGTTGAGCGGCAGCGTGGATGCGATCATCGGCTTCCGCGCCGGGTGGGGGCTGGGCAACGCCCTGTTCATCTCCACCGCACTTGCGACCATCGTGGGATCGGCCACCGGTGGAAGCGGTGCGGCCATCGTGCTGTACGAAGCCGCCCTCGGCCTGGGCATCGCGATCGGTCCGCTCCTCGGCGGACTGCTGGGCGAAGTCAGTTGGCGCGGCCCGTTCTTCGGCGTCGTCACGCTCATGGCCATCGCTTTCATCGCGATCCTCACGCTGTTGCGAGGACCAAAGGAGAAGCGCGCGCCCGTGCCGTTCTCCGCACCGTTCAAAGCACTGAGGCGACCGGCTCTGGCGATCCTCGCCATCACCGCGCTGTTCTACAACATCGGCTTCTTCGTGCTGCTGGCGTTCTCTCCGTTTCCGCTCGGATTCGGCGCGATGGGGATCGGCTTCACGTTCTTCGGCTGGGGCGTCGCGCTGGCGATCACAAGCGTCTGGGTCGCCCCGTGGATGATGCGGCGGATGCGCCGCACGACGGTCATCATGACGGTGCTGCCGCTGCTCGCACTCGACCTGATCATCGCGGGTTTCGTGGCCGAGATCGCCCCCGCACTCGTCACCTGCATCATCGTCGGCGGACTGCTGCTCGGTGTCATGAACACCGTGCTCACCGAAGCCGTGATGGAGGCCACCGACCTGCCGCGCTCGGTCGCCTCTTCGGCATACTCTGCCGTGCGCTTCATCGGCGGCGCGATCGCCCCGCCTGTCGCCGCGCTGCTGTGGCACGCGTTCAACTCGACCGTGCCCTACCTGTTCGCCGCGGCATCCGTACTGGTGGCGACCCTGACCATCTTCCTCGGTCGCAAGATTCTCGCCCACATCGACGATGAGCCGTCGGATGCTGTGATCGAGGATGCTGAGGCGATCACGGTCGGCGACGCCGGCTGATCCGCATCCTGCGCGGCGAATTCGGTACCGTTGGCCCATGCCTGAGACGTCCCTTCCCGCGCGCAGCATCATCGTCACGCAGCATCTCGAGGCCGCAGGGGTGAATGCGGCTATTCGTGTGCTCCCGGATTCCGCACGCACAGCCGCTGCTGCCGCCGCCGCGATCGGTTGCGATGTCGCCGCCATCGCCAACAGCTTGGTGCTCGTCGCAGATGGTGCTCCCGTCCTCGTAATGACGAGTGGTGGGCACCGCGTCGACTTCGAAGTGCTGCGCGAGAGAATCGGCGCCGAGGAAGTGGCGATGGCACCGGCATCCGTCGTTCGAGCGGCCACCGGTCAGGCGATCGGCGGCGTAGCGCCCGTCGGCCACCCTGCGCCGCTTCGGACCTTCATCGATAAGACGCTGGCAGCCCACGAAGAGATCTGGGCTGCGGCCGGTCCACCCGCACACGGTCATGCCGCTCACGTTCGAGATCCTACGCGCGGTCACCGGAGGCGAAGTCATCGCCGTCGCGCGGTGAGCGCATTCATTCGACCGTGACCTCGATCTTTGCCGATCCTTGGTCGTCGGGATCGTCGGGAACCGTGCCTCGGAACCGGTACTCGAATTCGATCACCGTCGTGCCGTTCCCGACGGCGGAGAAACTGTAGCTGAACGAACTCGGGCCACCGACGCTGCCCTCGTCGTCCAGATAGTCGAACTCGCCTTCCCCCGGGCCCAGCACTGCAGGATCGGGGTCTGTGATGATGACCCATTCGTCGCCCACCGAAGTGTTGATCGTGCCGAAATCGACGATCAGCGTCTCACCGGAGGAGATCGTCACCTGCTCTGCCGTATGGTCGACGGTCGTCGAAGCTGCGCAGCCAGTCAGGCCGAGCGCTGTCATCCCGATCGCGAATGACACCGCCGGCGTATGAAGTCGTCTCATGCTTGCCCCCTCGCCGCACAGCCTAGCGATTGGGAATTTCGGGGCCAGGGAAGCACACACGATACGAAGTCTCCCTACTACCTCTGAAAAGCAGAAAAGCCTCGAAGACTGGCGAGAGTCTACGAGGCTGATCCGTGCACCCCCAGGGACTTGAACCCTGAACCCATTGATTAAGAGTCAATTGCTCTGCCGATTGAGCTAGAGGTGCGTGGCCCGGTTTCCCCGGCCGAGGAATTACATTACCAGTTGTGGGGCGTCATGTGAAATCGAGCACGGACTCGTCGACAGCGGCTGACGACTATCCTGAAGGGGTGACCGACTCCCCCGCAGCCACAGATTTCACGAGCGACCTCGAGCTCGCGCTCCGGCTGGCAGACGACGCCGATGCACAGTCTCTTCCGCGCTTCGATGCGAGCGATCTGAAGGTCTCGACGAAGGCGGATCGCACCCATGTGACGGACGCGGATCTCGCGACGGAGCGCGCGATCCGTGCGCTTCTTGCCGCAGAACGGCCTGACGACGGAATCCTCGGCGAGGAGTTCGGCACCGAAGGAGACACCCACCGTCAGTGGATCATCGACCCCATCGACGGTACGGCGAATTTCATGCGTGGGGTTCCACTCTGGGGCACGATGATCTCACTGGCGGTCGACGGGGTGCCGCAGGTGGGCGTCGTCAGCATGCCTGCACTGGGCCGGCGCTGGTGGGCGTCGACCGGCGGCGGCGCTTGGACGGCGACGGATGCCGCTCCACGGCGCCTCGAGACGTCGGCTGTGTCGTCGCTGGACGACGCGGCCGTGAGCTTCCAGAGCATCACCCAGTGGGCGGACGCCGGGCATCTACCCGCGCTGCTGCGCGTTGCCGATCGGGTCTGGCGAGACCGTGCCTACGGCGACGTGTACTCCTACATGCTGCTTGCAGAAGGGCGACTGGAGATGGTCGCGGAGTTCGACGTGAAGGAGTACGACATCGCTGCAGCAGTGCCGATCGTGCGCGAGGCGGGCGGGACTTTCACTTCATTCGACGGCGTCGAGACGATCTCCGATCGGTCGGTGCTCGCCAGTAACGGACTTCTGCACGGTGCCTTCATCGAACTCACCCACACGATCCCGACGTCCTGATCCGAAAGCAAAGATGACCCGCCGCATTCCCCTGGCCACGCTCGCCGCCGTGACGATCGCGCTGACCCTGTCTGCGTGCACCGCTGCACCGGAGCCCACACCTACTCCGACTCCGCCCCCGACGGAGACCGCGACCCCGGCTCCTGAGCCATCGGTCTCGGAGACGCCGGAGCCCGAAGAGACGCCTCAGGCGGCTCCCACCTGCGAGACGATCATCGCGCCCAGCACAGTAACGGCGCTGAGCGACCACGGCTGGACTCATCGTGAGCATCAGTTCAGACTCGGAGAGGATGTGGTCGAAGGCGGTATCCAGTGCGTCTGGGGCGACTACACGGTGGCGTCCGACCATGTACAGGTCTTCGGATGGGCGCCGATGGATCAGGCGGCATCGAACACCGCACAGCAGAAGCTCCTCTCCGCGGGCTGGCAGCGCGCGGATTCGGATGGGCACGTGTACATCACCGAGAACCCTGACACCGCCTTCGCTGTCGACGAAGAAGGCTTCGGCATGACCTACGAGTTCGGTGACGGCTGGGTGACGGTCGCCGATACGCGAAGGGGCCTTGTGCTGGTCGAGTTCGAATGATCTGACGCGACGCCCCGCGAACGCGTCAGCACATGCTTCAGTTGATGATCTCGCCTCGTTCGTCGGCGCGAATCGCAGCGAGCCTGTCTCGCCAGTTCTGCAGAGCGTCCGGCGTCAGCCGCGTCCAATCCGTGACCTCGCCGACGACCTTGAGCGGAGCAGCGCTGCGGTACGAACGGGTGGGGTTGCCTGGGAACTTCTTGTCCGTGACGTTCGGGTCGTTCTCGAACGCGCCCGTCGGCTCCACGACATAGACGCGTGGATCGCCATCACCGGCAGCGAGCTCTGCGGCGAGGCCGGCGCCATCGGGCAGTGCGGTGAAGTAGATGTGGTTCATCACGATCTCTGGCCGATAGTTCGATCGGAAACCCGCCGTCAGGAGATCACCTACACGAACGTCGGCCTTCGTACCGTGATAGAACGGTCCGTCATCCAGCGCTTCGCTCACGAGCACAGCATACGCAGAGCCCCGTCAGCATGAAACAGAGAAGCCCCGCGATTCCGAGTGAACGGGATCGCGGGGCTTCTCAGTGACAGCGGCACGGTGGAGCTGGGGGGAATCGAACCCCCGTCCAACGCTGAGTATCCACGGCTTCTCCGGGCGCAGTCTGTGCAGACGTTCTACTCGGCTCCGACCTTTGTCACAGACACCTGAGTCGACAAGCCCAGCCTGGGAAGAGTCCCGTGTGACGTCCAGACGCCATCACACAGCAAGATTCCTAGATGACGCCAGGATCCGTATCGGAATCACATACGGCCTGACGGACTCGAGCTCGCTTATGCAGCGAGGGCGAAGTCGTTGCGCTTTGTTTCGGCAACTATATTTTTGCAGGGAGCGTTCACGAGATAACCCTGCATCCTCGGCCCGCTTCACGTGAATTCACAAGCACTGTCGAAACCGATCAGCCCCGTGTGTCTTCTTTCGAAGGAACCACTGTCACTCTGTGGATTTATCAGCTCGGATGTCGAAACACCCGAGCATCACAGAATACAACGGATCCGGTCCCCGCGCTATTCCGGCGCCGGCCTGGCGACGGCGGCGCTGGCGTAGAGTCGCTCACATGAGCGATGTCACCATCACCGTCCGCGGCGAAAACGAGTCACGTGTCACTCCGGAGCGCGCCACGATCCGCGTCACCGTGCGCACCGAAGGACCGGAGCGCACTTCGGTCGTCGACCAGGTCATGCGTCTCTCCGAGCCACTTCGCGCCAGCATCACTCAGCGCAAGGATGCCGGCACCGTGGCCGAGTGGAGCAGTAAACGCATCGCCGTGAGCGCCGACCGCCCCTGGAGCAACGAGGGCAAGCGTCTGGCCCTCGTCTACCGCTCGAGCATCGACTTCAGCGCCACGTTCACGGATCCATCCGAGCTCTCCATCTGGGTGTCGGACATCTCCGCCTGGGACGGCGTCGAGGTCGGCTGGGTGAATTGGCACCTCACCCCGGAGACCCGTGCTCGCGTCGAACGCGACGTCGCCTCCTCAGCTGTGAGCGTCGCCGTCGCGCGCGCGGAGGCATACGCTGCCGCGCTGGGCCTCACCGACGTCACACCCCTCGAGATCGCCGATGTCGGTCTCATCTCTCAGGGCCAAACGCCGGCAGCCCCGCACATGTTGAAGTCACGAGACGCAATCTTCGCCGAGTCCGCACCGGCGATGGAGTACGAACCCGATGAGATCGTCGTGTCGGCGACGGTCGAGGCGCGCTTCAACGCGCACTGAGTCGTCGACTGCCAGCCGCAGGACGGCGAGGCGAAGCCTCAGACCGCGAACGGCGCCAGTTCTGCCGCCAGCCGCTCCGACACGTGGGCACGGACATCCGTCCCCTTCTCGCCGTGTTCTGCCGACAACAGCATCCCCGTCTCGTGGATCGCCGCGACGAGGTCACCACGGTCATAGGGCACGAGTGCATGCACCTCGACAGCGGGCTTCGGCAGCGCCTCGTCGATCGCGGCGCGCAATTCTTCGATGCCTTCACCGGACCGTGACGATACGAAGTGCGCACGCGGCTCGAGGCCCTGCAGTACGAGTCGATCGTCGTCAGCGATGAGATCGGCCTTGTTGAACACGACGATCTCGGGAAGGTCGCGCGCACCGACGTCGCCGATCACATCGCGAACGGTCTGCAGCTGTCCTGCGGGATCGGGGTGCGATCCGTCCACGACGTGCAGGACGATGTCGGATTCGCCGACCTCTTCCAGGGTCGAGCGGAACGCCTCTACGAGCTGATGCGGCAGGTTGCGTACGAAGCCGACGGTGTCTGTGAACGTGTACACGCGGCCATCAGACGTCTCGGTGCGGCGCACCGTGGCATCCAGAGTCGCGAACAGCGCATTCTCGACCAGCACCCCTGCGCTGGTCAGTGCGTTGAGGAGACTCGACTTGCCGGCGTTCGTGTACCCGGTGATCGCCACCGATGGAATCGTGTTGCGCTTGCGCTCGGCACGCTTGGCTTCGCGAGCCGGACCGAATTCACGGATCTGCCGACGCAGCAGTGCCATCTTGGTGCGGATGCGACGTCGATCCAACTCGATCTTCGTCTCACCAGGTCCACGCGAGCCCATACCGGCACCGCCTGCACCGACCTGGCCACCGGCCTGACGGCTCATCGAATCACCCCAGCCTCGCAGACGCGGGAGCAGGTATTCCATCTGCGCAAGCTCGACCTGTGCCTTGCCCTCACGGCTCTTGGCGTGCTGGCTGAAGATGTCGAGGATCACCGTGGTGCGGTCGATCACCTTGACCTTCACGACATCTTCCAGAGCGCGCCGCTGGCTGGGGGCGAGCTCGGTGTCTGCGATCACGGTGTCTGCGCCGGTCGCGGCGACGAGGTCCTTCAGCTCCTGCGCCTTGCCTCGACCGATATAGGTCGCCGGGTCGGGGTGCGGACGACGCTGCATGACGCCATCGAGCACGACAGCGCCCGCGGTCTCGGCCAGCGCCGCGAGTTCGCGGAGCGAGTTCTCGGCTTCGGTCTGCGCACCCTGCGGGTACACACCGACGAGCACGACATTCTCAAGCCGCAACTGCCGATACTCGACCTCTGTGACATCTTCGAGTTCAGTCGACAGACCGGCCACGCGACGCAGCGCATGGCGGTCCTCCAGATCCCACTGATCGCCGTCGCGATCGGAATACGCGGCGGTCGTGGAGTCCTGCAGCGCCTGGGCTGCACCGAACACACGGGCCCTGGTGCGCGTCTCTGCGCTCGCCAGCACGCGATCCAGCGTGTCGTCCGTGTGTGTCTCGTCTGTGGCTTTCGTCATCCTCTGCCTTCTGTGTTCGACGCCTTAACCTTAACCCGGCTCTCCGGTACGCTCACCGTATGGGGTCTGATCATTACTTCACTGCGGCCCCGGCAAGTGCGGAGAACCTGCGAACCATTCGTGTGACGCTCGCAGGTCGTGAACTCGAATTGACCACCGCTGGTGGCGTTTTCAGTCCTGACCGCCTGGATGCCGGCACCGCAGTTCTCTTCGCCAACATGCCTCCGCTGCCACCGAGCGGGAATTTCCTCGACCTCGGAAGCGGCTGGGGCCCGATCAGCATCACCATGGCGCTCACTTCCCCGCATGCCACCGTGTGGGCGGTCGATGTCAACGAACGCGCATTGGACCTCGTGCGCCGAAACGCCCGTGCCCTCGGCCTCACTAATGTCAACGCCGTTCTGCCCGACGATGTTCCCGACGACGTCTCATTCCGCACGATCCGCTCCAACCCGCCGATCCGTGTGGGCAAGAACGTGCTGCACGACATGCTGGAACGATGGATTCCCCGCCTCGACGAGCGCAGCGATGCCTGGCTCGTCGTGCAGCGCAACCTTGGTGCCGATTCGCTTCAGCGGTGGATCGGAGCGACCTTCCAGCCCGGCTACAGCGTCTTCCGAACCGCGACGGGCAAGGGATACCGCGTACTCAAGGTGCGCAAGCACGGCAGCCCGCCGACGGAACCGATCTCACTGGCGTGACTTCACGCCGCCGAACAGGATCGCCCGCACTCACACCTTGACGTTGCGGCGCAGACGATAGGTCGCGCCCTTGTGCTCGTCGGGAAGCCGGTCGCCGCGGCCATGCAGCTTGTGACGCAGAGTGCCGGGCGCGTACTCGCTCTGATAGACACCACGTCGCTGCAGTTCGGGGACGATGAACTCGACGATGTCTTCGAAGGTACCTGGCGTGATGGCATACGCGAGGTTGAAACCGTCCACATCGGTGTCCTCGACCCATTCCTGGAGAAAATCGGCGACCTCGGCGGCCGAGCCGACCACCCGCGGTCCCAGCCCGCCGATGTTGCCCAGTTTCGCGATATCGCGGACCTTCCACTCCTTGCCGTCGTCACCTGCCTGCTGGAAGTTCGCCACGGTCGACTGGATCGCGTTGCTCTTGACATTGCCGATCGGCTCGTCCAGATCGTATTGCGACAGGTCGATGCCCATCCATCCCGACATGAACACGAGCGCGCCCTCATCGCTGGCGTACTGCAGATAGTCCTCGTGCTTGGCGTTCGCCTTCTCACTCGTCTCATCGGTGATGATGGTCAGGAGCGTGTAGATCTTTGCGGAGTAGCGGTCGCGCCCCGCCTTCTCCAGTGCATCGCGGATACGTGAAACGACTCCCTTGAGCACCGTCTTCGTGGGCGCCGCGACGAAGATCGCCTCGGCGTTGCCCGCAGCGAACTCTATGCCGCGGGAGGATGCTCCTGCCTGATAGATGACAGGCGTGCGCTGCGGCGACGGTTCCGAGATGTGGATGCCCGGCACCGTGAAGTGTTCGCCCCGATGACCGATCTCGTGGACCTTGGACGGGTTCGGTGAAGACTCCGGATTCACGGTCGCGGACCACCGCGTCGTCCTCCCATGAGCCCTCCCACAGCTTGTAGGTGACTTCGAGGTACTCGTCGGCGACGTCGTAGCGCTGATCGTGCTCGAGCTGGTCGTCGTGCCCCATGTTGCGGGCCGCAGATGGCAGGTATCCCGTGACGACGTTCCAGCCCACCCGCCCACCTGTGAGGTGGTCAAGGGTCGACATTCGCCGCGCGAACGGGTACGGATGCTCGTAGGCTGTGCCGGCGGTCACACCGAAGCCGAGATGCTCGGTGACAGCGGCCATCGCGCTGACGAGCAGAATGGGGTCGTTGACCGGCACCTGCGCTCCGTGACGGATGGCAGCCTCATTCGAGTCGCCGTAGACGTCATAGGTGCCGAGCACGTCGGCGATGAACAGTCCGTCGAAATGCCCGCGCTCGAGGAGTCTCGCCAGATCCGTCCAGTAACCGATCTCGGTGTACCGTGCGGACTGGTCGAGCGGATGCCGCCACATTCCCGACGACTGGTGCGCCACGCAGTTCATGTCGAACGCATTGAAGCGGATCTGCTTGCTCATACGAACCATCGTGAGCCACGGCGCACGCCGATCGCATCACAGCTGTCATGCGACGACTCAATCGTCGCCGTTCGCGCTGGTCAGACGAGATCTACTGTGCCGCTGTAGACGAGCTGCGCCGGCCCCGACAGGGCGACGTGCTCTCCGTCCTCAGCGGGGAACATCCGCACCCCGAGCGTGCCGCCCGGAACTTCGACACTCCAGTTGTCCGGGGCGCGATCGCCTGCCCAGTACCGCACCGCAAGAGCAGCAGCGGCGACACCGGTGCCACAGCTGAGGGTCTCCCCCACCCCGCGTTCGAACACGCGCATCTTGACGTGGCCGATGCCATCGCGCACGAGCGGCTCCCCCGGCACGACGAACTCCACGTTCGCTCCAGAAGGCAGCTGCGGCTCGAGTTCGGGGATGTACTCGAGTTCGAGGCCTGCGAGTTCCTCGTCCGAGGCCAGAGCGACGACGACATGCGGGTTGCCCACATCGATGCCGAGCCCTGGGCGTGCGACGTCGAGGCCGCGCGCTTTCGCGAGCGGGTCATCTCCGGACAACCGCCAGCGCCCGAGATCGACCTGATACCCGGTGCCGCTGCTCGTCACGTCCCGCACGCCGGCACGCGTACCGATCGGGAGGGTCGTGCCGGGCTCGATGACCGCCAGACCGGCCCCCACCAGGTAGTGCGCGAAGACACGGATGCCGTTGCCGCACATCTCGGCGACCGAACCGTCCGCATTGCGATAGTCCATGAACCACTCGGCGGCGGGTTCCTCAGCGAGCGATTGCGCGCCCTCCGGGAGCGCAGCGGAGCGCACGACACGAAGGATTCCATCTGCACCTATGCCGAAATGCCGGTCGCAGAGCACGGCGACCTGGGCGGCGGTGAGGTCCAGCTCACCATCGGGGTCAGCGATGATGACGAAGTCGTTGCCGGTGCCGTGACCCTTGGTGAATGCGACCATGTGAACAGTCTAGAGACGATCCGCGACCTTCTAGCGCACGTCAGAAATGAGGCGCTTACCGGTGTTCGCCACGTCGAATCGCTCGTAACCGAGCTGATCGTAGAAGTCGAGCACGGCTTCATTGCCGCGTCTCACCATCAATTGCACCTTCGGGCAGCCCATCTCCGTGAGACGGCGTTCCGCTTCGCTGACAAGAGCGCGCCCGATACCCGCGCCGCGCAGGTCGGGCGACGTTGCGAGATAGTACAGCCATCCCCGATGTCCGTCGTAGCCTGCCATGACCGTGCCGACGAGCCTGTTCATGTCGTCGGCGGAAGGCATCTCGGCGACGAGGAAGAGCTCCGGCTGCACGCGCAGCTTGCGCTCTATGTCCTCGTGCGGATCGTTCCATGGGCGAGTGAGCCCGGCCTCGTGCCACAACGAGACGACGGCATCCGCGTCGTGCCGCTCGAATGCTCGAACCGTCCAGGTCGTCCCGCTCGTCCTCATTCGTCCGAGGCTAGCGAAATCGATCGGTCACTCGCGAATCACGCGGTACCGGCCGCACATGAAGTTGCGGTTTCGCGCCACCTCGAGCAGTTCGAGTTCGAGTCCGCGTGGCAGCAACGGCGCGCCAGCGCCGAGCGTGACCGGAGCGTACTGCACCCACACCTCATCGAGGAGTCCCGCCTCTGCGAACTGCCCGGCAAGATCGCCACCACCCACGACCCAGAGGTCTTCGCCGCCCGCAGCAGCGGTCATGGCGGAGTGCACGTCGGCAATCGGATCGGCGGTCAACGTCACATGCGCGCCGGAGGGAATCGGAAGCTCCCGGTGAGTGAACACCCAGGTCGGCTTCGTGTAGCCCCACTCGTCTTCGTTACGCCGGAGCCATTCATAGGTGGAAGCGCCCATTGCCAGGGCGCCGATCCCCTCGATGAACCCTGGGTACGCCATCGGTCCTTCGAGATCGATGTCCTGTTTCAGGAGCCAGTCGAGCGAGTGCTCTGTCGTCGCGATGAACCCGTCGAGACTCGATGCCGTGTAGTAGTGCGTTGCCATTTCAGAATGTTCCCACGGGCTGCGGACATTCTTCAGAGCAACGTCTGAGGATCCGTTTCCGGACTGAGCCATTCGACCTCTGGATAGCGTTTGAACCACGACACCTGACGGCGCGCATAGCGTCGCGTGAGAGCTTGGGTCTGGGCGATCGCCTCGGCTTCGCTGAGGGTTCCCGTGAGCTGCCCGAGCGCCTGCGCGTACCCGATCGCACGCCGGGCAGTCACTCCCTCTTCAAGTCCGAGATCGCGCAGTGCACGGACCTCATCCAGAATCCCCTGCGCCCACATGCGCTCTACGCGGCGATCGAGTCGCTCGACGAGTTCACTGCGTTCGACCTGCAACCCCAGGATGCGTGTGAACGGATGCCACGACCTCGGTTTTTCAGGCAGGGCGGCGCCGTGCGTCTGTGCCCCCTGATGCAGCACCTCGAGAGCGCGCACGACGCGGCGGCCGTTCTTCGGATCGATACGCGCTGCGGTGGCGGGATCCTCTTCCTGAAGGCGGGTGAACAACACTGCCGGGCCTCGAGCTTCCAACTCGTCTTCCAACCGCCGCCGAACGGCTTCGTCGCGCGGAGGGAACTGGAAGTCGAAGATCACGCTGGAGACATAGAGCCCCGAACCACCGACCAGGATCGCGTCTGCGCCCCGATGATGGATGTCGGATATCGCGGCCCGTGCGAGTGGCTGGTACCAGGCGACCGCAGCCTCGTCACGAACGTCGCGCACGTCGAACAGGTGGTGAGGGATACCGCGTCGCTCGGCGACCGGAAGCTTGGCCGTGCCGATATCCATGCCACGGTACAGCTGCATGGCATCGGCGTTCACGATCTCCGCCTGGTTGCCGAAGCGCCTCAAGGCTTGGGCGAGGTCAAGCCCAAGATCGCTCTTGCCCGTTCCCGTCGCACCGACGACGGCCCAGAGGCGGGGCTCTGGACTAGACACCGACGCGAAGCGTGGGAAGACCGAGCGACACTGCGCGCGGTGCGCCGGCAGCGTCGCCGCTCGGCGCGGGAACGCCGCACGAATCGGCCTGAGCACGATCCCACGCGTCACCACCACGGGTGCGGCGGATGCGCAACGGCGAACCGCTCTCATCGTCGGCGAGAAGATGGAATGGCGCCCCGTGCGTGATCTTCACCGTCACGACGTCGCCGGGACGTGGGATCTCCGACCCCTCTGTGACCTCGAAGTGCACGAGGCGGTTGTCTTCTGCACGCCCGGTGAGACGATGCGTCTCCGCGTCCTTCTTGCCTTCCCCCACCGAGACGAGCACATCGACCTCGCGGCCGACCTGCTTCTGATTCTCTTCCAGTGAGATGCGTTCTTGCAGAGCGAGCAAGCGGTTGTAGCGCTCCTGCACCACTTCCTTGGGAACCTGATCTTCCATCGTCGCGGCGGGGGTGCCCTCACGAATGGAGTACTGGAACGTGAATGCGTTCGCGAACCGCGCCTGCTCGACGACACGCATCGTGTCTTCGAAGTCCTCGTCGGTCTCGCCGGGGAACCCGACGATGATGTCGGTCGAGATCGCCGCGTACGGCATGCGATCACGAACACGGTCGAGGATGCCGAGGAACTTCGAACTGCGGTATGAACGGCGCATCGCCTTGAGCACGCGATCGCTGCCTGACTGCAGCGGCATGTGCAGCTGGGGCATGACCGCCGGCGTCTCTGCCATCGCGTCGATGACGTCGTCGGTGAAGGCGGCGGGATGCGGGCTCGTGAATCGGATGCGTTCGAGACCGTCGATCTCGCCCGCGGCACGCAGTAGCTTGCCGAAGGCCTGACGGTCGCCGAACTCGACGCCGTAGGAGTTCACATTCTGACCGAGCAGTGTGACCTCGATCGCTCCGTCTTCCACGAGCAACCGGATCTCGTTCAGGATGTCGCCGGGGCGGCGGTCTTTCTCTTTGCCCCGCAGACTCGGCACGATGCAGAACGTGCAGGTGTTGTTGCATCCGACCGAGATCGACACCCACCCGCTGTGCGCGGAATCCCGCTTGGTCGGCAGCGTCGAGGGGAACACCTCAAGGGATTCGAGGATCTCGAGCTCAGCGTCGCCATTGTGACGCGCACGTTCGAGAAGCCCTGGGAGCGAACCCATGTTGTGGGTCCCGAACACCACATCGACCCACGGCGCCTTGTCGAGCACCGCGTCTTTGTCCATCTGGGCGAGGCACCCACCGACCGCGATCTGCATGCCGTCTTTGCGGCGCTTGACGGATGCGAGATGTCCCAGGGTGCCGTAGAGCTTGCCTGCAGCGTTGTCACGAACCGCACACGTGTTGATGATGACGACGTCAGCCTCTTCGGCGGCGTCGGCGCGGACGTATCCTGCACTCTCCAGCGATCCGGACAGACGTTCGGAGTCGTGCACGTTCATCTGACACCCGAAGGTGCGCACCTCGTATGTCCGCTGACGTCCGTCGGCGTCGACGGCCGCCGACGAGGCTTGAATGATCGTCGGTTCGCTGCTCAGGATAGTCATGGTGAACCCATTCTACGAGCGATCCGGACGAGTCACTCCGAGTCGACGAACCGCACCCCACTGGTCGGCTTTCCCAGTGATGCCTCAGTCAGTGCCGTTCTGGCCGCGCTCATGGCGACTGAGCCTCCATAACCACGGCGTGCGAGCTGACCCATGAGCCTGCGCAGCGCGGTGTCGAAGTCGAGCCGTGTCATCGAACGCGCCTTGGTTCTGGCGAACTCCAACGCGCGTTCAGCGTCGTCGTCCGGCAGATCGCCGAGAGCTGCGTCGATGACATCGCGCGGAATGCCACGCTGGCTCAAGGCGCGGGACAGCGCCACCCGGCCCTGCCCTTTTCGCTCGATACCCGAGATCACCAGTTGCTCAGCGAGGATGGCATCGTCGAGATAACCACGCCTGCAGAAGTCGTCGATCACATCATCGATCTGCGAGCGTTCCAGATCGTGGCCGCGCAGCACCTGCCGCGCCTCTGAGATCGACAGTGAACGCGCCCGGAGCTTTCGGACAAGCGATTCTTCGCCGACCTCACGGATCTGCTCCGCGTCACGCTCGGCTTCTTGCTCACCCGGCTGTTCCGCGCCAGAGGGTATCGCGCGCAATAGAGACGGCGCATTCTCGTAGCCGGGTGCCTCTTCCGCGGACTCAGACTCCAACGGTTCGATCGATGGGAGCGTCGCAGGCGCTGCCTCGGTGCGTCTCGGAGCCGTCTCGGAGTGCGTTGGCAACTCCGACGCCGGTGCGACCTTGCCGCCAAAGAGGGGAATCACGGGGGCGAGGCGGGCCCCGCCCCCGTCATCGACAGTCATCAGGCCGGACGACGCTGTGCGAGTTCGTCCGCAGTCTCAGGAGCCGCGTCGGCTACGGCACCACCGATGCCGAGCTTCTGCTTGATCTTCGTCTCGATCTCCAGGGCGACGTCGGCGTTCTTGATGAGGAACGAACGTGCGTTCTCCTTGCCCTGCCCGAGCTGATCGCCGTCGTACGTGTACCACGAGCCCGACTTCTTCACGAGGCCGTGCTCGACACCGAAATCGATGAGGCTGCCCTCACGCGAGATGCCCGTTCCGTACAGGATGTCGAACTCCGCCTGCTTGAAGGGAGGTGCCATCTTGTTCTTCACGACCTTGACCCGGGTGCGGTTACCCACTGCCTCAGTGCCGTCCTTCATCGTCTCGATGCGACGGATGTCGAGGCGAACCGAGGCGTAGAACTTCAGCGCCTTTCCACCGGCGGTCGTCTCCGGCGAGCCGAAGAACACGCCGATCTTCTCACGCAGCTGGTTGATGAAGATCATCGTGGTGTTGGTCTGGTTCAGACCACCGGTCAGCTTGCGAAGCGCCTGCGACATGAGACGCGCCTGCAGACCCACGTGCGAGTCTCCCATTTCGCCCTCGATCTCGGCTCGGGGCACCAGAGCCGCGACCGAGTCGATGACGATGAGGTCGATGGCACCGGAGCGCACGAGCATGTCGGCGATCTCGAGTGCCTGCTCACCCGTGTCGGGCTGAGAGACCAGAAGTGCGTCGATGTCGACACCGAGCTTCTTGGCGTACTCGGGGTCGAGCGCGTGCTCGGCGTCGACGAAAGCAGCGATGCCTCCGGCTTTCTGGGCGTTCGCGATCGCGTGCAGCGTCAGCGTCGTCTTACCCGAAGATTCCGGACCATAGATCTCCACGATGCGTCCACGCGGCAGTCCGCCGACGCCAAGAGCGACATCGAGGGCGATGGAGCCGGTGGGAATGACGGCGACCGGCGCACGCTCATCACTGCCCAGCCGCATGACTGAGCCCTTTCCGAACTGACGATCGATCTGGGCGAGAGCCGACTCGAGGGACTTCTCGCGGTCTGCGGCTGATGGCATGACGTGCTCCTATTGTTCGCGTGGTGCCGCCTGTAGGCTGTCGCGGCCGCCCCGGATGGGGCGAACTCTCCGACAAGGCGTATGGCTTTTCGGCCTGTCTTCACCGTACGAGCGACCTCCGACATTGCATCGGCTGCCCCGCGAACTGGGGATGACATCACCTCGAAACCACTTGTGCAGAACGTTACGCCCACTTCGAACACATATTCGACGACACGCCGATAGGGCGAGAGACGAAAGCGATCAGAGGAACGACAACAGAAGCGCTGTGTCAGCGCCTGCGCGGCTCCAGACGGCCGACGCCATAGCGTCGCTCCGCGGGTACATCGGTCTCAGCGCACAGCGCCAACCAGATGTCGCGTGGCGCAACACCAGCATCGAGAGCCTCGGACGCAGTCCGATTACCGAGCGCGTCGAGCACGAGATCCGTCGTCAGAGTTGATGCACGCGCGCCGAACTCGAGATCGACCGCGCGAAGGAATTCGCTTCGTCGCATTGATAAAGTCTGCCTCGCTGCAGATCAGTGCAGCGAGAGCTCGGGCTCGATCGACGCGACGAGATCGTCAGGCACCACATCGGGGAACACTTGAATACCCTCGAGCACGGAGATGCGGTCGCCTACCTCGCGCATGATGATCGAGATGGGCACGTCCAGCGCTTCGGCAACCGACGCGAGGATCTCGCTGGATGCTTCCTTCTGTCCACGCTCGACTTCGCTGAGATATCCGAGCGCCACAGAGGCTTTGCCCGCGACCTGCCGGAGGGTACGCCCCTTCTGCAGACGGAAGTCCCTCAGCACATCGCCGATTTCCTGTCGTACAAGAATCATCGGAACCTCCTCTCCATTCCCCTCATCGGAGTCGCCCCCGAACGGATCGCCAGTCTAACCCGACTTGCTGATGAAAAAACTACTGTTTCACGCTGTGCTTTCGGTGTGAGCACATCTTTCTTCGGCACGTTTATGTAAACGATATGGAGGCGCGGGTTATTCCCGCATCTCCGCCAGCAGCGCCTCGATCGCCGCGTCGACGGTCTGCGCTCTGATCGATGCGCGATCACCCTCGAACAGGAACGCGATCGCACGATCTCCCGACGGAGTCGCGATCCCGATATGCACGGTTCCCACGACCTGACCGTCAGGGGAATCGGGTCCGGCGATGCCCGTGGTCGAGAGACCGACGTCGGCGGGTCGCCCGTCGACCGCGACCGCCGTACGCACGCCTGTCGCCATCTGCGCCGCGACCATCGGGTGCACGGGTCCGTACTCGTTCAGGAGCGCAGTATCCACTCCGAGCATCGAGCCTTTGACAGGGGTGGCGTAGGCCACCACTCCGCCGAGCAGCGTCGCCGATGCTCCGGGCACCGAGACGATCTCCGATGTGAGCCCCCCACCGGTGAGCGATTCCGCAATGCCCAGAGTCCATCCTCGCCGGGTCAGCGCGGCCACCAGCTCCGCTGCTCTGCTCACGCTCTGTCCGCACGTGCTCCGCGCACCTGCGAGAGCACATAGTCGACTCCGCTGATGACGGTGAGCGCGAGCGTCACGTACATCAGGACGATGCCGACCCCGACCCACCAGTCCATGCCGATCAGCTGATGCAGCGGCAGCAGGCACCAGCCGAGCGCGACGCCCTGCACTGCCGTCTTGACCTTTCCGAGCCATGCGGCGGCGACGATGTGACTGCTGGCGACGATGAAGCGGTGAATCGTGATGCCCCACTCGCGGATCAGGATCACGATCACGATCCACCACGGCCATTCGGCGAGGATGGCGAGTCCGATGAAACCGGCACCGGTGAGAAGCTTGTCCGCGATCGGATCCCAGAGCTTGCCGAAATCGCTGACGATGTCGTACCGGCGCGCGAGATATCCGTCCACCCAGTCCGTGGAGATGGCCACGATGAACAGGGCGCCCGCGACCCACCTGATCACGAGGTCATCGAATCCGTATGTGCCGCCCAGCAGCAACAGGACGAAGAAGACGACGGCGAGCGGGATCCTGGCGACCGTGATCGCGTTCGGCAGCTGCCGAGGAATTGCCATCAGTCGCGACCCGTCAAGCCCCAGGCGTCTTCGTCGCCCTCGTCCTCATCGACCACTGGGAGTCCACGGAACTGGTCCTCTATGGGATCGTGAGCCGGACCCGGCTGCATCGCGGGTGCCGAGGGCGCCGGTGCAGCGCCTGGAGGGTCATCCCCACGCAGTTTCGCCATGACGTCAGGCAGCTGCTCAGCGGTCACGAGCACATCACGAGCCTTCGATCCCTCCGACGGCCCGACGATCTCACGCGACTCGAGCAGGTCCATGAGGCGTCCCGCCTTGGCGAAGCCGACGCGCAGCTTGCGCTGCAGCATGGAGGTCGATCCGAATTGGGACGAGACGACGAGCTCGGCGGCTGCGAGCAGCACTTCGAGGTCGTCGCCGATGTCTTCGTCGACTTCCTTCTTCCTCGTCGGCTCCAGCGCTTCCTGCACATCGGACCGGTACTCGGGTCGAGCCTGCGCGGTGACGTGCTTCACGACCGCGTCGATCTCGCTCTCCTCGACCCATGCGCCCTGCAGCCGGAACGGCTTGGACGAGCCCATCGGTGAGAAGAGGGCATCGCCCTGGCCGATCAGCTTGTCTGCACCGGGGCTGTCGAGGATCACGCGGCTGTCGGTGACACTGGTCACCGCGAATGCGAGGCGTGAGGGTACGTTGGCCTTGATCAGACCGGTGACGACGTCGACGCTCGGGCGCTGCGTCGCCAGCACGAGGTGGATGCCGGAGGCGCGGGCGAGCTGCGTGATGCGAACGATCGAGTCCTCGACGTCACGAGGTGCGACCATCATGAGGTCGGCGAGCTCGTCGACGACGACCAGCAGATACGGGTACGGCTTGAGCACACGTTCGCTGCCGAGGGGAACCTCGACCTCACCGGCGCGCACTGCCTTGTTGAAGTCATCGATGTGACGGAAGCCGAACGACGCAAGATCGTCGTACCGCATGTCCATCTCCTTCACCACCCACTGGAGGGCCTCCGCTGCCTTCTTCGGGTTGGTGATGATGGGCGTGATCAGGTGCGGCACTCCGGCATAGCTCGTGAGTTCGACGCGCTTCGGGTCGATCAGCACCATGCGCACGTCTGACGGACGCGCCCGCATCAGCAGACTCGTGATCATGGAGTTCACGAAGCTCGACTTACCGGAGCCGGTGGAGCCGGCGACCAGCAGATGGGGCATCTTCGCGAGGTTCGCCACGACGAAGTTGCCGCCGACATCCTTGCCGACGCCGACCGTCAGCGGGTGAGTGCTCTTGTGGGCTGCCGCTGAGCGGATGACGTCACCGAGCGCGACCGTCTCGCGGTCGGTGTTCGGGATCTCGATACCGATCGCGCTCTTGCCGGGAATCGGCGAGAGGATGCGCACGTCATTCGACGCCACGGCGTACGCGATGTTGTTGCTCAACTGAGTGATCTTCTCGACCTTGACGCCGTGTCCGACCTCGACCTCGTACTGCGTCACCGTCGGTCCGCGCGAGAATCCGGTCACCTTGGCATCGATCTTGAACTGCGAGAGCACGCTTGTGATCTGCTCGACGATCTTGTCGTTCGCCTCTGAGCGGGCCACTGAAGGCGGCCCTGCGCTGAGCACTCCTGGCGAGGGCAGAGAGTACGGCGTGCTTGGCGCCTGCAGTCCGCGATCCCCCGGGCCGTCGGTTCCGAAGCCGGAGAGCCCGGGAAGCTCGGGCTGCTCCCCCGTGTCGCCGGAATCGTCGAGGAGGGCCGTCCCGCCTTGCGCGCCGAGCTTCTCCATCACGTTCTGCACGTCGGTGAGTATCTCGGTGGCAGCATCCGTGGGGTCTGCGACGATGACCGCCTGATCGTACGCGGTGTTGTCGACCGGTCCGTCGTTGGGGGACAGCAGTTCAGTGAGGTCCTGCGAGCCGATCCCCTCGTCGGGGTCCTCTTCGCGACCGGTCTTGTTGCGGCGCCACCAGGGAAGGACGTTCGGGTCGTCGTCCTCGTCGAACGAGCCCTCTGCCTTGTCAGCAGCGCTCTTCTCGTCGGCGGCTGGCTTCTCGACCCGCTCAGCGCCGAACATCCAGGCGTACAGATCTCCCAGCCTGGCCCCGATGCGATTCGGCGGCGTCTTGGTGATGATCAGGATGCTGAGAGCAGCCAGCACTCCGAGCACGACGTACGCGACGACGGTCGTCAGGTAGGCCAACGGCTCGCCCAGCATCCAGCCGAACAACCCGCCCGCGGCGCTGAGCGCGGGCATTCCGGACTTCGGCTCCGGCTGCCCGCCGGCCAGGTGGCAGATGCCGGCGATGGAGAGCACGAACAGACCGAAGCCGATCCCGATCCTTCCGTTGTCGTGCACCGACGACGGATGGCGGAACAACCAGGCGGCGAGGATCAGCAGCAGCACCGGCATCAGGAACGCGGTGCGGCCGATCATCAGGCCCACCGAGTACGCGCTGATGTTCTGAGCGACCTCGTTGCCGATGAAGAACCACTCGTTGACCGCGCCGAGGCATGCCAACAGCACCAGGAACAATGGGAACCCGTCGCGACGCTGGTCTTTCTCGAGAGCCTCCGGCCCGAAGGCACGGAAGAGCCCCCCGACGCCGTGCGCCAGGCCGAGCCAGGCGCGCACGGCCACGGGAGGCTTGTCGACCTCGTCGATGTACTTCTTCGGCGTAGCCGGCAGCTTCTTGGTGGGGGCCGTCTGCGCCCTCGAGCGCGCGGGAGCCTTCTCAGACGCGCGCGAGGTCTTGGTGGTGCTCCTGGCCATGTTGAAAGCCTACGGCGAGGCGCCGACAAGCCGCGTAATGACGCGGCTTTCCCCCCGAATGGCCTACGCCTCGATGACGAGCGGGACGATCATCGGACGACGGCGCAGCTTCTGGTTCACCCAGCGACCGATAGTGCGGCGAACCACCTGAGACAACGCGTGGGTGTCGCGGACTCCGTTGCCTGAGGCCTCCTTCAGTGCCGCCACGATCTTCGGGACCACATCATCGAACACCGAGTCGTCCTCGGCGATGCCTCTGGCATGGATCTCCGGCCCCGTGATGATGCGGCCGGTCGCGGCATCCACCACGATGATGATCGAGACGAAGCCCTCCTCACCGAGAATCCGGCGATCCTTGAGATCGGCATCGGTGATCTCTCCGACCGTGGAGCCGTCCACGTAAACGAACCCGATGTCGAGCTGGCCCGCGATGTGCACCCGGCCGTCCTTGAGGTCGATGATCGTGCCGTTCGACGCGAGGATCGTGTTCGCCTCCGGGATGCCGGTGGCCTGCGCGAGTTTGGCGTTCGCCATGAGGTGGCGATACTCGCCGTGCACCGGCAGCACGTTCTTCGGCCGCAGGATGTTGTAGCAGTAGATCAGCTCGCCTGCAGCCGCGTGTCCTGAGACGTGCACCTTCGCGTTGGCCTTGTGCACGACGTTGGCTCCGAGCTTGGTCAGCCCGTCGATCACGCGGTACACCGCATTCTCGTTGCCGGGGATCAGGCTGGACGCGAGAATCACCGTGTCGCCCTCGCCCACCTCGATCGCGTGGTCGAGATTGGCCATGCGGCTGAGCACCGCCATCGGCTCGCCCTGCGAGCCGGTGGACATGTAGACGATCTTCTCGTCGGGGAGATCTCTGGCCTTCTTGTAGTCGATCAGCACGTTCTCCGGCACCTTGAGGTAGCCGAGGTCGGCGGCGATCGTCATGTTGCGCACCATGCTGCGGCCGAGCAGGGCGACGCGTCGTCCGTTCGCGTGAGCGGCGTCCAGCACCTGCTGGACGCGATGCACGTGGCTGGAGAAGCTGGCGACGATGACCCGGCGCGGAGCCTTCGCGATCACCTGGTCGAGCACGGGGCCGATCGAGCGCTCCGTGGGCGTGAAACCGGGAACGTCGGCGTTGGTCGAGTCGACGAGGAACAGATCAACGCCCTCTTCGCCGAGGCGCGAGAACGCGCGCAGGTCGGTGATGCGGCCGTCGAGCGGCAGCTGGTCCATCTTGAAGTCGCCGGTCGCGAGCGCCATTCCGGCGGGCGTGCGGATGGCGACCGCCAGCGCGTCGGGGATGGAGTGGTTGACCGCGATGAACTCGAGATCGAAGGGACCGACCTTCTCCTGCTGGCCCTCCTTCACCGTGAGGGTGTACGGCTTGATCCGGTGCTCCTTGAGCTTCGCTTCCACGAGCGCGAGGGTCAGGCCGGAACCGATCAGCGGGATGTCGCCCTTCAGGCGCAACAGATAGGGCACAGCACCGATGTGGTCCTCGTGGCCGTGTGTCAGCATCACTCCGACGATGTCGTCGAGGCGATCCTTGATGGGCTCGAAGTCGGGCAGGATCAGATCGACGCCTGGCTGGTGCTCTTCCGGGAACAGCACGCCGCAGTCGACGATCAGGATCTTGCCGTCGTACTCGAAGGTCGTCATGTTGCGACCGATCTCGCCGAGGCCACCCAGAGGGATGACACGGAGAGCGCCTTCGGCGAGCGGTGCGGGGGCGGAGATGGGAATGGACATTGATGTCTCCTCAGTCGGACACACGTCGTGCCCGTTCGTGCTTATGGGCGCGCGACGCGCCCGTCGTCTCAGCGCGTCGTGCCATGCACCTTCGGCAACGCGCCGCCGGCGGCCGCGTTGCGGTCGGGGCGGAAGTTCGAGAAATCGGCGCCGGGAACATCGGTCACGAGGGCGAGCTCGTCTTCGATGAGCGCGGCTTCCCACTCCTCCGGCCCCACGAGGGGCAGGCGGACGCGGGGACTGGAGATGCGGCCGAGGCCGTGCAGGATGTACTTCGCGGACACAGTGCCAGGGACATGCGTCATAGTGGCGCGCACGAGAGGCTCGAGTCGCTTGTGCTCTGCGGTCGCGGCCGCGAGATCTCCGCGGTTCACTGCATCCACGATCGTGCGGTACGGCGTCGCCGTGATGTTCGCGGTCACACCGATCAGGCCGGTCGCACCGATCGCGAGGTGCGGCAGGGCGTTCGCGTCGTCGCCGGAGAAGTACATCAGATCGGTCTGGTTCAGCACACGGCTGACCTCGCTGAAGTCGCCCTTGGCGTCCTTGACCGCGAGGATGTTGGGGTGCTTCGCGAGACGCAGGATCGTCTCGTACTTGATCGGCACACCCGTGCGGCCGGGGATGTCGTACAGGATCACCGGCAGGTCTGTGGCGTCCGCGACGAGGCGGAAGTGCGTCAGGATACCGGCCTGCGTGGGCTTGTTGTAGTACGGCGTGACGATCATGATGCCGTCGGCGCCGGCCTTCTCGCTGGCTTTGTAGAGCTCGATCGCGTGCGCGGTCTCGTTCGAGCCGCCCCCGGTGATGATCTTCGCGCGACCGGCGGCGACGGACTTGCCGACCTCGACGAGCTTGAGCTTCTCCGGGTCGGTGAGCGTCGAGGTCTCGCCGGTCGTTCCCGTCACGACGATGCCGTCTGCACCAGCGGTGATGACGTCATCCATGTGCTTCTCGACGGCGGGCCAGTCGACTTCGCCGTCGGCCGTCATCGGAGTGACGAGCGCGACGAGAACCTGTCCGAAAGGATTGCCCGAGTGCGTCATGGTTCCAGCGTATCGGTTCATGCTCGAACTCATCACGCCGGATAGGCTCCAGGGCATGACGTGGCGGACCAACGACTCCCGGATCATGTATGAGAATGCCTGGATCTCGGTGCGTGAGGATGCTGTCACCGGGCCAGCGGGTGACGGGATATACGGGGTGGTGACGCTGCATCATCCAGCCGTCTTCATCGTCGCGCTCGACGATCAGGAGCGGGTGTGCCTCGTCACCCTCGATCGCTACACGGTCGGGCGCTCGGTCGAGGTGCCGGCCGGTGGAAGCGACGGCGAGGACGCGCTGATCGCGGCACAGCGCGAACTGCTCGAGGAGACGGGACTGCGCGCGGATGAATGGATCGCGATCGGCACCATGAACGCACTGAACGGCGTGACAGTGGCACCAGAGCACGTCTTCCTCGCTCGCGGACTGCACGCAGCCGACGGCGGAGCACTCGAGGAGGAGGGCATCGAAGACGTCGCGTGGGTGCACTTCGACGAAGTGCTGAGCATGATCGCGGACGGGCGGATCTCCGATGGCGAAACCGTGGCAGCGCTGGCCTACGCCGGCATCCACCTCGGGCGGTTCCGCTGACCTCGTCTCAGACTCGCCCACGCCTCGCAGCGCGGGCTGTCAGCGACGAGGGCAGGATCTTCGTGAGCGCGACGACGAGCTTGTAGCGCAGCGAAGGGACAGACACCGCCTTGCCGCGAGCCGCGTCGCGCAGGCCGTCGCGCACCACATCCTTCGCGTCCAACCAACCGATCGCCGGTATGCCCTCGTGGCCCGGCTCCAGCCCCATGCGCTCGTGGAAACTCGTGTGGGTGAAGCCGGGACAGACCGCCGTCACGGTCACTCCGTCGCGCGCATACTCGGCGTTCGCCCACCGGCTGAAGCCGATCAGCCACTGCTTGCATGCGGAGTAGGTCGAACGCGAGATGAATCCTGCCACCGAGGCGACGTTGACGATGCGTCCTCCGCGTCCCCGCATCGTGCCGAGGGCCGCGTGCATCAGTCGCATCGGCGCCTCGACGTGGATGCGCAGATGCCGCACCTCGTCATCGATGTCGTTGTCGGCGAAGTGCAGCGGCAGTCCGAAGCCGGCGTTGTTGACGAGCAGGTCGATCGGATGCTGCGGCTCAGCGATCCGTTCGATGACACGGGCTACGTCATCCTCGTTCACCAGATCGGCCGGCAGGACCTCGACGACGACCCCGTGGTCGGTTCGCAGCGCAGCGGCGAGCCTCTCGAGCGCTTCCGCCGAGCGTGCGACCAGCACGAGATCGGCGCCGCGCGCCGCGAGCTGGTGGGCGAACTCCGCACCGAGACCCGCGCTGGCGCCGGTGATCAGCGCAGTGGGCATCAGCGCTCGTATCCGAGGAAGCGGAATCGGATGCCGGTGCGCGAGGTCTGCCACTCCCCCTCGTCGACGAGTCGCCAGCCCTCCTTGGAGGGCGCAAAGGCATCGCCCTCGACCTCGAGATCGAGTTCGGTGACCTCCAGGCGATCGGCATCTTGAATCACTTGGGCGAAGATCTCCGCGCCGCCGATGATCCAGATCTTCTGGAGTCCGCGGACCGCGTCGGCAAGGTCTGCGGCGCGACGGGCGCCGTCGGCTGCCCAATCCTGCTGGCGCGTGATGACGATGTTCTCTCGATCCGGCAGCGGACGGAAGCGCTCAGGCAGCGAATCCCACGTCTTGCGGCCCATCACGACCGGCGCGGTGAGAGTGGTCTCTTTGAAGTGCGCGAGATCCTCCGGCACATGCCAAGGCATGCCCCCCGACGCGCCGATCACACCACCGGCAGCCTCGGCCCAGATCAATCCGACCCACGGCAGTTCGAGCGGCACTGCGTTCACACCGCCACCGCCGCGCGAATCGGAGAGTGGTGCTGATAGTCCTCGACCACGAAGTCGGAGTACTCGTAGTCGAGGATCGACTCCGGCTTCCGCGCGAAGCGGAGGGTCGGGTACGGGTAGGCGTCGCGCGTCAACTGCTCGCGCACCTGCTCGAGGTGGTTGTCGTAGACGTGGCAGTCGCCGCCGGTCCAGACGAAGTCGCCGGGTTCCAGTCCGACCTGTTGCGCGATCATCATGGTCAGCAACGCGTAGCTGGCGATGTTGAACGGCACGCCGAGGAACATGTCGGCGCTGCGCTGATACAGCTGGCACGACAGCTTGCCGTCGGCGACATAGAACTGGAACAGCGCGTGGCAGGGAGCCAGAGCCATGTCGGGGATGTCGGCGGGGTTCCAGGCCGAGACGATCAGTCGCCGAGAGTCGGGGGTGACGCGGATCTGGTCGATCACCTGCGCCAACTGGTCGATGTGTCCGCCGTCCGGCGTCGGCCAGGAGCGCCACTGCACCCCGTAGACCGGACCGAGATCACCGTCGGCGTCCGCCCACTCATCCCAGATGGAGACGCCGTTGTCCTGCAGCCACTTCACGTTGGAGTCACCGCGGAGGAACCAGAGCAGCTCATACGCGATCGACTTGAAGTGCACGCGCTTCGTCGTGATCAGCGGGAACCCCTTCGACAGGTCGAAGCGGATCTGCCGGCCGAAGACGCTCGTCGTGCCCGTGCCGGTGCGATCGTCTTTATGGGTACCGGAGTCCAGCACATCACGGAGCAGGTCTTCGTACGGCGTGGGGACGGCTGCGCTCATGCCTGCCACGATACCCGGCTCTCAGACATCGCAGGCGGATGACGGCACGAGGGTCGCACGTCATCCTCTGTCATATCCGCAGCGAACGCCGCTGCGCGACGTATTCTCGGGGAATGTCCGTCTCCATCGCATTCGTGATCACCGGCGCCATCGTGGCACTCGCGATCGTGTGCGGAATCTTCGTGCGCGCACAGGACGGCCGACGGCGCTCAGGCGGACACCTTCAGGTTCGATCGGAGGACCTCGCCGGATCGACGTTCGACGAGACCGCCACGCTGGTGCAGTTCAGCACCGAGCTGTGCGCGCGATGCCCGCAGGTGCGACGTCTGCTCGGCCAGATCGCCGACGCGCACTCCGGCGTCAGTCACGTCGAGATCGATCTGACGAATCGCAATGACCTCGCCACTCGTTATCACGTGCTGCAGACGCCGACGACCTTTCTCGTCGACGCGTCGGGGGCGGTGCTGTCGCGTTGGGGCGGGGTGCCGCATCGCAGCGCGATCGAAGATGCACTCGCATCCGTACTCACACTTCACCGTCAGGAGCAGAAATGAGCGAGCCCGCCGGCATCGACCCGCGAGGACCGCGCTTCGCCGCGACCATCACGACCGTACTGCTGCTCGTCGCACTGCTGCTGAGCCTGGTCGGGATCTCCACCGCGCAAGCGGGCGCCACGTGGTTCGCATACCAACCCCTCGCCGACGCAGTCCTCGTGTCCGATGCCGGCTGGGCACTCCCCGCAGCCACTCTGACGCAACGCGCGCTCGACCCCGGCTTCCTGCTCCTCGTCATCATCGCGCTGCTGTTCCTGTGGGGCGTGTCGTCGCCGCGCACGGCGCCGTGGGGTGTGCTCTTCCGCCGCATCATCCGTCCGCGTCTCGCTCCCCCGGCGGCGCTTGAGGATCCGCGACCGCCGCGCTTCGCGCAGGGCGTCGGTCTTTTCGTGGTCACGATCGGTCTCGTGCTGCACCTGCTGGGCGTACCGTGGGCGCTTCCCGTCGCGGCCGGAGCCGCCTTCATCGCTGCATTCCTCAACGCGGCGTTCAACTTCTGCCTCGGTTGCCAGATCTACCTGCTTCTGCAGCGTGCCGGCGTCGTCGGCAGGACTGCCCACGCCTGAGCCGGCGGTTCCCCGCCGGCCTCCAGGTCGATAGGCTGGCCGCACACTCTGTCACGACCCTTGGAGGAACCATGCCCGTCACAAGCGAAGCGACCGCCACCTGGAACGGTTCCCTCATGGAAGGCTCCGGCAACGTCGCCTTCTCCTCGTCGAACCTCGGCACGTTCCCGATCAACTGGAAGGCGCGCAGCGAGGGCTCCGACACCACCACGACACCTGAGGAACTCATCGCCGCCGCGCACTCCTCGTGCTTCAGCATGGCGCTCTCGAACGCGCTGGCCGACAACGGCACTCCGCCCGAGCGCGTCAACACCACGGCATCGGTGACCTTCAAACCTGGCGTCGGCATCACAGGCAGCCACTTGAATGTGAACGCGACAGTTCCCGGCCTCACGCAGGAGCTGTTCCAGGAGATCGCCGAGGGGGCGAAGACCGGTTGCCCGGTGTCTCAGGCGCTGGCAGGCATCGAGATCACGCTTGAGGCGACGCTCGCCTGATCGGTATGCGCCGGCGAAGGAATCAGTCCTTCTGCCTCGCCAGCCGGATCGCCGCCCGGATGCTCGCCCGAGCATCTTTGCGGTGGCCCGCAGCATCCTGAACCACACCGAGTCGATAACGTGCCCGCCAGTCGTCGGGGGCCGCGTCGGTGTCGGACGTGTACCGCTGGATGAGCGGTTCCGCGTCCTTCTTCGCGATGCGGCCGCTGGGCGTCAGTTCCGTCTCGGCTTCCGGCATGCCGCCTTCGGCGTCGAGTTTCGTGCCGAGCTTCTCTGCGTGAACGCCGAATTGGATCTCACGTACCAGCGCCCAGACGCCGATGAGCGGCAGCACGATCAGGGCGATGCCCATGGCGATGCCGACCGGGTCGCCGCTCCCGATGAACAGAATCGCCTTCTGCCCCATGAGCACGAAATAAAGGACCAGCGCCGCCGCGATGACGGCGACGCCGATGCGCGTCATCACGAGCGGGTCCGGATCCCGATGTCGATCATGTTCTCGAGCCCGACGAAGACGCCTAGGGCGTCAAGCGCGAACGGCACGGCAAGCCGGATGCCGGGGGCGTATGCGTCGGCGGAGTCCACCGTGTCGTGAGTGAGGGTGAGAGACTCACCTGGTCCGGAGAGGATGACGTCCTGCCGAGCGATCACGCCGGGCCTGCGCAGCGAGTGGATCGGCACGCTTGCGACCTGCTGCCCTCTCGCACGCTGATCTGCGTGGGGGGCGTTGACGGGCCCCTGTTCCGCACGTGCAGCGGCGATGAGTTCGGCGGTGCGCACCGCAGTACCGCTCGGCGAGTCGGTCTTGGTGTCGCGATGCGCCTCGATGATCTCCACCGACGAGAAGAAGGGCGCAGCCGCGGCCGCCAGGGCCGAGCCCAGGACAGAGCCGAGCGAGAAGTTCGGGATGAATACGGCACCGGTCCCTGCCGCCTCGACGAGCGGGCGCACGAGAGCGATGCGCTCAGCCGACCACCCCGACGTGCCGACCAGAATATTGATCCCCCGCCCGACGGCTGCACGTACGACGTCGACGCTCACCTGGGGCGTCGAGGCATCCACCACCAGGTCTGCACCATCAAGCTCAGACAGATCACTCGAGGACGTGAGAACACGAACGACTTCGAACCCCTCGAGCTCGTCGATCACCTGCCCGATGATCGTCCCGAGCTTTCCCGTTCCGCCGACGAGTGCCACCTTCTTGGTCATGCATCCAGTCTATTCAGCGGCTGGTCGCCCTGTGACCGGTGGGCCCGGCGCGGCGAGTAGCGTTGAGAGCATGCTCGAGTTGCGCCCATCGTCCCCTGCGACCTCTGAATCCCACGCGATCCTCGCCGAGTACTTCGCACTGCGCGCCGAAGAGTTCCCCGGGGGCGCATACACCACCATGTTCCCTGATCCCACGGCGTTCGAAAGCCCGGCCGGCGTGTTCCTGCTCGCCGGCCCGGAGGGCGCACCGATCGGCTGCGGCGGCATTCGGCGTCTCGAAGACAGCGACGCCGGCATCCGTTACGAGGTCAAGCACCTGTTCCTCAAGCCCGTGACCCGCGGTCAAGGCTGGGGACGCGCGATCCTCGAAGAGCTTGAGCGCCGGGCCCGCGACTGGGATGCGGCCGAGCTCGTACTCGACACCCACCACACGCTCGAGGCCGCAGGCGCGCTCTACACACGCAGCGGCTTCGAGCAGATCGAGGCCTACAACGACAACAGGAACGCGACGCGCTGGTACCGCAAGATGCTCTGAGACGCGGCGCCGCTCACACCGGCATGGCGTCGGGCAGGCCGGTTCGCAGCTCGACCGGGAGATGCGCGAGATCGTTGTGGGTGAGCATCGTCCATGGACGCCCCTGCTTCTGGGCGATGATGCTGAGCCCGCCATTCGCCTGATTCATGGTCATCCACCGCCACGCGGGGGCACCGAGCACTTCGCGGATGAACCACGAGATGACGAAGTTGTGTGTGATGAGCACCTCATGCACGTCACCCTGTTTGCGGACGAGGAACTCGTTCACGGCATCCGCCATCTGCGCGCTGCCCGCCTCGATCTCGGCATCCGTCACGGAACCGAAGAACGGCTCGTAGGCCGCAGGCGTCTCCTCTGTCATGCCTGTCGGCACGCAGTCGAAGAGCAATGCAGAGGGCTTCGGTGTCACTGCGGGCAACCGCTCAGCGATCGTGCGAGCCGTCTCGGTCGCGCGGATCAGCGGAGAGTGCCAGACAGCGTCCAACGGAAGCCCTGACAGCCTGTCGGCGATCAATTCCGCCTGACGCACGCCCCGCGGCGAGAGGGGGCCGTCATCGAGTCCGTGTTCCGCGTCCTGCTGTTCACCGTGTCTGACCAGGTAGAGGTAATGCGTCACAACCCACTCGCTTCATCGTCGTCGGCTTTCGCCCAGGCGTCCTTCCACCCTATGTCACCCCTGTGACAAGCGGTTACGAACCGACGTGAATCAGTTTCCGGCTCGGGTGAGTTCAGCGACCTGCGTGCGCGAAAGTGAGATCCCGGCACCCTGCATGAGTTCCTCGACGTGGTGCGTCGCGAACGTGTTGACGATGGGCGCGGCGATCGTGCGCTGAGCGAGCAGCCAGGCGATGGACACAGCCGCAACGGGTGCGGCGATCTCGGTCGCCACCTGGTCGAGCGCGCGAAGGATGCGGATGCCTCGGCGATTCAGATGTCCGCGCAGTTGCTCTCCACGCACGCCCTGAGACATCAGCGCCTTGCTGCGGTGCCGGCCGCGAGAGAAAGCCGTGTTCAAGCGCGTGGGAAGGCGTGACGGCGAGGCTCTGTGCGCCGGCGACCAGACGCAGGTCACCCTCGAAGGTCTGCCGTCGGATCAGGTTGTAGGGCTCATCGAGCACCTCGAAGCGCGGATAGCCCGCGGCCGCGAGGATGCGTGCCTCGACCAGACGCTCAGGAGTGAACCCGAAGGCGCCGATGGCTCGGATCTTGCCCGCGTCACGCAGCCATTCGACCGTGGCCAGGGTGTCTTCCAGATTGGTCGACTGATCGAGCGTCGCATCGAGATACAGGACGTCGATACGCTCCACCCCGAGCCGGTTGAGGGAACCCTCGACAGCGCGCACCAGGTTCACCGATCCGAGACCCGGATTGTCGGCGTGCGAACCGATGCGCACGCTCAGCAGCGTGCGGTCCCTGTGGCCGCGCGAGCGCAGCCACTGCCCGATGATGTGCTCGCTCCGGCCGCCGGAGAAGCCATCCGCGGTGTGGATCGCGTTGCCGCCGAACTCGATATAGCGGTCAAGGATCGCGTGGCTGGTCTCGAGGTCGACGTTCCAGCCGAACTCCGCTGCCCCCAGCATGAGCGGGAACGTCTCCAGCCCCGTCTCGCCGAGCGTGACACGGATGGTCTCGCCCACTCCTGGTCCGACGACGGGGATCGGTGCGGACGGATGCACAAGAGACCGCTCCTGCGGGCTCGCCTGCTGTTCGACAGCGCCTGCGTTGAACGGTCGCATCCTTCATCCACCCCCGCACATGTCCTCTGACAACGACTTGCGTGATCCGTGTGCACCCCCCGGTGCGTATTTCGAGAGTAAGCGACGACGGAGACAACTCTGACCATTGCCGGTAACACCCGGCAAACTTTGCATAACGTTTCGGTCACATCAGATACGAAGAAGGCCTGGATTCCGCCCCAGAGGAGCAGAATCCAGGCCTGCCTGGTCTGGCTTACGCCTCGGCGGTCTCCGCCTCTGGCGCGGCCTCAGCCACAGGAGCAGCCTCGGCAGCAGAAGCGTCATCGAGGACGGGCTCGAGCGACAGCTTGCCGCGGTCGTCGATCTTCGTGATCTTCACGAGGATCTTCTGGCCGACGGAGAGCACGTCATCGACGTTCTCCACACGCTTACCACCGGCGAGCTTGCGCACCTCGGTGACGTGCAGCAGTCCGTCCTTGCCGGGCAGGAGCGAGATGAACGCGCCGAACGACGCGATCTTCACGACCGTGCCGAGGAACTGCTCGCCGACCTCAGGGTTGGTGGGGTTGGCGATCGCGTTCACCTGCGCACGAGCGGCCTCGGCCGAAGGACCGTCGGTAGCACCGATGTAGACGGTGCCGTCCTCCTCGATGGAGATCTGAGCGCCCGTCTCGTCCTGGATCGCGTTGATCGTCTTGCCCTTCGGGCCGATCAGCTCGCCGATCTTGTCGACCGGGATCTGCACGCTGATGACGCGGGGCGCCGTCGGCGCCATCTCGTCAGGCGCATCGATCGCTGCGTTCAGCACACCGAGGATCGTCAGGCGCGCATCGCGAGCCTGGGTCAGCGCGCCCGTGAGAACGTCGGACGGGAGTCCGTCGAGCTTCGTGTCGAGCTGGATCGCCGTGATGAACTCGCTGGTACCCGCGACCTTGAAGTCCATGTCGCCGAGTGCGTCTTCCGCACCGAGGATGTCGGTCAGCGCCGCGTAACGCGTCTGGCCGTCGACCTCGTCGGAGACGAGTCCCATGGCGATGCCGGCGACGGCTGCGCGCAACGGCACACCCGCGTTCAGCAGCGACAGGGTCGAAGCGCAGACGGAGCCCATCGACGTCGAACCGTTGGAGCCGAGAGCCTCGGACACCTGGCGGATCGCGTAGGGGAACTCTTCGCGGCTGGGCAGCACAGGCGCGAGCGCGCGCTCGGCAAGGAAGCCGTGCCCGATCTCACGACGCTTCGGCGAACCTACGCGTCCGGTCTCACCGGTCGAGTAGGGCGGGAAGTTGTAGTGGTGCATGTAGCGCTTGCTCGTCGTCGGGGACAGCGAGTCGATCTGCTGCTCCATCTTGAGCATGTTCAACGTGGTGACACCCATGATCTGGGTCTCGCCGCGCTGGAAGATCGCCGAACCGTGAACGCGCGGGATGACCTGCACCTCGGCGTCCAGCGGGCGGATGTCAGCCAGGCCACGACCGTCCATGCGGACGCCCTCGGACAGCACGCGACCGCGGACGATCTTCTTCGTCAGCGACTTGTAGGCGCCCGAGACCTCGCCGGCGGCGGAAGCGGGAAGCGTTCCAGCCTCCACGGCCGCTGCGACCTCGGCCTTGACGCGGTCCTTGACCTCGTCATCGGCGGTCTGTCGCTCGATCTTGTCAGCGATCAGGTACACCTTCTCGAGATCAGCCGTCGCGGATGCGGCGATGAAGTCGTAGGTTCCCTGCTCGTACGCCGGGAAGACGGGGTACACGCCAGGAGCCTTCGAGGAGTGCGAGGCCATCTCGGCCTGCGCCTCGACGAGCTGCTTCAGGAACGGCTTGGCAGCCTCGAGGCCGCCTGCGACGACCTCTTCGTTCGGCTTGACAGCGCCGCCCTTGATGAGGTTCCAGCTGTTCTCGGTTGCCTCAGCCTCGACCATCATGATCGCGACGTCTTCGGAGCCGTCGGACTTCTTGACGACGCGACCGGCGACGATCAGGTCGAACACGGCTTCTTCGACCTGGGCCTGGTTCGGGAACGCGACCCACTGGTCGGCGTTCTCGCCCTGGCCGGGGATGAGCGCGAGGCGCACACCGGCGATAGGACCGGAGAACGGCAGACCCGAGATCTGGGTCGACGCGGACGCCGCGTTGATCGCCAGAGCGTCGTAGTACTCGCCCGGAGCGATCGACAGAACGGTGATGACGACCTGGACCTCGTTGCGGAGGCCGTCGACGAACGACGGACGCAGCGGGCGGTCGATCAGACGGCAGACCAGGATGGCCTCTGTCGAGGGACGACCCTCGCGACGGAAGAACGAGCCGGGGATCTTGCCTGCTGCGTATGAACGCTCTTCGACGTCGACGGTCAGCGGGAAGAAGTCGAATCCTTCACGCGGGTGCTTGCCCGCGCTGGTGGCGGAGAGAATCATGGTCTCTCCGTCGAGGTAGGCCGCAACCGAACCCTGCGCCTGCTGAGCGAGGCGGCCGGTTTCGAAGCGGATGGTGCGGGTGCCGAAGCGGCCGTTGTCAAGAACGGCCTCGGCGGCAGTGATTTCAGGACCTTCCAAGAGGTCTCTCCTTCTTTGTTTAGACTCGTCCGTCCGTGTGACGGGCGAGATCATACGTCAGCGCGCACAATACGGCGCGCGAACTGCACACAGCAGTCCTTTGCCAGCCTACCAGCGCATGCGGATTCCACGGATGACCTGGGCGCATCAGCCGACTTCGACGCTCCGCATGGCCGACGAACGGCCGATATAGACGTAGTCGTCGTGCTTGGCGACCCGACCATCGCCCGCCACGCGGCCCCGAAGTCTGCGCCACACCCATGGCAGAGCATGCTGCTGCCACCATGCGGCACGGGTCGTGGCATCCACATCGTGCAGCACCTGATCCAGAGCACCGAGTGTCTCCGCGTGCGGTACGCCGAGCATCTCACCCGCCCGATAAGCCAGGAAACGGTGCCCCCGGCTGCTGAGGTGCACGAGGTCCTCTCCCCAGTTCGGCCTGGACGACAGCACCGGGTGCAGATCGGTGTCGAGCAGCATCGCCCCTGTGCGCTCTGCTATCGCAGCCAGTCGGCTGGAGAAGTCCGCGAATCGGGCCGTGAACAGTCGTGCCGCCCGACGATCCGGCAGGAACGGTGTGACGAGGAGCACGTCCGCCCCGTCCTCACGCAGGGTGCGCACGACCTGCTCGACCTGTGCGGCGAGCGAGGCGACATCGACGTGAGACTTCACGAGGTCGTTCGCGCCGATCAGGATCGACACGAGATCCGGCCGCAACTCTCGAGCCCTGGTGAGCTGTTCCCCGCACACGTCACGGACTCTTCTGGACCGGACGGCGAGGTTGGCATAATGGAGGCCGCCACGCGCGGCCAGCAGCAGCGCGAGACGATCGGCCCAGCCGCGAAGCGCGCCATCTGGTGCCGGATCGCACAGTCCTTCGGTCAACGAGTCGCCCAGCGCGACATAGCGCTGCCAGCGTCGCCCTGACACCGGAATCGCAGGTTCAGGTCGGCGGATGCGAGCGCTCCGCAACTGCTGGTCGACATCGTGCAGCTCGCGCGCCTCCTCGAAGTGCCCGACCAGCTGATCGCACACTGCCTGCCAGCTGCGACCCTCGACCGCGGCACGACCGGCGACCCCGAAGGCACGACGTTTGCGACCGTCACCGACCAGGTCCGCCACGCGCATACGAAGGTCAGCCAGGTCGCCTGGCCGGTACAGCCATCCATCGATGCCCATCCGAACCAGATCGAGCGGTCCCCCGCGTCCCGTCGCGACGATCGGCACTCCGCTCGCGTGTGCCTCCTGCAGCGTCTGCCCGAAGGTCTCGCTCTCGCCCGGGTGCACGAAGATGTCGAACGATGCCATGGCCGTCGCGAGCGCGTCGCCGTCGAGGTGTCCGAGGAACGACGCATCCGGCAACATCATCTGAAGTCGGGCTTTCGACGGCCCGTCACCCACGATCACGAGGCGCACGCCTGGCACCTGCTGCAGCACGGCGAGATCCTCCACCTGCTTCTCGGCGGCGAGCCTGCCGACGTAGCCGACGATGACCTCTTCGCCCGTGCGCCGCTGCCATTGCTCGTCACGACGCGAAGGGTGGAAGCGCTCGGCATCCACCCCGCGTCCCCAGCGACGGATGCGGTCGACGCCGAGCTCGGTCAGCTGACGTTCCGACTCGCTCGAAGGCGCGAGAGTGAGGTTCGCGCGGCGGTGCAGTCGGACGATGTGATTCCGAGCGAACGTCGTGGTAGCAGCGAGCCGATAGCGCTCGGTGTAGGCCGCGATGTCGGTCTGATACGCGGCGACAGAGGGGACCCCTGTGCCCGATGCCGCCAGTACCCCGCGCCATCCCAACGCGAACGGCGAAGCCAGATGCACCACGTCCGGTCGGAAGTGCGACAAGGATGCTGCGACGCGGTGGGTGGTGGCGGCGCCGACCCTGACGTTCCGGTAGCCGGGCAACGCCAGACTTGCGACGGGCTCGATCCGTGCGCCATGAACCTGGGAGGGGATGCCGACGGCATCCGGGGCGATCACATGAGCCTCATGGCCCGTGCGCTCGAGGTGGCGCAGGATCTGCAGTACAGATCCTGTCACGCCGTTCATGTGCGGCAGGAATGACTCGGTCACGATTGCGACTCTCACGATCTCAGGATGGCTCCGAGAAACGTGCCCATCTGACACCGGCGAGCGCTGCAGCCGAGTGTTCACCTGTTGCACGGCTGTCCTTCACCGGCTGTCCCCGATTCGGTTCCCGTTCACCTTCGCCCGTCAGAGTGGCAACGTGATTCCGGACGTTCTGACGGATGCGGTGACCGGGCCATGGGCCCTCGCCGTGATGGCTCTGCTCGTCTTCGGCGACGCGTTCTTCGTGATCATTCCCGGCGAGATCGCCGTGACTGCGCTGGGTGCCCTGTCGACGTCGACAGGCGCTCCGCCGCTGTGGGCGGTGATCCTGATCGCTGCCGCTGCTGCGGCCTGTGGCGATCTGCTCTGTTATGCGATCGGGCGCTGGGTGGGCGTCGATCGATGGCGCTGGATGCGCTCGGAACGTCTGCAACGGGCACAGCGTTGGGCACGAGCGCGGTTGGATGCGGGAACGGCCGTAGTGCTGTTCACCGCACGATTCATTCCCTTCGCACGGCTCGCGATCAACCTCGTCGCCGGCGCGACCCGCATTCCGATCGCGCGTTACCTGGGGCTGGTCGCGCTCGCAGCCACCGGCTGGGCGACGTACCAAGCGGCAGTCGGCGCCCTGTTCGCAGCGATCCTTCCCGGCGCCCCCATCGTGTCCGTTCTCGTGTCGGTGGTCGCTGCGGTCGGGCTCGGCGCTCTGATCGATCTGCTGATCCGCAGGCGCACCCGTCGACGAAATCCTGTCGCAGCGCGGGTGCCGTCCGACTAGGCTGGCACCATGAGCACCGAAGAAGGCGCAGCCTCCTCGTCTGAGGAGATGAAGCGCAAGTTCAAGGAAGCGCTCGAGAAGAAGAACGCACATCACCGCGACGGTGAATCGCATCTGGACGGCGACTCCGCCGTCCATGCGGCGAATGCGCCGCAGACGCGACGTGAGTTCCGACGCAAGAGCGGATGACCGCCAAGAGGGCCACCCGATCAGGGTGGCCCTCTTCCTCTTCCGCCTTTGCTGAGAAGTCGGCCTCAGCGCTGAGCCCGTGCCCGGGCGCGCGCCTGCTTCGCTCCCAGCTCTGCGACGGCTGCTTCTTCCAAGCCTTGGGTGTCGACAGCATCCGTCGCGGTGGACATCCCATCATGAGCCGCACCGTCGAGCATGGACTCGTCGAAGGGCTGCGCACCGCTGAGGACGCGCCGCGCCCGAGCGGGATCGAACTGTTTGGTCCAGGTGCCGATGAGCAGGGTCGCGACAGCGTTCCCGGTGAAGTTCGTGAGCGCACGTCCCTCCGACATGAAGCGGTCGATTCCCACGATCACGCCGACCCCGTCGACGAGGTCAGGGCGATACGCCTGCAGGCCTCCGGCCAGTGTGGCGAGCCCCGCACCGGTGACACCGGCCGCTCCCTTGCTCGCGATGATCATGAACACGAGCAGCCCGATCTGCTCGCCTATCGCCATCGGCTGGCCCATGCCCGCCGCGATGAACAGCGAGGCCATCGTGAGATAGATCGCCGTCCCGTCGAGATTGAACGAGTATCCCGTGGGAACCGTGATTCCGACGACCGGCTTGGACACACCGATGTGCTCCATCTTCGCGATGAGTCGGGGAAGTGCCGACTCGGAGGACGACGTGCCGACGATGAGCAGGTACTCACGCGCGAGGTATTTGATGAGCTGGAAGATGTTCAGGCGCGTGACGAAGTACAGCAGCGTGCCGAGCACTCCGATGATGAACACGATGCACGTGATGTAGAACGCGACCATCAGCAGCCCCAGCCCCCAGATCGCGGAGATGCCCGTCTTTCCGACGACTGCGGCGATCGCACCGAACGCGCCGATCGGCGCGAGCCAGAGGATCATGCCGAGGATGCGGAACACCAGGACCTGCAGGTGCTTCACGAAGCCCATGATCGGCGCACCCTTCTCGCCGAGCCCCTGCACGGTGAATCCGACCAGCAGGGCGATGAAGAGCACCTGCAGCACGCTCTCGCCGGTGAAGGCCGAGAAGAACGTGGTGGGGATGATCCCGAGGATGAAGTCCTGAGTCGTCTTCGCCTCTGTGGTCGTCGCGTCGTACGAGGCGCCGGCCATGTCGAGACCCGTTCCGGGGTGGATGATGTTTCCGACGACCAGGCCGAGGGCCAGGGCGAATGTCGACATCAGCATGAAGTACAGCAGCGCGAGGCCGCCGATCTTCCCGACCGTCGCCGCCTTCGCGATCGATCCGACACCCACCACGATCGTGCAGAAGATGATGGGGGCGATCATCATCTTGATCAGCGAGACGAAGCCCTTGCCGAGCGGCTCAAGACTCTGTGCGAATTCCGGCAGGAGCAATCCGACCGCGGCTCCCAGCACGACGGCGATGAGGACCGACACATACAGCCAGGTGTGCTTGTCCCAGGAGCGTTTGCTCTTTCGCCAGTTGTAGCCGGGAAGTGAGAAACTCGTTGTGATGGCCATGTCGTACCTCCGTGATCATGAACTGCGTCGTCGCATGACGTCCGGCGATTCGCCGGGTGAACGGGTTTCACCCTCTCGGGGTTCTCGGATGTCCACCATTTGTGGTCGTATTGGTCGTGCCCGGCCCGATCGGGGATGACGAGGGAGATCGCGATGACGCGTTCGGAGCGCAGCCGCAGCGCGGCGTCTCACGTCTTCGTCGTGCTTCTCATCGCGGCGATCCTGGCGGGAGTCCTCGCGGCGATCGTCCTGGCTCTCCAGACGCAACGCGCATCTCGGGTCGACGCCGAGCAGCTCACGAGCGCGCTGGCGCAGTCGATCGCCGATTCTCCGAGTGTCATCGAGGCACTCGACAGCGAAGACGCCGAGAGCGCATCCGCCGCACTTCAGCCCTACGCAACCGCCGTCGTCGATCATTCCGCTCTGGACTTCATCACGGTGATGACAGCGACCGGCTCCCGTGTGACCCATCCCGACCCCACTCAGCTCGGCGCCCAGTACCGCGGCACGATCCCTGCCACGCAGACCACACTCACCGAAGAGTTCACCGGCACCCTCGGCGCCTCGGTCCGAACGATCACCCCGGTTCTCAATTCGGCCGGTGAGGGCGTCGGCTGGGTGGCAGCCGGCGTGACCGTCGAGTCCATCGCCGAGTCCTTCTTGGGCAGACTTCCCTCTGCCTTCGGAATCTCGGCGCTGATCGTCGCCGCGGGTTCTCTCGGCGCCTTCCTCGCTCGCCGCTACACCCGCCGCATCGCGGGAGATCTGCCGGCGGGACAGGTACGGGACGCGGTGGCGTCATACGAGTCGGTGCGCACGCTCGGCGAAGCGCTGCGCGCACAGACGCACGAGCACGGCAATCGGATGCATACCGCGATCGCGCTGCTGGAGCTCGGCCGCACCAGTGAAGCGATCGACATCCTGGCGGAGACATCGCAGCAGAGTCAGTCGCTCGTGGATCAGGTCACCGCTCGACGTGACGGTGACCCGACGGTCGGCGCTCTGCTGCTGGGCAAGGCGTCGCAGGCGAAAGAGCGCGGTGTCGACTGGACAGCGGTTATCGCCCCGGACGCTCCGCGCTCCGCGCTCGCGCCGATGGACAGCATCGCCGTGCTCGGGAACCTCATCGACAATGCTCTGGATGCCGCCGCCGCAGCTGCTGAGCGCTGGATACGTGTCGAGGTCCGACCAGCGCGGGAGGGCTGGGTGGTCCTGGAGGTCTCGGACAGCGGTGCAGGAATCCCTGTCGCAGCGCGCGAACAGATCTTCCAGCACGGATTCTCGACCAAGCCCGCCGGAACCGATGGCAGGGGCGTAGGGCTCGCTCTCGTGCGGTCGATCGTCAACGATGTCGGAGGGACTGTGGAGATCGAAGACGGACCGACGAAATTCCGCGTGACGCTGCCCGGCGCATCCGAGTCCGGTGCATCCGGAAAGGGACCACTCTCATGATCCATACTCTGCTCGTCGACGACGATGCGCTGACCCTGGAATTGCATCGCGACTATATCGAGCGGTTGGACGGCTACACCGTCGTCGGCGAGTGCAGCGGCGCCCGTGCCGCACTGCACGCACTGATCGAGAGCCCTCCGCAGGGTGGGATCGATCTGGTGCTGCTCGACATGACGATGCCGGACGGCACGGGGCTCGACTTACTGCGACATCTGCGAGCACGGTCGATCAGCGTCGACGTCATCGCCATCACCGCTGTCCGCGACGCCGAGACTGTGCGTCAGATGGCTGCGCTCGGCGTGGTGCAGTACCTGGTCAAGCCCTTCACCTTCTCCACATTCCGGGAGCGACTGGATCAGCACCGCGCGTACAGCGCGCAGGCCGTCGCCGCGGCCGGTCAGGCGAGCCAGGCCGAGATCGATGCGCTCCTGGGCGCTTCGCGTCCGACCGGGAGCATCAAGGTGCCGAAGGGGCTCTCCGCGTCCTCGCTCGCCCGAGTGACATCGGCCGCCCGCACCGCGGGCGTCCTGTCGGCGAGCGAGGCCGCAGAACAGCTCGGAATGTCACGAGTGGCCGCGCGTCGTTACCTCGAGCACCTCGCAGACGAGGGAAGGCTCGAGCGCGCCGCCCGGTACCGCGGCCGAGGCCGCCCTGAGACCGAGTACCGGTGGCGATGAGCGACCGCTACTCCCCCGCGAGGCCGCCGAGCAGGTGGCCGAAGGAACGTCCCTCGCCCAGGTAGTTCGCCGGGTCGAACGGGTCGCTCGACGTCGCGGCATCTTTTCGGGCGACGGCATCGGCCAGTTCGCGTGCCCCCTTCTCGACGCGCTTCGCCAGCGGGGCGACATCGTCGCCGGCGCCGCCCCAATCACTGGATGCCGCGAACACACCGGTGGAGACAGCCTCTGCGTGCAGGTATGCGAACAGCGGACGGATCGCGTAGTCGATCGCCAGAGAATGCCGTGGCGTACCGGCGTTCGCGCCGATCAGCACCGGTTTGCCGGTGAGCGCATCCGGGTCGAGCACGTCGATGAACGACTTGAACAGCCCGGAGTAGCTGGTGGAGAAGATCGGCGTCACGACGATCAGTGCATCCGCGGAGTACACCGAGTTGAGCGCAGTCTCGAGCTCTGCCGGTGCGAAGCCCGTCAGCAGGTTGTTCGTGATGTCGTGTGCGAGGTCGCGCAGTTCGATCATGTCGACGGTGGCCTCGATCCCGCGCTCCGCGAGCTGCTTGACTGTCTCGGCTGCCATCCGGTCGGCCAGCATGCGGGTCGAGGACGGGTTGGAGAGGCCGGCGGAGACCACTGCGATGCGACGTGTGCTCATGCTCATGCCTCCTTCCGGCTGAGGCCGAATGCGGCGCCGGCGGGCGCCACTGCGTCCTGATAGGGACTGCCCCCGGTCAGGTTGTCGCCCCGGTTCGCGCCAGGGCGCGCTTCGCGGGCGGGTCCGTCACCGTACACGGCCTTGACGCGCGCGGCGTGGGTCGGAGCATCCGGAACATTCGCCGGACGGTTCTTCGCGAGCTCGCGGCGCAACTCGGGCACGACCTCGCCGCCGAGGATGTCGAGCTGCTCGAGCACGACCTTCAACGGAAGACCCGCGTGATCGATCAGGAACAGCTGGCGCTGGTAATCGCCGAACGTGTCGCGCATCGCGGCATAGCGGTCGATGACCTGCTGCGGCGAACCGACCGTCAATGGCGTCATCTCGGTGAAGTCCTCCATGCTCGGACCATGACCGTACACCGGCGCATTGTCGAAATACGGACGGAACTCGTTCACCGCATCCTGCGACTTGGCGCGCATGAACACCTGGCCGCCGAGACCGACGATCGCCTGCTCCGGCGTGCCGTGGCCGTAGTGCGCGTAGCGCTGGCGGTAGAGCTCGATCAGGCGCTGGTAGTGCTCCTTCGGCCAGAAGATGTTGTTCGCGAAGAACCCGTCGCCGTAGTACGCGGCCTGTTCGGCGATCTCCGGCGTGCGGATGGAGCCGTGCCAGACGAACGGGGCGACGCCGTCCAGCGGACGAGGCGTGGATGTGAAACCCTGCAACGGCGTGCGGAACTTGCCCTCCCAGTCGACGACGTCTTCATCCCACAACTTGCGCAGCAGCGCATAGTTCTCGATCGCGAGCGGGAGCCCCTGGCGGATGTCCTTGCCGAACCACGGGTAGACCGGGCCTGTGTTGCCGCGCCCGAGCATGAGGTCGGTACGACCGTCCGAGATGTGCTGCAGCATCGCGAAGTCCTCGGCGATCTTCACCGGGTCGTTCGTGGTGATCAGCGTCGTGGAGGTCGAGAGGATGATCCGCTCGGTCTGTGCGGCGATCGCCGCGAGTGTCGTTGAGGGAGACGACGACCAGAACGGCGGGTTGTGGTGCTCGCCGACGGCGAAGACGTCGAGACCGACTTCTTCGGCATGCTTCGCGATCGTGATCGCATCCTTGATCTTCTGACCTTCGCTGGGCGTCTCGCCCGTCACAGGATTCTGGGTGACGTCGCTGACGGTGAAGAGTCCGAACTGGATGCCTGAGGTTTCGGCCTGCTCGCTCATGATGTGCTCCGGGTTCTCGAGGCGGATGCTGTGCGCATGTCGCTTCTATTCAAATGCATGTATATGGGACAACGCAACCCTCGCCACATTATTCCCGTCGCGCTCAAGTGCGGCAGGTAGCCTCGAGGAATGAGCAGTGCCGCACAGACGCCGACCGGACCGGTCACCGGTCGTATCCCGCGGCCCCGCAGACGCGTACCCTTCTGGGACAATGCCCGCTACGCCTGCATCGTGCTCGTCGTGCTGGGGCACGCCATCCAACGCCTCACGTACGACTCCAGTATCGCGATGGCTCTGTACCTGGCTCTGTACGCGTTCCACATGCCCGCGTTCGCGATCATCGCCGGCTACTTCTCGAAATCCGCACCGCCCACCCGGAAGCAGATGGCGCGCGTCATCACCGACATCCTGGTGCCGTACGTGATCTTCGAGCTGCTCTGGACCCTGACGAAATGGCTGGTGGAAGGACAGGCAGAGCCGAACCTCACCAAACCGTCGTGGACGCTGTGGTTCCTGCTCGCGCTCGGCATCTTCAGACTCGTGCTGCCGTACCTCGCGCTGTTGCGGTGGCCGCTGGTGTGGAGCGTGCTGATCTCGGTCGGCGCGGGCTATCTCTCGAATGTCGACAGCACATTCTCACTCTCGCGCACACTGGGGTTCCTGCCCTTCTTCGTGCTGGGATGGTGGCTGCGGGAGCACGACGTCGTCGATCGCTTCCGGCTGATCGACTTCCGCCCGTGGTGGCTGCGTGCGATCGCGGTGGTCGTATTCGCCGTGGATGTCTTCGTCGCATGGAACTGGGTGGCGCTATGGGAGAGCATCAACCTCGACAAGTGGTTCTTCTACGACGACACGTACGTGGATCTCGGCGGAGAAGATTGGTGGTCCGGCGGCATACGTCTGCTCCTCATCGCGATCGGTCTGATCCTGAGTGCGGCATTCTTCGTGCTGATCCCGCGGCGGCTGCAATGGTGGACGAGATTCGGCCAGTACACGATGTACGTGTACCTGCTGCACTCATTCGTGCTCTATCCATTCCGTGAATCGGGCATCCTCCGCGATGCGGAGCCGACGTGGATCTGGCTGCCTGCCGTGATCATCGTGTCTGTCGCGATCGCGCTGGTGCTGGCGACCAGACCGGTGCGCTGGGTGTTCCGTCCGCTGGTCGAGCCTCGAGCGCACTGGCTCTTCTCGGATCAACGGTTGTCCGCCGACACCTCGCGTCGTGACGACCCGACCGGATCGCGCAGGCCACGCGAAGGCTGACCCGGATCGGATCAGGCGAACAGCTCGGCTCCGGCATACGACCCCGCGGCCGCCCCCGCCGGGATCGCCCACACGCCCGATCCCACATGGCGGATGTACTCGTTCATGAGATCAGTCGACAGCTTTCGCTGCAGCGAGATGTACCGCGCGGGATCTCGCTGATACGAGAGGAAGAAGAGCCCCGCATCCAGGCGTCCGAGGCTGTTGTTCCCGTCGACATAGTTGTACCCGCGGCGCAGGATGCGCACGCCATCGTTCTGGCCAGGGTGCGCAAGGCGCACATGACTGTCCTGGTGGATCGCATCCGAGGCGAAGTCCGGCTCATGGAACTCGTCGCCGCCCGACAACGGAGCACCCTCCCCCTTGTCCCGACCGATGATCCGATTCTGCTCCTCGAGTCGCACCCGATCCCAGGTCTCCACGATCATCGCGATCTTGCGTGCAACGAGGTAGGAACCACCGCGCAGCCACGCCGGCTCATCCGATGCCGCGACCCAGACGTGATCGTCGAGCGCCCCCGAGTCGCTGGCGAGGATGTTCGCTGTGCCGTCTTTGTAGCCGAACAGATTGCGCGGTGTCGCCTGATCAGCGGTGGTGCGTGACGTGCGACCGAAGCCCAACTGCGACCAGCGCAGCCTCGCCCGACCGAAAGCTATCCGGCTGAGGTTGCGGATCGCGTGCACCGCCACCTGCGGATCATCCGCGCAGGCCTGGATGCAGAGATCGCCGTCCGACAGATCGGGGTTGAGATCATCGCCGAGGAACGACGGCAGCCGCTCCAGCCCGACGGGTCGTCGAGACGCGATGCCGAAACGGTCGCCGTCTTCATTCTCGAAGAGGGTCGGCCCGAACCCGATCGTGATGGTGAGTCCGCTCGCACTCAATCCCTGAGCCTCACCGGTGTCATCCGGCGGAGTCCGGGCGTCCCCGCCCACTGCCCCGGTCGCACTGACTTCGAGCCCCTGCGTCAGGCGGGATGCTGCGTAGGACCAGTCCTGCAGCAGTGTGATGAGATCATCGCGATCCGTGCGCGGCATCATGTCGAAGGATGCGAAGTGCAGGTGGTCCTGCACTGGCGTGGTGATGCCGGCCTGATGGGGGCCGAAGAAGGCGAAAGGTTCGCCGCTCTCGCCCCGCTCCCGTTCGCGGCCGATGGCGATACCACCGGCGAGGCCCGTCCCCACGCCGATGGCCAGCCCGGCGGCACCGCCTCCGAGAGCGAGGCCGAGCAGTCCTCGCCGGCTGAGACCGGTCGGAACGGATGCGGGTACCTCGATCGACGGCGCCGGCGAGGCGTCTGCTTCGGTGTGATCTGTCATGTCAGGGTCGGGCGGCACGCATCAGGAGAGCACTGTGCCGGTCAGCTGCGACAGCGGCTCAGCGAGCGCATTGAGCAGATCGGTGAGCTCTCGTTTGTCGTCATCGGTGAGCGCGGTGTACCCGATGAATCCGGACTCCAGCGAGCCGCGTTCGGCGAGAGCCTCTTCCAGAGCTGCATATCCCGCATCGATGTCCTCGACCAGCGCAGCACCGTCGTCACCCTGGGCATCTGCGAAGTCACGGACGAGCGAGAACGCCATCTTCGATCCCTCGACGTTGGCCGCGAAATCCCAGAGATCGGTACCTGACCACCAGTCCTCTTCGCCGCTGATCTTTCCCGTGGCGACCTCGTCCAGCAGAGCGATCGCACCGTTGGAGATACCGCCGATGCCCTGTTCATTCAACGCGTCGACGAAGACGTCCGAATGCACGTATTCGTAGAGCTCCTGCACATCCGCGACGAGCTGGTCGCCGAACTCACCCCGCTGCTCGACGGTAGAAGGCGCCCAATCCTGCCATGCGGGGGTTTCGGCGTCGGCGTTCAAAGCGTCCTCAGCGGGAATCCAGAGGTCCTTCTCGATGCGATGGAACCCTGTCCAATCCAGTCCCTCGGCGACAGCATCCACCTCGCGGTAATCGATACGTGGATCGAGGTCGCCGAGAGACTCTGCGACCGGCTCGATGCGTTCGTAATACGCGCGCACCTGCGGGAACATCTCACGAGCGGTGCCATCGTCACCGGACTCGTACGCCGCGACGAATTCATCGAGGGCGGGAACCAGCTGCCCGACCTGGTCCTTCACGAACGCCGCATAGAGGTCGACTGCCTGCTGCTTCTGGTCAGCGTCCTCGCCGTCGATCGCCACCGTGTCACCGGAGACGGTGAACGCGGCCCTGCCGACACCGTCGCCGATCATTCCCGGCTTGCAGACGGTGAAGTACTCACCCGGCTGTGCGACGACTGTCAACGTACGCGAGGCCGACGGCGCGATGTTCTCGACCTCGCCCACGATCCGCAGTCCGTCGGACGCCAGAAGGTAGAACTCGCTCACCTGGCTGGACTCGTTCTTCACCTCGAAGGTCAGCGTTCCGCTCCTCGCCGTCGAATCCGACACAGCGCAGTCAGCATCCGTGGATGACACTGCCAGCGCCGCGGCATCCGCCACGTCGGCCTTCGCGACGCAGCCGGAGAGGACGAGCGCCACGGCTCCGGTGGCGGCCAGGGCTCCGAGCAGTCGAGTGGGCGTGGTCATTTTGCTCCTTGGGTTTCGATGACCCTCGGCGGATCAGAGAGGTCGGTGCGCGTCGAGGTGCTCCTCGAGGCTGTGGAAGAAGGTGAGCGCGTCGACAGGATTCCGCGCACGAAGAATGAGCCGACGACGAGGATGTAAAGACCCCATGCCAGTACTTGAAGCCAGGTCATGACGGGCATCAATCCCACTGTCGCCTGAAGGATCGCGGCGAGAGCGCTGCCTGGCGCGAGGACAGTGCTGACGTCGAAGGCCCAGCCGAATGGGAAGGCGCCCCATCCGATCGCAACGGCGCCGGTGATCGGGTCCAACGGCGCGCCGGCGGAGAACGGTCCTGGCAGCACCCCGGCCTCCTGCAGATCCATCACCGCGTATGCGAGAACGCCGGCTGCGACGATCACGAGAAAGCCACCGGTCCAGGCGAAGAAGCGCCGGAGATCCAGCTTCACCGCGCCGCGCGCGAGCATTGTTCCGATCAGGACGGCACAGGCGAGCCCCAGCAGCGCCCCGCTCAACGCTGCCGGCGCATCGCCGAAGGACTGAACCATCGACCACAGCAACAGCGTGGTCTCGATGCCCTCCCGCGCGACGGAGATGAATCCGATTGCGACGAGCGCCCAGAGCCCGCCGTGCGCCAACGCGAGGTCGACACCGCCTTCGAGCGTCTTCTTCATGGTGCGGCCGGCCTTCTGCATCCAGAAGATCATCCAGGTGACCATGCCGACGGCGAGCAGGGAGAGCGTGCCGCCGATGATCTCCTGCGCCTCGAACGTCAGCGAGTATGCACCGAAGGTGAGCACAGCGCCGATGCCGAGAGCCAGCGCGATCGCGAGCCCGATTCCGATCCACATCCGCGGCAGCACGTCACGGCGACCGAGCCGGCCGAGATAGGCGACGAGGATACCGACGACGAGCGCGGCTTCCAGCCCTTCACGAAGGCCGATGAGGAAAGTGGCGAGCACGGATGGTGAACTTTCTGCAGCCGGTAGATTAGGTAAGGCACGCCTTACAGGATGACATTAGCACCTTCGGACGTCTCATCGATCAGCCGTTGCGGATCAGCGCTCGAGACACCTCTGCGCGCGGTCCGCGGTAACGAGACGCAACACTCATCGCGTGACGGGAGAAATCGTCTTAGCCTCAGGACATGGCTGATCTGAACCTTCCCATCCTCGACCTCTCCCAGCTCGACGCCGGTCCGGAGTCCGCCGCGCAGTTCCGCGACGATCTGCGTGCTGCGACGCACGACGTCGGATTCTTCTACCTCACCGGCACCGGGGTCACGGCCGATCTCTCTGCTCGCCTGCATCAGGCTGCGCTCGACTTCTTCGCACTCCCCGACGCCGACAAGCTCTCGATCGAGAACGTGAAGAGCCCGCACTTCCGCGGTTACACCCGGATCGGCGGCGAGCGGACGCAGGGCAAGGTCGACTGGCGCGAGCAGATCGACATCGGACCGGAACGGGATGCAGTGGCCGGTGGCCCCGCCTTCAACCGCCTGATCGGACCGAACCTCTGGCCAGCCGCTCAGCCCGAGTTGCGCGAAGTCGTCGCCGAATGGCACGCGCACCTCAGTGGGGTCGCACGCAAGCTCCTGCGGGCCTGGGCCCTCTCCCTGGGTGCAGACGAGTCGCACTTCGAGTCGAACTTCGGCGACCCGTCGACCCTGATCAAGATCGTCCGCTACCCGGGCACGAATGAGCCGGAACCGCAGCAGGGAGTCGGCGCGCACAAGGATTCCGGCGTGCTGACGCTGCTCTGGGTCGAGCCAGGGAAGGGCGGCCTGCAGGTCGAGCGAGACGGTACCTGGGTCGACGCTCCCCCGGTGGCCGACGCATTCGTCGTCAACATCGGCGAGATGCTCGAATACGCGACCGGCGGATATCTCAAGGCCACCAATCACCGTGTGATCTCGCCGAAGGCTCCAGGTGAGCGCATCTCGGTGCCGTTCTTCTTCAACCCGGCGCTCGACGCCAAGTTGCCGATCATCGATCTGCCGGCCGAGCTCGCCGCCGAGGCGCGTGGCGTGACAGATGACCCGACGAACCCCATCCACAGCCTGTACGGCGAGAACGCATTGAAGTCGCGGCTGCGCGCGCATCCCGATGTCGCCGCCATTCACCACACCGATCTGGTCGCCGCCTCAGCCTGAGTCCGCCGCGGCAGCCCGTGCCATCGGGAAGCGAACGTCGGACGCACCGAGGAACGACGAAGGCCGCCCCACACCTGGGACGGCCTTCGGAAGAAGTGCGATATTACGCTGGGTGCGACTTAGCGGCGCAGTCCAAGCTTCTCGATCAGCGTGCGGTAACGCGCGATGTCGATGTCCTGGAGGTAGCCGAGCAGACGACGGCGCTGACCCACCATGAGGAACAAGCCACGACGCGAGTGGTGGTCGTGCTTGTGATCCTTGAGGTGTTCGGTGAGGTCCTTGATGCGCTGCGTCAGCATCGCGACCTGCACCTCGGGGGATCCGGTGTCACCGGGGTGCGTCGCGTACTCTTCCATGATCGCCTTCTTGGCGTCAGACTCGAGTGGCATAGATGGGATCCCCTTTCAGTTCGTTGCGCGGCGCCCAACACCTGATGCGTGAGCTCTCTTTATCCGCGGCCGATCAAACGGCAACCTGTAGAGTCTACCAGCGTTCGCCCGGGCCCGAGACCTGCGTGCGCCGGGGCACCTGACGAACCCGATAGCCTCATCGAGTGAGCGGCAATTTCATCGACCTGCGTCCGTTTCGCGCGAGTCGGGCGTTCACGCGAATGTGGATCGGTTCGACGCTGGCCGGTCTCGGTGGCCAGCTCACCATCGTCACCGTGATGCTGCACGTGTTCGAACTCACCGCGAGCACGTTCGCCGTCTCCATGGTCGCCGTGGCCGGCCTCATCCCGATGATCCTCGCAGGCCTGTATGGCGGGATGCTCGCCGACGCGTTCGATCGACGCAAGGTCGCCCTCATCGCTGCGATCATCACGTTCGTCTCGACTCTGCTGCTCGCGGTGCTCACCTGGGGCCAGCTCGAGACGATCTGGTGGCTGTACGCGTTGAGCATGATCAACTCCGCTGCGAACTCGGTAGGCATGGCCACGCGCACGGCGATCGTTCCGCGTCTCATCCCCCGCGACCTCCTCGCCGCGGCATCCGCGCTGAACGGCATCACGATCGGCGTGATGGTGATGGTCGGCCCAGCCCTCGCCGGCATCCTCGTGGCAGTCACCGGCTACGGCTGGACGTACACCATCGACGTCATGCTCATGCTCGCGATGTTCCTCGGGCTGTGGTCGCTTCCCGCCCTCCGCCCCGAGGGGAACATCGTGCGCCCGGGATTGGAGTCCCTGGTCGACGGCTGGCGTTTCCTCAAGCGCGCGGCCAATATCCGGATGCAGTACCTGGTCGACATCGTCGCGATGACGTTCGGGCAACCACTGGCACTGTTTCCCGCGCTGGGCACCGTGCTCCTCGGCGGCGGCGCGGTGACGACGGGCGCACTGACCGCAGCGGTGGCCGCCGGCACGTTCCTCTCCAGTCTGTTCTCCGGCCGCGTCGTCCGCTACCGCTGGCACGGCCGCGGAATCGAACGCGCCGTCCAGGCGTACGGGGCGGCGATAGCACTGTTCGGTGCAGTGCTCCTGCTCGGTGTCTGGATGCCCGGGGCGAGCGAGACCCACGCGAACATCGGCCTCATCGTCGCCGCCTGCGTGGCGTTGGCGCTCTCCGGCGCCGCAGACAACATCAGCTCGATCTACCGCAACACCATGATGCAGGCGTCGGTGCCGGATGCCATCCGCGGCCGGCTGCAGGGCATCTTCATCATCGTCGTCGCCGGTGGACCGCGTCTCGGTGCCCTTTACGCCGGCGCGCTCGCGACATTCACCGCGCTCTGGTTCCCGCCATTGCTCGGTGGACTGCTCGTGATCGCGCTCGTCGGGGTGCTGGTCCGCTTCACCCCGAGATTCCGCATGTATGACGCAGAGAACCCCGAGCCCTGAACGGGCCCGGGGTTCTCCTGACGCAGATCAGTCCTGCTGCAGCGCGCCCTGAAGGTCGAGGTTGATCGTGATGTCCTTGCCGACGAGCACTCCGCCGGTCTCCAATGCCGCGTTCCAAGTGAGACCGAAGTCCTCACGGTTGACGATCGTCGTCGCAGATGCGCCGGCCTTGTAGTTGCCGTACGGGTCGGTGCCGAAGCCGCCGAAGTCGAACTTGAAGCTCACCGGCTTGGTCACGCCGCGGATGGTCAAGTCACCGTCGATGAAGAACTCGTCGGCCTCCGCACGCGCAGCGGTGGAGACGAACTCCATGGTCGGGAAGTTCTCCGTGTCGAAGAAGTCGGCCGAACGGAGGTGGCCGTCGCGACCCTCGTCGTTGGTGTCGATGGACGTGACATCGACGCTCGCCTCGACCCTCGCCTCGAGGGGGTTCTCGGGGGCGACCAGCGTGGCGCTCTTCATGCCGAATGTGCCGCGCACCTTCGAGATCATCATGTGGCGGACGCTGAACGTGACCTCACTGTGTGCGGGGTCCAGGATCCAGGTGCCTGCGCGGTAGCCGGGAATGTCGATAGTGGTCATGTGGGTTCTCTCCTCAAGGATTGGGCCGTCTCATGGCGTTCACGTGGTTCCAACTCATATGCGCGTGAATGTATTCCGGGATTCTCGAACAATACGAAGAGCCCCCGTCCCGATGTGGGACGAGGGCTCTGTGCGCTACGACCGCGGTCAGCCTACGGCGACCAGATCGATGATGAAGATGAGGGTCTTCCCCGACAGGAAATGACCGGATCCGGCGGGACCATATGCGAGGTGAGGGGGGACGATCAGCTCGCGACGCCCGCCGATCTTCATGCCGGGGATGCCGTCCTGCCAGCCCTGGATGAGTCCGCGCAGCGGGAACTGGATCGTCTCGCCGCGACCCCAGGAGGAGTCGAACTCTTCGCCGGAGTCGTACTCGACGCCCGCGTAGTGGACGGTCACGGTGTCGCCGGGCTTGGCCGCGGCACCGTCACCTTCGATGATGTCTCTGGTGACGAGCTCTGCAGGAGCGGGAGCGGTGGGGGCGTCGAACTCGGGCTTTGTGCGATCAGTCATGACTCCATACAACCGGAGGCTCAGGACCGGGTCAATGCGAGGGCACCTGCCCACAGCGAACACTTATCGTGCTCGGCGCTCGGCACCCACGCGAAGGGTATTGACATCACGCAGACCCGGGTGCACCCTAATTACAGATCAACTCAGCGCCCGGTAGACATGCAGGCATCGCCGCAGCACCGGGCGCTGAGTCTTGGTCCGGAACGCGGCCGCGAAGCCGGATCCGTCGAAACCTCCCGGTTCTCAGTACGCCAGAAGGGCCGCACGCGTCGCGCGCGTGCGAGTCAGCAGAGCCCGCTCGTCGTCGGCTGCGAGAGGGTCACGACCGGCGATCGCGCGCTGGCGTACGGCGGCGAGAGCAGCGGCATCCTTGATGAAGGTCTTCATCAGCGGCCTGCGATCACCCCGCAGGCTCGCCGCCCACCTGAGTCCGACCTTGCGTCCGGCGGGAGTCGCCAGCATCGTGATCTCCTCCGGGGTGAACCATCCGGCGGCCGCGTAGTCACCCAGTCGTTCTCTGGTGATGCGGGCCTCTTCTTTGCGTAACGCGACTATGGCGAGGATGAACCCGATGAACAATGGCACCTGGAGGGTGATGTAGAGCGCGAAGAAGTCGGCGAACATCGCCGAACCGTTCCAGAATCCGTGCAGGATCATGGCGCCGAGCAGACCCAGCAGCCCAGCACCCAGAACCGCTCCCTTCGAGGAGGTTCGGCGTGCCGCAAGCCCCATGGCGAAGCCGGTGAGCGCGGTGAACATGGCATGCGCGAACGGCGAGAGCAGCCCGCGCATCACGAAGGTGGCGGTGAGCTGTTCGCCACCGCCCTCGATCAGACTGATCGCGAAGTACTGGATGTTCTCGGTGAAGGCGAATCCACCGCCGATCAGGGCTCCGTAGACGATGCCGTCGATCGGCCCGTCGAAGGCGCGTCTGCCGATCAGGAAGATGATGAAGATACCCAGGCCCTTGGCGAGCTCCTCGATGATCGGCGCCTGGATCACTGCGCTGAACACCTCGGAACGCAGGCCGACCATGAGCGTGATGCCGATGTCGACGAGCAGCGTCAATCCGACCGCTGCGACCCCGCCCCAGGCGATCGCGAAGACGATGAGCAGTTTCGGCTCCGGCTCCCAGCGATCGATGATGTAGACGCCGAGGAACACGATCGCGAGCGGGATGAGCGCGAGGACGAGCCCCATGCCTGATGCCACCGCTCCCAGCGCCCATACGAAGTAGCCGATCAGTGCGACCAGTGCGAAGCCCAGGACTCCGAACAGCCAGATCGACACGGTCCTGCCCTTCTTCGACGGCACGGGAAGCATCGGCAGCGCACCGGCCGGGGCTGGCGCTGCGGGTGCGGGTGGCGAGTACGGCGTCGGCTGCGCCAGCGCCGAGGCGTACACCGGCTGCTGGCTGAACTGCGGCGGCGTGTAAGGCGACTGCGCGTACTGCTGCTGCGAGTACTGGGGCTGCTGAGCGGGGGGCGGCGTGTACTGCGGCTCTGACGGTCCTCCGAATGACATAGCCAAAGCCTAGAGGTACCCTCACATCGCTCCCAACGCGTGGGCGGTAGCGTAGAGGACATGCGTTTCGCCCATCTACGTCGGCCGGACTCCTCCGCCCCCCACCTCGCGGTGATCCAGGATGCCGAGGCCGTTCTGGTCTCCGATCTGATCGACCCGGCCCCGCTCACCCTTCAGCAGCTCATCGACGGTGGTGACGAAGCCCTCGATGCACTGCGTTCCGCACTCGACGAGCGCGCTGCACCGCGGCATCCCCTCACAGAGTTCGATTTCGCATCCGCGGTGCTGAACCCTCCCGTGATCCTCGCGATCGGGCTGAACTATGCCGCCCACTCCAGCGAACTCGGCTTGAAGACCGACACCGCACCGACCGTCTTCACGCTATGGCCGAATTCGCTCACTGCGCACGAGGCGACGACGGAGTGGCCGCGCACTCTGAGCGAGTCTGTCGACTACGAAGCCGAACTCGGCGTGCTGATCGGTCGACCGGCGAAGAACGTGACCGAGGCGGACGCGCTCGACCATGTCTGGGGATACACGGTCGTCAACGACATCACCGCCCGCGACATCCAGTTCTCAGAGGCGCAGTGGTCCCGCTGCAAATCATTCGACGGGTTCACTCCGACCGGCCCGTACGCCGTCACGGCGGATGAGATCACCGATCCCCAGGACCTGCACATCTGGACCGTCGTGGACGGCCACATCGTGCAGGACGCCACGACAGGCCAGATGGTCAGGTCCGTCGCGACGCTCATAGCTCATCTGTCGCAGTCGAGCACCCTGCAGCCTGGCACGCTGATCTCCACCGGCAGCCCCGGTGGTGCAGGATACTCGCGCGAACCGCAGATCTTCCTGCGCGACCGCTCGACCGTCACCGTCGGCATCGACGGCATCGGCGAACTCACCACGCACTGCCGCATCCACGACTGAGTCCCTGGCCCCGACGGACCGGGACTCAGTCGTCGGGGAGTCAGATCTCGATCAGGCCCTCCGGCGGAATGACACGGATCGCGGCGGTGACCGCCTCCAGTCCGGACAGTCGTGCCGGAGAGAGCTGCTTCATGACCTCTTCGCGTGACATCAGGCCCGCCTCGACCACGAGGTCCGCCACGTTGCGATTGGTCAGCAGCGCAGTCTTCGCGAGAGCGGCCGCAGCGGCGTAGCCGATGAAGGGTGTGAGCGCCGTGATGACGCCGACCGAGGCGCCGACCATCGCTCCGAGGCGATCGGTGTTCGCCGTGATGCCGTCGACGCAGTTCACGCGCAGGGTCCACATCGCCTGACGCATCCAGGTGATCGACTGGAAGATCGAGTGCGCGATGACCGGCTCGAAGGCGTTGAGCTGCAGCTGACCTGCCTCCACGGCCATCGTGACGGTCATATCAGCGCCGACCACCGCGAATGCCACCTGGTTCACGACCTCGGGGATCACCGGGTTGACCTTGCCGGGCATGATGCTGGATCCTGCCTGCTTGGCTGGAAGGTTGATCTCACCGAGACCGGCCTGAGGGCCGGACGAGAGCAGTCGCAGATCGTTGCAGATCTTCGAGAGCTTGATGGCATTGCGCTTGAGCGACGACGAGAACGACATGAAAGCGCCGGTGTCGCTGGTGGATTCGACCAGGTCGGTCGCCGTCTCGAGGTCGAGTGCGGTGATCTCGCGCAGATGCTTCAGCACTGCCGGCGCGTAGTCGGCGTGGGTGGTGATGCCGGTGCCGATGGCGGTGGCGCCCATGTTGATCTCGAACATCAGCGAGGCGTTCTCGGTCAGGCGGCTGTGATCTTCGCCGAGAGTCGTCGCGAAGCCGTGGAACTCCTGCCCGAGCGTCATCGGCACGGCATCCTGGAGCTGGGTACGTCCGACCTTCAGGATGTCGTGGAAGTCGACGGCCTTGCCCAGGAAGGATCTGCGGAGGAGATCGAGCTCCTCCAGCAGGGCGCGCAACGTCAGCGACAATCCGATCTTGACGGCCGTCGGGTACACGTCATTGGTGGACTGGCTGCGGTTGGTGTGGTCGATCGGAGACAGGAACGCGTAGTCGCCCTTATCGTGCCCTGCAGCCTCCAGAGCGATGTTGGTGATGACCTCGTTCGCATTCATGTTCGTCGAGGTGCCCGCCCCGCCCTGAATGACTCCCACCGTGAACTGATCGTGGAACTCGCCATCGATCACCCGCTGCGCGGCCGCGTCGATGAGGTCGGCCCTCATCGCGTCGAGCGCTCCGATCTCCTTGTTCGCGCGAGCACTCGCCTGCTTGACCATCGCGAGAGCACGGATGAGATCCGGATACACCGAGATCGGCCGCTTCGTGATCGGGAAATTCGCATCGGCGCGGGCAGTGTGGATGCCCCAGTACGCGTCGACGGGGATCTCCATGCTCCCGAGCGAATCGGTCTCGGTGCGGGTAAGAGAGGGCGCGGCAGAAGCCATGTCACATCCTTGTGGGTCGTGGCGGATCGGGAAACGGGGGATGCGTCCAGTCTATGCCGCCGACGTCCCGGGCCGGGGTCTCCGGACACCGCTCGGTCGATACGTCAGTGCCCGACGACGATCACCAGGATCCCGCCGATCACGGCGACGGCGCAGACAGCGAAGCAGCCATAGGCACCGACCAGGGAGATGCGCTTCTGCGCGTCGGTGAGGGGATTCTTCTTCGCCGCTTTGGCGGCCTGCTTCGCGGCGCGCCGCGCTTCCTTCTCGGTGATCACAGTGATCGCATCCGTGAATTCCGCCGGGCTCACCACGGGTGCGTGCCCCGACCGAACGAGCAACCGCAATCCGAGTGCGTAGAAGGTGACGATGGCGGTCGCGCCGATGAGAGCGGCCGCGAAGACCTGTATGAATGCGAACCAGTCGATCGTGACGCTCATTCCCCAGCCCCCTTCTTCGCAGCTTTGGTCGTCGCCTTGGCATCGGCTTTCGCCTTCGCGCGCGCTTTGGCCTCGGCCAACGCCTGTTCGATCCGCTGCTGACGTCTCGTGGGAGGCGGCATGTCGGGGAGTTCGACGACGTGTCCGGACTCGGCGACATCACTCATGGCGTTCTCCGCCGTCACCGCATTGCGGCGCGAACGCAGGAACAGCCCGATGATGATCACGAGAGCGAGAACCGCATCGATGGCCACGCCCCAGGTGCCCAGCCAGACGACGAGCAGCGCGGCCACCGCGCCGACCGCGGCGGCCGCCGGCAGCGTCAACAGCCAGCCGATGCCGATCCGTCCGGCGGTCCGCCAGCGTACTGTCGAGCCGCGACGACCGAGGCCGGATCCGATCACCGATCCGGATGCGACCTGCGTTGTCGAGAGCGCGAACCCGAGCGCGCTGGATGCGAGGATCGTCGCTGCTGTGGAGCTCTCCGCCGCGAATCCCTGAGCAGGCTTCACATCTGTGAGCCCCTTGCCGAGCGTCCGGATGATGCGCCAGCCGCCGAGATAGGTGCCGAGCGCGATCGTGAAAGCGCAGGCGAAGATGACCCAGAAGTACGGGTCCGACTGTTCGGAGCTCTGCCAGCCGACGGTGATGAGTGCGAGCGTGATGACGCCCATCGTCTTCTGCGCGTCATTCGTTCCGTGGGCGAGCGCGACGAGCGATGACGTGAATATCTGCCCCCAGCGGAAGCCGTCACGACCGTCGGGCTTGTTGTCGTAACGGCGCGTGATCGAATAGGCGATCTTCGTGGCGATGAAGGCGATGATGCCTGCTGTGATCGGCGCGATGAGAGCCGGAAGGACGATCTTCGAGAGCACCATTCCGAAGTCGATGCCACCGAGACCGACACCGACGAGGGTCGCGCCGATGAGTCCGCCGAACAGCGCGTGCGAGGAACTCGACGGCAGTCCGAGAAGCCAGGTGAGCATGTTCCATGTGATGGCGCCGATGAGACCGGCGAAGATCACGGACAGGAACAGTTCTGCGCCCGAGTCTCTGATCGCGTCTTCATTGATGATGCCGTGCGACACCGTCTTGGAGACTTCGGTGGACAGGAACGCTCCGACGAGATTGAGTCCGGCGGCCAGCAGCACGGCGGTCTTCGGCTTCAGAGCACCCGTGGCGATGGGCGTAGCCATCGCATTCGCGGTGTCGTGGAAGCCGTTGGTGAAGTCGAAGAAGAGCGCCAGCACGATGACCAGCACGACGATGAGGGCTGCGGTTTCCACCATTCGCTTTCGGGTTGGTGTGAAGGAAGAGCGATGCCGACGTGATCGACGTGGTGAACGAAGAGTTCACCGTGGGTTTTACTTCCGTTAACCGGCCCCGATAAATCCTCGCACCCTGCTCGGCTCCGGTCAACTCGACCTGGACTAGCGTGGAACGGTGACCAACGCCCCCATCGCAGCCCGCCGCTCCCACATCCGCGAACATCACGGTGACACCTTCGAGGACCCGTACGAGTGGTTGCGGGAGAAGGACTCCCCCGAAGTCATCGCGCATCTCGAAGCAGAGAACGCGTACACCGACGGCGAGACCGCGCATCTCGAAGAGCTCCGCGAGACGCTGTTCCAGGAGATCAAGGGTCGCGTGCAGGAGACCGATCTTTCCGTGCCGACCCGCAAGGGCGACTGGTGGTACTACAGCCGCAGTGAAGAAGGCTCCCAATACGGCATCCAATGCCGTGCCGCGGCCGAACCCGGCGACTGGACTCCCCCGATGCTCGAGCCGAGTGTGCCCGTCCCTGGCGAGCAGATCCTTCTGGACGGGAACGTCGAGGCCGAAGGCCACGAGTTCTTCTCGCTCGGATCCTTCGACACGTCGGACGACGCGACCAGAATGCTCTGGGCGCCGGACTACGAGGGCGATGAGCTGTACACGATCAAGGTTCGCGACCTCGTCACGGGCGAGACGCTCGCCGATGAGATCCCCAAGACCGGTGGCGGGTTCTTCACTCCGGACGGCACAGGCATCATCTACACGACCCGTGACGATGCCTGGCGACCCGATACTCTGTGGCTGCATCGCCTCGGTACAGCAGTCGAAGACGACGTGAAGCTGTTCCATGAGGACGATGAGAGATTCTGGTTGGGCGCCGGAATCACGCGCAGCCGGAGATATCTCGTGATCGGAGTCGGCTCCAGCATCACGAGCGAGGAGTACCTCGTCGACCTCGAGGGCGATATCACCGCAGAGCCGAGGCTCGTGTGGCCGCGCGCAGAAGGCGTCGAATACTCGCTGGAGCACGCGATCATCGATGGAGAGGATCGTCTGCTCATCCTCCACAACGAGCGCGCTCTCGACTTCGAACTCGTCTCGGTCTCAGCCGACGCCCCCCAAGGCGCGCGACGCGTCGTCATGGCGCATGAGGCGGGACGTCGCATCCTCGGCGTCGACTGCTTCCGCGACTTCGCAGTCGTCGGTTATCGGAGCGAAGGACTGGAGCGGATCGGCATGCTGGACTATGCCGACGACCGCATCGAGGAGCTCGTCTTCGATGAGGCGTTGTTCTCCGCCTGGCCGTCCGGCAATCCCGAATGGCACTCTCCGTTCCTGCGGCTGGGCTACACGTCGTTCGTCACCCCGAGTACGGTGTACGACCTCGATCTGAAGACGCGGGAGCTGATTCTGCGCAAACGCCAGCCGGTGCTCGGGGGCTATTCCGCGGATGAGTATGGCCAGGAGCGTGCCTGGGCGACGGCGAAGGACGGCACGCGGGTGCCGATCTCGCTCGTCTGGAAGAAGTCGTTCGGCGCGCCAGGAGATGAGATCCGTCCCGTGCATCTGTACGGATACGGCTCTTATGAGCACTCGATCGACCCCGGGTTCTCGGTCGCGCGCTTGTCCGAGCTCGATCGTGGCGTGGTCTTCGCGGTAGCCCACGTGCGCGGCGGTGGCGAGCTGGGGCGCAACTGGTACGAGGATGGCAAGCTGCTGAACAAGCGCAACACCTTCACCGACTTCGTGGCATGCGCCGAACACCTCGTGCGCAGCGGCGTGACGATGCCCCAGCAGATGGTCGCCGAAGGCGGCAGCGCCGGCGGTCTTCTGATGGGTGCGGTCGCGAACCTGGCTCCGACGAGCTTCGCGGGCATCCTCGCATCGGTCCCGTTCGTCGATGCCCTCACCAGCATCCTCGATCCGTCCCTCCCTCTCACCGTGATCGAGTGGGACGAGTGGGGCGACCCGCTGCACAATGCCGACGTCTACGCCTACATGAAGTCGTACACGCCGTATGAGAACGTGCAGGACGACGTCGCCTATCCGCGCATCCTCGCGATGACCTCGCTCAATGACACCCGGGTCCTCTACGTGGAGCCCGCGAAGTGGGTCGCGCGCCTTCGTGAGGCCGGCGCGGACGACGTGCTGCTGAAGTGCGAGATGGCTGCCGGGCACGGTGGCGTGAGCGGCCGGTACAACGCCTGGAAGGAACGCGCGTTCGAACTCGCCTGGATGCTCGACACCCTCGGGCTCGAGTAGAAGGAGCTCGCCGGCTGATCAGCCGCTTCGCAGATCGGGCGTCTAACATGGCGCGGGATGTCCGACACCTCATCCAGGATCACAGGTCTGGACGGGCTGAGAGGCTTCGCCTCGCTTGCCGTCGTCCTGTATCACCTCTCCCTCATCGCCAGACCCGGGCTGAGTGAGGCGACGTGGGCCTGGCTGACGCAGAGCCCGCTCAAGCTGCTGTTTCCCGGCACCGAATCGGTGCTCGTCTTCTTCGCGCTGTCCGGTTTGGTCGTCGCCCTGCCCGCTCTGCGCCCCGACTTCGAATGGACCCGGTACTACCCTTCGCGGCTGATGCGGCTGTACCTGCCAGTGTTCGGCGCGTTGATCTTCGCGAGCATCCTGATCATCGCCATTCCGCGGGACGCCTTATCCATGCCCAGCGAAACTTGGCTGCGCGATGCTCAGGCGACGTCGGTGACGCCGATCTCGTTTCTCGCGGAGGCGTCCCTCCTGCCGTCGTCGTTCGACATCGACAACGTACTGTGGTCGTTGCGCTGGGAGCTCTTCTTCTCGCTGCTGCTCCCCCTGTTCGTATGGCTGGCCATCCGCTTCCGGCGCGCGAGCCCCTACCTCGCGGTCATCGCCGCTTCGGCCACTGTGGCCGGTCGGATTTTCGAGATCGATGCGCTCGTGTACTTCCCGGTGTTCCTCCTCGGAACGATCATCGCGATCAACCTCGACGGCATCCGTGCATTCGGGCAGCGCGTGCGCACCCGGATGCTGTGGCCGGCCGTGGCGGTGCTCTCGGCGACCCTGCTCATCGCCAGCTGGCTGGCACGCCCCTTCGTCGACAGCAGTTCAGAACTGGCGGCCGATGCGCTCTGGGGACTCGCCGGTGTGGGGGCGACGCTCATCGTTCTGCTCGTGATCGTGTGGCCGGTCCTGCGCCGCGCGTGCGAACGCCCGACAGCTCTCTGGCTGGGCAAGCTGTCATTCAGCCTGTACCTCGTGCACGCCCCCGTCCTCGGCACGCTGGGCTATCTGCTGGGGCAGGAGCGTTGGTGGCTGGTGTGTCTGATCGGCCTGCCGGTGTCACTCGGGGCCTCGATGCTCTTCTACCGGTGGATCGAGCGCCCCTCGCACCTTGCGGCACGCAGGGTCGGCGGCTATGTCACACAGCGTCTGCAGGCACGCTCCGCCTGATCCGCTCCGCCCGATCAGCTCCGCCCACTCCGCCTGAGGTTGGTCGGTCGACCCGCTCGTGCTGATCAGCGTCCGGTCGCCCACTGGATCCGCCGACGCACGACCCCTGCACGCCGGCGCAGCCGCACCGGTAGAGGCTGGTCCTTCGCTGATGCGATCCTCTTCGCGTCGAACGCGGAGCGCAGCTCGCGGGCCCATTGGCGGGTCACTGCCACATCGGAGAACTCGGCGGCCCTAGCCATCGCGCGTTTCCTCATCATCTCGACCCTGGCTGCCGGCATGGACCGCAGCTCCACGATTCGCTGAGCCATCATCCGGATGTCTCCCTCGGCGACGAGGAAGCCGTCGAGCCCGTCATGGATCATGTCCGCCGGGCCGTACCGGATGTCATAGGCGATCGGGATGCAGCCCGCCGCCATGCTCTCGATGAGCACGAGCGGCAAGCCCTCTGATGTAGACGTCAAGAGGCTGAAGCCCGCGCTCTGGAACGCCGTGCGTGCGTCTGGATCGAAGCCACGGAGTCGAACGTGCTCTTCGACCGCGAGAGACCTGGCACGTCTCCGGATCTCGCTCTCACGCGGACCCTCACCGAACAGGTCGAGGCTGATCCTCTGGTCGACCGCCCTTGCCTGGGCGATGGCGTCCACTACGTGCTTCAGCCGTTTACGCGCCTCGAGGGAGGCGACGACTACGCCGAGGTCATCCGTGCGCGGACGCCTGGAGGGCGGCAGGAACTCCGCCTCGTTCGGGATCGCGCGGATCCTGGCAGTGACGCCCACCGAAGCGAGATCATCGATGAGATCGGCCCTCTGCCTCGCCGTGAGCACCACGATGTCATCGAAGTCGCCGGCGCGACGCAGCACGGTCGCGCGTGATGCTCGCAGGGTTCCTGCGCGTCCGCGCAGCCGGTGCGAGGCATGCACGATGTGGACCGTCGTCACATTCTCTCGTCGGTAGCCTGCGACGGAACGAGCAGCGGTCTTCGAATCCACCAGCAGGAAGCTCGTCTTGCCCGACGTCAGGCGATCGAACCACCATCGGTAGAGGCTCCAGCTCGATTTCCACGCGCGGATGGGTGTGCCGTCCTCCGCGTACAGCACGATGCGGTGAGACGGAGAATCTGCGCGCTCGGTGGCAAGGATGCTGCCGTCGCGACGGAAACGATCCACTGCGATCGGGCCGCCATCCGCTCTGGAGCGCTGTCTCGACAGGACGACACCGTCCCATTCGGAGACGATGTCATCGTCGCGGGGAGTGAGCGGCTCGACAGGATCGGGAGCCGAGCCTTTCGGTCGAGACGGGCGGCGGCGCAGATCATCCCAGAGATTCCGAAGCCTGAGACCGTCGATGAGCTCACCCGACGCGCGTAGACGCGAGGCGAGTTCCGGGTAATCCGGTCGGTCATCGAGCGTGAGGATGTCGACGTCGACGCCGCCGATGCGCTTGAACGATCTCGACCGCCGCAGCATGGCATTCGTCATCCCGCCATAGCGGTCGCCGATCCCCCAGGTCAGGGCGAAATGTCTGCCATGTGGAAGACGTGAATCTGCGCGCATCATCGAATCGACGATAGGCCGTCAGTTGTCGCACCGCCTGTGGGTCGGCTGTGCACGCGCTGGACGGCGGCGACTGTCAGCCGAAGAGCGCGGCGGCCTCGTCATAGCGATAGCGCGGAACGGTGTTGAGTTCGCCGAGCGCCTCTTCGAACGGCACACGAACGATGTCGGTGCCCTTCATGGCCACCATCTGCCCCCAGGCCCCTTCGACGATGGCGTCTGCGGCATGCAGGCCGAGGCGAGTGGCGAGCACGCGATCGAAGCCGGACGGCGAACCGCCTCGCTGGATGTGTCCGAGAATCGTCGCTCGTGTCTCGATACCCGTGATCCGCTCGATCGCGGGTGCGAGCTGATCGCCGATGCCCCCCAGCCGAGGACGGTTGAACGCATCCATTCCCTTGTCGCTGAACGCCTCCTCCATGCCTTCGAGCTTGAACCCCTCCGAGACCACGACGAGGGGTGCGCGGCCGCGGTCGTGGGCACTGGTGACCAGTTCGGCGATCTCATCGATCGACATCGGTACCTCAGGGATGCAGATGACGTGGGCGCCGGCAGCCATGCCGGCGTGCAGCGCGATCCAGCCGACATGGCGCCCCATGACCTCGGCGACCATGCACCGCTGGTGCGAGTCGCCGGTGGTGCGCAGGCGGTCCATCGCGTCAGTTGCGATGTTCACGGCGGTGTCGAACCCGAAGGAGTAGTCGGTGGCGCGCAGGTCGTTGTCGATGGTCTTGGGCACACCCAGGACATTCAGGCCGTCTTTTGCGAGCCGATCGGCGGCCGCCAGCGTTCCCTCGCCGCCGATCGCGACGATGCCGTCGATCTTGTGGCCGTAGAGGGTCTTCGCGATGTTGTCGGCGCCGCCGCGTTCGCCCTCATACGGGTTGGTGCGGCTGGTTCCCAGAATCGTCCCGCCGACCTTCGAGAGCCCCTTGACCTCGTGACGAGTGAGCGGCATGAAATCGCCTTCGACGACCCCCCGCCATCCATCGCGGATACCGACGAATTCGAGGTCGTACGAGGTCGTGCCCTTCAGCACGATGCCGCGGATGACCGCGTTGAGGCCGGGGCAGTCGCCGCCGCTGGTGAGGATGCCGATCTTCATGCTGGTGCCTTCAGACGTTTCGGGAGGGGGACGGGCGACGCTGCCTGCTCTCGACCCTAGTGGGCATCACGAGTGGATGCCATTCGGCGGACGCGAAAATCAACGATCTTGCGCACCCGTATCCACCGATTCGGCGTTCTTCCGCGATCGTCGTGAATTCACCCTGGAATCGTCGTCAAGAAACGCGATTCTTGACGACGATTCCAGCGATGACAGTCAGTCGCTGAGCGCCTGCCTCAGCAGGTGCATGAGTGCCGACATCTGCACGGACTCGCTCGCCGACGCCTCCACGACCTCGCCGTCCAGCGCACGAGCCGCGAGGCCCTGCTTCTGGTCGATGAGCTCGGCGATCTTCGTGTCGATGGTGTGAGCGGCGATGATCCGCCACGCCGTGACCGGCTCGTCCTGACCGATGCGGTGCACACGGTCGATGGCCTGCGTCTGCTCGGCCGCGGTCCAGCTCAACTCCGCCAGTACGACGTTGGACGCCGCCTGCAGATTCAGACCGACGCCGGCAGCCGTGAGCGAACATACAGCGATGCCCACGCTCTCGTCGCCGTTGAAGTCGTCGATCGCCTGTTGGCGCGCGGGAGTCGTCTGGTCGCCGCGTATCGAGACGTAGCGGATGCCGGATGCTCTGAAGTGCGCCTCAGCCTGATCCATGACGTCGATGTGCTTGGCGAAGAAGACGACCTTGCCGACCGAGCGCTGCAGCTGCGCCGCATAATCGGCGGCGAGCTGTGCCTTCGCCTGACCGATCTTGCGCACCATCGTGAAGACATTGTCCCCACCCGTGCCGGCGGCCTTCGACTCCTCCAGCTCGTTATGGGCGACCAGGCGCACGATGTCCTCGTCGATCTCGCCGGGCTCGAGACCGCGATCGCCGCGTGCCTGGACGATACGCCGGTACTTGGCGGCGAGCCGCTCCCCCAGCTCACGCTCGGCCTGGCGGATGCCACGACCGAACTCGTCATCCAACTGCACGGGAAGGTCGGCGACGAGCTTGTCCGGAAGGTCAGCTGCGACGTCCTTCTTCTTACGGCGGACGATGCCCATCGAGATCACGGCGTCGCGCGCTTCGGCGTAGAACGACTTGTCCGCGGGGGTGAGCCCGGTGTCGTCCAGCTTCCGCATCAACTCGGCACCGGGCTTGTCGCCAGTGGTCCAGCCGAGGAAACGCCAGATCGCGTCGAAGTCCTCGACATCGTTGATCAGCGGCGTACCGGTGAGCGCCATCAGGAGCGGGTCGCGGGTGCGTTCACGGATGCGCGATGCGAGGGCGAGAACGTTCTGCGAACGCTGCGAGGAGAGATTCTTGATGAAGTGCGCCTCATCGACGACCATGCCCTTGAGACCGATAGAGCCGAGCCATGACAGGTGCCGGTCGAGGATCTCGTAGTTCACGATGAAGACGTCGGCGAACGCATCGATGTCAGTGCCGTCACCCTGGATGACGGTCGCTCGTCGCTGTGGTGTCCACCGCTCGACCTCGCGGGCCCAGTTCATCTTCACGACGTTCGGGACGACGACGAGAAGCGGGTAGGCGTCGGCGATGGACGCTGCGAGAACGGATTGCGCGGTCTTGCCGAGGCCGGGCTCGTCGGCGAGCAGGAAGCTGCGATGTCCGTCGCGCACTGCTTCGAGGAACCGCGACTGGTGCACCATGACCTCGAGGCCCTTGGGCGAGATGTGGTCGTACTCCGGTGTCGGCGGGAGATCCATGCTCGCGGAGGATCCGCCTGCGCCGGTCTCGAACGCCTTGTAGAGAGGGCCCATCAGTTCCCAGTCATCCAGCCTGCGCCGGGGCGCGGTCGGCTGTCGAGGCGTGAGGTCCGGCGCGAGGAACGGATTGGCGAGCTGCCTGGACTCCACTGAAGGTGGTGTCACCTGACGTTCGGCAAGCGCGGCCGGAACGACCGGCGCCTGAATCGGGGCGATATCCGTGATGATGAGCTCTTCCGGAGCGAGCTCGGCGCCGGATTCGAGCAGCCAGTCACGACGCATGCGCTTCGCCACCGGACTGGTGGCGGAGTCGGCCTCCAACAGCTGGATGAGAGAGGTGTCGCGCGCGGCGGTCTTGGCCAGGATGGTGGCCACGCCGTCGAGCCGCTTTAGCAGTTCTGCTCGCACCGAATCGCTGAACGCGGTGTCCGTCTTCACCCTGGCGCGCTCCTCGCGCACCAGGAAGGCGATCACCTGGAACTTCACCCGGTTGGTGGGTCCGAGCTTGCCACGCTGAGCCTTTGCCTCGATCTCTCGCACCTTGCGCGCGAGGATCGGGATCAGCGGGGCCTCGTCGTCACGACGAGACGTCTTCTTGCGCCGCGTGGCGGCGGTTGCCGTAGTCGGCATGCTCCTCCTGAGCGTGAGTACCGAATCACCGTCAAGGGCGATTCGTGACGTACGAGTCGTCCGCGTGTGGCGCCAGCCAGGACCGTGCGAACGTTGTTCGGTCATCGTCGTGGCACCGATATGGCGCTCCGCTGAAGAAGACCTGCTGACAGTTTACGTCATTGCGGGGCGTTCTCCACTTGCACTCGCGGGCCTTTCGACGTCCGGCGCATTATCAGCACTGCGGATGAGACCACGACGACGAATACGACCGACAATGCGGTGAACGCGAACCAATTGGAGTCGAGGGCCAGCACCATTCCGGCCGAGACGACCGTGACGCCGGCGGCGACGAGCTTGCCACCGAACTTCAGGCCGTGCGCTGGACCGAATGCCGATGCCACTCCGGCACGGGCCAGCAGCATGTCGGCAAACGCGTCGAGCGCGGCCAGCAGCGCTGCCGCGTAGGCCATGGCGCAACCCAGGGCACCCCAAAGGTTCGGCGCCTTAGGCGTTTCCGTGACCGCGAGCATGATCTCCCAAGGACTCACGGCGCAAGCGTAGCGCCGACGGCGTCGGAACGGAATGCTCTACGTGGGCTACGCGCGCACTTCGCCTGTCAGAAGTGCACGTGCTGCCACCACGTCTGCTGACATCTGCGCCATGAGCGCCTCGATACCCTCGAACGCGACCATACCGCGCAGACGCTCGGCGAACTCGACCGTGACATCGTGACCGTACAGGTCGAGCGAGTCCTCGTCGAGCACGTGAGCCTCGACCTGACGCACGAGGACATCGTCGAACGTCGGGTTCGTTCCGACGGAGATAGCCGCCGGGTATCGCACGCCCGTGTCGTGATCGACGAGCCAGCCCGCGTACACGCCGTCCGCAGGAACGAGCGCGTCGACGCTCGCCGACAGGTTCGCCGTCGGAAATCCCAGCTCCCGACCGCGTTTGAGTCCGTGCACGACCTCGCCACGCACGTCGACCGGACGTCCGAGGACGGCTTCGGCCGTCTTCACGTCGCCTTCTGCGAGCAGTTCGCGGATCCAACTGGATGAGACGCGGCGCTCGGAACCCTCGACATACACGTCCTCGACCACATCGACGGTGAAACCGTAGCGCGGGCCGAGCTCACGCAGCAGGTCCGGCGTGCCGGCCCCCTTGTGCCCGAACCGGAAGTCACGCCCGACCAGCACCGTCGACACATGCAGTGCGTCGACCAGGATCTTCTCGACGAACTCGACCGGCGTGCGCGAGGCGAGTTCGCGATCGAACGTCAGCAGCAAGGTCGCGTCGAGCCCCAGCTCGCCGAGCAGATCGAGCTTGCGATCCACCGAGACCACGTTCTCGGGGCAGATCTCCGGGCGCAGCAGCGCGAGCGGGTTGCGGTCGAAGGTCACCGCCACTGCGCGTGCGTCGGATGCCTCAGCATCCGCTTTGAGGCGTTCGATGACCGCACGATGTCCGGCGTGCACGCCGTCGAACTTGCCGATCGCCACAGCCGATGAGCCGAAATCCGCCGGCACCTCGCTCGGGTCGCGGAAGACGATCACGCCGGGACCTCCGCGGCGTGGCGCGCCTCGACCGGTCGGTGCGTGCGCAGCCACCAGATGCCGAAGATCGGGAGCACCAGCGGAATGAACAGATAGCCGCGACCGAACACCGACCATACCGAATCGTGCTGGAAGAGCTCAGGAACGGCGAGACTCAGGACTCCGACCACGATGACGCCGATCAGTTCGAAGACGATCGCGACCCAGGCGACCGTGTACCAGCCTCTTCGTCCGGCGAGCACCAATGCCAACGTCGCGAGGATGTACACGCCGGCGGCGATGGCTGAGAGCGTGTAGGCGAGCGGCGCCTCGTCGAACTTTCGGACGATCTGCACGAAACTGCGGCCCGTGGCAGCCAAGGCCATCACGGCATAGATGATGACGAGGACGCGGCCGATGCCGGCCATCCGAGTACGGGGGGCGGTGATGCTCATAGCATCCTCCATTCTAAGCGCGCGAGCCATGCTCGATCGCCGCACGCTCAGCCGACCTGAACGGTCCAGATCACCTGCATCCGCCAGAGCATGATCGCGACCGCGAGTGCGACGACGCCGAGGATGACGGTACTCCACCGGCTGCGTTCCAGGAGAGCCCAGATCACGCCGCCGATCGGCAGCAGCGCGGCAGAGATGAGATAGACCCAGAACTCCAGCGGATCGCCCGAGGGCGGGTTGCCGGCGAAAGGCGCGATGATCGCCATGATGACCTGCACGATGAGCAGCAGTTCGACGAGCGCGAGCGCACCGACCGAGAAGTCACTCGGACGCCGGCCCGCCAGCCCTGCAACCCCGCAGAACACGCCGGCGGCGATGGCGACGACGATCTGGAGAGTCGTGAACCAGAGGATCATCGGGCAGCCTCCGGCATGTTCATGGCGCTCTTGAGATCGCTTCCGCGCTTCTCGACGATCCCGACCAGTGCACCGTCGGGGTCGATCGCCGCGGCGAGAGCGCCGTCGAGTCGTGAAGCCTGGTTCGTGAGGCGCTTGCCGTGCCGCAGGTCGCGTGCCTCGTCCTCTGTGACATCGAGCGGCTGCAAGATCTCGGACGCCGCGATCGCCGGCGTCAGTGTCTTCGCATCCGCGAGGGCGTCGAGCTCGACTCCATCCGCGACGTCGAACGGGCCGATCCTCGTGCGCCGGAGGGCGGTGAGGTGTCCGCCTACCCCCAGGGCATCTCCCAGGTCGCGGGCGAGTGCACGGATATAAGTACCGGACGAGCAGTCCACAACGACATCGAGATCGAGGACGCCATCTCCACGGCGCTCTTCGACGACGTCGAACCGGGACACCGTGACCGCTCTCGCCTTGAGCTCCACCTGCTCGCCTGCCCGCACGAGGTCGTATGCGCGACGTCCGTCGACCTTGATCGCGGAGACGGCGCTGGGTACCTGGGATATCTCCCCGGTGAGCGCCACGATCCCTGTCTCGATCTGCTCGCTCGTCACTGCATCCACGACGGCGGCATCCGCAGCGCGGACGACCTCGCCCTCTGCATCGTCCGTGCCCGTCGACTGTCCGAGCCGGATAGTCGCCAAGTAGGTCTTGTCGGCGCCGACCACATACGTGAGCAGCCGCGTCGCGCCCTCGATGCCGATCACCAGCAGACCTGTCGCCATCGGGTCGAGCGTGCCGGCGTGTCCGACCTTGCGCGTTCCGAACGCCTTCCGTGTTCGGGCGACCACATCGTGGCTGGTCAGCCCGCCGGGCTTGTCAACGAGGAGGATGCCGGGTGCGACCATCTCCCCAGCCTATCGATGGCGACGCGCATGCTCGTCCGCCGACTACCGGGCCTCCTGGCTGTGAGACTGCGCATAGGCTGTCGGGGTGCCTGTGATCTCGACCCCCTCACCGGACCTGTCTTCGATACTCGCGGACTGGTACCACTCGGAGGCGAGAGATCTGCCGTGGCGACGAAAAGCGTTCCATGCGCGGTTCGGTGCGTGGGGCACGCTCGTCAGCGAGTTCATGCTGCAGCAGACGCCGGTGACCCGTGTGATACCGCGCCTCGAGGCCTGGCTGGAGCGCTGGCCGACGCCTACGGCCATGTCGAGCGCCACGCCGGCTGAGGTCGTGCAGCAGTGGGCGAATCTCGGTTACCCCCGGCGTGCGCTCTGGCTGCACCGCGCGGCGATCGAGATCACCGCGCGACACGGCGGCGACGTTCCGCGGAATGTCGAGGCCCTGCTCGCGCTGTCTGGCATCGGCGACTACACCGCACGAGCTGTGGCGGCATTCGCCTTCGGTGACCGGCATCCCGTCGTCGACACCAACACTCGCAGAGTGATGGCGCGCGCGCTCGAAGGCCGGTCTCAACCAGGTCCTGCCTCGCGGCGAGATCTGGTGACGATGAAAGCGTTGCTTCCTGATGCGGATGACGAGTCCGCCGTCTTCAACGCAGCCATGATGGAGCTCGGAGCCACGGTGTGCACGTCGCGAGCGCCCAAATGCGAACGGTGCCCCATCGCGGCGCAGTGCGCATGGCTGTCATCCGGTCGCCCGGACACTGGCGATGATCGCCGCAAGCAAGCGCGATATGAGGGCTCCGACCGCCAGGCTCGCGGCGCGGTGTTGAAGGCTCTGCGCGAATCGGATGCGGGTGCGGTACCGCTCGACGCGGTGATTCACGACTGGACGGATCTCGCGCAGCGAGACCGTGCGATCGATTCCCTCATCGCGGACGGGCTCGCCGAGGCGTCCGAGCAGATGCTTCGGCTGCCCCGCTGAGCAGCAGTGGACTACTGCTGATCGTCCTCATCGGCGCGCACGTAGGGATCGGCCTCGCCGGCGTGCGTGGCGGAAGAGGCGAGTTTGGCCACTTCGGCGTCTCGCTCCTGTGCCTGCCGGAGCAGCGCTGTGATGTTGTCGGCATTCTCCGGAAGCGCGTCCGGGATGAACTCCAGCGTCGGCACCAGACGGGTGCTGAGCTGCTTGCCGACCTCGCTGCGCAGCATGCCGGTCGCCGATGCGAGCGCGGCAGCGCTCGACACCCGCTCTTCGTCTGTGCCCAGCACCGTGTAGAAGGCGGACGCGTGCTGCAGGTCGCCGGAGACGCGGACATCGGTGATGGTGACGAATCCGAGGCGCGGGTCACGCAGCCCCTTCTCGAGACGCTCAGCCAGGATGACGCGAATACGGTCCGCCAGGCGTGCCTGTCGTTCTCCAGCCATTGTTCTTCTCCCCTGTGACGAATGAGGGGCGCCCGCAGGCGCCCCTCATTGTGATCAAATCAGCCGCGAGGCTTCTCGACGAGCTCGGTGGTCTCGATCTCGTCGCCGATCTGGATGTCGTTGAACTTGCCGAGCCCGATACCGGCCTCGTAGTCCGTGCGGACCTCGGTGACGTCATCCTTGAAGCGGCGCAGCGACTCGATGGCGAGGCCATCGGCGAGCACGACGCCGTCGCGGATGATACGAGCCTTGGCATTGCGTGTGATCGTTCCCGATCGCACGATGACACCGGCGATGTTGCCGAACTTCGAGGAGCGGAACACCTCGCGGATCTCGGCGACACCGGACTGGATCTCTTCGAACTCCGGCTTGAGCATGCCCTTGAGGGAGCTCTCGATCTCGTCGATCGCGGAGTAGATGACCGAGTAGAACCGGACATCCACGCCCTCACGAGCCGCGGCCTCACGGGCCTTGGGGTCGGGGCGGACGTTGAAACCCACGATGATCGCGTTGTCGATCGTCGCCAGGTTCACATCCGACTCGGTGACAGCGCCCACACCGCGGTGGATGATGCGCAGCTGCACCGTGTCGTCGACCTCGATCTTGAGCAGCGACTCCTCCAGTGCCTCGACGGCACCGGAGACGTCACCCTTGATGATGAGGTTGAGCGTCTCGACCTTGCCCTCTTCGAGCGCACGGGTGAAGTCCTCGAGCGAGATGCGCTTGCGGGCCTTGGCCAGCAGTGCGTTGCGCTCGACAGCCTCACGCTTCTCAGCGATCTGACGTGCCATGCGGTCTTCTTCGGTGACGATGAAGACGTCGCCGGCGCGCGGGACCGAGTTGAGTCCCTGCACCTGCACCGGACGTGACGGTGCTGCCTCTTCGACGGCGTCGCCGTTCTCGTCGAGCATCGCGCGGACACGGCCGTAAGCGGTGCCTGCGACGATCGAATCGCCGACACGCAGCGTTCCGGACTGGATCAGCACTGTCGCGATCGAACCACGGCCCTTGTCGAGCTTCGCCTCGATGGCGACGCCGCGTGCGGACTTGTTCGGGTTCGCCGTGAGGTCGAGGCCTGCGTCAGCGGCGAGCAGCACGGCGTCCAGGAGTTCCTGGATGCCGGTGCCGGCACGTGCCGAGACATCGACGAACATGACGTCTCCGCCGTACTCCTCGGCGACAAGGCCGTACTCGGTCAGCTGCTGACGAACCTTCGCCGGGTTGGCATCCGGCTTGTCGACCTTGTTCACCGCGACCACGATCGGCACGTTCGCCGCCTGGGCGTGGTTGAGCGCCTCGACCGTCTGCGGCATGATGCCGTCGTCGGCCGCGACCACCAGGATCGCGAGGTCGGTGACCTGCGCACCACGGGCACGCATGGCGGTGAACGCCTCGTGACCAGGTGTGTCGATGAAGGTAATGGCGCGCTCGTGGCCCTCGTGCTCGGTCCAGACCTGGTATGCACCGATGTGCTGGGTGATGCCTCCGGCCTCACCCTCGATGACGTTGGTCTGGCGGATCGCGTCGAGGAGACGGGTCTTACCGTGGTCGACGTGACCCATGACGGTGACGACCGGCGGACGGATCTCGAGGTCGTCCTCGCTCTCCTCCTCCAGCTCCTTGGCGAGATCGAGACCGAAGCCCTCGAGGAGCTCTTTGTCCTCATCCTCGGGCGAGACCATCTGGATCTTGTAGCCGAGCTCCTCACCGAGGACCTCGAAGGTCGCCTCGTCCAGCGACTCGGTGGCCGTGGCCATCTCGCCGAGGTTGAAGAGGATGGTGACAAGGGTTCCCGGCTGAACGGTGTAGCCGGTCAGCGTCTCGATCTTGTCAGCGAAGTCGGCGATCGATGCGCCGCGGCGCATGCGGATGATCTCTCCGTTGCCGCGGGTGACGTTGACGCCACCGACGACCGGAGCCGACCGCATTTCGAATTCCTGCCGCTTCGCCCTACGGGACTTGCGCTGCTTGGACTTGCCGCCTCCCTTTCCGAAGGCACCTGCGGTTCCACCGCCGGGTCCACGACCACGGCCACCGCCGCCGCCTGGACGGCCGGCGAAGCCGCCACCCGGACGTGCGCCGGGACCGCCGCCCGGTGCACCACCGGCACCGCCGGGACGACCTGGGCCGCCCGAGCGCTGCTGGAACGGTGCGCCACCAGGACGACCGGGGCCGCCGGTGCGCGGGGCACCGGGACGGGGAGATCCCGGACGCGGAGCGCCAGGGCGCGGCGCTCCGGGGCGCGGAGCCTGCGGACGCGGGATGTTTCCCGGAGTCGGGCGCTGGCCCATGCCCTGAGCGGACGCGAAGGGGTTGTTGCCAGGACGGGGGCCGGCAGGACGCTGGCCCATGCCCTGAGCGGAAGAGAAGGGGTTGTTGCCGGGGCGCGGAGCGCCGGGCTTCGGTGCGCCCGAGTCAGCTGCGGGTGCAGCGAGCTGGTCGCCTTCAGGCGCGGTCGGCGTTTCCGGTGCTGCAGGAGCTTCTGCAACCGGGGCCTCTTCGACCTTCGGCTCGGGTGCCGGCTTCGGGCCGGGCTTCGGCCCTGGTGTCGGAGCCTTCGGCCCTGGCTTGGCAGGGCCGGACTTGGCAGCAGCGGGCTTCGCCGCCGCCGGCTTCTCGTCTGCCTTGGGTTTGGCAGCACTGTCGGCCTCGATGGCCGCACGGAGCTTGCGAGCAACTGGGGGCTCGATGGTCGACGAAGGGCTCTTGACGAACTCGCCGAGCTCCTTCAGCTTTGCGAGTGCGAACTTACTGTCGACGCCGAGCTCAGCGGCAATCTCGTGTACGCGTGGTTTGGCAGCCACAATTCTCCTGTCTGGGTCGGTCTACCCAGGCAGGGCAGACCACTAGTTGCGGACGGGTCTCATTTCGAGCCGTTCACTTTGTTTCCATAGCCATTCAGCCGTTTCTCGATGGTCTGCGTGTCCAACGGATCGGACACACGGAGGGCTCGTGCGAAAGCGCGGCGCCGCAGAGCGGCTTCCATGCATTCCTGCGTCGGATGCAGCCAGGCGCCCCTCCCGGTCATCACGGCACGCTCATCGATGATGAGGACGTCGTCATGAGCCACCACTCTGAGAAGAGCGGATCGGGAAGCACGCATGCGACAACCGACGCATGTTCGTACAGCATCCATCTTACACCGCGCCGCTGGGTGGCAACTCCGCGACCTGCCGGTCAGTCGAGGATGCTGTCGGGCTGGATGTCGATCTTCGCGCCGGTCAGCTTGGCCGCGAGTCGGGCGTTCTGGCCCTCTTTACCGATCGCGAGCGACAGCTGGTAGTCAGGCACAAGAGCGCGCACGGCCTTGGTGTTGGCATCGAGCACGAAGGAACTCGTGACCTTGGCCGGCGAGAGAGCGTGGGCGACGAAGGTTGCGAGATCGACGTCGTGGTCGACGATGTCGATCTTCTCCCCCGCCAATTCTTCCGTCACGGCGCGCACTCGACGACCGAGTTCGCCGATGCAGGCGCCCTTGGCGTTGATCGACGGGTCGTTGGCCTTGACGGCGATCTTGGTGCGGTGTCCGGCTTCACGGGCGAGCGAGATGATCTCGACGAGTCCGGCCGCGATCTCGGGAACCTCCAGAGCGAACAACTTGCGCACGAGACCGGGGTGCGTGCGGGAGACCGTGATCTGGGGGCCTTTGAGTCCCTTCGAGACCGCGGTCACGTACACGCGCAGACGGGAGCCATGGGCGTAATCCTCACCCGGCACCTGCTCCTCAGGCGGAAGGATCGCCTCTACGCTGCCGAGATCGACGTGGATCATGCGCGGGTTCGGCCCCTGCTGGATGACGCCGGCGACGATGTCGCCTTCTTTGCCCTTGAACTCGCCGAGGACGGCTTCGTCGGCGATGTCGCGCAGGCGCTGGCTGATGACCTGCTTGGCCGCGAACGCGCCGATGCGGCCGAAGTCGTCGGGGGTGGCATCCTCTTCGCCGATGATGGCGCCGTCTTCGTCTTTGACCGGCTGAAGCACGGCGACGTGACCGGTCTTGCGGTCCAGTTCGACGCGAACACCCTCAGGGATGTTGCCCTCTTCCGAGACGTGCTTGCCGTATGCCGTCAGAACGGCCTGCTCGATGATCGCGACGAGTTCGTCGAAGGGAATCGCCTTCTCCTTCTCGATCCCGCGCAGCAGCCCCAGTTCGATGTCCATTACGGCCTCCCTATTCAGCTCTCGTCGCGCAGGTTCACACGCGCGACATCCGTACAACGATACCCCGTGTGCGCAGGTCAGTGCCACGACAACAGGCGCGTCGGCACAGCGCGGGGCCATAGCGGAGAGGAGGTCCAGAGCAGTCCGCACGCGAGAGGCGGTCGCCGCGAGTCACGAGCGACCGCCTCTCGCCTCATCTCATGCGCGGTAGGACTGCACGACGGCCGGTCGCGGTGCGTTCGGCACGTCACCGGGTGCGCTCGACCCGTAGTCGGGGAAGAGGGAGTTCGGAGTCTCGAACGTGCCGTCTTCACCGGGGTGCTGCACGGCGACGAAGACCAGTCCCTCCTTGTCGTGGATGACCGGACCGCAGGTCTCGGCATCCCGCGGCACTGCGAGGAACTGCTGAACGTTGCCGCGCTCTGTCCCGGTGAGCGGCACTTTGAACAGACCATCAGCCCGCCCGATCGTGCTCGGGGCACCGTCGGTCGAGATCCACAGATTGCCCTCCGAGTCGAAAGCGACGTTGTCGGGGCAGGAGATGGGCGAGACGAGCTCCTTCGGGAAACCGGCGAAGTACGCGCCCTCGAAGGTGGCCGGGTCACCGCACAGGAGCAGGATGCTCCAGCCGAACGTCGTGCCGGCCTGTCCGGCCGTCTCGGTGAGCTCGATCACGTGACCGTAGCGGTTTCCGGTGACGGGGTTCGCTTCGTCGAGTTCGCTGCGGCGCGAGTTGTTCGTGAGTGCGACATAGACCTTGCCGGTGAGCGGGTTCGGCTCGACATCCTCGGGCCGATCCATCTTGGTGGCGCCCACCGCGTCTGCGGCAAGACGGGTGTAAACCAGCACCTGCTCGGTGCTGAATCCCGGCACGACGCTCTTGCCGCCCTGTGTCAGGGGCACCCAGGCGCCGGTGCCGTCGAAGGCACCGTCGGAGGGAAGCGCGCCGCTGCCGGTGATCTCGGCGAGCGGCGAGTTACCGCTGAAGGTTGCGACGTACAGGTCACCCTCGCTCAGCAGGTTCAGATTCTTCTTGCGAGACCCGGACATGCGGTTCTTCGAGACGAACTTGTAGAGGTAGTCACCGCGCTCGTCGTCGCCCATGTACGCGACCACGCGGCCATCCTCCGCCACGTGCACGTTCGCACCCTCGTGCTTGAGTCGGCCCATGGCGGTGTGCTTGCGCGGGGTGGAGGTCGGGTCTTGCGGATCGATCTCGACGATGTAGCCGAAGCGGTTCGGTTCGTTGACGTAGCCGGGGTGGTGCGCGTCGAACCGCGGGTCATACGTCTCCCAGCCCGTCGATGTGGACGTCGTGCTCGAACTCGAATAGCGCTTCTGCTCTGCCGTGTCCGCGGCCCAGGCGAAGTATCCGTTGAAGTTCTCCTCGCCAGAGAGGACCGTGCCCCACGGTGTCGTACCGCCGGCGCAGTTGCCGAGTGTGCCGAGAACCCAGCGCCCCTCAGGGTCCGCCGCGGTCTTGACGAGGTCGGAGCCGGCAGCAGGACCGGTGAGCTCGAACACTGTCTCGACCGTTATCCGACGGTTGCGGCGGCCGTCCACCACGTACGCCCATGGTTCGCCGACCTTGCGGCGCGCGATGTCGACGACCGACATTCCCTGAGCGGCCTTGTAGATCTCGCCGCGGCGCTGCAGCTCTGCGACGTCGGCCGTGGCCGGGAACATGAGGTTCGGGTTGACGTATTCATGGTTGTTCACCAATACGCCTGTCTTGCCGCTCGGGTCCGGGATGATGTCGAGGTAGTCGCAGTTGTACCCGAACTGTCCCTCCTGTGCCTCAGCCGTCTGCCCGAGGATGTCGAAGGCGGGAGTCCGGGAGAACAGCGGGTCGCCCCAGCGGATCAACGGCCGCCAGGTGTATCCCTCGGGCACTGTGAAGGCGTCGACCTCTGCAGGCACCGAGGCGATCGGGCCGAAGGAGAGCCCGGCGGTGCCCGGCTTGCCGCTGGACACGCCGAGACCCCCGACCCCGCCAGCTCCCGGGGTCGATACAGGTGCGGTGCGGTCGACACCGACCGCGATCGCCACCGCAGCCGCAGCGCCGAGGCCGAACAGCGCTCGTCGAGAGAACACCGCCGAGGCGATGGAGCGGAAGTCCTGGTTCGCCGAGGTGTTGCATTCCGGTCCGAGACACGCATTCGCGCACTTCAGTTCACAGGTGACAGCGGAACGCTTGCCGCGCACATGGTCGGCCATCGGAAGCGGCCGGCGGATGTTGTCTGCAATGGTCATCGAATCCTCCTCGTCGGGTGATCCGGTCAGCATCCTCGCGTCAGGTGACCGATGAGTGAACGGCCGCTGAACCGTTCCGAGTACGCATCGGCGCAGCGCAGTTCCCCTCCGCACCGACTTCGTCGCCATCGAGCCACTCCGTGTCGACGCAATGGCAACCAGTCGGCAACCCCGGCGCACGAGGGTGACCAGGTCACCCAGGCGATCCCGGCTCAGTAACAACGGCTGGTCGCCGTCTCCCACTCCTCCCACTCGAAGGATCCACCCCTTGCGATCAGCACGATCACTTCCCATCCGCCGCACCCGGCTCGCGGCTCGATGTACAGCCGGCGCTCTCACCGTTGGCGTCGCCGCGAGCCTGCTCCTGGCTGCGGCGCCGCCGGCCTCAGCGCAATCCACGACCGACGACGGCGCTGACCTGGCGTCACGTTTCACCTTCGCCGTCCTGCCGGACACCCAGTTCTATTCGCGGTACTCCGCCGAGCAATTCCAGCCCCGGTACGGCACGGATCCGTTCGCCACCCAGACTCAATGGATCGCGGACAACGCAGAAACGCTGCACATCCCTTTCACTGCTCACGTCGGTGACGTCGTCGACCGCGCCAATGTCGCGGCCGAGTGGCAAGCCGCAGACGACGCCATCAGCATTCTGGAGGAGGCCGGTCAGTCGTACTCGATACTCACCGGCAACCATGATGTGCTCGACAGCAGTGACACCCTGGTCGACACGGACTACGATCTGACGGCCGAGCCGTTCCTGAAATGGTTCGGGACCGATCGTGCTGCGAGCGATCCCTCCTATCAGGGCAGTGATCCGACCGGATTCAGTCGGTACCACATCTTCGAAGCCGAGGGTCAGCAGTTCATGGTGCTGACACTCCCCTGGCGGGTCTCGGATGCCACCCTCGCCTGGGCGGACTCCGTGATGGCAGAGCATCCGACATTGCCGGTGATCCTCACCAGCCACGAGGTGCTCAACATCGAGGCCGACGGCGAGACTCCGCGCGAGACCGACTACGGACTGATGCTCTGGGACAAGCTCATCGCGGGCAACGACCAGATCTTCCTCACGTTCAACGGTCACTTCCACGGCGCGTCGCGCCTGACGAAGATCAACGACTTCGGCCACGAGGTGCACGAAGTGCTGATCGACTATCAGATGGCGTACGAGGGCGGAAACGGCTACCTCGGCCTGTTCGAGTTCGATCTGACGAACGGACGGATCACCGCCCAGACGGCTTCGCCCTGGGTGGTGTCGAAGCCACAGGAGACCCTCACCAGCTACGACCAGCCGTTCCTCGAGGGCGCACAGCAGCAGTACGGCATCGACATAGACTTCGCGGCGCGCTTCGCCGGATTCGACCCGACATTCGGCGAGGGCTCCACGCCCGATGAGCCTTCGCTGACGCAGCGCGCCAGAGACATCCTCCTGGACGGGTTCGACGGTCCTGATCCGATCGACACCGAGCTTCCCGGTGATGAGCGCGACTTCGTCGAAGCAGAAGGCACGGTCGCTCACTGGCGATTCAACGGCCTCGACGGCGTGGTAGACGCCGACACGGTCATCGAGGACGTCGCCGGCGACAACGACCTGCGGCGAGTGGACCCAGCCTCGACCAACGCGGTCGGAGCCGAGTGGGGTGACGTCACGGTCGAGAGCACCGACGTGCACGGCTTCTCGTCCGATGGTGCGGCTGTGTGCTTCGCCGACTCCTCCGCGACCCGTTACAGCTACCTGACGACCGCTGCCGATGCCGCGATCAACGATGTCGACCTCTCGGAGGGCTACACGATCGAGACATTCGTGAAACTGGATGCCGACTGGACCGCAGCGCAGAACGGCTGGTCCAAGGCTCTGGTGCGCACTGGCAACCGCTCCTGGACCGAGATGCCGCCCAGCCAGTGGGACTACACCGCGTCGCCGACGGCACTGGGCATCTCGAACCTGCGCGAGTTCCAGTACTCCAGCCTCTCCGCGGAAGCCTCCAAGGGCGACCGCGTCAACTGGTCGGGCGAGATCATGACCGGGAGCTGGTCTCACGTCGCGATCGTGAACGACCCTGACACGCGGACCACGACGATGTACGTCGACGGCGCCCCCGTTCTCCGCAACGCCGTCGACACCGTCGGCATGACATGGAATGACGGCATGCCGTGGATCCTCGGGGCGGACTGGGTCGATGACGCCGCGCGCAACGGTTGGCACGGATGCATCGGCGAGACGCGCATCATCGACCGCGCCACGACACCGGCTGATTGGCTGACGCAGCGCGCTGATCTGAGCGGACTGCAGGTCTCCTCCGCACCCACCGGAATGCTGCCCGCCGGTACAGAGACCGTGACGTTCAGCGGCATGGGTCTGCCGGGTGCCGACGTTCTCGTCACCACGTCGGATCCGGCAGCGGGCGATGCCGTGGCCGCTGCCGCGTCGACGCCATCCGCCGCTTCCTCGGCGGCTGCGATCGTGGACGCTGATGGTCGCTGGACGCTCGCTCTGACCGGACTCTCCGCCGGGTCGTACGACGCGCAGGTCGTCCAATCCTTGGGTGCACGTACGTCGGATCCGGTGGCGGCGCAGTTCTCGATCGCCGCGGCCTCCGAACCGACGCCGTCGCCCACCCCGACCGCACCAGGAGAAGGCGGTGGATCGGGTTCGGAACCCGGAGGCGGCACCGGCGGCACGGCTGAAGGCGCGCTGCCTGCCACCGGACTCGATCAGAGCCTTCTGATGTCGTTGCTCGCGTTGGGCGGTGCATTGCTGGCGGTCGGCGCGACGGTCGCTTTCCGTGCACGTCGTCGTACACGCGACTGACCGACTGAAGACGCACACGATCACGATCGCCTGCTCCCCATTCGGCGGGGCAGGCGATCGTCGTACCGGCTTCAGCCCGCGGAATCGAGCGCGTTGATCGCGTCGATGAGGCGGTAGAGCCCGCCGACCTCGCGCTGGCGCAGATGCAGCGACAATCGCGGCAGATCCACGCGGTCGCGGTCGGCGACTTCGATCGGGAGTGCGGTGCTCAGTGCGATCCGGCCCTCCACCAGGAGTGAAGCGAACTCGGTGTTCAGCATCTCGATCTCGGCATCCGTCGGCGCGTTCTTCAGCCGAAGCACAAGCAGATCATCGATCCAGCGCAACGAGTCGTAGTTGCGCCAGAATCCGGTGATCTCGGCGACGGCTTCTTCCGCCGAGTCCGTCACCAGCACGCGGTCGAAATCGTCAGCCGAGATGACTCCGGCCGGAATCAGGCTCTCGACGATGAACCGTTCGAGCCCCTTCCAGAAGGTGCCCCCTGGTTGGTCGAGCAGCACGATCGGCATGGGCTCCGCCTTGCCGGTCTGCTGCAGCGTCAACAGCTCGAACATCTCGTCCAAGGTGCCGAAGCCCCCGGGCAGACAGATGAATCCGGTCGACTCCTTGACGAGCATGAGCTTCCGTGTGAAGAAGTACTTCATCTCCACGCGGTGCGTGTCGTCGGCGACGACGGCATCCGGCTTCTCCTCGAACGGAAGACGGATCGAGACGCCGAGCGCCATCTTCTCGCCCGCGCCTTCGGCCGCCGCCTGCATGATGCCGGGACCGGCACCGGTCACGACCATCCACCCGCGTTCTGCGAGCACGGATGCCACCGAGCGCGCCTGCACGTAGAGCGGGTCATCCTGCCGCGTTCGTGCCGAGCCGAACACGGTGACCTTCGGCACACCCGCATACGGCTGGAAGAGACGGAACGCGTCGCGCATCTCTACAAGGGCCGCCGATGCGATCTTCAGATCGAGCCGCTCCGTGTCTTCCTGACCGAGAAGAATACTCGTGCTGAGCATTCTGCGGATCAGCGCCCGGTTGGTCGTGATCCCCGCGTCAGCCATGATCTCATCGACCGCGGCGGTCAGTTCGTCGGGCTGCACGTCGTTCATGTCAGCGACTCAGCCGCTCGATCGCTTCGTCCAACGAGAGCTCGTCGCGCTCCCCCGTGCGGCGGTCCCAGAGTTCCACCTGGCCCTCGGCGGCACCACGTCCGATGACGAGCACACGCGGGACGCCGACGAGCTCGGCATCGCCGAACTTCACACCGGGCGACACCTTCGGACGATCGTCGTAGAGCACGTCGAGACCGGCAGCCTCCAGCGTGGCTGAGGCCTTCTCTGCGACCTCGTACGCGATCTGGTCGCGACCGGCCGCCACGACGTGCACGTCGAACGGCGCGACCGATGCGGGCCAGATGAGGCCCTTGTCGTCGTTGTGGAGTTCGGCGATGATCGCGAGGATGCGGGTGATGCCGATGCCGTAGGAGCCCATCGTCACGGTGACGAGCTTGCCGTTCTCGTTGAGAACCTTGAGCCCCAGGGCCTCGGCGTACTTGCGGCCGAGCTGGAAGACGTGGCCGATCTCCATGCCGCGTGCGAGTGACACGGGACCTGAGCCGTCGGGTGCAGGGTCGCCGTCGCGGACGTTGGCGATCTCGACGATTCCGTCGGCTTCGAAGTCGCGACCCGCGACAACCGAGTACGCGTGCTTCTGGTCGATGTTGGCCCCAGTGATCCAGCGGGTGCCCTCGGAGACGCGAGGGTCGACGAGGTAGCGGATATCGGTGGCGGATTCTTCGCCCAGTACGGCGCCGGTCGGCGACCACGGGCCGATGTAGCCCTTCACGAGGAGCGGGTTGTTCTCGAAGTCGTCTTCTGTCGCGGTGGAGACCTCGGCAGGGGCGAAGGCGACCTCAGCGCGCTTCTCATCGATCTCGCGGTCGCCGGGGAGCCCGACGATGACGAGCTCGCGCGTGCCATCGAGGTGAGTCAGGGCGAGCACGACGTTCTTGAGAGTGTCGGCCGCCGTGTACTCGCCGTCGAGCACCGCATTCGAGTGCGCGACGAGCGTCTCGATCGTGGGCGTGTTCGGGGAGTCGAAGATCGTCGCGGCGGGAGCGTCATCGAACGGGACGGCGTCAGGAACTGCGGTGGTGAATGCCTCGACGTTGGCGGCGTAGCCGCCTTCGCTGCGCACGAACGTGTCTTCACCGACGGGAGTCGGGTGCAGGAACTCCTCGCTGCGCGATCCGCCCATGGCGCCGGCATCCGCCTGCACGATGACGTACTCGAGGCCGAGACGCTGGAAGATGCGCTCGTAGGCATCGCGCTGTGCCATGTAGCTGACGTCGAGTCCCTCGTCCGAGGCGTCGAACGAATAGGCGTCCTTCATGGTGAACTCGCGGCCGCGCAGCAGCCCGGCCCGAGGGCGGGCCTCATCGCGGTACTTGTCCTGGATCTGATAGAGCGTGAGCGGCAGATCCTTGTACGACGAGTACAGGTCCTTCACGAGCAACGTGAACGCCTCTTCGTGCGTGGGGGCGAGCAGGTAATCGGCTTCCTTGCGATCCTGCAATCGGAACAGCAGGTCGCCGTACTCATCCCAGCGTCCGGTGGCCTGGTAGGGCTCGCGCGGCATGAGGGCGGGAAAATGCACCTCCTGCGCACCGGCGTTCGCCATCTCCTCACGGACGATGGTCTCGATCTTCGCCTTGACCTTCAGGCCCAGTGGGAGCCACGCGAAGATGCCTGCCGCCTGGCGACGGATGTAGCCGGCGCGGAGCAGCAGTTTGTGACCGATGACCTCCGCTTCGGCGGGGTCTTCACGGAGCGTGCGGAGGAAGAATTTCGAGAGACGAGTGACCACGCGTCAAGTCTAGTGACCGTGGTCACCCGTTCTCCGACGCGCGTCAGTTCAGCGCACGGGTGCTGGCGGGGATGACGCCGTCTGCGTACAGACTCACTGCGACGTCCTGCACCGCGGTGAGCGCGACACGCTGGATCATCGGACCGTAGGAGATGCGTGCCACTCCCAGTGCTTCGTACTCGGCGGCGGTCAGGGCGCCGGGGAGACCGATGACGCTGATCTTGCGCTCGCCGATCCCTTCGACGAGCTGGCGAGTGACATCGGCGTCGAGGATGCCGGGGATGAACACGCTGGTCGCGCCCACGTCGAGGAACGCGCGGCCGCGCTCGATGGCATCCGCGATGCTCGCCTCGACGGGACGATCGCCACCGCGCACGAAGGCGTCGGTGCGGGCGTTGAGCGCGAACGGCACACCCTCCGCCTCACCGGCCTTCACGATCGCCTCCATGACTGCGACGGATTCCGCAAGAGGCTTCAGGCGGTCTTCGACGTTCGCGCCGACGATGCCGGCGGCGATCGCAAGGCGAGTGGTCTCCCCCGCGTCGTCATAGCCGTCATCGAGATCAGCGGAGACGGGCAACTCCGTGGATGCCGCGATCCGACCGACCATGTCGATCATGAGGTCGCGCGGGATCTGGCCGTCGGCGTATCCGAAGGTCGCGGCGATGGAGTGGCCGGCGGTGGCGAGGGCAGTGGTCTGCGAAACATCGGCGATCGCTTTCGCCGAGATCACATCCCACACGTTGACGACGCGGAGGATCTCCGGTGCGTGGTAAAGGGCGATGAGGCTCTGAGCCTTCTCTGCAGCGGTCATGTCTCCACGCTAATGCCGTGGATGCAACCTCGGGTCGGCTTAGGGTGAAGTCATGCCTCAGCGTCGATCACACATCGCCCCGTCCGCCGTCGAGAGCGAACTCGCCGACGCGCTCGCCGCGCTCCGCGAGGACCTGGACACACCCACCGAGTTCTCACCGGAGGCCATGGTCGAAGCCGAGGCCGCCACCGCGCCGGAGCCCGATCTGAATCTGCGCGACGTGCCGTTCGTCACACTCGACCCGCTGGGCGCCAAAGATCTTGATCAGGCGATGCATCTCGCTCGCCGCGGTTCAGGTTTCGAGGTGCGTTATGCGATCGCGGACGTTCCCGCGTTCGTCACGCCGGGCGGGGCGGTGGATGCCGCAGCCCGTGAGCGCGGTCAGACGCTGTATGCGGCGGACGGTTCGATCCCGTTGCACCCGAGGGTTCTCAGCGAGGATCGGGCCTCCCTGCTGCCGGAGCAGGACCGGCCCGCCCTCGTGTGGACGTTCGATCTGGATGGCACCGGGGTCGTGTCGGAGTTCCGGTTGGAGCGCGCACTCATCCGATCGCGCGCACAGCTCGACTACGTGAGTGCGCAGCACGCGCTCGACCGCGGCGAGGAGTCGCCTCTGGCGCTGCTTCCCGTGATCGGCGGACTGCGGCAGGAACTCGAGGCGCAACGCGGAGGCGCCAGCCTGAACCTTCCCGACTCAGAGGTAGTGCAACGTGAAGACGGCACGTACGACATCGACCGCCAGCATCCGCTGCCGCTTGAGGCGTGGAACGCACAGTTGTCGCTCATGACGGGCATGGCCGCGGCATCGCTGATGATCGACGCCAAGGTGGGAGTGCTGCGCACGATGCCAGAGCCGGATGCGAAGGCATTCGACGCGTTCCGTCGACAGACCAAGGCATTGGGGCGACCATGGAAGGACGGCGAGTACGGGGAGTATCTCCGCTCGCTGGATCGCGACGATCCACTCACGCAGCCGGTCCTTGAGGCCGCGGCGTCGCTGTTCCGTGGAGCGGGTTACGTGACGTTCGACGGGTCGGTTCCCGCCGACATCGAGCAGGCGGCCATCGCGGCACCGTATGCCCACGCCACTGCTCCCCTTCGCAGGCTGGTCGATCGTTGGGCACTGGCGATCTGTCTCGCGGTGTCCCGAGATGAGGAGATTCCCGATTGGGCACGCGAGTCGCTCACCGAGCTTCCCGCCCTCATGCAGCAATCAGGCCAGCGAGCCTCTCGGCTCAATGCCGACACCGTCAACCGCGTCGAAGCGGCCCTGCTCACGCCGCTGGTCGGTTCCCTCATCGAGGCGACCGTCATCGAGGTGAGAGAAGATCGCGCGACGATCCAGATCGCGGACCCTGCAGTGACGGCATCCGCTCCCCTGCCTGCGAGCGCGAAACCGGGCGACACGGTGTCGGTTCGTCTTGTGCGCGCGGACATCGGCAAGGGCGAGGTGGAGTTCGCCGAAGCCCGGCAGTAGGACGATGAGGAGCATGCGACAGATCCCACGCCTTGACGCCGCCGGAATTCGATCCTGACATGAGCGGCTGGCATCTCGATCGCCTCAACCCCGCCCAGGTGGCGTGGGTTGAGGCGAGGCTTCGTGAACCCCGATTGGTGAGCGACATGTCCTGGAATCTCATCGAATCGATCGTGCTCCGATTGCGCACGTCAAGCGGAGACGAGGTGGTGGTCAAGGCCGGAGATTCCACCAACCATCACATCGACCGCGAGATCGCTGCGCACCCGACGTACACGCAGCCGCTGACCTCGACGGGCCATGCGGCGAGGATGCTCGACGCCTTCCCCGAGCAGCGCGTGATGCTGCTGGACTATCTGCCGGGCCACCTCCTCGAGGGGACTGACGCAGAGCTCCAGCCTGATGCATACGCTCAGGCTGGTTCGCTGCTGCGCAGGCTGCACACGCAGACGAGCCGCGAAGACGACGAGTACGAGGAGAGGACGACGGCTCGGGCGCTGTCCTGGTTCGACCGACCGCACCGACTCGACGCGGATGCCGAGCGGGAGGCACGCCGCATCCTGGAAGCGGATTCGGCACCGATGGTGTCGGTCGTGCCGACTCACGGTGATTGGCAGCCACGGAACTGGCTGATCGATGAGGGCACCGTGCGCGTGATCGATTTCGGTCGCTTCGCGTTCCGTCCCGCGGCGACGGATCTCGTCCGACTGGCGGCGAAGCAGTGGCGCGGACGGCCAGACCTCGAACACGCGTTCCTCGACGGATATGGTGAGGACCCCCGCGACCAGGAGCGCTGGCGTCTCCACGAGCTGCGCGAGGCGATCGGCACCGCCTGCTGGGCCTACCAGGTCGGCGACGAGGCGTTCGAGGCGGAGGGGCATCGCATGCTGGCAGACGCGCTGGCGGCGTTCTGAGCTGGGTCGACCGTGTCATCGCGGACGTGACGCAACGTCCTCGAAACACGGTACTGAGACGATGAATCCATGTGGCACATCCGTCCTGACGATCTCACCGGTGAAGCGATCCGTGCGCTCGTGGCGGAACATCTGTCACACATGCACAGTCTGTCTCCGGCGGAGAGCGTCCACGCACTCGACCTCACGGCGATGCGGAAGCCCGGCCTGACGATGTTCACGGCCTGGAACGGCACGGTTCTCGGCGGTATGGCCGCACTGCAGCGGCTGGACACGCGTCACGGCGAGCTCAAGTCGATGCGCACCACCGCAGCGGCGCGCGGACGCGGCGCCGGGCGCGCGCTACTCCAGCACGTCGTGAACCACGCACGCACCGAGGGACTCGCCTCGCTATCGCTCGAGACCGGAACCGAGAACGAGTTCGCCCCCGCACGCGCGCTCTACGTCAGCGAAGGCTTCGTCGAGTGCGGACCTTTCGCTGACTATGCCGAGGATCCGCTGTCGGTCTTCATGACTCGCGCGCTGTGACACTGTTCGCGTCACGCCGCAGCGGGGATCACCTTCGTCGTCATGACCAGCAGTTGCGGATCGGACAGATCGAGTGCCACCTGGACGCGCGAGAACGCCGACAGAGCGTCGACGTGCGTGCCACCGCACAGGATCACGGCCTCGCCTTCGGGCAGTTCGCACCGCCAGCGGCGACGATCGATGATGCTGGGCCCATCAGTCTCGACCCGACTGGCGGCGCCTGACGCAACCCACTCCGCAAGTTTCTCGTTGATGGCATCCTCGCGCTCTGAAAGAGTCGCGGCGAACGTCTCGGTGTCGAATCCGGCCTTGCGGAGGCTCTTACCCAGTCGGTACTCGTCGACGCTGCCGTCTTCATGAATGCGGCTGGACTGATTCGCTCGGGCCTCGAAGTCAGGTGAACCCAGTGCATCCGTCCCGGGATCCTTGCGCCAGAGGTCTGCGACGGAGAGATCCAGCGCCAGCGACGCGAGGTGGCACGCCGTGTGTCCTCGGCTCAGCCCGACCCGACGCACAGCATCCACGTCGAGGCGCACACCGGAACCATCGACCAACCACGCGGGCGCTTCGCCGTCCAGGCGGTGGCCGACGAGCCAGGTCCAGCCCTCGGCGCCGCGCTTGACGGGGATGTCGGCGCCGACGGCGAACTCACCCGCATCGCTGACAGCTGCCATCACTGCCTCGGCGACAGCGACGCGCTCACCGTCAGAGCTCAACACACCGGCATCCCCCGGCTGATCCGGCCACGTGTGATCCACCGGATGGAATGGTGTCTCATCAACGACGACCACGGTGCCAGCGGGCATCCGCTCTACGTGCAAGACCACGCCTTCGCCGCTCACGGCACCGGACGCGAACGTGACGTTCGTCGCCTGCATCAGTGAGCCGGCGGAATCGTGAAGCTCGCCAGTTTGTCTCCGTCGACGACGAAGATGCCGTCGGACTCCCCGTTGAACACGCGGCTGGACCAACCGAATCGAATGCGAGTGGTGTCACCCGACGTGTCCGCGGACAGAACTGTCATCTTCGCGCCGGCCCCGATCGCGTCGCTCTCCGCCCAGCCGCGCACGCCCTCCGGCCCGGCCTTTACCGTTCCCCAGTCGCTCACGAAACCTTCGGGTGTGAACGCAGCGACGAACGCTTCGGTGTCGGCGTTGTTGATCGATTCGACGAGCGCCTGCACCGGCGCGGGAAGGGTGATCTCAGTCATCATGTCCTTGTCAGTTGGTCTCGTATTCGCCCGTGATGCCCACGCGCACGGTGATCTCCGGGATCGTGAGCTCTTCTTTCTGACCGCCGGCTGCACCACGCGCCCCTGGGGGTGTATAACCGCCCGTCTCCGTCACCCGCACGACCTCGGCGACCGTCGTCCCGAGCGCCGACGCGAAATCGTCCGCTTTGGCGCTCGCATCCCGCACTGCGGCAGCGCGCAGCTCCTTGGTGACGCGGAGCTTCGTCGCCTCAGTCAACGCCCACGAAGCCGAGACCGTGGCGCCGAGCGTGCTCAACTCCGCGACCGCATCAGCGACGCGTGCGAGCTGAGCGAGCTTGATCCGTACGGTGCCGCTCGTGACATGATCCTGGTGCTTCCTGCCGTCCTTGTCGGTCCATGTGCGCACGTTCGTGGCAAGAGGATCGACGGAATGCCACGTCGCCGCGCCGGAGTCGCGCAGCTGCGTTGCTTCCAGCGCTATCCGCGCGTGCACGGCGGTGCCCTCAGCAATCGACTCGGAACGATCACGATGTGCGACCGCGACGTGAGCCGTCAGCGTCGCCCGTTCCGCGGCGAGGTGCCTCTCACCGAGACCATCGACCGTGATCACCGTCATGATCGGATCATGCCGTGACGACCTGCGCGGTGCCGGGCTTGGCGTCCGGGCCCATCTCGGCGGCGATGCGATTCGCTTCCTCGATCAGCGTCGCGACGATGTCGGCCTCGGGCACGGTCTTGATGACCTCGCCCTTGACGAAGATCTGACCCTTGCCGTTGCCGGAGGCCACGCCGAGGTCGGCTTCGCGTGCCTCGCCGGGGCCGTTCACGACGCACCCCATCACCGCGACGCGCAACGGCACCGTCATGTCCTTCAGGCCCTCAGTGACGTTGTCGGCAAGCGTGTAGACATCGACCTGCGCACGTCCGCACGACGGGCACGAGACGATCTCGAGCTTGCGCTCTCGTAGATTCAGCGACTGCAGGATCTGGTGGCCGACCTTGACCTCTTCCGCGGGCGGGGCGGACAGCGAGACGCGGATGGTGTCGCCGATACCTTCCGACAGCAGGATTCCGAACGCGGTCGCCGACTTGATCGTGCCCTGGAACGCGGGGCCGGCTTCGGTCACGCCGAGGTGCAGGGGCCAATCGCCCCGCTCAGCCAGTAGGCGGTAGGCCTTCACCATGACGACCGGATCATTGTGCTTGACCGAGATCTTGAAGTCGTGGAAGTCGTGCTCCTCGAACAGCGATGCCTCCCATACGGCGCTCTCCACGAGCGCCTCTGCCGTGGCCTTGCCGTGCTTCTGCAGGATGCGCTTGTCGAGCGAGCCGGCATTCACGCCGATGCGGAGCGAGACGCCCGCAGCCTTCGCGGCTTCGGCGATCTTGCCGACGTTCCCGTCGAACTCGCGGATGTTCCCTGGGTTCACGCGCACGGCTCCGCAGCCCGCGTCGATCGCGGTGTAGATGTAACGCGGCTGGAAATGGATGTCGGCGATCACCGGGATCTGGCTCTTCATCGCGATGATCTTCAGTGCATCCGCGTCGTCCTGATGCGGCACCGCGACGCGCACGATCTCGCAGCCGGAGGCGGTGAGCTCGGCGATCTGCTGAAGCGTGGCATTGATGTCGGTCGTCTTCGTCGTCGTCATCGACTGGACGCTCACGGGCGCATCGCCACCGACGAGCACCTTTCCGACACTGATCTGTCGGGACTTGCGACGAGGACTCAGGACTTCGGGGACGCGCGGCATCCCAAGATTCACTGCAGGCACGTACCCAGGTTACGCCGCCGCGGTGGCCGGAGGCTGGAACCCGGCTCCATGCACACCGGTTTCGGATGCTGACGGGTCTGAGCCGGTCGTCGCATTGTGATAGTTTCGGCCCATGCTCGCGAACTTCACCTGGTGGCCCGCCTCCTAGGCGGTGTGTTCGCGTTCCCACGAATCCAGACCGCCTCCGGGGCGGTCTTTTCGTTGAGCCGAGCCGGAGCCCTGCACAGGAGATCTCGATGACCGATACCGCAGCCCTGCTCGCCGCACTCGTGCGGGACCCGGAGGCGTCTTTCGTGCTGATCGCCCGCGACGGCGCCCAGAGCGTAGAGCTGCTCACCGGAGACGTCGAAGACGTCGATCTGCTCGCCGACATCCCGCTCACGGTCGACGGTGCTGCTCGCGAGGTCTTCGCGATGGTGCCTTACCGCCAGGTGCGCGAGCGCGGTTTCGAGGCGCAGGATGACGGCACACCGCTGCGGTGTCTGCTCGTCGACGAGCATGAGCACCTTCCGCTCCGCGAGGTCGTGGAAGCACTGCCTCAGGATTCTGTGCCGCTGAAAGATGCCGGCTTCGACATCAGTGATGAGGACTACGCCCAGGTCGTGACCCGTGTGATCGCCGATGAGATCGGGCGTGGCGAAGGCGCGAACTTCGTCATCCGCCGCGACTACACCGCCACCGTCGGCCTCGGAACCGACGATCTCGGCGCCGACGACCGGGTGCGCGCCGAACGAACGGCGGCTCTCACGTGGTTCCGAGCTCTGCTGACGCATGAACGGGGTGCCTATTGGACCTTCGCTGTCATCACGCCGGGGCACATCGCGGTCGGCGCAAGTCCAGAAGCGCATGTCGTCGCACGTGACGGCATCGTCACCATGAACCCCATCTCCGGCACGTTCCGCCACCCCGCGGGTGGCGCGACGAAGGAGACGCTCGTCGAGTTCCTCTCATCCACCAAGGAGACCGAAGAGCTCTTCATGGTCGTGGACGAAGAACTGAAGATGATGAGCGCTGTGTGCTCGGACGGCGGCCGGATCACCGGCCCGCACCTGAAGCAGATGTCACGTCTCACCCACACCGAGTACATGCTGCGCGGGCGCAGCCGGCTCGACCCGCGCGACATCCTCCGCGAGACCATGTTCGCCCCGACGGTGACCGGTTCTCCCATGCAGAACGCCTGTGCCGTCATCCGACGCCATGAGATGAAGCCGCGCGGCTACTACTCCGGTGTCGCAGCGCTCTTCACACCGAACGGCGACGGCGGCCACGACGTGGATGCACCCATCCTGATCCGCACCGTGTATCTGGAGAACGGTCAGCTCCGTGTGCCTGTAGGGGCGACGCTCGTGCGCCACTCCGACCCGTACGGAGAGGTGAGCGAAACCCATGGAAAAGCCGCCGGTGTGCTCGGCGCCATCGGTGCGATCCCTCGCGACGTCGTCGCCGAGACCAAGATCGACCCGGATGCTCCCGCCGCCGAGACTTCGCTCGCAGATGACCCGGAGGTCGCTGAGCTGCTCGCCTCACGCAACTCACGGCTGGCCGAGTTCTGGCTGAACCCGCAGGAGGACGGCACTGCCGGGCCGTTCGCCGGGCGCCGTGCGCTCGTGGTCGATGCCGAAGACCGCTTCACGACGATGCTGGCCCACCAGCTGCGCCACCTCGGCCTCGACGCCAGGATCGTGCCGTGGAGCGACGTCACGGATGCGGATGTCGACGGTGCTGAGCTGCTGGTCGCCGGACCCGGCCCCGGGGATCCTCGTGATGCGAGCATCACGCGCGTCGCGCGCATGCGCGAGGTCGTCGCCCGTCGCCTGGATGCCGGCGCGCCTCTGCTCGCAGTGTGCCTCAGCCACCAGATCCTGGCCGACCGGTTCGGCATCGAACTCGCACCGCTCACGGCACCGCACCAGGGCTTGCAGAAGATCGTGCCGATGTTCGGCGAGGATGCCTCGATCGGGTTCTACAACACGTTCACGGCCCGGGTCTCCCCCGGCACGACCGTTGCGGGTGCCGCCGAAGTGTCTGCCGACGCCACAACCGGCGACGTCTACGCCCTACGTGGACCCTCGTTCGCGTCGGTGCAGGGGCACCTCGAATCGATCCTGTCTCGCGACGGCATCCGCACGCTTGAGCGCCTGATCAGCGACGCACTCGCCTGATGATCGGCTAGCGGTCAGTCACCAGGTGTTCCATGCGGGTTCTCGTTCTGGTGCGGGTTCTAGTTCTCGTGCGGGTTCTCGTGCGCGTTCGGTGTTGAGGGCGTTGTCGACCGCGGTGTAGTCGAGGTGGGGTGATCGCCATTTGGCGTAGGGGTCCCACCAGCCGGGTCCTCGGATTTCGGGGAGTCCGTGGTGGATGCGGATTCTCCAGGTGCCGTCGTCGAGGGTGCGGTGGTGGTGCCAGCACAGGGGCACACCGTTGCTGGTGTGGGTGGGTCCGTCTTGGGCGTGTTCTTGGACGTGGTGGATCTCGCACCATTCGGCGGGGATGTGGCAGCCGGGGATGAGGCATTCGCGGTCGCGGAGCACGATCGCCCGTCGTTGGGTCGCGTTGAACAGGCGTGCGCTGGTGCTGATTCCGACGATCGCACCCTTGTCATCGAACAGGACACGTTGGACGCCGCCCGCACACCCGGCGTGGTCGGCGGCGCCGAGCGGGACGTCGTATCCGGCGCCTTCGACTTTGGCGCGTCCGGTGCGGTGGGCGAAGTCTTCTGCGGTGACGGAGACGACCAGCGTCGGTGCAGCCCCACCCAACATGGGCATGCCTCCGGATGCGGCAGCGACCATCAGTACGGTCGCGAACGCGTCGTGACGCTTCTGGGCGTGCGTGCGCAGGTCCGCCCCGCCTGCGGGCGGAGAGGCCGCCTTGTGGGGCTCGAGCCCGTCCGCACGATCCGAATGTTCCCCGGCCCCGTACTCGGTGCTGCTGGAGGCGTACTTCGCCGCGAACCCCGCATCACCGGTGCCGTCACGGTCGTCGTCGCCGGTGCCGTCATCGCGTTCGCTGGTGCCGTCGTCACGGCGCTCACCGTCGCCATCATCGTCCGAGGGCCGGAATCGCACCGTACTGCCGGAGCCCTCGTCGCCCGCTTTCGGATTCAGGAGGCTATCGATGAGTTTCTGCAACTGTGCCGCGACCTCCGGCAGCAACTCTCCCCGCACCGGCACGGACCCGTCGCGGAGCTTCCCGATCGTGAAATGCCGGCGCCGCTTGCCCGCCCGATCCGATGGCTCGGCGCCATCCGGATCCAACCGGGCCACGATATGCGCGACCAGGGCGGCGAGCTCATCCGTCGTCGGCAACGGCCCACGCTCACCGTCTCCCGGATCCGTGCCGTCCACCGGCAGCCCGGACGCGAAGCGTGCCAGCACCGCATCCGACGCCAGCCGATCCGCCACCCCGATCCGGGCCGCTTTCAGCAACGGGACCGTGCACGCCAAAAACCCACCCACAGACAGATATCCGTCCGCCAGTGCCGCCGCCAGCTCGGGGAACTTCCCTGGCAACAACGCACCCGAGGTGATGTCCTGCTCCCGACGCACCGCCCCGGCCGCGGCCACATACCGGCGTGCGGCAGGACCATCCACGAGCAGCGTGCGTCGCAGCACTTCTGCCGCATCACGGCATCCCGCCCTGGTCGAGAAACGTGCATCACGCTCCACCTGATCCCGCTCCACGACCTGGTCTGTCACCGCGACGATCGCACCATCCAGGCGTCGCTGCACACGCCCCAACACCTGCATCACATCCAACAGTTCGGTGTCGTTCGCGAAGCGTACCCCGCCATCTGCACCGCCACCCGCACAGGAAGAACCCACCGCATCGGCCAACAACCGATCGATGCTCTCCAACTCCTCCACAACTGATGCCATACCCCCATTCAACCCAGGGCCACCGACATTCAAACCCCAGATCAGACCACATTCACCACCCGTGGATAACCACCCAAGAACGCGCACTTGTGGAGGAAGAGTGGCGGCGCGTACCGAGCAACGTGGAGCGCCTAGCCGAGCAGGTCGACCGGGTTCACGAGATCCGCGATCATCAGCAGCGCGCCCATTCCGATCAGCAGCACCGCCACGATCACCGTCAGCGGCACCAGCCGCGTCGCGTCCACCGGTGCGGGCGGCGGACGACGGAACAACTTTGCCCAGGCGCGCCGGATGCCGTCCCACAGAGCGACGACCACGTGCCCGCCGTCCAGGGGCAGCAGCGGGATCAGGTTGAAGACGAACAGGGCGATGTTGAGTGATCCGAGCAGGTTGAGCAGCACGACGAACCGGTTCAGCACCGGAGCGTCCGTCGCGGCGACCTCGCCCGCGAGACGGCCGACCCCGACCACGCTCAACGGCCCGCTCGGGTCGCGGTCGGCGCCCGTGAACAGCGACACCCCGACGCCCCACAGCTTGACCGGCAGCGTCGCGATCAGGCCCACCACGCGCCCGACGTTCTCGCCCGCGAGCTCGGCCCCGGTACCGATCGGCTGCGGCACGTAACCCATCTGCGAGAGCATGCCCACGTAGCCCACCTCAGCGACGACCTGCGTGCCGTCGTCGTCGAGCAATGGCTGCCCCGAGGCATCCGTGAGTTCACGTTCCGCGGCAATGGGTGTGATCGTCAGATCCACGTTCTCGCCGTCGCGCAGCACGACCATATCGAGCTGCTGCCCAGGAGCAGCCTGCACGATCTCCGTCGCTTCGGCGAACGTCGAAACCGGAGTTCCGTCCACCGAGACCAGTACATCCCCAGGCAGCACCCCCGCCTCAGCCGCCGGCGTCGCAGGATCGCCCGGCTCGCACTCGGTCTGCGACGTGCCTGCGGGGAGCACGCACTCGTTGACGCCTGCGATGGTCGTCGTGCCCTGCTGGAGACCGATTCCGGATGCCAGCACGGTGAAGATGATGATGGCAAGGATCAGGTTCATGATCGGGCCGCCGAGCATCACGACGATGCGCTTCCATACCGGCAGCTTGTAGAAGACGCGCTCTTCAGCGCCCTCCGCGATGGTCTCGTCGTTCGCCGATCTCGCATCCTGCACGAGGGTGCGGAAAAGACCGCGCACCGGCTTGCCCTCGGATGCTGGATACATACCCGACATCGAGATGAATCCGCCGAGGGGAAGAACCTTGAATCCGTACTCGGTCTCGCCGATCTTCTTCGACCAGAGACGTGGACCGAAGCCGATCATGTACTGCCCCACGCGCACGCCGAACAGCTTCGCCGGCACGAGATGGCCCACCTCGTGCAGACCGATCGATAGACCGAGCCCGACCAGCATGAACAGGATGCCGGCGACGTACAACAGGATTTCCACGTCCCAACGCTACTGCGCGCGAACTAGGAATCCGCCGCATAGGCTGGAACCGTGACCTCTCGGCAGCTGCGACTCCTCCGCGGAGCAGCTGCATCGTCGATCGCGACGATCATCGCCGCCGTCTCGCACACGATCGGCGGTGGTGCGCCTCCGCATCCATTGCTGGTCATCGCGCTCAGTGTCTTCCTCTCCCCGCTCGCAGCACTGCTGGTCGGGCGCACACCAGGAATGGCACGTTTGAGCGCTGCCGTGGTGGTCTCGCAGACCGTCTTCCATGTGCTCTTCGTCGTGCTCGGTGCGACCGCGGCACCCACTGTCAGTGCGGGCCATCATCACGTGATGACGCTGGATCCACTGACCTCGACCGTCACACCGGATGCCGGGATGCTCGGCGCGCACGTCGTGGCCGCCGCCCTCACTATCGCGTTGCTCTGGCGCGGCGAGCAGTTGATGCGCATCATCGCGCGATGGGTGCATGCTCTGCTGCGGACGCGGATGCCACGACTGCACGCCGACTGGCCCGTGCCGGCATCCTTCGCGATCACCGCGCGCAACGCGATCACCAGCCTGCTCACCGGAGACATATCCCGGCGCGGGCCTCCGGTCTTCTCCCGCGGCTGACCAGTCGCACATGTTCACTGCCGTGACACGGCATCCTTCGCGGTTCAGCGCGCCATCCGCGCGCCCGCACGCAGAATCTGCTCTGCACCCGAACACAGGAGAACTCTCATGTCTCGAATCACCCGTCGCGGCGCGCTCGTCGCCGCCCTCGCTGCAGGCATCGTCCTGGCCGCGCCCGCCGCTGCCCAGGCACACGTCGGTGTCAGCCCCGATGCCCTCGAACCCGGCGGCTCCACCGTGCTGACCTTCGCATTCACTCATGGTTGTGAGGAGTCCCCCACGACCGCATTGCGGATCACGATGCCGGAAGGCCTGGCATCCGTCGCCCCCACAGTCGACAGCAACTGGGACATCGCCGTCGAGCGCGCGGACAACGGTCTCGTCTCCGCCGTGACGTACACGGCCGTCGCCCCGATCCCCAGCGGCCTGCAGGGAACCGCGAGCATGGCGGTGCAGCTCGGCGAGGATGCGCCGGAATCGCTGGCGTTCCCCGTGGAGCAGCAGTGCGAGAGCGGCGTGAATGAGTGGGTGGAGCTCGCAGAGGAAGGCTCCGACCCGCACGACCTCGACTCGCCTGCACCGGTCGTGACCGTGGCCGCCGACGGCGACAGCGCGACGGATTCCGCTCACGCGGCACATTCGGACGCACAGCAGGAGACGTCGGAAGCGTCCCCCGCGAGCGTCATCCTCGGCGGTGCAGGCCTGCTGGCAGGCATCGCCGCGCTCGTCGTCGCCGTACTCGCCTACCGCCGCTCGGCCTGACCCTTGTGAGCGGCCGCCCGTGGTGTGCCTGAGCGCGCTCCGGGCGGCCTCTCGTGAGATCATTGTGATGCCATGTCGACCACACAGCCCAGCCTTCCTCCCGTGCTCCGTCCAGAAGCTCCGCCACAGCGGAATCTGACGGATCTCGCCGCCCGATTCGCCACCGCCACCCGCGGTGAGATCAGCAATGTCACCCTGACCGGAATCACTCTCGCGACCGCTGATCTGCGTGCCGGAGAGGCTTTCGTCGCCATCCAGGGGGTCAATCAGCACGGTGCGATGTTCGCCGCCGCTGCCGCCGAGAAGGGCGCCGTCGCCGTCATCACCGATGAGGCCGGCGCAGACATCGCAGGCAACATCGGCCTGCCCATAGTGATCGTGGATGACCCCCGTGGCGTCCTCGGCGCGCTCAGCGCCTGGGTGTACGGCACCGGTGCCGAGGACGATCTGCCGCTGCTCTTCGCCACGACGGGAACGAACGGCAAGACGAGCGTGTCGCATCTGCTGGAGGGGATCCTCGACCAGCTCGGCGTCATAACCGGGCTGTCGTCGACTGCCGAACGGCACATCGCCGGTGAGGTCATCATCTCCCGCCTGACGACACCGGAAGCATCCGAGATGCATGCACTCCTCGCGCTCATGCGCGAGCGAGACGTCGAGGCCGTGGCCGTTGAGGTGAGCGCCCAGGCGCTGTCGCGCAAGCGCGTCGACGGGCTCGTGTTCGACGTCGCCGGCTTCACGAACCTCAGCCACGACCACCTGGACGACTATGCGGACATGGAGGAGTACTTCGCCGCGAAGCTCCCTCTGTTCAAGCCGGACCGAGCCAGGCGCGCAGTGATCTGCCTCGACTCCGCCTCCGGCGTGGATGTCGTCGCCGCCGCCGAGATCCCGGTCGTCACCGTCGGCACCCCCGCGATCGCCGCGGACGCATCCGTTGCGGCAGGCGCCGACTGGGTGGTGACGATCGACGAAGAACGCCAGCGCGGCACACGCTTCACGATGTCCGGCCCCGAGGGACGCACCCTCACCACGGTCGTGCCCGTGATCGGTCCGCACATGGCGGCGAACGCCGCGCTCGCTATCGTCATGCTGCTCGAAGGCGGGTACGAATGGGAGCGCATCACCGCCGCTCTCGAGCGTGACGGACGCATCGATGCGTACCTGCCAGGACGCACCGAACTCGTGTCCGGCGAGAGAGGCCCAGCCGTCTTCGTCGACTTCGGCCACTCACCGGACGCCTTCGAGAAGACCCTGGCAGCAATCCGCCGTGTCACACCGGGACGCACGCTGATGCTCTTCGGCGCCGACGGCGACCGTGATGCCACCAAGCGTCACGACATGGGACGCACGGCCGTAGAGGGCAGCGACATCCTCGTCATCACCGACCACCACCCTCGGTTCGAGGATCCGGAATCGATCCGCGCGACGCTCATCGAGGGCGCGCGGATGGCGCGACCGGATGCCGAGATCCACGAGTACTCCCCACCGGAGAAGGCGATCATCGCTGCGGTCGGCCTCGTCGGTGACGGCGACGCGATCCTGTGGGCCGGTCCCGGCCACCAGGACTACCGGGACATCCGTGGCGTTCGCACGCCGTACTCCGCGCGCGAGCTCGCCCGCAGGGCGCTGCGCGATGCCGGCTGGCCGGTGCCGGAGCCGCACTGGCCGGTGCCGTACCCCGACTGAGCCGCGCTGAGAAGGGCGTCGCGCTCAGGATGCAGCGATCAGACGATCCGCTGTCGCGCGTGCCCAGGTCTCGGCTTCTGAGAGCGACTCGATCGTGAGCTGGTCGGGCGCCTCATGAGCGTCCACGACGCGGGCGATGGTGTCGACGATTCCCAGGAACGACAACCGTCCTTCATGGAACGCATCCACGGCTTGCTCGTTCGCGGCGTTGAAGACCGCGGGAAACGTGCGTCCGGCGCGCCCCACGCTCTTCGCGAGCCCGACGGACGGGAATGCCGAGTCATCGAGTGGCTCGAAGTCCCAGCTGGTCGCCTGAGTCCAGTCGAGTGGACGCCCGACGCCTCCGATCCGGTGCGGCCAGTCGAGGGCCAGCGATATCGGCAATTTCATGTCGGGCGGTGACGCCTGAGCAATCGTGGAGCCGTCGATGAACTCGACCATCGAGTGGACGATCGACTGCGGATGCACGACCACCTGGATGTCCTCGTAGTCGACATCGAAGAGCAGGTGCGCCTCAATGACCTCGAGGCCCTTGTTCACCAGCGTGGCGGAGTTGGTCGTGACGACGCGCCCCATCGCCCAGGTCGGGTGCGCGAGGGCCTCAGCCGGTGTGACGGCCACCATCTGATCGCGTGTGCGCCCGCGGAAGGGACCGCCGGATGCCGTGACCACGAGCCGCCTGATCTCATCGTGCGTCCCGGATCGCAATGCCTGCGCGAGCGCGGAGTGCTCGGAGTCGACGGGTACGATCTGTCCCTCTGCCGCCAAGGACTTCACCAGTTCTCCGCCGACGATCAACGACTCCTTGTTGGCGAGAGCCAGCGTGCGCCCGGCCTTGAGCGCCGCGAGCGTGGATCCCAGCCCGATCGATCCGGTGATCGCGTTGAGCACGACATCCGCATCGACGTCGCGGACCAGCTGCTCGGCCTGCTCAGCGCCGAGAGCAGTGTCTTCGACCTGGAACTGCTCTGCCTGCTGGCCGAGCAACTCGGCGTCGCTGCCTGCAGCGAGCCCGACCAGCTCGAAACGACGAGGATTGGCGCGGATCACATCCAATGCCTGCGTGCCGATTGAGCCGGTGGAGCCGAGGACGATGATGCGACGCATACCGTCAGCCTATTGCGCGGCAGCGATCTACGCGGTGAGGTAGGAGATCGGTCAGGCGGCTGCCGGGTGCATCGTGGCGAGGATGTCGATCACGAAGACCAGCGTCTGCCCCTTGAGATCTTCATCGTTGATCTCGCCCTCGCCGTATCCGGCCGCCGGCGGGATGACGACCAGCACCTGCGAGCCGACCTTCTGCCCTGCGAGCGCCTGTACGAACCCGGGGACGTAGCCGTTGCCTTCGCTGGTGATCGGCGCACCGTTGGCCCACGAGGAATCGAACGTCTCCCCGTTCTCCCAGCCCACACCGTGGTACTGGAGAAGCGTGGTGTCGCCGTCGCCCACCGCGATGCCGTCGCCCTGCTTCAGCACCGAGATCTGGACCTCAGTGGGTGCTGCAGAATCCGGAATCTCGACGGTCGGTGCCCCGTCGTCGTCGAGTGTGACGGCCGGCATTCCATCGACGGGAGCCTGCTCCTCGCCCCACGCAGCGGTGGGAACGATGTCGAGCACATCGAGGATGTAGTACTGCGCTGCCGCGTCCTCTGTCGTCGGGAACACGATGGAGAGTCGCGAGCCTACGCTCGCACAGCCGATGAGCTGGCCGAGCGGTGCATCTGCCGTCAGCGCGGCCGGAAGAAGCTCGCCATCCGTGTAGCCGGCGTCGCCGAGGCGTTCACCCGTGTCTCCGTCGAAGGCGCTCAGCGCGTAGCGCACGTAGTCACCGTCAGCGATCGTGTCGCCGTCGCCCTCACTGATCACGGTGCGCTCGGCTGCGTCGACCTGAGCGCCGAGCTCGAACGTCGCCTCAGATGCTGTCCCGAAATCACCCTCGACGGTCACACCGTCAGAGGCGTCACCCGATTCGACCGCTGCCGAGCAGAGGTCGGCAGCCGGGGTTTCGGCGTCATCCCCTGTCGTGCCCTCTGTGCCAGCGCATCCGGCGAGCAACATGGTCGCGACGGCGATGGTGGACAGAGCGATGAGCGAGCGATTGCGCACAGTGAAACCTCATGATCGTGGGGAGGGACACTCCATACTGTCGTATTCGCCTTTGCCCTCGCTGAGAGCAGTCGCACCCGATGCCCCGCAGCGCCGTGCAGGTCGCATTCCACGGATGGCATGGATCGCGGAGTAGCCTGATCTGATGACCTCTGAGCAGTCTGCCGTTCCCGAGCCGACCGTGGAATCGGATCAGGAGCAGACGACAGAGGAAGCCGTTGCACCTCGTCGCGCCGGAGCCACGTATGCGCTCGGGCGAGCCGTGATCGGTTCCTTGGCGCGACTCATCTACCGGCCGCACGTCGAGGGTCGCGACCGCGTCCCGCTCCAAGGCCCGGTGATCTTCGCCAGCAATCATCTGTCGTTCATCGACTCGATCGCGATTCCGGTCGCCGCGCCCCGTCCCGTGCATTTCCTCGCCAAGTCGACGTACTTCGAGGGCACCGGGTTCAAGGGTGGGGTCATGCGGACCTTCTTCCAGTCCATCGGCGCGATTCCGGTGCGCCGCGGGGCCGGTCAGGCTGCTCTTGACGCTCTTGATCAGCAGCGCCAGCTGCTCGATGAGGGATTGGCCGTCGCGCTCTACCCCGAAGGCACCCGTTCCACGGACGGACGCCTGTACAAGGGCCGCACAGGTGCAGCCTTCCTCGCCCTGCAGACCGGGGCCCCCGTGGTGCCGGTCGGACTCATCGGCACGGACAAGGCCATGCCCAAAGGCGCGAAGATGCCGTCGCTGAAGGAGCGCATCACCGTGCGTTTCGGTGATCCCATCGACGTGACAGTGCATGGTGCCGCTACCAGCGGCAAGGCGAGGCGGCTCGCGACCGACCAGATAATGACGGCGATCCACGCGTTGAGCGGTCAGGAACTGGCAGGCGTCTACAACGAGCCGCCCGCTCAGGGACCGATCGAGAAGATCAAGCAGGCTCTTCCGCACGAGCGGCGCTGACGCTCGCTTCATGGCGGACCGGGAAGTTCACCGAGTTCGCGATGAAGCACATCCGGTGCGCGTCATCGTGCGCGCTTTCGGCCGCAGCGATCATCGAGGCATCCGCCACGACCACTTCCGGCCGCAGCAGCACGTCGGTGAAAGCACCGCCGCCTCTGCCGTCTTCGCGCATGACGCCGCTCGCGCGATCGCGGTACGACACGACGACGACGCCTGCGCCGACGCACGCATGCAGATACGACAGCAGATGGCACTCGGACAGAGCGGCGATCAGCATGTCTTCGGGATTCCAGCGTGCAGCGTCACCTCGGAACGGCTTGTCAGCCGAGGCGAGCATCTCGGGCTTGCCCTGGATCTCGATCGTGACATCCCTGGAGTAATCCCGATACCCGCTCGTCCCGGTGCCCCGGTTACCGTGCCAGGTGGCGGTGAGAGCGTAGTGATGTTCGCTGAGGCTCATGAGGTCAGTCTGACACGGTGCGGCTCGGTGCCGGTGGAGACCTCGGCGATAGGCTGGTCTGGTGCTGGAGACTTTCACTATCGCGGATGCTGTCGAACTCGCCGTTGTCGAACGCAGTGGATTCGTCGAATCCCGTCACGCCGGAGCAGCGATCGTGCTCTCGCCGGACGGAGATGTCGTCAGACGGCTGGGGAACCCGGACGCCCTGATCCTTCCCCGCTCGAGCCTGAAACCGCTTCAAGCCGTCGCCTGCGTCACTGCGGGAGCGGATCTGGCGGGCGAGCAGCTCGCCATCTCGACGGCAAGTCACGTGGGGACGGACCGCCACGCCGACCTCGTCCGCGAGATACTGACGGCGGGTGGCCTCACAGAAGACCACCTCGGTTGCCCTGCGGCGTGGCCTCGAGATACTGCCGCCCGTGACCACCTCGTTCGGGAGCACGGACAGCAGGCGCGCATCCGGATGGACTGCTCGGGAAAGCACGCCGCGATGCTGCGCGCGTGCGTCGCGACCGGCTGGCCGACCGACGGATACCTCCACCCGACCCATCCGCTGCAACTGCATATCCGTGAAGTGGTCGAGCGACTCACAGGCGAGAAGATCGCACACACATCCGTGGACGGATGCGGTGCTCCGATTCACGCGATCACCCTCGCCGGGCTCGGCCGCGCCATCCATCGCATCGGCTCCGCCTCCGAGCGCTCCCCCTTCGCACTGCACCGCGTCGCCGGCACTCTGGTGCGCGCAGTCAAGGAGAACCCGTGGACGATCGAGGGGCCAGGCCGGCCGGACACGATCGCGATCGAGACGCTCGGAGTGTTCGCGAAGAGCGGCGCTGAGGGGATCATGGTGATGGTCGCCCCGGACGGAACCACCGTCGCGCTCAAGATGCTCGATGGCAGCGCACGAGCCCTCACGATCGTGGCGGCGACACTGCTCGCCCATGCAGGCGCTCTGAGCGAAGCCGATCTGGCGACGCTCGCCAACGCACTTCCCCTCGCCGTCCTCGGCGGAGGGAGCGACGTCGGGATGATCCGTCCCGGCGCCGCCATCTGATGCCCTGACCAGGGGCAGTATGCCCTCAGCGTTGAGGGAGGAGAGGAGCCACGATGAGGATCAGCGTCCCCACCGAGGTCAAGAACAATGAGTACCGCGTCGCTCTGACGCCAGCGGGAGTGCACGATCTGGTGCACGCCGGGCACGAGGTGTTCGTGCAGTCCGGGGCCGGCGTGGGTTCGTCGATGCCGGATGCCGAGTATGTCGAGGCGGGTGCCACGTTGCTGGACGATGCGGCGGAGGTGTGGTCCAGCGCCGAGCTGCTGCTCAAGGTCAAGGAGCCTGTCGCCAGCGAATACGACTTCTTCCGCGACGACCTCACCCTGTTCACGTACCTGCATCTGGCGGCCGATCGGCCGCTGACCGAAAGGCTTCTCGCAGACGGCGTCACGGCTATCGCCTACGAGACCGTGCAGCTGCCCGGCGGGGGCCTCCCCCTTCTCGCACCCATGAGCGAGGTGGCCGGACGACTGGCCCCCCTCGTCGGCGCGAACACGCTGATGCGCTCGAACGGCGGGCTGGGACTGCTCATGTCGGGTGTGCCAGGAACGAGGCCAGCGACAGTGACCGTCATAGGCGGCGGCGTCGCCGGCGCGAACGCGGCGGTCATCGCGAGCGGGATGGGCGCGGACGTCACTGTCTTCGACACCAACATCCCCCGCCTGCGGATGCTGGACGATCATTTCGGCGGGCGGGTGAAGACGGCGGCCTCCAATCCGCTGGATCTACGCCGCGCCGTGATCAGCTCTGATCTGGTCATCGGCTCCGTGCTGATTCCTGGAGCACGCGCGCCGAAGCTCGTCACCAACGAGATGGTGGCGGAGATGCGACCAGGCAGTGTGCTCGTCGACATCGCCGTCGACCAGGGCGGCTGCTTCGAGGACACGCATCCGACCACGCACGACGATCCGACGTTCCCCGTGCACGACACCGTCTTCTACTGCGTTGCGAACATGCCCGGAGCGGTGCCGAACACGTCGACGTCCGCGCTCACGAACGCGACACTGCCATATGTGCGTCAGATCGCCGGCCGAGGGTGGAGGGACGCGCTGAACGCCGATGCGGCACTGGCCAGCGGTCTCAACATTGCGAAGGGGGCAGTGATCAACGACGGTGTCGCGGTGGCGCACGGCTTGCAGGCCAGCGCGATCGCATCCGTGATGTGAAACCGCGGTGCGCGCTCAGCGTCCCGATGCATCGAGCTCCGGGATGATCACCCGCCTTGGGGCGAGACCGTCGCGGATGGTCCATGCCCGCCCCACGTGCGGTTCCGCATAGGGCGGCAACTCACGATACCCCGCGAAAGAACGCAACTCGCCAGCGCACTCGGCGAGGAAAAGCATCTCTCCTTCGAGTCGAATCCGCTGCCATAGCGGCCATTGTCGCTGCCAGCTCTCCGCGTCGCCGACCAGGATCGTCGGCGACGTGTCGAAGGCAGGTGTACCCCCCGATGCGCTGGTGAGGGGCGCCGACGTCGCCGCACCCTGCACGGAGGTGACCGGCGAAACGACATGGTCCGGATAGGCGCCTTGCAGCCGTTCCACGACACGTCGAACCCCGAGGGCGATCACGCCGACGACCGGTGCGGCTGGCGTCCAACGTTCCACGGGTCCAGGCGTGGTCTCCGCATGAGCAGATGCATCCGTCCAGGCGACCTGCACTTCGTGCTCGCCGACTCTGCCGCGGCCCGCCGGACGATCGCCGCGGTAGCCGACGGCGTCCCCGCCCGCTGCGAGATGCTCCATCCTGCTGCCCATTCGCAGCAGCATCCGCGACGGCAGCGCCTCGATCACGCGGGATGTCTGGCCTGATGCTCGACCGGTCGTGATGACCACCGTGCATCCACGTGCCGCGGCTGAGCGCACCAGCTTCTCCATGCGCTCGAGGAACACCTGCCCGTATTCGACGGGGAACGACGCGACGATCTGGTCGAGGTCGTCGCACAGCACGAGCTGCGGTGGGACGGCGTCGCCTTCGAGAAGATCCGCCAACGCATCCCACGCATGCTCCGGATCGGGCGCCAGCAACAACGAACGCTCGCACTGCTCCGCCAAGACCCGCAGCAGCGACGTTCTCCCCGAAGCGCTGCCTCCGATCACGGCGAGTCCGCGGTCGACGCCTGGTCGCAGCAGCAAGGGCGTCTGACGCTGTCGTTCGGGTTCGTCCGTGAGTCCGATCAGCAACCCCACCCCGGACGCATGCCGAGCAGTCAGGTCACCGAGCTCGAGCCTCAGCGGCAACGGAGGAAGCCAGGGGCTCACTGGAGCCTCGGCGTCCGGCCAGCGTGCACCGATCCCCCGGAGGTCCCCCGCGCTCGTGAGCGCGACACGTACCGCCGCGGCCGCCACATCCTGTGGCCGCCGGATGAAGGCGAGACCGCGCGAGGCGGCGCCGCCCGGCAGGCCGGCTGCGTCATCCGATCCGATGACGAGTCGGCTGTCCGCAGCCTCCGTCACGCGCAGGCTCACCCGCAGGGGACAGTTCGCGGCGAGCCCGTCGCGGATGACGCCGGCTGCACGTTGAGTACCGAGGATGAGGTGCATGCCGAGCGCCCGGCCACGAGCAGCGACGTCAGTGAACACAGCACCGAGGTCAGGATGTTCCTGCAGCAGAGCAGCGAATTCATCGACGACGATCACGAGGCGCCCCAGTCGCCCACCCGCCTCCGCGATGTTCCTCGCCCCGACCTCTGCCAGCACCGCCTCACGGCGACGAAGCTCTGCCGTCAGGCTCTCGACACCTCGACGTGCGTCTTCCGCATCCAGGTCGGTCATCACAGCCGCGACATGTGGAAGCTCCCGCAGCGGATCGAACGCCGTTCCGCCCTTGAAGTCCGCCAGCACGAACGTCACCTCGTCCGGCCGGTGCGAGCGTGCCATCGAGGCGACCCAGGTCACGAGCAGTTCGCTCTTCCCTGCGCCGGTCATCCCGGTCACTATCGCGTGCGGACCGTCCTCGACGAGGTCGAGTACAACGTCCGCGCTCTCGGTGCGCCCGATCACCGCGGGGAGTCCGGTGTCCCCTGCTTCCATTGCCAGCACAAGCTCCCCGAGAGCGACGGTGTCGGGCAACTGCGCCGCATGTCTTTCCCGCTCGACGCTGTCGTCTGCGATCGCCATGGCCTGAGCGCGCGAGAGGCATTCCAGCGTGACCTCCTCGTCACCGGCCGGCGTCCGCACGCGCGCGCTGTTCGGACCAGTGCAATCGATGAGCGTCGTCACGCCCTCCGGAACTTCGTCGTCCGACCCGCAGACTCGCAGCTGAGCCGCTGAATCCGCGCATTCTTCGTCGCCCACCACGACTGCGAGACGCCACGCGCCGCGACGAGTCCTGCCTGCGTGCGGAAATCCGTCCAGCCCCAGTGTCTCCAGTCCCCCGCCGACCAGCGCGAGCTGCCCTGGCGTGTGACGCAGGCACAGCTGAACCACGAGCGCCCTGGCAGCAGCGGCGACGATGGGCGCAGGCCCCCGTAGGCAGATGCCACGCCCCATGGCGACGGTGATGGGAACGTCTTTCACGTGCGCCGCGCGCTTTCGGAATCCGCGCGCGCGTTCGCCGTCGTCTCCGGTCACTCGAAGCGCGCTTCGTCTGGAGCCGGAGCCGATGACGACCGTCGTCGCCTCATCGATCGCCTGAAGATCCCTGAGCGGAGCGTCTTGGAGGCATGCGGCAGCATCGGGGTGAGTTCGCCGCAGCTCGCGGCGTTCACTGTCGTGGCGCCGGAGCAGGTCCTGCTCGGCACGGCGCCAAGCGACTGTCTCGTCATCCACGGCCGTTCGACGTTCCCGACGACGGATGCGCACGCCGTCCAGCAGCGACGCACCGATCATCAGCGGACCGAGAGCCGCGAAGCACAGCGAGAATATCGATCCGGTCACCAGCCACAGGACGACTCCGGCCGCGATCGGCACGACGGCGGCGAGCACCGGGACCGACTGACGACGCGGCTCCGCGGCAGCAGCGGGAAGAGCGAGAGGTTCGAGGTCCATGACCTCATTGCACGGCATCTGCAGACAGCGGATGCCGTTGTCCACACCCCTGTCGGGCTATTCGGCGGTCTGCTCCGGTGTGGAGGAAGACTCAGTCGTTGTGGCCTCGTCGTCCGAAGGCAGAGTCTGGCCCGCACGTTCCACCTGCACGATGACGACGGTGACGTTGTCGCGCCCACCGTTCTCCAGCGCAGCCGCCAGCATCGCGTCCGCTGCCACTGCAGGATCGGCCTGTTCCCGCAGGAAGTGCTGGATGCCGTAGTCGGTGAGCTCCTTGGTCAACCCATCAGAGCAGATCACAAACCTGTCGCCGTCGAGCACCTCGATCCCGAGATAGTCCGGCGGGGTGAGCTCACTCGCACCGACTGCACGCGTGATCACGTTGCTGTACGGATGGCTCTCCGCCTCCTCCGGGCTGAGCCGCCCCGAACTGATCAGCTCCTGAACGACGGAGTGATCCGTGGTGACCTGGACAAGTCGTTCGTCACGCAGCAGGTACACCCGGGAATCGCCGATGTTCAGGGAGATCCACCGGGGTTCGTCCTCCGTCATATCGAAGAACACACCCGTGAGCGTCGTTCCGGTGCCCTCGTCGGTGGTCTCGGGGTGCGAAGCGATGTCGCTCACTGCCTGGGTGAGAGCATTCTCAATGGCCGCGGTGCCCACGTCGCCGGAGTCGACGACTTCCTGCAGGCGAGCGATCGTGCTCTGACTCGCGATCTCGCCGCCCGCATGACCACCCATGCCGTCTGCGACCACGAACAGCGGGTACTGCGCCAGAAACGCATCCTGATTGTTGTCGCGGCGAAGCCCCGTATCCGTCACTCCGGCCCAGGTCAGAACGATCTCGCCACCGTCCGGGGCCGAGACGCGATGGGTCTGCGTGGACGTCTCAGACAAAGGGTTCCTCCGGGTTGGATGCGGCGATACGCGCGGCCGCAAGATTCTCACACATCGTAGTGGAACTGCGTCACGCCTGCGCGCCTGGGTCGGCGGGCAGCGGGAAGAACTCGTCGATGGCGGCGAGGTCATCCCTAGTCGGCGTCCAGGCGGTCGCGGCCTTCGCGTTGGATTCGATCTGGGCGGCCGACGTCGCCCCGGCAATGACGCTGGAAACCGTCGGCTGCGCGAGGAGCCATCCGAACGTCGCCTCGAGCATCGTGATCCCTCGATCGGCGCAGAAAGCCGCATACTCGTCCAAAGCGTCCCATGGCGCGTTCTCCCACAGGTGCCGCTTGTTGGACATGATGCGACTCCCCTCTGGTCCTCCAGCGCGTGAGAACTTCCCAGTGAGCAGGCCGTTCTGCAGCGGGAAATAGGGGAAGAATCCGAGCCCATAGCGTTCGACCGCCGGAAGCAGCTCGCGTTCCGCCGCCCTGGCCAGCAGCGAGTAGTGGTTCTGCGCCGATACGAATCGTCCGGTCGAGCGAAGCCGCGAAGTGAGCTCCGCCTCGGCGACCTGCCAACCGGGGAAGTTGGAGTGACCGTAATAGCGGATCTTGCCTTCGCGGACGAGTTCATCAAGAGCATCCGTCGTCTCGGCGATCGGAGTCTCCGGGTCTGGGAGGTGCAGCTGGTACAGATCGATCCAATCGGTCCGCAGACGACGAAGAGATTCTTCGACCGCGCGGCGGATGTACCTGCGCGAGCCCCGCCCCGCCGGGAAGTCGTACCCCATATCGCGCTCCTGACCGAACTTCGTGGCCAGCACGATGCGATCACGCCGCCCCTGCAATGCCTCGCCCATCAGCGACTCGCTGAGCCCAGGATCCTTGCCGTACATATCGGCCGTGTCGAAGAAGGTGACGCCATTCGCGATGGCTGCGTCGATGACCGCTCGGGTACCGTCGAGCGTCTCGGTCGCCGTGCCCGCGCGGCCGAAGTTGTTGCATCCGAGACCGGTCGACGAAACGAGAAGACCGGATGCTCCGACCCGACGCTGCGACATGACCATGTGTCCACGCTATCGGAATCTCGTCCGACTACGACGAAGGACCCCCGATCGAGATCGAGGGTCCTTCATTCAACGCATCAGGCCGGTGGCTGCGTCGGGGGCACCGGCGGACCCGCGGGCGGTGCCGGCGGAGCCGCAGGCGGCGTCGTCGGGGCTGCGGGCGGCGTGCTCGGCGCAGCAGGCGGCGTGGACGGCGCAGCAGGCGGCGGCGTCACCGGAGATGCCGGAGCGGCAGGAGGCGTGGCAGGCGGCTGGTAGCCGGGAGCCGCGGGCTGCTGGTAGCCGGGAGCAGCCGGCGGCTGGTAGCCGGGTGCAGGCTGCTGGTAGCCCTGCGGCGGCGCGTACCCCTGTGGCGCTGCACCGTATCCGGGCGTGGCGCCGGGTGCGGCCTGTGCCGAAGGCTGGGCGGGGATGCCGTCCCATGTGGTGCGGTCGCCGAAGAAGGCGTTGCCAGCCCACGGGGCGGGCGGGATCTGGGGGTTCCAGCGCGACTTGTCGAAGGCCATGATGCCGAGCCAGACGAGGGACAGGAAGATGTAGAGGACGACCCATGCGCCCTCCTTCTGCAGCTTCTGACCGACACGGTATGCCGCGAGGACCATGATCACGGCGACCGCCAGGATCACGAGCTGTCCGAGGAAAGGAATCCAGCCGAGCAGGAGCGAAGCGCCGATGCCGTACAGCACCAACCAAGGGCTCAGATCGCCCAGCTTCACGAAGATCATGTTGTTGTACACGGGCACCCACGCGCGCCACTTGCCCTGCACGCCGGCCTTTTCGAACAGCTTCATGTAGAAGAGCGAGCCCAGGACGTAGAAGACAATGGCGAACACGAAATAGAGGCCGATGAATGCGGCCCAGATGCCGGCATAGGCGCCAACGTCGGAGTAGTCAGAATAGGCGGAATACATGAGACTCACATTCCTTTTGACAGAGGAAGCGGACCTCGCCCCCCGAGTACGAAGCCTTCGCTTCGCGCATTGGCCATGGTAGCGGGGTCATCCGCCCACTGGCAACGACACGCGCACCGATATCGTCATGTGCCTGCTCGGTTCTCAGGCCCCTGTCACGAGTTCGAGGACGCCGGCCTGTTCGCCCCGTCGCATCGTAATCGATCGAGCGGATGCCCAATCCCGCAGCGTCGAAAGAGAACGCACGCTGGCGCGTTCCAGGGCCAGCGCTCGCACGAGTTCGCCCTTGGCCTTCTTGTTGAAGTGGTTGAGCGCACGTCCCTCGTCCGTGACCACACGCACATAGGCGGACGTCACGGAAGCAGGCACCGGGCCGAGGGCGACGTATGCCTCGCTGCGAAGATCCAGCACGAACGACGGAGCGGCCTGCGCTATCGCTTCTGACGTCGCCTTCGCCCAGTGCCGACGCAACGGCGCAATGCCGGGAAGAGATGCACCCGCCGCGAGCCGATACATCGGAATCGCGTCCAGCGCAGCGAGCGGGCCGAACGGTGCCGAGTGAATCCACACGTGCCTGTTGAGCCATCGTCTGGACGCGGCGTCGAGTGACGCGGCATCAAGTGCGTCGTACAGCACGCCCGTATACCGGTCGGCAGCGGCCATCGTCGGGGCGGAGCGCAACGACGCATTGTGGTCGATGTCCCCGAGCTGGCGCTCGCTGAGTTTCAGCACGCGCCTGGCAGCGGCGGGATCCGCCGCGAGGGTCACGAGAGCCGTCACGACGGCATCCCTCTCAGCGGAAAGCGACGGCAGCGCAAGACTCTCGGCGTCGAACGGCGTTCCGGAGCCGCCTGGGCGTTTCGTCTCGGACGGAGGGAGAAGGATCTTCATAGGCTCCACAGACAAGAACGCGCCCGCCGGCCAACTCGAAGCTGACGGGCGGACGCGTCCGTGATGAGTACGTTCAGGCGATGAGCGCCGCGTTACCCGCGACGATCGTCAGCTGGCTGCCTTCCATCGAGAGGAAGCCGTCCTGGGCGTTCGCGAGCACCTTGCTGCCATCGGCCTGCGTGATGCGGACCTGCCCCTCGGCGAGAATCGCCAGGATGGGCTCGTGACCGCTCATGATGCCGATCTCGCCCTCGACGGTCTTGGCGACGACGAGCGTGGCCTCCCCCGTCCAGACCTCCGCATCCGCGGAGACAAGACTCACCTTCAATGCCATGATCAGCCGTTGTCCTTCTGGATCTGCGCCCACTTCTCTTCAACGTCGCCGATACCACCGACGTTGAAGAAGGCCTGCTCGGCCACGTGGTCGAAGTCACCCTTGGCGATCGCATCGAAGGACTCGATCGTGTCCTTCAGCGGAACCGTCGACCCCTCGACGTTCGTGAACTTCTTCGCCATGTAGGTGTTCTGCGAGAGGAACTGCTGGATGCGACGTGCACGCGACACGACGATCTTGTCTTCCTCGGAGAGCTCATCGACACCGAGGATCGCGATGATCTCCTGCAGTTCCTTGTTCTTCTGGAGGATCTGCTTGACCGTTGTGGCGACGCGGTAGTGGTCCTCACCCAGGTAACGGGGGTCCATGATGCGCGATGTCGAGGTCAGCGGGTCGATCGCCGGGTACAGACCCTTCGACGCGATCTCACGGCTGAGCTCGGTCGTCGCATCGAGGTGTGCGAAGGTCGTGGCCGGGGCCGGGTCGGTGTAGTCGTCGGCAGGCACGTAGATCGCCTGCAGCGAAGTGATCGAGTGACCACGCGTCGAGGTGATGCGCTCCTGAAGGAGACCCATCTCGTCGGCGAGGTTCGGCTGGTAACCCACCGCGGAGGGCATGCGGCCCAGCAGCGTGGAGACCTCGGAACCGGCCTGCGTGAAGCGGAAGATGTTGTCGATGAAGAGCAGCACGTCCTGCTTCTGCACGTCGCGGAAGTACTCCGCCATCGTCAGAGCCGAGAGGGCGACGCGCAGACGCGTTCCCGGCGGCTCGTCCATCTGGCCGAAGACGAGGGCGGTCTTGTCGAAGACACCGGCCTCTTCCATCTCGTGGATCAGGTCGTTGCCCTCACGGGTACGCTCACCGACACCGGCGAACACCGACACACCACCGTGGTTCTGGGCGACGCGCTGGATCATCTCCTGGATGAGGACAGTCTTGCCGACACCTGCACCACCGAAGAGTCCGATCTTTCCACCCAGCACGTAAGGGGTGAGGAGGTCGATCGACTTGATGCCGGTCTCGAACATCTGCGTCTTCGACTCGAGCTGGTCGAAGGGCGGGGCCTGGCGGTGGATCGGCCAGCGCTCGGTGATCTCGATCTGCTCACCGGGCTCGGCGTTGAGCACCTCGCCGATGACGTTGAAGACCTTGCCCTTGGTGACGTCGCCGACGGGAACCGAGATCGGCTCGCCGGTGTCGCGCACTTCCTGGCCGCGGACGATGCCGTCCGTCGGCTTCAGTGCAATTGCGCGGATCAGATCGTCGCCGAGGTGCTGTGCGACCTCGAGCGTGATCTCGGTCGAGTCCTCGCCGATGACGATGGTGGTCTTCAGCGCGTTGTAGATGTCCGGAATCGAGTCGTGCGGGAACTCGATGTCGACGACCGGGCCCGTGACGCGTGCGACGCGCCCGACGACCGCGGTCCCAGCCTCAGCTGTGGCGGTGGGGGTCATATCTTCGTCTCTTTCTTGATGGTCTATTTGCTCGAAGAGAGGGCGTCGGCACCGCCGACGATCTCAGCGATCTGCTGCGTGATCTCCGCCTGACGCGCATTGTTGCGCAGACGGGTGTAGTCAGTGATGAGCTTGTCTGCGTTGTCGCTGGCCGACTTCATCGCCTTCTGCGTCGCGGCCTGCTTCGCAGCCGAAGACTGCAGAAGGGCGTTGAAGATCCGGCTCTGCAGGTACACCGGCAGAATCGCGTCGAGCACGGTCTCGGCATCCGGTTCGAACTCGTAGAGCGGGTACACCGTTCCGCCGGGCTCGGGTGCGGCTTCGTTCTCCACGATCTCCAGCGGAAGCAGACGGACCGTCTCCGGAGTCTGCGTCATCATGCTGACGAAGCGGTTGTAGACGAGGTGCAGTTCATCCACGCCGCCGTCGGCACCGCCACGGTTGAAGGCTTCGAGCAGAGTGGCCGAGATCTCCTCCGCCGTCTTGAACTTAGGAGTGTCGGTGTCGCCCGTCCACTCTGCGGCCGACTGGATGCCACGGAACTGGAAGTACCCCACCGCCTTGCGACCGACGAGGTAGTACACCGGCTCGCTGCCCTGGGAACGGACGAGCTCGCCCACCTCCATCGCCTCGCGAAGGATCTGCGAGTTGAAGGCACCGGCAAGGCCGCGGTCAGACGAGAAGACCACGACGGCGGACCGGCGGATCGTCTCTGGTTCACGCGTGAGCGGGTGGTCGACATTGGAATACGTCGCGACGGCGGAAACGGCCTGTGTCACGGCCCGCGCGAAGGGCGACGACGCGCGCACGCGCGCCATCGCCTTCTGAATGCGCGAAGCCGCGATGAGTTCCATCGCCTTCGTGATCTTCTTGGTCGTCTGAGCAGAAGCGATCTTCTGCTTGTAGACCTTGAGTTGAGCGCCCATGTTTCAGTACCTCACGCGATTACGCGCGACGACCCTTGACGATCTTCTCCTGGTTGACGTCGTCCAGATCCTGGGCGACGTGCTCCTCATGGCCCACGGCGCCGATGGACTGGCCCTTGCCACCCTGGAACTCAAGGATGAAAGCGTCGACCTGCTTCTCGAGCTCCGCGACGGTGTCGTCGGTGAGAACGTTCGTCTCGCGCAGGGTGTCGAGCACCTTGGTGTTGCGACGCAGGTGGTCGAGAAGCTCACGCTCGAAGCGCAGCACGTCAGAGACCTCGATCGTGTCGAGCTTTCCGTTGGTACCGGCCCAGATCGAGACGACCTGATCCTCGACGGGGTAAGGCGAATACTGCGGCTGCTTGAGCAGTTCGGTCAGACGCGCACCGCGGTCGAGCTGACGACGCGATGTCGCGTCGAGGTCGCTCGCGAACATCGCGAAGGCCTCGAGCGAGCGGTACTGCGCAAGCTCCAGCTTCAGCGTTCCGGAGACCTTCTTGATCGACTTGACCTGAGCGTCACCACCGACTCGCGAGACGGAGATACCCACGTCGACCGCCGGACGCTGGTTGGCGTTGAAGAGGTCGGACTGCAGGAAGATCTGGCCATCGGTGATCGAGATCACGTTGGTCGGGATGTACGCCGAGACATCGTTCGCCTTGGTCTCGATGATCGGGAGACCCGTCATCGAACCAGCACCGAGTTCGTCGGACAGCTTCGCGCAACGCTCCAGCAGACGGGAGTGCAGGTAGAAGACGTCACCCGGGTATGCCTCACGTCCCGGCGGACGGCGCAGGAGAAGTGAAACGGCGCGGTAGGCCTCGGCCTGCTTCGACAGGTCATCGAAGATGATCAGGACGTGCTTGCCGCCGTACATCCAGTGCTGTCCGATAGCGGAGCCCGTGTAGGGCGCGATGTACTTGAAACCAGCCGCGTCAGAAGCGGGAGCGGCGACGATCGTCGTGTACTCCATCGCTCCGGCATCCTCGAGCGCACCCTTGACGGATGCGATCGTCGAGCCCTTCTGGCCGATGGCGACGTAGATGCAGCGAACCTGCTTGTCAGTGTCGCCCGACTCCCAGTTGTCCTTCTGGTTGATGATCGTGTCGATCGCGATCGCCGTCTTGCCGGTCTGGCGGTCACCGATGATCAGCTGACGCTGACCACGGCCGACGGGGATCATCGCGTCGATCGCCTTGATGCCGGTCTGCATCGGCTCGTGCACACTCTTGCGCTGCATGACGCCCGGCGCCTGCAGCTCGAGCTCGCGGCGTGCCTCCGAAGCGATCTCGCCGAGACCGTCGATTGGGTTCCCGAGCGCGTCGACCACGCGGCCGAGGTAGCCGTCACCGACCGGAACCGAGAGGACCTCGCCGGTACGGCGGACCTCCTGGCCGGCCTGAATACCGGAGAAGTCGCCGAGGACGACCGTGCCGATCTCGTGCTCGTCCAGGTTCAGCGCGAGGCCCTGCGTGCCGTTGGCGAACGTCAGGAGCTCGTTCGCCATGACGCCGGGCAGGCCCTCGATGTGGGCGATGCCGTCGGCGGCGTCGATGACCGTGCCGACCTCGGTCGCTGCGGCGCCGGTGGGCTCGTACGCAGCGGCGAAGTCCTTCAGCGCGTCACGGATGACGTCGGGGCTGATCGATAGTTCTGCCATTGTCTTCCCTTTGTATTGAGAGAGTCTGCGCGGTTCCCCGCGCGAAGTCGTATTAGCCCGCGAGCTTCTGTCGAAGATCGGCGAGCCGCGCGGAGATGCTGCCGTCGATCACGTCATCGGCGACCTGCACACGCAGTCCACCGACGACACTGGGGTCGATCACTTCATTGATGGAGACCTGTCCGTCGTAACGCGCAGCGAGCGAAGCGCCGAGGCGGGTGCGCTGCGCTGCGGACAACGGTGCCGCCGTGTGCACGGTGGCGACGATGCGGCCGCCCTGTGCCGAGACGATCTTCATCGCTCGGCTCAGCAGCTGACGCACACGCCGCTTGCGCGGCTGACGAACGAGCGACGAGACGATCAGCGTGGTCGGCGCGCTCGCGGTGCTGCCGATGAGCTTCTCTACGAGGCTGCCCTTCGCGGAGTCATCGCCCAACCGGCTTCCGAGTGCCAGCTCGAGTTCCGGATTGGCCGCGATGACACGCAGGAACGAGAACAGCTCACCTTCGATGTCCGCCTTCGGCTCAGCGATGGCAGCCGCCCGGATCGCGAGTTCCTCGATCCCTGCGATGAGGCCGGCCTCGTCGGACCATCTCTCACCGACCGCTACCGAGAGCACCTGACGCGTGGTGTTCGACACTCCGCCGAACACCTTCGCGACGACCTGCTCACGCAGACCCGCCGGAGCGGCGGGGTCAGCCAGCGCGCCGCTCAGCTGACCGGATTCGCCCATCAGACGCGCCACGGTAAAGAGTTCACCGGCCGTGTCGAGGGTGACGTCCTTCGCCTCAGCGAGGGCCGCCGTCGAAGCCGCGAGTGCCTGAGTGGTCGCGCTGCCCATTACTTGGCCGCCTTTTCTGACGCCTCGAGGTCTGCGAGGAAGCGGTCGACGACTGCGGTCGCACGAGCGTCATCCGACAGCGTCTCGCCGACCACGCCGCCAGCGAGGTCGATCGCGAGCGTTCCGACCTCAGAGCGGAGCGCGACGAGCGTCGTCTGACGCTCTGCCTCGATCTGCGCCTGAGCTGCGGCGGTGACGCGTGCGGCCTCTACGGTCGCGGTCTCCTTCGCTTCGGCGACGATCTTCTTGCTGTCCTCACGGGCAGCCTCACGGATCTCACCGGCCTCTGTGCGAGCCTCGGCGAGCTGGCGGGTGTACTCCTCCAGAGCCGCCTCCGCCTGCTTCTGCGCTTCGTCGGCCTTGGCGATGTTGCCCTCGATGGCAGCGGAGCGCTCGTCGAGCATCTTCGCCACATTCGGGAGAGCGACCTTCCAGGCCACGATCAGGATGATGACGAAGCAGACCGCTGACCAGACGATGTCGTACATCGCCGGCAGAAGCGGGTTGTGCTCCGCCTCCTCGGCTGCGAGCGTGACAAGAGCGTTCAGCATCCTGTCTCCTTACGTGTGGGTGATACGGATCAGTAGCCGAAGAGGAACGCCACGCCGATACCGACGAACGCAAGCGCCTCGGTGAAGGCGATACCGATCCACATGGTGCCCTGAAGCTTGCCGGACAGCTCAGGCTGGCGAGCGATGCCCTCGATCGTCTTGCCGACGACGATGCCCACACCGATGGCCGGGCCGATGGCTGCCAGGCCGTAGCCGACGTTGGCGATCGAGCCGGTGATGTCGATGTTGATGGCTGCAAGAACCGAGTTGGGATCCACAGGTGTTTCCTTTCATTGAGGGGTGCTGGCGCGCCCCGATTAGTGTTCGTCCGCGACTGCGAGCTGGATGTAGACCGCGGTGAGGATGGTGAAGACGTACGCCTGGAGGAAGGCCACCAGGATCTCGAAGGCTGTGAACGCGAAGCCGAAGGCGAGTGTGCCCGCTCCGAGAATCGTCCAGAAGCCGCCCATCGAGAAGATGAAGAACTGGGTCGCTGCGAAGAACAGCACCAGCATGAGGTGCCCGACCATCATGTTCATCAGAAGTCGCAGCGTGAGCGTGACCGGCCGGACGATGAAGGTCGAGATGAACTCCAGCGGCGCGACGATGATGTACAGAGCCGGCGGAACCCCGGGCGGGAAGAGCGAGTTGCGGATGAAGCCCCACGGACTCTTGCGGATTCCGGCGTAGATGAACGTGACATACGTGATGACCGCGAGCATCAGCGGCACGGCGATGATGCTCGTTCCCGCGATGTTCAGGAACGGTATGACGCCCGTGATGTTGAAGAACAGCACCATGAAGAAGATCGTCGTAAGAAGCGGCAGGAAGCGATCGCCGTCCTTCTTGCCCATCATGTCGTGTGCGACGTTCACGCGGACGATGTCGAAGAGCATCTCGATGACGCCCTGACCGCGGCCGGGAACTAGCTTGAGCTTGCGCGTGCCGAGCCAGAGGATGAGGACGACGGCGATGGTCGCGAGAAACTGCACAAGGTGGATGCGGTGCACCGAGAGCGGGCCGATGGTGAAGAGGATCTCCGGGAAGAACTCTGCGATCGACGGTGGGTGGAATTCATCCGTTGCGAATCGGACGAGGAGGCTCGCGGCGTGAGTCAACGTTGCTCCAGCTTCGGGGCATCGACCAGGATCGACGCGACGATTTGGGTGGGGAGTTCTAGCTGAGTCGGAGCATCTCGCACGACGCGAAAGCTCGCCCAGCGAACCCGGTTTTCAGACTATCAAGATTTTCCCAGGGTCACGAATCCTCGCGATCCTCCGGGTTGGTTTCCGGCAGCGACACGTCCGAGGCGTACGGCATGCGCATCCTCGTGAACACGACGGCATCGATCACGAGGCTCACCACGATCCCGGCGACGAGTGAAAGGAAGATGACCAGCGGGACGACCCAGTCCTGCCCGCGCAGGATCACGATCGCGACGACGAATACGACGAGCTTGAGCAGCCAGCTGCCCATCACGATCCCGAAGAAGACCGTCGCGAACATCTCCCTGCCGTACCAGCGGTTCGCGATCAGGACGCTCAGCGGCGTGAGGGCGAGGAAAACGATGGCGAGTGCGACGCCCGCCAGCCCGCTCCACAGACCGTCACTGCCTGCGACGAGGAAACCGATGCCCCCGCCGAGGACGACGAGCACGATGGACGCGACTCCGGTCCAGATCAGCACCTGCCGCAGCATCGAGGTGATCGCGGGTGTCTGGCGTTCTGGTGTGTCGCTCATCGGGTCTCCGGAGAAGGTGTCGGCTCGGTGGGCGCTCGCTGAGCGCGCGGGGTGGGCAGCAGAGTGACGACGAGGCAGGCTGCGACACCGACAACGCCGAACGCGACTCCTGGAAGGTACTGGCCGGGCCAGTCCTCCCGCGAGCCGATGTACATGAGGAGAACAGCCAGTGAGATCACGGCCGTCCATGCATAGAAGATGAGCACGGCGTCGCGGTCCCGATGTCCCAGATCGAGCATCCGATGGTGCAGATGCTTCCGATCGGGCGAGAACGGCGACTTGCCCGCCCTCATACGACGGAACACGGCGAGCCCGAAGTCGAGCAGCGGCAGCATGACGACCACGAGCGGGAGCAGGATCGGGATGAATGCGCCGAGCAGCTGCGAGCGACCGAATTCCTCGGGGTCCATCGCGCTGGACGACATCTGACCCGTGAGCGCGATCGCCGACGTCGCCATCAGCAGACCCAGGACCAGAGCACCGGAATCGCCCATGAACAACTTCGCCGGGCTCCAGTTGAGCGGCAGGAATCCGATGCAGGCTCCGATGACGACGGCGGCGAGGAAAGATGCCAGGTTGAAGTAGCTGCTCGTGCCGGTGTCGCGAGTGAGGATGTACGAGTAGGCGAAGAACACGCCGTTTGCGATGAGGCACACGCCTGCGACGAGTCCGTCGAGTCCATCGATGAAGTTGACGGCGTTCATCACGACGACGATCGCGAACATCGTCACGGCTATGCTCAGCCAGCTGGAGACGATGACCATCTCACCGAGCGGGAGCGACAGGATCTGCAGGCCGCCGAAAACCGTGATGATGCCGGCCGCCAGGAACTGCACACCGAGTTTGATGAACCAGTCGAGGTCCCACAGGTCATCCATCACTCCGATGATGGCTATCAGGAGTGCGGCACCCAGCACCGCCCACATCGTCTGCGGCGGCACCCACATGATGCTGAAGAAGGGATTGGCCGCCGAGACGCCGATGGCGGCGGCGATGCCGAGGAATATCGCGACTCCCCCGAGTCTCGGCGTCGGTGTCGTGTGCACGTCGCGCTCTCGGATGCCGGGGTACAGCTTGAAGCGCAGACTGAGCTGCCAGACCACCCACGACATCACGAGTGTGATGGTCGCCGTGAGGATGATCGTGAAGAGATACTGCTTCACGCCGCGCCGTCCGGCGCATCGAGCAGTTCGCCGACGACGCCCCGCAACTGCTTCATCGTCACCGCACCCTCGCGCAGAAGACGGATCCGTGGCTCGCCCGAGTCGATGCCGCGGCGAACCAGCGACGTGGCATCGATGATCGTGGACGCGACGCCCGTCTCACTCATACCGCCGTCGAGATAGACCGACACGCTGTCTCCCAGCATCCGCTCGGCGTCCTTCGCAGAGATGGCGGCCGCTTTGCCGGTGAGATTGGCGCTCGACACGGCGAGAGGGCCCGTCTCCTCGAGAAGCTCGAGCGCGACTCGCTGATCCGGCATCCGCACAGCGACGGTGCCGAGAGTGTCGCCGAGGTCCCAGGCGAGCGATGGCTGGGCGGGCAGGACGATGGTCAGTCCCCCGGGCCAGAACTCGTCGACGAGCTTCTGCACGGGCTCAGGGATCTCCTCCACGAGCGCTGCGAGTGCTGCTTGGCCTGCGACGAGCACGGGCGGCGGCTGGTCCCGGCCGCGCCCCTTCGCGTCGAGCAGCCGCTGCACGGCGGCGGGGGTGAACGCGTCAGCGGCGACGCCGTAGACAGTGTCCGTGGGCATGACGATGAGCTCGCCCCGGGCGATCGCCTGACGGGCGTGGCGCATTCCGGCGAGCAGCTGTGCCTCATCGCGGCAATCGAAGACAGAGGACATGACCTCACCATTCTAGGTGTACGCGCACGCCTCGGCCTGCGGGCCGGTCAAGGGCGCAGCGCCGTGGTCGCCCGGTCGCGACGCGTCAGGTCGGGATGGGTCCTCGGTGCCCGCCAGCCGTCGTCGTCGAGAAGGGTGCGAATGGCATCTCCCTGCAGCTCACCGTGCTCGATGACGAGCAGTCCCCCTGGACGAAGGAGCTCCAGTGCTCTGCGGCTCAGCGCGCGTACGATGTCGAGCCCATCGGGGCCGCCGTACAGCGCCATCGCGGGGTCGAACAGTCGCACCTCCGGATCCCTGGGGATCGCGTCATCCGGCACGTACGGCGGATTCGAGATCACCACGGACACCGTGCCGTCGAGCTCTGCGAGGGAATCAGCGAGATCTCCCTGCACGAGGGTGAGGTTCTCGGCGCCCGCGGTGTTGCGGGCGGCCCACGCATGCGCGTCCGGCGAGAGTTCGACCGCGAAGACGCTGGCATGCGGAACTTCGGTGGCCATCGCCAGTGCGATCGCACCGCTGCCAGTGCACAGATCCACCCCGATCGGCTCCGGGTCCGGAGCGTTCGACAGCGCGTCGATCGCGAACTGGGCGACCGTCTCGGTCTCGGGTCGCGGGACGAAGACTCCGGGGCCGACCGCGAGCTCGAGGTGCCGGAACGGTGCGAACCCCGTCAGGTGCTGCAAGGGCTCACGCGCCGCCCGACGAGCGACGAGCGCGTCGAGTGCGGCGAGGTCCTGCTCTGCGACGGTGTCGCCTCGAACGATCGCGGCCTGGACCTCTCCACGGCGCAGCCCGAGCACGTGAGCCGCCAGCAGTTCTGCATCAACCAGCGGATCGGGAACACCGGCAGCGGCGAGACGCTCGGCTGCGGTGCGGACGGTTGCGGCGAGGGTCACTTCGGGCATCCTCTCAGCGTACGGCGTGAGCCCTGCTCACCCGCGACACAATGTGTCGACGTTGCATCGACTCGAATAGGCTTGCGGTGCACCGTTCCACGAACGAAAGGCCAGAACATGTCCGGCATCCATTCCGACATCACGACCGCTTTCGGCAACACGCCGCTGGTCCGCCTCAACCGCGTCACCGAGGGCGTCGGGGCCACCGTTCTGGCAAAGCTCGAGTATTACAACCCGGCATCCAGTGTGAAGGACCGCATCGGCATCGCGATGATCAACGCCGCCGAAGCGTCCGGCGAGCTGAAGCCCGGGGGCACGATCGTGGAGTCGACCAGCGGCAATACCGGCATCGCCCTTGCGATGGTGGGTGCCGCACGCGGCTACAAGGTCATCCTGACGATGCCCGCATCGATGTCGAAGGAACGCCGGGTGCTGCTCAAGGCGTTCGGCGCCGAGATCGTGCTCACCGACCCGACCAAGGGCATGAGCGGTGCGATCGAGGAGACCAAGAAGATCGTCGCCGACACACCGGGCGCCGTCTGGATCAAGCAGTTCGAGAATCCGGCGAACCCGCAGATCCACCGCGAGACCACGGCACAGGAAATCCTCCGCGACACCGACGGCGACATCGACATCTTCATCGCGGGTGTCGGCACCGGCGGCACCGTGACCGGGACCGGACAGGCGCTCAAGGCCGCCAAGCCCGGCGTGCAGGTCATCGCCGTCGAGCCGAAGGACTCCCCCGTGCTCTCCGAGGGCCACCCCGGGCCGCACAAGATCCAGGGCATCGGTCCGAACTTCGTCCCCGACGTGCTCGATCGCGACGTGCTCGACGAGGTCATCACGGTCGAGTTCGACGAGTCGCTGCGGCTGGCACGCGAACTCGCCGCCAAGGAGGGTCTGCTGGTCGGCATGTCCTCCGGGGCTGCCCTCTCGGCCGCACTGCAGGTCGCTGCACGTCCCGAGAATGCCGGTAAGACGATCGTCGTGATCATGCCGGACACGGGCGAGCGCTACATCTCGACGGCGCTGTTCGAGGATCTGCGCGAGAGCTGATGCGTACATGGGCATGATCGGGCGAATGCGCGAGGACGTCGTCGCCGCACGTCTTCGCGACCCTGCCGCGCGGAGCGGTATCGAATTGGTGCTGCTGTACCCCGGGCTGCACGCCATCTGGTGGCACCGGGTGTGGCACGGACTCTGGCGACGGGATGTTCGCCTCCTCGCGCGTGCCGGCTCGCAGATCTCACGTTGGCTCACCGGGATCGAGATCCATCCCGGGGCGAAGATCGGACGACGGTTCTTCATCGACCATGGCATGGGCGTCGTGATCGGCGAGACATCGGAACTCGGTGATGATGTGATGCTCTATCACGGGGTCACGCTCGGCGGACGCACGCGCGACGCGACCGGCAAGCGGCACCCCACACTCGCCAACGGTGTGGTCGTAGGTGCAGGCGCGAAGATCCTCGGGCCGATCACCGTCGGCGCCAACACCGTCGTCGGAGCCAACGCCGTCGTCACGAAAGACGCACCGTGCGACAGCATCCTCGTCGGCGTCCCCGCCAAGGCACGACGGCGAAGCGATCACGACGACTTCTCAGACCTGCGCGTCGTATCCGACTACTCGATCTGAATCGGCCTGCGTCGCGCGAGACCGATCAGCGCTCCCTGCGCTCCTGGACTCTGCGCTTGAGGAAGATCAGCGGCAGAAGCACACTGCCGAGCGCCGAGATCAGCCAGACGATCACCGAACCGAGCAGCCAGCCGGTCAAGTCGGTGATACGCAGACCGCCGACCGGCAGCAGCACGACGACGATCAGTGCCACCAGCGTCGAAAAGATACCGATACCACCCAACAGGACGGGCGCGTAGCGGTCGGCGAGCTTGGCGATCCAGGGGCTCAGGATGTTCTGCAGAATCGCGAAGATGACGATGCAGATGACGAAGCCCCACCACTTGTCCCACTGGATCTGAAAACCAGGAAGGACGGCATCTGCCACGATGAGTCCGAGCCCCGCCGAGACGAGGTAGATGAGCGTGCGGAACAGGAGCGTGATCACGCCCACGAGCCTAGCGCTCGGTGCTCGCGATCAGGAGTCCTGGCCGACCGCGGCGAGCCGCGCTTCTTCGTCAGCTGCGATCGCGCTATCGATGATCGGATCGAGCGCGCCGTCCATCACCTGATCGAGGTTGTATGCCTTGAATCCGGTGCGGTGGTCCGCGATGCGGTTCTCGGGGAAGTTGTAGGTGCGGATGCGTTCGGAGCGATCCATGCCGCGGATCTGCGACTTGCGGGCGTCTGATGCCGCGGCGTCCAGCTCTTCCTGACGCTTGGCGAGGATACGCGCACGCAGCACTCGCATGCCGGCTTCGCGGTTCTGCAGCTGCGACTTCTCGTTCTGCATCGAGACGACGATGCCGGTCGGAAGGTGCGTGATGCGAACAGCGGAGTCGGTCGTGTTGACCGACTGACCGCCTGGCCCGGACGATCGGTACACATCGATCTTGAGATCGTTCTGGCTGATCTCGACCTCGTCGGGTTCGTCGACCTCGGGGAACACCAGCACACCGGTGGTGGAGGTGTGGATTCGTCCCTGCGACTCGGTGGCGGGGACCCGCTGCACGCGGTGCACGCCGCCCTCGTACTTCAGGTGGGCCCAGACGCCCTGCGCGGGGTCGGCAGAGGCTCCTTTGATCGCGATCTGGACGTCTTTATAGCCACCGAGGTCTGACTCGTTGCGATCGAGCAGCTCTGTCTTCCAGCCCTTGTGCGCGGCGTACTGCGTGTACATGCGCAACAGGTCGGCTGCGAACAGCGCCGATTCGGCGCCGCCCTCCCCCGCCTTGATCTCCATGATCACGTCGCGGGCATCATCCGGATCGCGCGGGATGAGGAGCCGACGAAGCTTCTCCTGGGCCTGGGCCAGTCCCTCTTCCAGGCTCGGCACCTCTTCAGCGAACGCGTCGTCTTCCTTGGCCAGCTCGCGCGCGGCCGCCAGATCGTCGGTGGCCTCGACCCATAGGTCGTACGCCGCAACGATCCGGCTGAGCTCGGCGTAGCGACGATTGACGCGCTTCGCGCGTGCGGCGTCGGCGTGCACCGCCGGGTCGGAGAGTTCCTCCTGCACCCGGCGGTGTTCGTCGATGAGGGCCTGGACCGATTCGAACACGCCTATGCTCCGATCAGCGTCGGATCAGCGGATGTTGTTCTCGTGGCTGTGGCTGGAGCCGCCCGCGGCGGGTGCCGGCATCGACTTCTGCATCTGCACGAGGAACTCCACGTTCGAGTTCGTCTCCTTCAGCTTGCCGAGGACGACCTCGAGCGCCTGCTGCTGGTCGAGGCCGGCGAGGGCACGACGCAGCTTCCAGGTGATCTTGACCTCGTCGGCCGAAAGGAGCATCTCCTCACGGCGCGTGCTGGATGCGTTCACGTCGACCGCAGGGAAGATCCGCTTGTCAGCCAGCTGGCGCGACAGGCGCAGCTCGCTGTTGCCGGTGCCCTTGAACTCCTCGAAGATGACCTCGTCCATCTTGGATCCGGTCTCGACGAGTGCGGTGGCGAGGATCGTGAGCGATCCGCCGTTCTCGATGTTGCGCGCGGCGCCGAAGAAGCGCTTGGGCGGGTACAGCGCCGAAGCGTCGACACCGCCGGTGAGCACCCGACCGGATGCCGGGGCGGAGATGTTGTAGGCGCGTCCGAGGCGCGTGATCGAGTCGAGCAGCACGACCACGTCGCGTCCCAGCTCGACAAGACGCTTGGCACGCTCGATGGCGAGCTCCGCGACGGTCGTGTGGTCTTCGGCCGGGCGGTCGAAGGTCGAAGCGATGACCTCGCCCTTCACCGTGCGCTCCATGTCGGTGACCTCTTCGGGGCGCTCGTCGACCAGGACGACCATGAGGTGGACCTCGGGGTTGTTCTGGGCGATCGCGTTGGCGATCTGCTGCAGCACGATCGTCTTGCCCGCCTTGGGGGGAGCGACGATCAGGCCGCGCTGGCCCTTGCCGATCGGCGCGACCAGGTCGATGATGCGCTGCGTCAGCTTCTCGGGAGCGGTCTCCAGGCGCAGGCGCTCCTGCGGGTAGAGGGGGGTGAGCTTGCCGAACTCGACGCGCGTTGCGGCGTCTTCGACCGACAGTCCGTTGACCGAGTCGACCTTCACCAGGGCGTTGTACTTCTGACGTCCCTGCTGCTCGTTCTCGCGAGGCTGCTTGATGGCGCCGACGATCGCATCGCCCTTGCGCAGGTTGTACTTCTTCACCTGGCCGAGCGAGACGTACACGTCGCTCGCGCCGGCGAGGTAGCCGGTGGTGCGCACGAAGGCGTAGTTGTCGAGCACGTCGAGGATGCCGGCGATCGGGATCAGGACGTCGTCCTCGCCGATCTCGGTCTCGAACTCGTCGGACGTCGTCCCGCCGCGGCGCTTGTTGCGCTGGCGACCGCGACCGTTGCCGTTCTCGTCGTCCGAGGTGCTGTTCTGCTGCTGCGGAGTATCCTGGCTGCCGTTACGACCACGGCTGCGGCTGCGGTTGCGGTTGCGGCCGCGACCGGAGCCCTCTTCGCCGTCGCTCGAGTCAGCGCCGTTGTTGTCGCCGGATTCGGGCTTCGCAGCCGGCTGCCTGTTCTGGGACTGCTTGTTGTTGTCGGACTGCTTGTTGTCGGCAGACTGCTTGTTGTCGTTGCGGGCCGCGGACTTGTCGTCCTGTACGTCCTCGACGGGCTTGTCCGTCGAGGAGCTGTCGGCCGAGGCCTCTGCTGCTGTCGCTGCGGCAGGCTCAGCTTTCTTGGCACCGCGGCGGCCACGTCCGGTGGTCTTCGGTGCCGGCTCGGACGATGCATCACCGGATGCCGCAGCATCTGCAGCGGAGTCGGCCTGCGGTGCTTCGGAAGCCGGAGCTGTCGCGGCCGGAGCCGCGTCGGCAGGCGCGTCTGCAGCCTGGACGGTGTCGGCATCCGCCTTCTTCGCGCGGCTGCGTCGCGGGGCCTTCGCCTTGGGCGCAGCAGCCTCGGCAGCTTCAGCGGCAGGAGCAGCTTCAGCGGCAGGTGTGGCCGCGGCCGCCTCTGCCTGTTCTGCCTTGGCTGCGGCAGTCGCCGTGGTCGCCCGGCGCGGTGCGCGCTTGCGGGCCGGCGCCTTCTCGGGCGCGGTGGTCTCAGCCGCTGCGGGTGCAGCGTCTGCTACGGCAGCGGGCGCCTCTGTGACGGTCGATGCCTGGTCGTTCTGGGTCTCGGAGAAATTCTCCACGAGTACTCCCTCATATGTCGTGGGAAATGAGCATGTCTCGCGCACAACGGGTGCTGCGCGCGATCGCACGGGCAGATGCTCGGCACCTGCCGGCCAGGACCAGGAAAGAGGTTCTGGCGGTTGCGTGCGGATCTCGCAGAATTGCGATGGGGGCCAGATTCACGAAATTACGTGGAGCCCTCCGCTCGATCCCTTACTGTACCACCACGTACGTCGACGGCGAGCATGAGCGCCTCCCACGGGGTGTCGGTGACGGATGCGGCGAGCTCAGCGGCCTCGAGTCGGCTGCCCGGTCCGTCAGCGAGGACCAGCACGCTCGGCCCCGCACCTGAGACGACAGCGGCGAAACCTGCCCTGCGGAGGGTCTGGACCAGCATGTGCGTCTCCGGCATGGCTTCTGCCCGGTAGTCCTGGTGCAGCCGATCCGCGGTCGCATCCAGAAGAAGCTCGGGACTCTGGGTGAGAGCTGCAATGAGCAGTGCCGAGCGGGACACGTTGAACACGGCATCCTCTCGGGACACGTGCGGCGGCTGGAGCGAACGGGCGAGCACCGTCGACATCGTGCGCTCGGGGACGAGCACGAGAGGGGCGACGCCACGGTGGACGAGCAGCTTCTTGTGCTGCGGACCGCGCTCCCCTGTCCACGCGATCGTGAGACCGCCGAAGAGTGCAGGTGCGACGTTGTCCGGGTGTCCCTCGAGCTCGGTGGCGAGGCGCAGCAGGTCAGCGTCGGTGAAGTCCGCCTCGCCGTCCAGCAGGCCCTTGGCGGCGAGGACGCCTGCCGTCACGGCGGCTCCCGAGGAGCCGAGGCCACGGCCATGGGGCACACCGTTGTGCGCGGTGATGCGCAGCCCTGGCATCGTGCGGCCCGCATCCTTGTAGACGTGCTCGATGGAGCGGACGACGAGGTTCGACTCGTCGCGCGAGATCTCAGCCGCGCCCGAGCCGGTCACATCGATCTCAAGCCGATCGTCGGAGAGCACGGACACCGTCAGCTCGTCATAGACGCTCAGCGCCAGACCGAGGGTGTCGAATCCGGGGCCGAGGTTCGCACTCGTCGCCGGGACCCGAACCGTGACGGTGCGCCCTTCGACGGGTTCAGAGACCGCAGCGACCATCACTCGCCTTCCACACGCAGCACCGAGACGACACGTTCCACGACGTTGCTCGCTGCGAGCCGCTCGACCGTGTCGCTGAGCGCCTGCTCGGTCGCTCTGTGCGTGCCGATGATGAGGCGCGCCGTCGCGTCTCCCTCAGTCTCGCCGTCGACGGTCTGCACGACAGTCGCGACCGAAACGCTACCATCACTCAGGATGCCGGCGACTGCGGCGAGGACGCCGGGCTGATCATCGACTTCCAGCGTGATCTGATAGCGCGTCACGACATTGCCGATCGGAACGGTCGGGAGATTGGCCCTTGTCGACTCCCCCACGCCCACGCCGCCCGCGATGTGGCGCCGCGCGGCGGACACGACGTCGCCCAGCACCGCAGATGCGGTCTGCACGCCACCAGCACCGGCGCCGTAGAACATCAGCGACCCCGCAGCCTCAGCCTCGACGAACACCGCGTTGTTCGCTCCGTGCACCGACGCGAGCGGATGCGTGCGAGCGACCAGCGCCGGGTAGACGCGCACAGAGATCGATTCCGCACCATCGACGTCGAGCCGTTCGCACACCGCGAGCAGCTTTATGACGAACCCGGCGGCGCGAGCCTCCTCGATCATCGACGGCGTGATCTGTGTGATGCCCTCACGATGCACGGCATCCAACGGGACTGCCGTGTGGAAGGCGAGGGATGCCAGGATCGCGGCTTTCTGAGCGGCGTCGTAGCCCTCGACATCCGCAGTGGGATCTGCCTCTGCATATCCCAGGCGCTGCGCGTCGGCGAGCACCTCACCGAAATCGGCGCCTTCGCTGTCCATGCGGTCGAGGATGTAGTTCGTGGTGCCGTTGACGATGCCCATCAGACGCACGACGCGGTCGCCTGCGAGCGAGTCGCGCAGCGGCCGGATGATCGGGATGGCTCCGGCGGCCGCTGCCTCGTAGTAGACCGAGGCTCCGACCTGATCGGCAGCTTCGAACAGCTCAGGACCGTGGGTCGCGAGCAGCGCCTTGTTGGCGGTGACGACGTCGGCGCCGGAGTTCAGCGCGAGCAGGAGATTGCCGCGGGCGGGCTCGATCCCTCCCATCAGCTCGATCACGATGTCACTGCCGACGATCAGGCTCTCCGCATCGGTTGTGAGCAGCTCCTTCGGGAGATCCACGTCGCGTTTCGCGTCGATGTCGCGAACGGCGATACCGGCGAGCTCGAGCGAGGCACCGGCACGATCGCCGAGTTCATCCGCGTGCTGCAGCAGAATGCGCGCCACCTGCGACCCCACGGCTCCTGCTCCGAGCAGCGCCACCCTCAGTCGTCGGTACTGTGCTGCATTGCTCCCCGGGAGTGGGGTCGCATTGCTCGCGTGGAGGTGGGTCATCGTGCTCCTTCATTCGTGCTGATCCCAGCATCCCGTGCCAGCAGATCATCGATGCTCTCTCCGCGCACGATCACGCGGGAGCGGCCACCTGAGACCGCGACGATCGGAGGGCGAGGGACATGGTTGTAGTTGCTCGACAGCGAGGCGCAGTACGCGCCGGTGGCGGGGACGGCGAGCAGGTCTCCTGGCGACACATCACCAGGGAGGTATTCGTGATCGACCACGATGTCGCCCGACTCGCAGTGCTTGCCGACGACGCGGGCCAGGGCGGGCGCGCCCGTTCCCGCACGCGACGCGAGCCGCGCGGAGAATTGCGCGCCGTAGAGAGCCGTGCGGGCATTGTCGCTCATGCCGCCGTCGACGCTGACGTACAGGCGGCTCGCGCCGGAATCGACCCGGACCTCTTTGGTCGTGCCGACCTCGTAGAGCGTCACGCCGGCGGTGCCGACGATCGCGCGCCCCGGCTCGAACGCGAGTACCGGCAACGTGATTCCCCGCGACGTGCAGCCTTCGGCGACCGCTGTGACGATCTCGGCGGCGAGCTGCTCGATCGGAGTCGGGTCGTCGACGCTGGTGTAAGCGATTCCGAAGCCTCCGCCGAGGTTCAGCAGTGGGATGTCACCGCCTGCGAGCAGCTTCTGATGCAGCTCGAGCACACGCGACGCGGACTCTCGGAATCCGGCCACGCCGAAGATCTGCGAGCCGATGTGGCAATGCAGACCGAGGAACTCCAGCCCCGGCACCTCGCGGATGCGCGCGACAGCCGTCTCGGCATCCGCGAAGGTCATGCCGAACTTCTGATCCTCATGGGCGGTCGCAAGGAAGTCATGTGTCTCGGCGTGCACTCCGCTGTTGACGCGGACGAGCACTCGCTGAACAGCGCCGGTGCGCGCGGTGACCGCGGCGATGCGCTCGATCTCGATCGAACTGTCGACGATGATCGTGCCGACACCGACCTGCACCGCCCGCTCGATCTCGCTGACCGACTTGTTGTTGCCATGGAATCCGATGTTCGCGGGATCGACGCCTGCCGCCAGGGCGACTTCGAGTTCGCCGCGGGTGCAGACGTCGACGTTGAGGCCCTCTTCGGTCACCCAGCGCGCGATCGCCGTCGACAGGAAGGCTTTGCCCGCGTAGTAGACGCGTGCCGTGGTCCCGTGCGCGGCAGCGGCCGCGGTGAATGAATCGTGGAATGCGCGAGCTCGAGCGCGCACCTCTGCCTCATCGAGGACGAGCAGTGGTGTGCCGTGAGTGCGCGCCAACTCGGTCGCGGAGACGTCACCGATCGTGAGGACGTCCTCGCTGTCGCGATGGGCGGATGCCGGCCAGACCGCCGGTGTCAGCGCATTCGGGTCTTCGGGCACGACAAGCCAGTCCGGGGCGAGCGAGACAACAGGAGAATGCACCACACACCAATCGTCGGGAGGGATCCTCGGGCAGGATCACGCCATACGAGGTTGCCCCGATTCTAAGGCACCTAGGAGACGCCGCCGGCATACGCAAGCCCCTCGCCGGCGGAGATCTCGATTCATTACGGTGAGGGGATGGACAGCGCGCGCACGACCGACTCGGGGCAGAGGAAGAAACCGGGCGGGATCGCCGGACTCATCAGGTCGGTGATGGCCTGGGCGCTGGCGCGCAAGCTCGTGCGTGCAGTGCTCCTGTACTCGGAGCGACGCGGGCCCATCCTCGCCGACAGCGTGACGTACCGTGCCCTGTTCAGCGTGTTCGCCGGTCTGCTGCTCGGGTTCTCGATCGCCGCGATCTGGCTCACCGGCAACGAGCAGGCCTGGGCCGCCATCATCGCCGCGGTCGACTCCGCGGTGCCGGGCCTCGTGGGTGAAGGCGGAGTCGTCGAAGATCCGTCGTCCATCGATGCGATGGAAGGGCTCTCGATCACGGGAATCATCTCGCTGATCGCGTTGATCGGCGCCGCGCTCGGGGCGATAGGGTCGCTGCGCACCGCGGTGCGCAGCATCGCCGGATCAGTGCTGGATGACGTGCTCTGGGTCTGGGTCATCGTGCGCAACCTCGCCCTCGCGGTCGGCATCGCGGTGTCTTTCCTCGCCGCCGCGGCTGTCACGTTCGTCGCCCGCATCGGGATCGGCCTCGTGACCGATCTGCTCGGTCTGCCCGAGGAATCCGTGGCCGCGGTGTGGGGCATCCGGATCGTCTCACTCCTGGTCGTGTTCGCGTTGGACGCCCTTCTGATCTTCGGTGTGTTCCGACTGCTCTCAGGGCAGCGTGTCTCTGGTCGTGCGATCTGGCCGGGTGCACTGCTGGGCGGTGTCGGGCTTCTCGTGCTGCAGGAGCTGTCGAGCCTGTTCGTGGGCGGCGCCACATCCAACCCGCTGCTGGCCTCGTTCGCCTCGCTGCTGGCACTGCTGATCTGGCTCAACCTCAGCGCGCAGGTCATGCTCATAGCCTGCGCTTACATCGTGACGGGTGCCGAGGAGGAGAGCGATCGCGTGTCGGCCACGGAAGGAGCGCGCACCTTCGCCCAGCGACGCGTGCAGCGAGCCCAGCAGGATGTGAAGGCAGCGACCGGCGCCCTACGGGCGGCGGAGAAAGCGGAAGCGGCCGAGCGGAATGTCTAGGGGCATACGCCGTTCTCCTGCAGAGTCTCGTCGGTGACGATCCCTCCGTCGACCTGGACGTCGACGACAACCACATCGTCCTCGACTGCGAGTCCGGTCATGGTGAGCCCCGCCGGGAGCTGATCGGCGATGCAGATGCGCTGCGTCTCGGTCAGCTGATCGGCGATCGAGCCGAAGCGATCGGCGATCTGCTGCGCGTTCAACGTGGCCCCTGCCACCTGCAGCGACACCGGAGTGAGCAGCAGTTCTCCCGCGTCCGCGCCGGGGGTGAGCGTCAGGGCGATCGGCAATGAGAAGCCGAACACGGGCAGGCTGCCGGAGACCGTCACATCGGGTTCTGCGAATGCGATGGAGTCGATGGGCAGATCGGAAGCTGCGACGAGCGCCGTGAACTGCTCGGCATCGATCCGCACGGTGCCACGCGCGTCGGTGAGGTCTCCCCCACGCAGTGGCACTCCGGTGGCCGTGACGTCGGCCGCCCCTGTGATGCCGCCGATCGTGACGGAATCGGTCGACAGGTGCAGTCGGTCGAGCCGACCGCCGATCAACTGCGGCAGCAGCACGCCCGACGCATCGACCTCGAGCGGCTGATCTGCGGGCAGCTCGAGCTGCTCGATGACGATGCCGCGCACGATACCGGGGAGGACTGCGCGCGCGACGAACTCGGCTGCGACGACCAGTGCCGCGAGAACGAGCACGACGATGAGCAGTACCCACGGCCAGCGTGGGCGGCGACGCTTCGGCGTCTCGACGCCCGCATCCTTCGGGAGGACGAGCGTCGGATGCTCCGTCGAGTGGTCCGGATAGGGCCGCGTGGGATTCTCGTCGCTCATGGCACCATCCTGCCCGCTCCGGAGGCGTGCGTCACATGCGTTCCGGGGCGGATACGCCGAGGAGGTCGAGCCCGTTGCGCAGCACCTGACCCGTGGCGTCGTTCAGCCACAGGCGCGTGCGGTGCACGCTCTCGATCGGATCGTCGCTCAGCGGGGTGACACGGCAGCTGTCGTACCAACGGTGGTAGAGCCCGGCGAGCTCCTCGAGGTAGCGGGCCACACGGTGCGGCTCACGCACCTCGGCGGCGAATGCCACGATGCGCGGGAACTCCTGCAGTGCCCCCAGGAGCGCGGACTCCGTCTCGTGCGTCAATGTCTCCGGTGCGAATTCGGAGCGGTCGACGCCGGAATCGGCGGCGTTGCGACCGACATTGTGTGTGCGGGCGTGCGCATACTGCACATAGAAGACCGGATTGTCGTTGGTGCGCTTCTGCAGCAGCTCTGGATCGAGATCGAGCGGCGAGTCTGCGGGCGAACGCTCCAGCGAATACCGCAATGCGTCGGTGCCGAGCCAGTCCAGCAGGTCATCCATCTCGATGATGTTGCCGGCACGCTTCGAGAGCCGGGCGCCGTTGATCGACACCATCTGGCCGATCAGCACCTCGACGTTCTTCTCCGGATCCTGGCCTGCGGCACCGGCGATCGCCTTGAGACGGTGCACGTAGCCGTGGTGGTCGGCACCCAGAAGATAGATCTTGTTCTCGAACCCGCGGTCGCCCTTGCTCAGGTAGTACGCGGCGTCGGCGGCGAAGTAGGTGTACTCGCCGTTCGAGCGACGGATGACGCGGTCCTTGTCGTCGCCGAAGTCGGTGGTGCGCACCCAGACGGCGCCCTCCTCATCGAATACGTGTCCCTGTTCGCGAAGGCGATCCACTGCCTGGTCGATGAGGCTGACACCAGCTGCATCCTTCGCATGCAGCGTGCGCTCCGAGAACCAGACGTCGAATGGCACGTTGAAGCGGTCCAGAGAATGCTTGATCTCGGCGAGCTGGAACTCGTATGCGAGGTCCTCGGCGATCTTGAGCTGCTCCGCATCGGGCAGTTCGAGCAGGTCGGGACGCGCCTCGACCACCCGCTCGGCGAGCGTCACGATGTACTGGCCCGGGTATCCGCCCTCGGGGGTCGGTTCGCCCTTCGCCGCCGCGATGATCGAGCTCGCGAAGCGCTGCATCTGGGCGCCGGCGTCATTGATGTAGTACTCGCGGATCGCGTTCGCGCCGCTTGCGAGCAGCAGACGCACGATCGAGTCACCGAGGGCGGCCCAACGAGTGTGGGCGATGTGGAGCGGACCTGTCGGGTTCGCCGACACGAACTCGACGTTGACGCTGACGCCCTGCTGCGAGTCGTTGGTGCCGTACGCGGTTCCGGCGTCGACTATCGCCTTGGCTAGTACACCGGCGGCGGCGGCATCCAGACGGAAGTTGATGAATCCAGGACCTGCGACTTCGGCGCTCTTCACGCCGTCGACCGCGACGATCTCGTCGGCTATCCGCTGAGCGAACTCGCGCGGATTCGTGCCGAGCTTCTTCGCGAGCCGCATCGCGATGTTCGACGCCCAGTCCCCGTGGTCGCGGTTGCGCGGACGCTCCAGCACGATGTCGGTCGCGACGAGGCCCAGCGTCTCGTCAGGTCGCAGGGACGCGGCGATCGGTGTCACGACGGCGAGGAGGGCTTCGGCAAGGGTGTCTGGGTTCATAGCCCGTCAAGTCTAAGGCGCGTGACACCCCGAATTTGCGTTCGGGGCATCGTCGCTTACCCTCATGCCATGGCTTTGGGGAGGACGCGGCGCGGAGCACGCGCGACGGCGATCTTCGTCGTGCTCGTGGCAGCCACCACAGCCGTCGTTCTCGGCGTCTGGCGCCCGTGGATTCCCGCGCCGATCGAGTCGCCCGTTCTCGCGTCTGAAGAGGTCATCGCGGTGGCGCCTGCGCCGCTAGTCCTGCCTGAGCATCCGCGTGTCCTCGTCTTCGGGGATTCGTGGACCTACGGCTCGGCTGCGAGCGATCCGACGCTCGGGTACGCATATCTGCTCGCGGATCTGCTCGACGGCGAGACCACGGTGAACGGCGTGCGTGGAAGCGGGTACCTGAAGCCAGGACTCGACGGGCCGACGTTCGGTGAGCGGATCGCCGCTCTGGACCCGGCGCTCGATCCCGACCTCGTGATCATCCAGGGGTCCATCAACGATCGGGCCTCGGGCGTCGCCGGGTATCGGGAGGCCGTGACGGCGTCGTGGGATGCGCTGGCGGCGACGTATCCGGAGGCCACGATCGTGGTGCTGGGTCCTGCCCCGCATGAGCTGCCCGTCGGCGACGCGACGGCGCGCATCGATCAGGATCTCGCAGCACTGGCCGGCGGGAGGGGATGGTGGTACATCTCCCCCGTGCAGGAGGAGTGGATCACCGAGCAGAACTACCTGGCCGTGATCGACGTCGATCTCGGCAACAGGCATCCTTCCACGGACGGCCACCGATACCTCGCCGAGAAGGTCACCGCGGCGCTCGCCGAACGCGCGACCGCTCCGGTCACCGAGGCCGGCGGCGCGGAGATCTCACCCGAGCGCTGAAGACCACGCGAAACCGAAATGCGAGAAGGCCCGTCCATCAGGACGGGCCTTCTCGCATTGGTCGTGCCCCCGACAGGAGTCGAACCTGCGACCTACGGTACCGGAAACCGGCGCTCTATCCACTGAGCTACGGAGGCGTACCGAACGACGATATCACTGCTAGGGATCGCTCAGAGACGCCGCACCCGCTCGAATTGATACGCCACAGGCGAGCAGACACTCAGCGCGCACACAACTCAGTTGTGCACAATTGAATTCATGAGCGTGACCGACGAGATGCTGTGCTTCTCCCTGTACTCCGCCACGCGCGCGACGACGCAGGCGTACCGCACTCTGCTCGCCCCCTGGAGACTGACCTATCCGCAGTACCTCGTACTGGCCGTGCTCTGGCACGACGGCGAGCAGACCATCCGCTCGCTCGGAGAGGCGATGCAACTCGACTCCGGCACGCTGTCCCCCCTCGTGCGCCGGCTCGAGCAGTCCGGGCTCGTCGTGAAGGAGCGCAACGCCGACGACGAGCGCGTCGTCACCGTCAGTCTCACGCCAGAAGGGCTCGCGCTCCGTGCCGAGCTCTTGCCTGTTCACGCCGAGATCGCGGAGCTCGCCGGCATCCACGACGATGCTCAGCGCCGGCGCCTCATCGACGAACTTCACGCGCTGACCGCCCTGCTGCAGGGCGTGAGCGCACGGAACGACCACTGACCACCTCCTGAAAGGAAGCACATTAATGGAAGCCCTGTACACCGCCGAGGCTCTCGCCACCGGCGCCGGACGAAACGGCCGCGTCACCACGAGCGAGGGACGACTCGACCTCGATATGGCAATCCCGAAGGAGATGGGCGGATCCGGCAACGGTGCGAACCCCGAGCAGCTCTTCGCCGCCGGCTATGCCGCATGCTTCCACTCGGCTCTGCAGAGCGTCGCGCGTGCGCAGAAAGTGAAGATCGCCGACTCATCGGTCGGCGCCCGCGTCAAGATCGGCTCGAACGGCGAGGGCGGATTCGGCCTCGCCGTCCAGCTCGAGGTCGTCATCCCTGATCTCCCGCACGAGCAGGCACAGGCCCTCGCAGACGCCGCGCACCACGTGTGCCCGTACTCGAACGCGACGCGCGGCAACATCGACGTCGACATCACGGTCGTGAACGACTGATGCGCGCACTCATCCACCGCACCTTCGGTCCCGCCGAGGATGTCCTCGCCCTGGAGGAGCGCCCGCTCCCCGAGCCGGGCGCCGGCGAGGTACGGCTGCGCATCGTGCTCTCCCCCATCCACAACCACGACATCTGGACGATCCGCGGCACCTACGGTTTCAAGCCCGACCTGCCCGCGGCATCCGGAACCGAGGCGCTCGGCGTCGTCGACTCCCTCGGCGAAGGTGTAGAGGGCCTCGCCGTGGGTCAGCGGGTGACGACCGGTGGCACCTTCGGCGTCTGGTCCGAGTACGTCGTCACGCAGGCCGCCGGCCTCATCCCGGTTCCGGCAGCACTGCCCGATGAAGCAGCAGCGCAGTTGATCTCGATGCCGTTCAGCGCGATCAGCCTGCTGCAGTTCCTCGAAGTCGCCGAGGGCGACTGGATCGTCCAGAACGCCGCGAACGGCGCAGTCGGACGCATGCTCGCGCAGCTGGCCACGGCGCGCGGCATCAACGTGCTCGGTCTCGTCCGCCGGACGGCAGGCGTAGAGGAGCTCAGGGCCCAGGGCATCGAGAACGTCGTAGCCACCGATCAGGACGACTGGCGCGAGCAGGCCGCGACGCTCACCGGCGGTGCACCGATCGCGGTGGGTGTCGATTCGGTCGGCGGCGCGTCATCCGGCGAGGTGCTATCCCTCCTTGCCGAGAACGGAACTCTCGTCGCCTTCGGCGCGATGAACTCGCCGATCATGGAGCTCGCGTCGGGGGACGTCATCTTCAAGCAGGCGACCGTGAAGGGCTTCTGGGGCAGCAAGGTCAGCCAGGTGATGGATGCCGAGACCCGCGCCGCGCTGTTCGGCGAACTCATCCAGCGCGTCGGAGACGGAACGCTCACGCTCCCGGTGGCAGGCGTGTTCGACGCTGCAGATGCGAAGGACGCCGTGCGTGCGAGCGGCACCCCTGGCCGTGTCGGAAAGGTACTGCTGCGATTCTGAGTACGACCGAGCCCTGTCCCCGTCGCTCTTGACCTTCAGCCGGGGTGAACGTTGATCATGGGTCTATGTCACAGCCACATGAGTCCGGTGCTCTTCGTTCGCAGGCAGGCGAATCATCTCAGTTGCAGACGATCAACGCCTTCGCCCGAGCGGTCGGGCTGAGCGCGAGCGCGCTGCGCCAGTACGGAGAGAGTGGCCTCCTGGCCCCTGCCGACGTCGAGGAGCGAACCGGATACCGCTACTACTCGCTGGATCAACAGCAACGGGCGATCTGGATCCGGAGGCTGAGAGATGCCGGGCTTCGCCTGGATCGGATCAGATCGGTGTTCGAGGACGGCACCATCGCGGCGGAAGCGATATTGAACGAGTGGCGTGCCGACACACGAGAGCGCTCCGAGGCGATCGCCGCGTTGGTGGACGACCTGATCCTCACTCTGCGCGCACAGGAGGAGAGGAATCCGGCGAGACGCACCTCGGCCCGTTTCGATGCCGCGGTTCTCGCGTCTGCCATTCGGCAGGTCGCGTCTGCGAGCGCGGATGCCGATGGAGACGGCGATCACGACGGAGTGCTTATCGAGGCCGGATCCTCATCCGTGGCGATCGTCGCCACAGATCGCTTCGTGCTGCTGTCTCGAACTGCCCTTCCAGCGGCCGTCGACGGACCACCGGTGAGAGTGCGGCTTGCCCCGGCTCCAGTGCTCGAATGGCTTCGATTCCGCCGGACGGTGGATCTCGTCGTCGATGCCCCGGCCGGGCGCGACCACGACTCGGCGAGCGCTGCGGTCCGGTTCCGCGACGAGCACGATGACGAGCTCCCGCTGCCTAGCCGGCCGGACCTCTTCCCCAGCGTGCATCGGCTCCTCGAAGCGGATGCGTTCGCACCCACAAAGGTTCTCGTCCTCTTGGACGAGGTGCAGCGCATCGCCTCGCCGGAAGAACACGACACTGTGCTCCTCACGGTCGACGGGGGCGATGCACAGCTGAGATCACCCGGGCGGACGGTCTCAGGAACCGGATTCGGCGCGTCGACCACTGTGACGCTGTCGCGGCCCGCTCTGCGCCGCATCGCCGACGCCGCCGTCGGGCGCGAGCTCACGTGCGACATCCACGGCTCCGACCGCGCGCTGGTGTGGCGCAGTCCCGGTCAGCCCGACTTCGTCGCGCTCATGATGCCAGTGGCATGACCTCGATCAAAGCGTCGCGAGGATTCAACGCCTGGGTCGCCGCGACGGTCGGTTCGGAACTGGGCTCAGGTGTTCTCGCCTTCGCCCTGACCTGGACGGCATCCGGTCACGGCCCGCATGTCGCATCCGCTGTGCTCACACTGACAGTCGCACCGGCCGTGCTCCTCGGGCTTCTCGGTGGCGCCGTCGCCGACAGGTTCGGCCCTCACCGCGTCATGATCATCTGCACGCTCGCAATGATCCTTGTCAGTGCCGGCCTCGGAGTCGTGGTCCTCGTCCGTGAACCGACGTCGGCTCTTCTTCTGATCACGGCGGTGCTCATCGGCACCATCGCCGCGTTCCAGCGACCGGCATCGAGCGTGTTCCCTCGTCTTTTCGTCGCCGATGCTGATCTGGGCACGGCGATGGCGCGCGTCGGGATGGCGAGTCAGTTCGCGAGGACCATCGCTCCACCTGCCGGTGGATTGCTCGTCGGCCTCATCGCACTCAGCGGGGTCGCATTCGTGGATGTCGTCGGCGGAGTCGTGATGCTGGTCGCACTACTGCTGATCACGCCGCCGAAGGAGCACACTCCGGCCCGCGAGGCCGTGACCTTCCGCGGCATCGTGGCGGGCGTCACCACGGCTCGCGGCACAGACGGCGTGCCCGCACTGCTGGCCTGCGTCGCGATCGTCGCGGGCGCCGTCATCCCCGCCGTCCTGCTCGGGATCCCCCTCGCCGCCAGAGAGCGCGGGTGGTCGGCGTCGGAGGCCGGGATGATCGAGGCCGGCTGGATCGCCGGCGGTCTCGCCTGCGGTGCGTGGTTCGCGTGGCAAGGGACAGCAGCGAAGGCGTGGCGCCCCATGGCCCTCGGTCCGCTGATCGTCGCTGCGGGTCTCGGACTGCTCGCCATCGCGACGGACTGGATCGTCGCTCTGGCCGGCACGACCCTGATCGGCGTCGGAGTGGTCGTGTTCACCGCCCATGTCTTCCCGACATACGTTCTGCTCGCGCCGCCGCCGATGGTCTCCAGGTTTCAGGGGCTGCTGATGCTCGTGCAGCAGACACCGCAGCTCATCGTGAATCCCCTGATCGGATTCTTCGTCGCGGCCGTCGGAACCGGTCCTGTGCTCGCTGTATCCGGGTTGCTGGCGACGCTCGCGACACTCACCGTCGTCACCGACAGGACGTTGCGGACCTTCACGACGAGGTGATGACGCGGGGAAGCATGCTCCGACGTAACGACGTGCGACTCACGCTCTACGATGGAACCGACGATCCCGACACCCACCCACAGCACAATCGAGGTTCGAGACTTGCAGTACATCTCCACACGCGGCGGCACGCTTGGACAGTTCAGTGATGTCCTCCTGGAAGGACTCGCACCCAACGGCGGCCTCGCGGTTCCAGAGACGCTGCCTCGCCTCAGCGCCGGTGACCTCGAGCAACTGCGTCCACTGAGCTACCCCGAACTCGCGACGGAGATCATCGGCCTGTTCGCCACCGACATCCCGCGCGAAGACCTCGCTCGCCTCACTACGGCGGCTTACGGCGGCGGAAAGTTCTCGGCCGAGGAGATCGTCCCGATCAGCGAGATCGGCGAGGGCATGACGCTGGTGGGCCTGTCCGAGGGGCCCACGCTGGCTTTCAAGGACATGGCCATGCAGTTCCTCGGCGAGGCACTGGAGTACGTGCTCGAGAAGCACGACCGCGTGCTGAACGTGCTCGGCGCGACCTCGGGCGACACGGGGTCGGCTGCGGAGCACGCCTTGCGCGGTCGTGACCGGGTCTCGATCTTCATGCTCTCCCCGCAGGGCCGCATGAGCGCCTTCCAGCGTGCGCAGATGTACTCGCTGCAGGACGAGAACGTGCACAACATCGCCGTCGAGGGCGTCTTCGACGACTGCCAGAACCTCGTCAAGCGCCTCGCGACCGACCTCGATTTCAAGCGCGCGCACAGCCTCGGCGCCGTCAACTCGATCAACTTCGGTCGCATCTCGGCGCAGATCGCCTACTACGTGTGGGCATGGCTGCGCGTCACCGACGCCGTGGCCGAGAACGAGCGCGCCGACTTCGAGGTCTCGTTCGCCGTGCCCTCGGGCAACTTCGGCAACATCCTCTCCGGTCACTACGCGAGGAGCATGGGCGTCCCCATCCGCAAGCTCGTGCTCGCCTCGAACGAGAACAACGTGCTCGACGAGTTCTTCCGCACCGGTCATTACCGTCCGCGCAGCGCCGAGAACACGCTCGCGACCTCGAGCCCGTCCATGGACGTCTCGCGTGCATCGAACCTCGAGCGCTTCGTCTTCGACCTACTGGGTCGCGACCCCGAGCGGACTGCTGCCGCCTGGCACGAATTGGAAGAGCGCGACGAGATCGACCTCTCCGGCGAGCTCGACCGCTTCGAGTCCGAGTTCGGAATCGTCAGCGGCACCAGTACGCACGAGGACCGGCTCACGACGATCCGGGAATTCTCCGAGAACAGCGGAGTCGTCCTCGATCCCCACACCGCCGACGGCGCCAAGGTCGCGCGCCCGCACATCGAACCCGGCATACCGATGCTCGTGCTCGAGACGGCCAAGCCCGCCAAATTCGCGGATCTCATCATCGAGGCGATCGGCACGACGGTCGAGCCGGATGCCGAGACGCAATCGATGCTCGATGCCGCGCAGCGCGTGACGCGAATGCCGCACGACGAGCAGCAGCTCCGGGCGTACATCAGCGAACGCGCCCTGGGCTGAGCTTCAGCATCCGAATCTTGAAAGCAGGAATTCGAGGTTTCTGAGCACCCAGAACCCCCGAACTCTCTCTTTCACTCGGTCGGGTCAGCGCTGAGAGCGCCCTATCCTCGGAATATGAGCGACAAGGTCGATTTCAAGAGGACGATCGACGCGTACCGTGCTCGCAAGGGCCGCTTCGACGTCATCGACGTACCTGAGCTGAGCTACCTCATGATCGACGGTCATGGCGACCCGAACAGCGCACCGGAGTTCACCACCGCTGTCGAAGCGCTGTATCCGCTCGCCTATGGCTTGAAGTTCGCCAGTAAACGCACTCTGGAACGCGACTACACGGTCATGCCGCTCGAGGGGCTGTGGTGGGCAGATGACCACTCCGCATTCACGGCCTCCCGCGACAAGTCGAAGTGGGATTGGACGCTGATGATCATGCAGCCCGAGTGGATCGACCACGAGATGTTCGCGGATGCCGTCGCCACCGCATCCGCGAAGAATCCTGATGCCCGTGTACACGACGTGCGCTTCGGCTCGTACGCCGAAGGCCGGTGCGTGCAGACACTCCACGTCGGAGCATTCGACGACGAGGCGCCGGTGCTCACCGAAATGCACGACGTGTTCATCCCGCGGAACGGTCTGCGGATGACCGGGAAGCACCACGAGATCTACTTGAGCGACCCCCGTAAGGGCGACTCGGCCAACCGCCGCACGATCCTCCGTCAACCGGTGGCCGCAGTCTGAACCCGATCAGCTCGTCGCGACCGCCACGGCGGTGACGATGATCGCGAGCAGCGGCAATCCACCCTGCATCGCAGCGGACTTCGCCATCTTCGGGTTCGAAAGAACCAGGACGAGTGCGGCCGCGAGCATCATCCCCGTGCCCGCGAAGACCAGAGTGAGGCCGACTGTCGTCAGCCCCGAGAGCAGCAGCGCGATGCCGAGCAGCGTCGTGAGGGCGAGGAACAGGTTGTAGAAGCCCTGGTTGAATGCCAGCGGCTTCGTGGTCTCCGCATCCGCCTCGCTGGCCACGCCGAAGATCTTGCGTGTCTCGGGCTCCGTCCATCTCAGGGACTCGAGAGCGAAGATGAATACATGGAAGGCGGCGGCAGCCGCCGCGAGGACCAGTCCGAAGATGAGCATGAACTGATTCTCCCCCACTCCGTCGCCGTCAGAGCAGGAAGATCGGCAGCAGCCGCGGATTGTGCGCGTGCACGAGAACCGCGAACACCACGGCGTCGAACAGCAGATGCACTGTGACCACATATCCGAGCGAATGCGTCCGGAGGAATATGTACCCCTGCAGCAGCGCGAACGGAATCGTCAGCAGCGGGCCCCACTCCCGATAGCCGAGCTCCCACAGGAACGAGACGAAGACGATCATCTGCAGAACATTTGCGAGCGCATCCGGGAAATGCCGTCGCAGCAGCGCGAAGACCGTGCAGATGAAGAACAGCTCGTCCCAGATACCCACCGCCCCGACACCGACGAAGAGCCGGGCGATCAGTTCTGGCGAGTCCACGACCGGCCAGTTCAGATATACACCGCTGGTGATGAAGTAGAACGGGAGTATCAGCCAACCGAGCACCAGCACAGCGATCAACCAGCCCCACTGCAGCCGCCCCCAACGTCGGCCGGTGCGCCAGGGGAAGCTGATCGCGCGGTCGCGATAGACGAATCGTGAGATCACGTACGGCACGGCCACTGCTCCGCCGAGGGCGAGCGTGAACCTCAGCATGGCCATGTTGTCGAGTTCGGCGGCGAGCGGGATCACGCTGACGATGAGCAGGCCGAGCGCGATCAGCGAGAGATCACGCGTGAGAGAGGGCGCGGATGCTGAGAGATCGCGCGCTGTCTCAAAATCTGCGCCGACGCGGACGACCGGCCGTCGCACAGGCCAGCGCCGCTCGATCAGCCACGCCGCCGCGATGCCGGCCGCGAGCAGCAGCGACCCCAACCAGGCCCACTGCACGACGAAGAATGCCGGAGCCGCCAGGCATACGAGCAGTGCCGGGGCGAGCCCCGGAACCCAGCTGACCGCGGGTCGTGTCATGCCCGAGACTTACGCCGGTACACGAGGTCTCGGATGTCGCGTCCCTTGGCGATTCCCTTGCGCTCGAACGCTGTCATGATGCGGCCCTCGAATCGCTCGGCCCATTCCCCGTCGAACGCACGCTCGAAATTCGGCTCGGCATCCAGTACCTCACGCATCTGCAGCGCGTAATCCTCCCAGTCGGTCGCCAGCCGCAGCAGACCGCCGTCCTCAAGCGCGCGGGCAGCGGTGTCGCCGAATCCAGCACGCACGAGCCGCCGCTTGGTATGGCGCGTCTTATGCCAGGGATCGGGGAAGAAGATCCATACCTCTGCTGCCGCCCCCTCCGGCAGGTAGGACGCGAGAACCTCGGGAGCATTCGCCTCGATGAGTCGAAGATTCCGCACGCCGGCCTTGTCAGCGTCGAGCATCGTGCGCGCAAGCCCGGCACGGAAGACCTCGATCGCGAGGAAATCGTCGCCCGGCCGAGAAGTGGCCGCCGAAATGATCGCGTGGCCCTGACCAGACCCGATCTCGACGAACAGGGGCGCATCGCGGCCGTACTCGGCCGCGGGGTTCAGCCTCGCATCCGCGTGCACGCTCGTGGAGGCGAGGCCACGAGGAACGTTCAGCAGATACTGCGGAGCGAGATCACCGAACGCACGGTCCTGCGCCTCCGACATCCGTCCGCTCCGGCGTACGAACGAGACCGGCTCTTCACGGAAGACGGGCGTTTTGGGCATACCTCGATCTTAACCGGCGCCGCTCCCTCAGCCTGTCGAAGGCTCCGTCACGAAATCGATCAGCTCTTCGACCCGGCCGAGCAGCGCCGGCTCGAGATCGCGGTACGTGTGCACCTTGCTCAGGATGTGCTGCCAGGCGCGTCCGGTGTCGCCCTGCGTCTCGTGGGGCCACCCGAACGCACGGCAGATCCCGGTCTTCCAGTCGGTTCCACGTGGGATCTCCGGCCACCGAGCAATACCAAGGGTCTTCGGCGTGACGCACTGCCAGACGTCGATGAAGGGATGCCCGACGATCTTCAGATGCCGTCCGTGCGGGCCTCGCAGAATGCCATCCGCGATCCGCGACTCCTTTGAACCGGGCACGAGATGATCCACGAGCACGCCATAGCGTCGCGCGGCGCTCGGTGGCTCATTCGCCAGCAGTTCTTCGAGCTTGTCCACACCCTCGAGGAACTCGACGGCGACGCCCTCCACCCGCAGGTCAGCGCCCCACACTTTCTCGACGAGCTCGGCGTCGTGCTTGCCCTCGACAAGGATGCGGCTGGGCAGAGCGACGCGGGCCCGCTGATCGGCGACGGCGAACGACCCGGACGCTGTGCGCCTCACCGCCTGTTTCGACGGCGCAGGCGGCGTCAGGCGCACCGGCTGTCCGTCGATCAGGAATCCGCCGCCGAGAGGGAACAGGCGCTTGCGACCGACGCGATCCTCCAGCTCGACATTCCCTGACTGCACTCGTGTCACCGCACCGCAGAACCCGTCATCCGCGACCTCGACCACCAGGTCGTGCTCTGCGGCGACGTTCGGGATCTGCTTGGCTCCGCGGTTTCGCCATCCGCTCGCGAGCACATCCGAACCGTACCTGTCGTCCATGCCTTCCAGGGTATGTGCCCGCTCGGCGCTTCCCGGCGGCGACACAGATTCTTTCCCTAGAGTCGCTATCGTCGGTCGTCGGTAGTGAATAGACTCGATGCGCACGGGGGCTCTGAGCCACCTCGGAGGGAGCACAATGCGGACTCGTATGACGGTCGTGCTGGGGTTGATCGTGGCGATGTTCGCTTCGGGCTGGGGCGCATCCGCCGCGGTCGCGACGCCACCCGTGACGCTGAGTCCGGACTTCGTGACCGACGAGGCCGGAGTGCTCAGTTCCGGCGAACTCGATGCCGCCAACGCACGCCTCGGCGACCTGGCCGCGGCTGACGGCGGCGACCTGTACGTCGTGTTCGTCGACGCGTTCACCGATCCCGACGACAGCGTCACGTGGACAGATCAGGTGGCCGCCGACAACGGACTCGGTCCGGATCAGTACCTGATCGCCGTGGCCGTCGACGCCGGGCAGTACGCGATCTCCGCGGATGCCGGCGGTCCGTTGAGCGACAGCGAGATCGACGCGGTCGTGCAGGCGATGGAGAACGGCCTGCGCGCGGGCGACTGGGACGGCGCCGTCATCGCGGCAGCGGACGCCTTCCCCGGCCAGCCCGGTCAATCCGGCGACGCCGGCGGTTTCCTCGGCATCCTCATCGCGCTCGTGGTCGTCGCGATCGTTGTCATCGTGATCGTGCTGATCCTGCGCTCGCGCAAGAAGAAGAGGGATGCCGCACGTCCGACCGTCCCAGATCCGAACGACCCCTACGCCGCCGTGAGCGATGAAGACCTCGCGACGCAGGCCAGCGGCGCCCTCGTGCACGCCGACGACGCGATCACGTCGAGCCGCCAGGAGGTCGGCTTCGCGGTCGCACAGTACGGAGAGGACTCGACAGCCGCATTCACGCAGGTCGTCGAAGCCGCACACGCGAAGGTCGCAGAGGCCTTCGCCCTCAAACAGCAGATCGACGACGAGGTGCCCGATACCGCAGAGCAACGCCGCGCCTGGCACATCCAGATCCTCCAGCTGTGCGATGCGGCAGACGATCTGCTCGATGAGAACGTCGAAGCCTTCGAAGAGCTACGAAAGCTCGAGGCCGAAGCGCCTCAGGCTCTCGAACGGCTCACTGCGCGTCGCGCAGCCGCTCAGCAGGCGCTCGCCACTGCGCCGGGCGCTCTCGCGGCGCTGTCGCAGAACTACGATGCGGCGGCCCTCTCGACCGTCGCGGAGAACCCCGAGCAGGCGCAGCAACGGCTGTCCCTCGCCGATTCTGAGATGGCCGAGGCGACTCAGCTGATCGCGGCCGAAAAGAACGGCGAGGCCGCCTTCGCCATCCGCACCGCAGAAGCCGCAGTGCAGCAGAGCGAGGAGCTCGTCGCCGCTGTCACGAATCTCGGCGCGAACCTGTCGACGGTGGAAGAACAGGCACGCGCGCTCATCGCCGATCTCGAGGCCGACCTCGCCGCCGCAGCGGCCATGCCCGACTCGCAGGCGCAGCTCGCACCGTTCATCGCACGCACCAGGGCGAACATCGACAGCGCACAAGCGAGTCTGCAGGCTGGTCAGCGCAATCCGCAGCAGGTTCTCGAGGCTCTCGACTCGGCGAACACGCAGATCGACGCGGCACTCGGACAGGCACGTGAGGCATCCGCCCTGTCGCAGCGCGCGCAGCACATGCTGCAGCAGAGACTGGCTCAGGCGCAGGCGCAGATCTCCGCAGCCACGGACTTCATCACGACCCGCCGCGGTGCGATCGGTGCGACGGCTCGCACCCGGCTCGCGGAGGCGAATGCCGCGTACTCCGAGGCCGTGGCCATACAGGCGACGGATCCGGGGCAGGCGACCGAACGTGCGACCCGCGCTGCCAGCCTCGCCGGCGAAGCCCTCTCGTACGCCCAGAGCGAGGTCTCCTCGTTCAACAACGGTGGCTGGGGCGGCGGCGGATGGAGCGGCGGCGCCAGCAGCGGCTGGGGAGGTAGTGGCGGCAGCGGTCTGGGTGGCGACATCCTCGGCGGCATCCTCGGCGGCCTGATCAGCAGCGGCGGCTCGAGCCGCGGCAGCGGCGGATGGAGCGGCGGCAGCAGCTGGCGCTCCAGCGGCAGCAGTCGCAGCAGCCGCCCCTCGAGCTTCGGCGGCGGTTCCCGCAGCGGCGGACGCTCCAGAGGGGGGCGCTTCTAACATCGCTCCCCTGTTCTCACGACTCTCACGACGTAACCGACCTCAAAAGACTCCGTCTCAACCGAAAGGAAACACCATGACCAAGCAGTCCATCTTCGGTCGCATCTCCACCCTGGTGAAGGCCAACATCAACGCGATGATCGATTCTGCGGAAGACCCGCAGAAGATGATCGACCAGCTCGTGCGCGACTACACCAACAACGTCGCCGATGCCGAAGCGGCGATCGCCGAGACGATCGGAAACCTGCGTCTCCTTGAGCGCGACCACGAGGAAGACGTCCAGGCAGCGAAGGACTGGGGCAACAAGGCCCTCGCCGCGAGCCGCAAGGCCGACGAACTCCGCAAGAGCGGCGATGCGTCCGACGCGGACAAGTTCGACAGCCTCGCGAAGATCGCCCTGCAGCGTCAGATCGGCGCCGAGCGCGAAGCGACCGGCGCCGAGCCGACCATCGCGTCGCAGACGGAGATCGTCGACAAGCTCAAGAGCGGCCTGAACGGCATGAAGGACAAGCTGGGCGAGCTCAAGAACAAGCGCAGCGAGCTGCTCGCCCGCGCCAAGGTCGCCGAGGCGCAGACCAAGGTGCAGGATGCTGTCTCGTCGATCAATGTGCTCGACCCGACCAGCGAACTCGGTCGTTTCGAGGACAAGGTCCGCCGCCAGGAGGCACTTGCCCAGGGCAAGGTCGAACTCGCAGCGTCGAGCCTGGATGCACAGTTCGAGAGCCTCGACGACCTCGGTGAGCTCACCGAGGTCGAGGCGCGTCTCGCCGAGCTGAAGTCCGGCGCACCTCAGTCACAGATCGAGTCCTGAGGCTCCTGATGCCCCGGGCCGATGCGCCCGGGGCATCCCCATTCTTGTCTGGAGGTCCCCGTGGCCAGATTTCTCGTGGCGCCGCAGTGGCAGGGCTCGCCCGCCCCTCGCGCGATGCTGCTCGTCGACGGTGCGACCGCCATCGCCGGCGACCTTCCACGCAAAGCGACGACGGTGCTCGACGTCCCCCTCGAAGCCGGTGACTCGCTGGGCACCCGTGTGCACCGCTTGAGCTCCCTGCAGCGCGTCCGTGACCTGATCGCGCAGGAGATCACAGCCGGCACGGTTCTCATCGGCGGCGACTGCAGCGTGACTGTCGCGGCCCTCGAAGCGATCGACCGTGAGGACCTCGCCGTCGTGTGGTGCGATGCGCACCCTGATCTGCACACGCCCGAAACCTCGCCCTCAGGGGCTTTCTCAGGGATGGCGCTGCGCGCGGTGCTGGGCGAAGGAGAATCTGAGCTCGCGCTGTCCCCCGGCATTCCCCGCGATCGCATCGTGACAGTCGGCGCTCGCATCGTCGACGACGAAGAGGAGGGGCCCCTCGCCGGTCTCGCGCAACTCTCCGTCGACGATCTCGACGACGTGGATGCCCTGGCAGAAGCCGTCGCAGCAACCGGGGCCGGCCGCGTCTGGGTGCACATCGACGTGGACGTGCTCGACCCGGCCGAACTCGCCGGGGTCTCGTCGGCCGCCCCGTTCGGCGCCAGCACGAGCGCGCTCAGCGCCGCGATTCGCGCGCTTCGCGCGCGGGTTCCTCTCGCAGGCGCGACGATCGCCGGTTTCGCACCGCGCTCCGCCGATCACGCTGTGGATGATCTCGGAGCGATCCTCCGTCTTGTGGGTGCCGTCGCGTGAATGAGGACTGGAGCGCCACCGCCGACGCCGTTCTCGCGCGTGGTCGTCGATTCGACCGTCGCATTCCGGCATTCCTGCTGCGCTCACCCATCAGCCGCCTCGGCTATGCCTGGGGAACGGCAGTCGGATGGACCTGGGGATCGATATGGAGCACAGGACCGGTCGAACGGCGCGGGGGGCTCTGGGTCTTCCAGGGCATGCCGAAATGGACGTTCAATCGCGGCGGAGTGTGCGTCGGCGGCTGCTTCCTGACCGGTGACGCACGGCCGAGCGATGCCGTGCTACGACACGAAGCCGTGCACAAGGCGCAATGGCTGCGCTACGGCTTCCTCATGCCGGTGCTGTACCTGTTCGCAGGCAGAGATCCGCTGCGCAATCGCTTCGAGATCGAAGCCGGACTGGAAGACGGTAACTACGTCCGGAGAGCGCGGAACCGCTCAGAGCCGAGCTGACGGCTCAGCGGTCGAGCGGAAGCAGCCCGAAGCGCTCCGGCGCATGAATCGTGGACGCGGGAATGTCGAGTTCATTCGTGAGGTGCTCGACGATGTCGGCAGTGCCCAGGTAGCCACCGAGCAGGGTCACGTGCGTCGGGTTCTCGCCGTCGCACAGCATCTCATCCGCCCACGCGCAAGTGGCGCGCGCGACGGCCTCACCGGTGGCGCAGGATCGACCGCTGCCCGGTGCACCCGAGCGTGAGGAGCGCGTGAGCCAGGTCACCGTCATGCGAGCGGGCGCCTCGACGATGCCGACGTCGCTCGCATCCGGCACCTCGATGAAGATGCGACCCGACGCACACAGCGGAAGCGTCACGAGGAACGCTTCGAGCTCTGCCAACGAGTTCTCGTCAGCCGTCACCAGATAGTGCGCGCTCAGGCGCTCTGCGCGGCGGCGAGCCCGCCCAGTGCGGACGTCGATGGAGGTGGTCATGATTCCTCCATGGTATCACCGAAGAAGGGTTGCCTTACCTATACAAGGCTCATGCATCGATGAGAGCCCGTCGCAACGAGGCGAGTTCGTCACCCGTCATCCCGTTCGCCTCGAGATACGCCGCTGCCGATCCCCATCGCGCATCCACCTCTTCGAGAAGCCGTCGCATCACGTCTGCCGGCGACAGCGTGGCCAGGGCGACGGCGTGCTGCGCTTCCGGATGCTGCACCTCCAGGAACGCCACGATCTGGCGGTTGCGCTCTCGCGGCAGCATGGACGCCGTGAGCGCATAGTCGCTGATTATCGACTCGCGATCCGCCCCCACCGCGGCGAGGGCGAGCGCGACGGTCACTCCGGTACGATCCTTGCCGACAGTGCAGTGCACGAGCGTCGGCTCGCCTCGCGCGATGATGCGGATCGCATCGGCCAGCCGTTCACCGCTCTCCTCGAGCAGTTGAAGGTACATCTCATCAAGACTCATGTCGTCTTCGAAGAACGATGCGACGGAGCCGAGGAACAGCGGGAGATGCGTCGTCGCGATCGTCTTCGCCGGAGAAGGGGCGCTTGCGACCTCCTGTCCGTCGCGAAGATCGACGATATGTGACACGCGTCGCTCGAGCTCCGCAAGGCCCTCGGGCGTGGCCGACACCAGGTTGCCGGACCTGAACAGCCGCCCTTCACGAATCCGACCGCCCTCAGCCGGCATGCCTCCGACGTCGCGGACGTTGAAGACGCCGTCGATGAGGACGACGGTCACGCGGGCGCCTGCGCCACACGGGGCGGGACCGGATAGCGGCCGGCCACGACGATCCTATTGAAGGCGTTGATCGACACGCACGCCCAGCTCAAGGCGGCGTACTCCTTTTCCGTGAACACGCTTCCGACTCGGTCGTACACGTCGTCAGGGATGCCGCCCTCGTGGATCAAGGTGAACGCCTCAGCGAGCTCCAGCGCCGCCCGCTCACGGTCGGAGAAGACTCCGCTCTCGCGCCAGACGGGAATCTGCAGGAGCGTATCCGAGTCGACGCCGGCGGATGCGGCTCGATCGAAGTGGATCCGCGTGCAGTACGCGCAGCCGTTGAGCTGCGAGCAGTGGATCATCACGATCTCTTTGAGGCGGTCGTCGATGCCGTTCGCCGCACAGATCTCGCCCACCGTGCGAGAGAATGCATCCAACGCCTGATACGCGGCCGGCTCAGTCTTCGACAAGTGCACGCGTGTCTCGCTCATACTCCAATGATATGACGAGGTGCGACACATCGTCGCCGACGCGAAGAAGCATAATGCATAGTCAGAAGGCGCTCTATTACGCTTTATTGTCCCTTTTCTGTCCCGAGCTCTTGTCGTTCTGATCCCGTATTTCACACAAGACAGGTCTGGGGGCCAGAATATGGTCGTGGCGACAGAGACCAATGAGTTCAGTTATCTCCCGCATCAGGCGCAGGCGCTGAACGTTCCCTTGCCGGTTGTCGAGCGTGTGACGGTTCCACTCGCCGACGGACGAGAGCTCAGTGCGCTGCGCTTCGGCGACGACGCTCCCGTGGTCACCCTTCTGCATGGTGCAGGACTCAACGCGCATACGTGGGACACGACGGCACTGCTGCTGCAGAGGCCGGCTCTGGTGGTCGACCTCGCTGGACACGGTGACTCCAGCTGGCGAGAAGACCTCGACTACTCCCCCCGCACTCTCGCCGCGGATGTCATCGTCGCGCTCGAGAAATGGGCGGACGAGCCGCAGGTCCTCGTGGGGCAATCGCTCGGCGGGCTGACAGCCGCTGCCATAGCCTCAGCGCGTCCCGATCTCGTCCGTGAGCTCATCACCGTCGACATCACCCCTGGAATCGATACCTCCGGCGGGCCGGCCGCTCTGCGTGAGTTCTACGACGGGCCGACGCACTTCGCCTCTCGCGATGAGCTCGTGGAGCGTGCGATGTCCTTCGGCCTCGGCGGCTCGCGCGCGGACACCGAACGCGGCGTCTTCTTCAACTCTCGCGTCCGCGCCGACGGCCGCGTCGAGTGGAAGCATCACTTCGCTCACCTCGCCGCCCAGGCGATGGCTCCGGCCTCCGCCGATGCCCCCGCGCCCACGGGCGCGGCTGCGCCGATCCTTGACGCAACCGGGTGGGATGATCTGGCAGAGACGACAGCCCCGATCACGCTCGTACGCGCGACATCGGGCTTTGTCAGCGAGACCGACGGAGACGAACTGCGCCGGCGTGTACCCACCGCCCGTGTGATCGCGCTGGAGGCCACGCACAACGTTCAGGAGACGGCCCCTGCCGAACTCGCCGAGCTGATCCGTGCTGCGGCGGACTCGCCTGCCTGAGGAATGTGACGCCGCATTCCGCTGTTCTGACCACACTGACCGCCCATCCATAGGCTCTACCCGAACTGGCACACAGCACTTGCCGCCCCGAGAGGATCCCGCACCTTCATGTTCCGAAGAAACAGACGCCTCGCCGTCATATCGGCGCTCGCCGCAACTGCCGTCATCCTGAGCGCCTGCGCAGGCTCCCCTGAGCCCGTCGTCGAGACCTCGAAGGGCGAGCCCGACCTGAACGCCACGCTCTCGGTGGGGCTCGTGCTCGAGCCGAGCAACCTCGACATCCGCCACACCAGCGGTGCCGCGATCGAGCAGATCCTCATCGACAACGTCTATGAAGGCCTCGTCACGCGCTCGCAGGACAACACGATCGAACCGCGCCTCGCCTCTGACTACGAGGTCTCAGACGACGGACTGACGTACACGTTCACGCTGAACCCGGATCTGACCTTCCACAGCGGCACGGCTCTCACATCGGCCGATGTCGCCGCCTCCTATGAGGCGGTGCGCACTGACGCGACGCTGCAGGGCAACGCCGAGTTCGCGAGTGTCGCCTCCATTGCCGCTCCGGATGCGGCCACGGTCGTGATCACTCTCACCGAGCCGAATCAGAACTTCCTGTTCACCCTCACTGGTCCCGCCGGCCTCGTCTTCCAGACCGGTGACACGACCGATCTGCAGACGGCTGAGAACGGCACCGGCCCGTTCACGCTGGAGAACTGGAGCAAGGGCAGCACCATCACCTTCGCCCGTTACGACGATTACTGGGGCGAGCCGGCGAAGGTCGCCGAAGTCGTCTTCGAGTACATCCCCGACTTCACTGCCGGGGTGAACGCGGCCCTCGACGGGAGCCTCGACGTGCTGACCGCGGTCGACCCGAACCTCGCCCCACAGCTGGAGGATTCGGGCGACTTCGTGCTCACCACCGGCCGCACTACGGACAAGGCCACGCTCGCGTTCAACAACGCGAAAGCTCCTCTCGATGACGCGCGGGTGCGCGAGGCGTTGCGGCTCGCGATCGACCACGAAGGACTCATCGAAGCGGTCGGCGCCGGCGAGACGCTGTACGGTCCCATCCCAGAGCTCGACCCCGGCTATGAAGACCTGGCGGACGTCGCGCCGTACGACCCTGAGCGTGCCAAGGAGCTGCTCGCAGAGGCGGGTCAGAAGGATCTCGAGCTCACCCTCACGATCCCCTCGTTCTACGGAACGACCGTGCCGCAGGTGCTGGTCTCGGACTTCGCCAAGGTGGGCGTCACACTCGAGGTCGACGCGGTGGAGTTCCCGACCTGGCTCGAGGACGTCTACACGAACAAGGACTACGAGCTGAGTTTCGTCCTGCACGTCGAGCCTCGCGACTTCGGCAACTTCGCCAACCCGGACTACTACTTCAGCTACGACAACCCGGAGGTGCAGTCGCTCTACGCCGAGGCACTCGCCGAGACCGACGAGGAAGCATCCGCCGAGCTCCTCGCCAAGGCAGCACGTCTCGTCTCGGAGGATCACGCCGCCGATTGGCTCTACAACGGCGCCACCATCACCGCGGTCAGCCCGCTGGTCGCCGGCTTCCCCGAGGATTCGATCAACTCGCGCATCAACCTCGCCGGCGTCACCAAGACGGCTGAGTAGCCAAGGCGTGATCCGCTACACACTCACACGAGGAGTCCTGCTGATCGCAGGACTCCTCGTGTCGAGCGTGCTCATCTTCCTCACGCTCCGGGTCTTCCCGGGCGATGTCGCCCAGCTCATCGCCGGCACCCAGGCATCACCTGCCACGGTGGAGGCCCTGCGCGAAGCGCTCGGGTTCAACCGTCCGCTGGTCGTGCAGTACGGCGAGTGGATCGGAGGAGTGCTCAGCGGCGACCTCGGCACCTCTCAGCTCAGCGGCGCATCCGTCGGCGCGGAACTCGCCGAGAAGGCACAGGTGACCGTGCCGCTCGGCCTCATGGCTCTGGTGATCGCCATGCTGATCGCCGTACCGCTCGGGATCCTCTCCGCCCTGTGGCGCGGCCGTGCCTCCGGCACGGCACTCAGCGTCACTGCGCAGGCGCTGGCCGCCGTGCCCGTGATCTGGGCGGGCATGATGCTGATCGTCGTGTTCGCAGTGTGGCTGGGCTGGCTTCCCGCCCAAGGCTTCCCCCGTGGCGGCTGGGACCACCCCTGGCAGGCGTTTCGCGCACTCATTCTTCCGGCACTCACGATCGGCATCGTCGAAGGGGCCATGCTGCTGCGATTCGTTCGCAGCGCCACCCTGCAGGCACGAGGGCAGGACTTCGTCCGCACCGCGGCTGCAAAGGGACTCAGCCGCAACAGGGCGCTCGTGCAGCACGGCATCCCTGCGGTCGGCCTGTCGATCGTGACGGTGCTGGGCCTTCAGGTGGCCGGGATCATCGTCGGCTCGGTCGTGATCGAGCAGCTTTTCACCCTTCCCGGGATCGGGCGAATGCTCGTCGCCGACGTCGGCACCCGCGATCTGATCAAGGTGCAGAGCGAACTGCTCGTGCTCACCGGTCTCGTGCTGGTAGTCGGTTTCGTCGTAGATCTCATCCATCACTTCGTCGACCCGCGTCAGAGAGAGGCAGCCTGATGCCGAATTGGCTGCGAGTCCTCTGGGGCGGTGCCACGGGACGCTTCGGCCTGATCACCGTGCTCGTCATCGCTCTCGTCGCGCTGATCTCGGTCTTCTGGACGCCCTTCAACCCGTTCGACGCCAACGTTCGCGACCGCTGGGCAGCGCCCGGCTGGCCTCACCTGCTCGGCACCGACAACACGGGACGCGACATCCTCAGCCTCGTCATGGCGGGAACCCGCACGACCGTGTTCGTCAGCGTAGGCGCCGGGATCGTCGCGACGGTCGTCGGGATCGCGCTCGCCGCGCTGGGCGCGCTCACCGCCAGATGGATACGCGAGACTGTCGCGGTGCTGGTCGACATCCTGATCGCCTTCCCCGTACTGATCATCGCCATGATGATCTCCTCCGTCTGGGGAGGGTCGCTGTGGGTCGTGATCTGGGCGGTCGGGATCGGCTTCGGCGTGAACATCGCCCGCGTGACGCGACCGGAGCTGCGGCGTGTGCAGCAGAGCGACTTCGTGCTCGCGGGCCGGGCAGCGGGCCTGACCCCCGCCCAGAACCTGCTGCGGCATCTGCTGCCGAACGTCGCGCCCGTGTTCATCGTGCAGTTGTCCTGGTCGATGGCTGTCGCGGTTCTGGCTGAAGCGGGCCTGTCGTACCTGGGATTCGGCGCGTCGGTCGTCGAGCCGTCCTGGGGAATCCTGCTGTCCGATCTGCAGCGGTACATCAGCATCCACCCGCTCTCGGTGATCTGGCCGGGTCTGGCCATCACGATCACAGTGCTCGCCCTCAACCTCCTGGGTGACGCGTTGCGCGAGGCAACCGACCCGACACTCCGGCACCGCAGCGCCGAGACCCACACGCCGGCGGTGGTCGCATGAGTCTTGCCGTGCACGACCTCGTCGTCGAGATCGACGGACGCCGTGTCATCGATGGCATCTCCTTCGAGGTTCCGGACGGTGCCAGGCTGGGGCTGATCGGCGAATCAGGATCGGGCAAGTCCCTCACCGCGCTCGCCATCCTCGGGCTCCTTCCCGACGGTGCGACGGCGCGCGGCAGCATCCGATGGGATGACACCGAGTTGCTCGGCATGCCGGATCGCGAACTCGCGCACTTCCGCGGCGACGACATCGGCATCGTCTTCCAGGAGCCGCGGACCGCACTCAACCCGATCCGCACCGTCGGCCGCCAGATCGCCGAATCGGTGCGGATCCACACCGGAGCCGGAAAGCGCGAGGCTCGCGAGCGAGCCATCGCGGAAGCGGCGCGGGTGCAGCTTCCCGATCCCGAGTCGATCGTGCAGAAGTATCCGCACCAGCTCTCCGGCGGTCAGCGTCAGCGCGTCGCGATCGCGATGGCGCTCGCGTGCCGACCGCGACTGCTCATCGCAGATGAACCGACCACCGCGCTCGATGTGACGATCCAAGCCGAGATCCTGCGGCTGCTGCTGTCACTCGTGTCCGACCAGGGTATGTCGCTGATGTTCATCACCCACGACCTCGCCGTCCTTGCGCAGGTCGCGACACACGGAGTGGTGCTCGAGCAAGGACGCATCATCGAAGCCGCGCCCGTCTCGACGTTGCTCACCGCCCCGTCCTCGCCGATCACACAGGGGCTGCTGCGCGACGCCACGGCGACGCTCTGGCGTCCGGACGGCGGGCCGCAGTGAGCCTGATCTCCGCACGCGGTCTCGCACGCGATTTTCCAGTGCCCAAGCGCTCGATGTTCGAGCGTGCGGGTACCCAGACCGCGTTGCACCCGACCGATCTCGACATCGAGGCCGGCGAGGCGATCGGCATCATCGGCGAGTCCGGGTCAGGAAAGTCCACACTGGTACGGCTGCTGCTGGGGCTCGATCGGCCGACGGCCGGGACAGTCTCGATCGACGGCAAGCCCGTGGACGCCACAGGCTCAGCGCACTCGCTGCACTGGCTCCGCCGGCAGACGGGTCTCGTGTTCCAGGACCCGTACGCATCGCTCGACCCTCGGATGAGTGCAGGTCAGAT